>NZ_DKGQ01000012.1 GCF_002453355.1 Psychrobacter sp. UBA6766 | reverse complement strand
CAGGTCGTGGTACTGTGGTAACAGGCCGTGTTGAGTCTGGTATCGTAAAAGTCGGTGACGAGATTGAAATCGTCGGTATCCGTGACACTCAAAAAACTACCTGTACGGGTGTAGAGATGTTCCGTAAACTGCTTGACGAAGGTCGTGCTGGTGAAAACTGTGGCGTTCTACTTCGTGGTACCAAACGTGAAGACGTTCAACGTGGCCAAGTACTAGCGAAGCCAGGTTCAATCACTCCTCACACCAAATTTGACGCAGAAGTTTACGTACTGTCAAAAGAAGAGGGTGGTCGTCACACACCATTCCTAAACGGCTATCGTCCACAGTTCTACTTCCGTACCACTGACGTAACTGGCGCAATCCAATTACAAGACGGTACTGAAATGGTTATGCCTGGTGATAACGTTGAGATGGGCGTTGAGCTTATCCACCCAATCGCTATGGACAAAGGTCTTCGCTTCGCTATTCGTGAAGGCGGCCGTACGGTAGGTGCTGGTGTTGTTGCTAACGTATTGAACTAAGATATAAGTCTCAGCAATGAGCTTATGAGTTAGCCATAAAAAAGTCATCCTTAATTAAGGGTGGCTTTTTTTATATTTTATGAGTGTAGAATAAGGGATTAAATACTAATAATTATAAACATTTAAGCTAACATAGCGGTTATTGGATAGAAAAAAATAAAAGGAAAAGCTGTGTTTACTATTGAGAAGCTGCCAACCAACATATCAGAGTGGGAAAAAATGGTTCAAGCAGTAGCAACTATTGAAGCATTGCTGCAACTGCAAGACGCGTGGACTTATCAAACGTTAATTGAAATGCTTGAGCAAAACAATATTCGTATGATAGTTGCTTATGAACAAGAAAATAAGACAATGGACCATACGGTGATTGGTTATTGTTTATACCAAGTGTTGTTTGAGCAAGCAGAGATATTGCGTATCGGCACCCATCCTGACTATCAACGTCAAGGTATCGCCTCGCAGCTTTTTGCTACGTTAAGTAGAGAGTTGATGAATAGTCAGGTAGACAGCTTATTGTTAGAAGTGCGAGCAGATAATGCTCCTGCGATTGCTCTATATGAGCAGCAAAAATTCACTGTCATTCACAAGCGTAAAGGCTATTATCAAATGCCTCATCAGCCAGCCATTGATGCTTTGATTATGCAGCGTTTTTATCGTTAAAAATTGACTATTTGTGACCTCGCCAATTTTGACTTGATGGATTATACCTGTGGTGGAATTTGCTTTTTACAAATATCAATATTGGAAGGGTAATTCTCATCGACTTTCATACGTTCGAGCAGCTCAATTCGTTCGGCCAACATCTCTATCATTAAGCTGATGGTTGCTTGCTGTTTTTTGACTTGAGCGAGTTTTTGCTGAGTAATGCTTAGCTGCAAATCGATATCGAGCTGACCATCGTAATAATCATTGAGGCTGTCTTTGATTTCAGTCAAGGTAAAACCAATGGCTTGGGCGCTTTTTATCAACTCGATACGCTCGACGCACTCGGGATGAAACTCAGTATAAAGCCGTGAGCCTGCTTGGCGTTTGCGAGATTTTAAAAGTCCTAGTTGGTCATAGTGACGAATCGTATCTTTGGTGGTATTGGCCTTCGTTGCCAGCGTGCCAATAAGTAAAAATGCTGTATCAGGTGCCATGATGACCTCGTAAGTAAAACCGTTAACTTACTGATTGTGTAAAAGATGATTGAACGCGCTGTTTAAAGCTATTTTTGTTTAAAATTATAGTAGAGAAAAACAATTCGGCTTAGTGAGTAAACCGAGTTGTTTTGCTTTACCAATTTAATTTATATTTTTAATTGCCACGGCTCTGGCTTGTTGAGAAGTGAGGCTGGTAAAGGTTTATAAGTGTTCTTTTGCCAGTTAACGGCACGGCTGCTAATCAATGTATCTAGCTCTACCAAAAATTTTGCTCGCGGCAATGTCGTCGCCCCCAAGCTTATCAGATGATCGTTTGGTAGTTGACAATCTACTAACGCAACCTTGCTTTGGGTGCATAAACGCATTAAGCCCCAAAAGGCGAGCTTTGAGGCATTGGACTCGCTATGAAACATCGACTCGCCAAAATAAATACCGCCTATTTTTAAGCCATATAGTCCACCAATCAACCGCTGATTTTCATTCCAAACTTCGATACTATGAGCAAATCCTTGCGCATGCAGTTTAGTGTAGGCTTCAATCATCTCGCTGTGAATCCAAGTGTGCTCGCCTTCAGGTAGCGTGTCATTGAAACCATCGCTACGCGGTAAACTACAAGCATGAATGACGTCATCAAAAGCTTGGTCAAGGGTTATTTGCCAACGACTGCGGCCCGCTTGCTTACGAAGCGATTTACTGGGATGATAATCTGTTGGCGCGATGACGCAGCGCGGCTCAGGGCACCACCAGGCAATAGGCTCATCTTCGTTAAACCACGGAAATAATCCTTGCGCATAAGCCGAAATTAGCGTTTCTGGTGCTAAATCTCCGCCGATAGCAACGATACCGATGCCATCAGGGTCAACCATCGCAGGATCAGGGAAGTTATAACGCCCAAGACTCCTGATGTGGTTACGAAAGGCCTCAGGTGTTATATCAGCCGCATTGACATCAATGTCAATGTGGCCGTCTTTAGCGAAGTGGCTCATTTACGCTTCTTTATCTTCAGTCAATGTAGAGGCATAAGTGTGATCGCGAGCGATTGTTTCACCCATTGCGTCTAAATATTTTTCAGCATCAAGCGCTGCCATACAGCCAGTTCCCGCTGAGGTAATCGCTTGACGATAAACGTGATCGGCGACATCTCCTGCAGCAAATACGCCTTCGATACTGGTTTGGGTGGCATTGCCATTTAGACCACTATTAACGATTAAGTAGCCATCTTTCATGTCCAGCTGACCTCTGAATAAATCTGTGTTTGGCTTATGACCAATGGCGACAAACATGCCAAACACGTCCAGTTGCTTAGTGCTGCCATCAATCATCGACTCAATGACCAACCCATTGACGCCCATATCATCGCCGACGACTTCTCGGACTTTATGGTTCCATTCAATTTTGACGTTGCCGTTTTTGACTTTTTCAAACAGCTTATCTTGTAGAATTTTCTCAGAGCGTAAGCTGTCGCGGCGATGGACTAGCGTCACTTCAGAAGCGATGTTTGATAAATATAAAGCCTCTTCAACGGCGGTATTACCACCACCAATGACGGCGACTTTTTGGTTTTTATAAAAGAAACCATCACAGGTGGCACAAGCTGATACGCCAAGGCCGCGGAATTTGCTTTCTGACTCTAAGCCTAAATACTGCGCTGAGGCGCCCGTTGAGATAATCAAGGCATCGCAAGTATAGCTACCATTATTGCCGACCAATGTAAAAGGGCGCTCATCAAGATTGACTTCATTGATATGATCATAAACCAGCTCAGTACCAAAGCGCTCGGCATGAGCTTTCATACGATCCATCAGTGCAGGGCCCGTCAAGTCATGCGCATCGCCCGGCCAGTTGTCAACCTCGGTAGTGGTGGTTAGCTGCCCGCCAACCTCCAACCCTGTGACCATAACAGGCTTGAGATTAGCCCGCGCCGCATAAACTGCAGCGGAATAACCGGCAGGGCCTGAGCCTAAAATAATCAGTTTTTCGTGGCGAGGAGCCGTGTTATCAGTTGCCATAAAATTTCCTTGCTAGCTAAATAAAAAATGTAAAAATTAAAATAATAAAAATGTACCGTACAAATGCTAAATGTTATAAAAGTTACGCGCTAAAAGCCGCGATAAATGTGGTTTTTCTTATCGCTGTGTGATAATAACATAAGGGCTGACGGCAAAAAGTGCAAGTTTGCTAAAATGAATATAGGTATCATTAGAATCAAAGCACGGATAGCATTGCTCCTAAAATGACAGGCTGTTTTTTATTGCCAATCCATTTATTACCCAAAAGTGTGGCTAATGTTAGATTAATAACCGCATTTTTTGCTGAAGCGCTTAACAATGCATTTTCTTCTACGCTTTCTTGATAACACTGTCGCCACTACGCCTATGTATTTGTTATTATAAGAAGTTATGCGAGCGTAGTAGCGATTCGATAAACCCTTAAATGACAGTCGCATTCATTGACAGAAAACCATGAAATCATGGTTGGTTCTCATCATAAGCCAGCAATCATTTAGTATTATTAACGAGTATTAGCAACGAGTATTGACAACAAGGCAGATCTTACGTGATATCAGCACCACTTATTGAGTATTTAAAAAAGGGCATATTTACCCTGCTTGGGTTAATGCTGGCGGTTTATTTATTTGTCATTTTGATGACTTATACGGGAAATGATCCGAGTTGGTCGCACATCAGTAGTGACATGACTACCGTCAATAACATGGGCGGCGAAATGGGCGCTTGGCTATCGGATTTGCTCTATAGCTTTTTTGGTTTTGGCGCTTGGTGGTTGCTGGCGTTTTTGGTTTATGAATCGGTGCTGATTTGGTGGGATAATAAACCAACGTTTTGGTTATTGCGCTTGGTTGCTTATGTGTTTCTGCTGTTGAGCGCCAGTGCCTTGTTTGCGCAATTGGTGGCGCTCGTGCAGCAAGTCGCAGATCCGATGACATCAGGACTCAAAGGCGTTGCTGGCGGTATCATTGGACTTGAGTTGCAAGCACGTTTGGCGCAGCTGTTATCGCAGTGGGGCAGTGTGACGTTTTTGACGGTGTTTGTGATTATTACCGCCACTTTTGCCTTTAATATTCATTGGCTGGCAATTTATGAGAAAATTAGAACATGGTCATGGCTCGGTTCTAGAGCTAAAAACAGCGATAGAAGTCGAGATAATAGGCAAGTAGGGCAAACAGCTACGGCTAAACAACTTATTGATGAAGACCGTGTAAATGGTGAAAAAACGCCGCAAGAACATGAGCAATTACCATTAGATTTGACATCAGATGACCATGCTGATCATACCCGAACAGCAGATAAAAGTGGTCGCTTTAATAATGTATTAGCGGAATTCTTAGTGACGTCGGGACTTGGTGCTAGCGTCAAAGCGTCTATGTCGGCAGCTGCGACGGCAGCCAACAACGCTGCACAAGGTGAGCAATTACAACCGGCTACTGCGAGCAATTTCAATCACGTTAACCAATCTCAAGTGTCAGCCTCTACCGCAAACCCAGTTTTGGCTCCTACACGTAAAGTTGAACCAAGTTTTGCTTGGAATGATGCCAATACCGTCGATGATTTATTGGCGAGTGAGGAAATTGCTAGGCAAGAGACGCCTGTTCATGATTCTGCTGTTACAAACGAGCACAGCTTAGAGGTGCCAACGGCAGCATTTTATGATACCTCAACAAAAGAGCTCTCAGATGCGCAACCAACTAATGAATCAGGTAATAATGGCTTCGTAAATAATGAGTCTGCAACGGCGTCTGAGATTTCTAGAACAGATGAAGGTAGCAAAAACGTAAATGCGTTGGTAGATGCTTGGCTAGCAGAACATGCAGCAGTATCAGTAGCGTCTGAGTTAGAGCAAGATGAAGCTATCATTGAAGCGCCAGTAATAGAGACATCATTTGCCGAGGAGCCAAAGGTAGCAGATATTTCATTCAACAATGACATTGATGACTTTTCTGAAACTTGGTCTATCGAAGACTCTGAGTTTACAAATGATTCTGAGCCCTTAACTCAACATGAAGTGGCTAATGACTGGCAAACAGATAACGTTGCGCCAATTGGTAACGTCAATAGAGTTAGTGAAATTGCTGACATGACGCCGACCAATACGCCGCCTGCTAATCCTAAATTAGCGCCGACGGCAAATACTGGTACTTTAACGAAAAATACCACACCTGCGACAGCTAAACCAACGGTAAGCTTTGCGGTACCAGAGGGCGATAGCAGTAATCATATCACTGACATGATGCCAGATGATGAAGATGCTCATGCGCCAGTGATGCCAGACATCAGTGATGATGCTGCTTTTAGTCAAAAATCACGCTCGATGCAAACCGCCGCTTATCGCAGCAGCTTAACGCCTATTCCAGAGCTGTCTATTTTAGATAAGCCGGATCCTAACCGTAAGCCAAGCTATACCCTCTCTGAGCTTGAGCAGTTGTCCGAGCTTTTAGAAATTAAGTTACAAGAATTTAATGTCAAAGCAGCGGTGGTTAATGCGATTCCAGGGCCAGTCGTAACGCGCTTTGAAGTAGAGCTTGCGCCTGGGGTTAAAGCCAGCAAGGTTACAGGTATTTCTCGTGATTTGGCGCGTTCGCTATCGATGGCATCGCTTCGTGTAGTCGAGGTCATTCCGGGAAAGCCATATATCGGTATCGAAGTGCCCAATAAACAACGTGAAATGGTACGTTTGATTGAGCTGCTAAATACTGAGAAATTCAAGGATCCAAAAGCTCAAATCAGCATGGCGATGGGAAAAGACATTGGTGGAAATCCGACTATTACCGATCTTGCGTGCGCACCGCATATGCTCGTTGCAGGAACGACAGGCTCTGGAAAATCAGTCTTGGTCAACTCGATGCTACTATCTATGCTGCTTAAATATACGCCAAATGAGCTGCGTATGATTTTGATTGATCCAAAGCAGCTTGAGCTTGCTAACTATAACGATATTCCGCATCTGCTGACACCTGTCGTCACTGATATGACCGAAGCGGCCAGTGCCTTGTCATGGTGCGTGGCAGAGATGGAGCGCCGTTATCAGCTGATGAGCTTGTTAAAAGTGCGTAAGCTTAACGAGTTTAATAAAAAAGTCATTGCTGCTGAAAAAGCAGGTAATCCAATGCTCGATCCCTTATGGCGTCCGAACGATAGCGTGAGTATTAGCCAAGCGCCCAAGCTTAAAACCTTACCGATGATTGTTATCGTCGCCGATGAGTTTGCCGATATGATTATGCAAGTGGGTAAACAAGCCGAAGAGCTTATCACGCGTCTGGCACAAAAATCACGGGCTGCTGGCATTCATTTAATGCTTGCGACCCAGCGTCCGTCGGTTGATGTCATTACTGGTTTGATTAAAGCCAATATTCCCGTTCGGGCAGCGTTACGAGTAAACTCAAAAGTGGATTCTCGGACGATTTTGGACAGCGGCGGCGCAGAAGATATGCTTGGTAACGGTGATATGCTGTTTTTAGGGCCTGGGCAAATTGAGCCAGACCGTGTGCATGGGGCCTATGTCAGCGACGAAGAGGTCAACCGTGTCTGTGATGCATGGCGTGAACGCGGTGCACCCGATTATATTGATAATATGGCTGGCAACTTTGAGTTATCTAGTCCCAGTGGCGGCAGTACAGCAAATGCTTCTGGCGAAGATGATGATTTGTATAATGATGCGGTCGCTTTTATTATGGAAACGCGAAAAGTTTCAGCGTCATCAATCCAGCGTAAATTTAGTATCGGTTATAACCGTGCCGCCCGTATTGTCGACTCAATGGAAGAGGCAGGACTGGTCAGCTCGATGGGAAAAAGTGGCAAGCGAGAGCTATTGATGTAGCACTTAAGTCTTATAATATAGCAAAAAAGACGAGTGACGAAAGTGCCTCGTCTTTTTTTATAAAAAAATGATAGCGTTAATAGCCGAATGACCAATGAGTTTGAATATCGATTATAAATCATCATTTTTTATACTAAACTAGTAATTGTTTTTAAAAAAATAAGTATAAATTTTAAAAAATCTTAATTTATCACTCTCCAAGGACGGTCAGTTATGTTTAAAGAATATACCCAGTATGATGCATTAGCGTTGGCAGCGTTGGTTAATGCGGGGGAAGTCAGCGCCAAAGAATTATTGGATGCCGCCGTTAATCAAGCCAATAAGCTTAATCCTAAACTAAACGCCATTATCCACCGCTTCGATGAGCGAGCATATGCTGCGGCGCAACAAGGCTTACCAACGGGCGTCTTTAACGGTGTGCCTTATCTGCTCAAAGACCTATCGTTTCATTTTGCGGATGAGCCAATTACCATGGGCAGTCGCAGTGTCAATATCGTGTCAGAAAGCGACAGCGAAATTGTCAAGCGAATGAAAGCTACAGGCGTCAATACCTTTGGTAAAACCAACACGCCAGAATTTGGATTAATTATTACTACTGAACCCAAAGCTCACGGCGTCACGCATAACCCCTTTAAAAAAGGCTATAGCTCTGGTGGTTCATCGGGTGGTAGCGCAGCAGCAGTTTCAAGCGGTATCGTGCCGATGGCAGGCGCGGGTGACGGTGGCGGCTCGATACGTTTTCCGGCAGCTTGGTGCGGGGCGTTTGGGTTTAAGCCTAGCCGAGGCCGTAACCCGATGGGTCCAAAAATTGGGGAAGGCTGGGAAGGGGCAGTTGCCGACCATGTAATTACGCGTAGTGTGCGCGATAGTGCGGCAATGCTTGATGCGACAAGCGGCGCAGAAATTGGCGCGCCTTATGTGATTGCGCCGCCCGAGGGCACGTTTTTGCAAGCAGCGATGCGCGCGCCAAGACAGTTAACCATCGCGCTGCATCAACAGCCTTTGGTTGCCAATACCGAGGTTGATAAAGAAGTGCTCGTCGTATTAGAACAAACCGCTAAGCAGCTAGAAGCAATGGGCCACCGCGTGGTACCGGCTGAGCCAAATATTAATATCGAGCAGTTTTGGCATGACTTTTTAGTCGTGGTCTGCGCGCATACCGCCTTTACCATCGATAATATTAAGCGCTGTTATGGGACGGAGCATATCCAAAATCTTGAGCCGCAAACCTATAATATGGCCATGCTTGGACGCTCATTATCCGCCGTTGATTTGACGCATGCTAAGCATGGCTGGCATGATAGCCAATACCAAACGGGTTTGCTGCTTGAGACTTACGATATGATTTTGTGCCCGACTGTACCGACCCCTGCCGTCAAGCATGGCGTGCTACCACCAAGTCGGATGGATGAGATGTTGATGCGGAGCGCAGGCTTGCTGAATAAAGGCATTGATATGGGCAGATTTGCCTTTAGCTCAGGCATGATTGAAAAACTAGGCGCCCCAGTACTCGGTAAAATGGGATTTACCATCTTGGGCAATGTCACTGGATTGCCAGCGATGTCATTGCCAGTCGGTATGAGCAAAAAGGGTCTACCAATTGGTATGCAGCTGATCGGGCGGATGAATGATGAGACGACGTTATTTAGTATTGCAGGCGAGATAGAGCGGGCTGGCATGTTTACCAAACCAGCTTTTGAGTAGTCATTTTATACGATTAAAAAGATTTTTAATCAAAGCGATAAATATCCATTCCTAAACTGTGGTGCGCCATGCTTTGATGCACCACAGAGACGCGTTGACCGGCACCTAAAGCAAAGAATAACGGTAATAGATGCTCATCGCTTGGGTGAATGTCACGAAAATTGGGATAGCGTTGCCAATCTAAGGCGCTTGGAATATCTGTTTTAAGTTGTTGTAATAACCAAACCTTAAAGTCTTTGGCAGTTTCATCGATACTTTCTGCTTGCCAACGTAACGCTTGCAAATTATGGGTGATATTGCCCGAGCCAATCAAGAGGATTTGCTCATGACGTAATTGCGCCAGTTGCGCGCCCAATTGGTAGCAGGCGATGCTGTCGTAATGCTGGGGCAGGGATATTTGAACAATAGGAATATTAGCCTGCGGATACAGATGCAAAAGCGGTGCCCATACGCCATGATCACTAACACGTAAGGGGTTCACACGGCAGGTAATACCGCGTGCCGTCAGCTGCTGTGCCAGTGTTTCGGCAAGCACTGGCTGACCCGCTGCTGGGTATTGCAACTCATACAGCTCCGGGGCAAAACCTGAAAAATCATGCCAAGTCTTTGGTTGCGGATTGCTACTGATTTCAAGCTTAGCTGATTGCCAATGCGCCGACATAATGACGATGGCACGCGGCTTAGGTAGGTTTTGACCGATGCGTGCCAGCGCACTGGTGGTTGCCGATTGTTCAATTGCAAGCGTTGGCGCACCATGCGAGATAAATAGCGCAGGCAATGTAGCGTGTTTTGATGGCGTAGGCGTATTTGCCCAAGCCGCCGCTGTAATAGGCGTCGACTTTGATGCAGTCATATTCTGACGTTCGCTCTTATGTTGCAGAGGAGCGGTCGTGGCTTTAGAGGTCGCAGGTTTAGGATATTTCATGTTGCATTTATTAGGGCGCGCGCCTATATTTCAATCTGTTTTTCTATCACGCTTATCCATTATTTTTTATATGGCGTGTTGTACTCTTATAACAAACAACCACTTTTATAAAAGTTTTAATTACCGCGATGATAAGGATGATTGTGATTGATACTCATCGCCCGATATAGCTGCTCCATCAGCACCACGCGCGCCAAGGGATGAGGAAGCGTCAGCGCAGATAAAGACCATTTCACATCGGCTTTTGCCAACACTTCTGGTGATACCCCATCAGCGCCGCCAATAACTAACGCAATGTCATCACCTTGCTGCATGCCAGCAGCCAATTTTTCGGCCAACTGTTCGGTAGAGAGCATTTTACCTTTTACATCCAGCACCCATAGTTGCTCACGTCCTGCGGCGGCATGAGCGGCTAATATTGCCTGACCTTCTTGCTCACGGTACTGCGCCAAATTGGCATCCGACGGATTTTTAGCACGTTTTGCAGCGGTAATTTCTACGATTTCAGTGCTCAGCATGGGCTGAATACGTTTGAAGTATTCATCAAAACCAGTTTGTACCCACTTGGGCATTTTATTGCCGACGGTCAATATTCTTACTTTCATAATACCTATCACTTTAATAGTAAATCAATGTAACAAAAAAATTCTGCGCTTAAGTTATTGTAACAAACTGACCTTTTACAAAGTATTATTTTATGCTTTACTAGCATTCGACAAACAGTTGTTGTTTATTATGTTCGTTTTGGCTCTTGAGGAATTTATCAACAATAACATAATGAACAACACTGTAAGGTCTTTATGATGAAGCAAAAGCTCGCTTGAAACATTTTTAAACGAAAGGAGTCGTTCATGAACCGTACTATATCAAGTCTTCTAACCCTTGGCGCAGGGATGCTGCTGTCTACTTCTGTATTTGCTGCTTCCTTAAATGGTACACAATGGCAAACCATTGATGAGAAAACGGGTGAAAAAAAAGCCATCATTCAATTAACGGAAAACGATGGTAAAGTCTCAGGAAAAATTATCAAGGTACTCAATAAAGAAAAGGCAGACGCGCTTTGTACCAAGTGTCCTGGTAGCCTAAAAAACAAACCTGTTGAAGGTTTACAGATATTGTCAGGCTTAAAAGCGGACGGTAATAACCAATGGAGTGACGGTAAGTTGGTCGACCCTGAATCGGGAAAAACCTATTCTGGCAAAATTACGTTAAGTGATAATGGTCAAAGCTTAAAACTACGCGGCTATGTCGGTACGCCAATCTTTGGGCGCTCGCAAACATGGCAGCGGATTAAGTAATTTTTAGCATTTTTTTTATAAAGTCAATTTAAAAATAAAAAGGATGGTAGATTGAGATGTGCTGTCCTTTTTTCATACTTTAACTTTCATACTTTAACTTTCATACTTTAACTTTCATACTTTAACTTTCATACTTTAACTTTCATACTTTAACTTTCAGATTTTAACTTTCAGATTTTAACTTTCAGATTTTAATTCAATGCTACCATCTTGAAGCTCGCGAAGCATTTTTTCCTAGTCATCATTTGACATCAATGGCTTGATTGTTTCTGACACGCTATTAATGTTCTGTTGGTCATCATTTTTGCTATTCGAGGGCGTAGGTTTTTGAATAATCGTCAACGTGGCATCCGACTCAAGTACAATCGCTTCGATGACATCGAGACTGTTTATTCCTTTAGAGCGCATCGCACTTTCAAGCTCTTGACGCGTCAGACGCTCAGCATGCATAGCTTCTGGCAAGTATTGTCCTCGATAAAAAACAATCCGCGGCTCCGATAAGATAAGACGACCAAAATCTGGGAACACAGAGGAGCATTTGGTCACTAAAAACTGGAGAAAATATAAAGTCACGATAGCGGCGCTACCTTCGATAAGCGGAACTTCTTTGCGCAAAATCGTACCGGCGCTCAAGGAGCCGATCATCACCGTTACGATCCAGTCGAAGTTATTGAGCTGGGAGGTCGAGCGTTTGCCAAAGACCTTGGTGATTAACACAATTAAAATATATACCATGATCGCGGTTAGGATAATGCGTCCAAGTTTTTCTACATTGTCAAAAAGCAGCATGTCCATAATCTGGATTCCTATCAATCATATAAAATTGCCCTTGGTTATATCACTGAGTATTTAATAGCGGTAAGTGCTCAAAGTATTGTACGGTTAATGGCTATGTGTAGGGTTAAGGAGACGGTTGATTAGTAAAATACTGATACGCGCGCTGACTAAGCTTAGCACCAATATCATCACCAACGCCGAAAGCAGAGGTAGCGGCTGCTGAATGGCCATCTCAGTTAGTACCTCACGGCTCACCGCGTCAAATAAAAACAACCATATTCCTAAAAAATAAATCATCGTGAGCAGCCAAACCACCGCCACGCCGCCAAGCATTAGGCGATTGATTTCCCTTTTATCTAGGCCGCGCTGTTGATGTTTAATGAATTTATGCACTGCAATATAAGTAGCAACGATGATTGAGAGAACGGTGACCAGCTGCGAGTTTAAGGCAATTTTGGTTTGAACCATCATAAATATGGCGCTGGCAAGCGTGTAACCGATGGCAAAGTAGCCAATATATTGTCCCATTTTGGGTTTTATTAGACTTGGACTGGTGGGTAGTGTATTACTTCCCAACTGAGCCTCTCTCGATGGGTGAGGAGACTTACTAATCTGCATGGGTTTGCGTGACATAAAATGACCTTTATAAAGGAAAAAGCATAAGGTTTTTAAAACATAGTAAGCATGAACGCCACTTTTTCTCAATGCTATTAATGCTGCGCCGTCCAATCTAGCATCGCATCCAACACGGTTCTGGCATTATAAGCGTTAAGCGGTTGATCCGTATTAATCAGCCCGACCACCACATAGTCCTGTCCTGATAGTCCTTTAACATACCCTGCCATCGAGGTGACATTATTTAACGTGCCAGTTTTTATCCAAGCACGACCGATGGCTTGCGATTTTGGCAAGCGGTCACTATGAGCACCAATCGTACCACTAACCCCAGCAATACCTAATGAGCTGACATAAGCATCAAAGCTTGGTTGATTGTAGGCGTAGGTCAATAGCTCGCTTAAATTGGCGGCGCTGATACTACAGTCGCGGCAAAGTCCCGAGCCATTGGTCAGATGCGGCGGCGGGGTAGTCAGATTGGTCTGCCACCATTGATTAATAGCTTGAAGCGCTTGCGGATAGTCGATCGCTTTTGGCTGACCAAATTGATATAAGCTGGTTGCTTGGTTATTAACTACTTTATCTGTATTCGCGCTTTCTTTATTAGAGTCTTTTTTATTAAGATCTGTTTTATAAGCGCCTATAGATAGTGCTACTTGTTCGGTCATCACGTTATTAGAGAAGTGATTGATATCATAAATCTGCTGAGTAAGGTTTAAAGAAGGATAGCTGACAATGGGTAAGGGTGACACGGAAATAGCTGCTAAACCACGCGCCGATTTTGCCTGTTTATCTGTCATGTTATTGGTGCTATAAGGTGTTTCTTGGCTGATGACTTTGCCGCTTAAGGTATTGCCAAGTGTTTGCCATTTAGAAGTAATGACACGAGTGGCAAAATCTTTGGCATCAGGATAGGCGACATAAAAGGCATGCTCACCGCAGCTGTCTGGTAAATTGGTATTGAGCGTTAATTGTATGGGTTGCCACTGCGGTGCGATGCTATAGCGCGCTTGACCGCAGGCAGCCGAGCGAAAGTTTATCATACTTGGCAATTGGTAATTGGCCAACTGCGGCGTATAGGTCAGCTGAGCACGTGCATTGTCTAGCGGATAGCTTTGGATACCGATAGTACTAAAATTGACCAAAAAGCCATCGGGGCTAGCGTTATAAGGGCGTAGCGGCGAGTTATCAAAGGCGGCAGGGTCTTTGGTGACGTTTTTAAAGATGGCGCTATCAACAATAATATCGCCGTTGATATGGCGAATGCCAGCCGTTTGAACTTTATACAGCAATTGCTGCAAGCGCTCATGGGTCATTTTTGGGTCGCCACTACCTTGTATAATCAAATCGCCATAGAGCTTATCACCGATGATAATACCGGTATGATAGACGCGAGTATGCCAAACAAAGTCAGCCCCCAAAGTGTCTAACGCGATAAAGCTTGGCACAAGTTTCATGGTGCTGGCAGGCGTGCGTGCAATATCGGCTTGATGGCTTAGTAACGGTGAAAAAGAGATCTTAATCGAAGGATTGTGAGCGGTCGATTTGTTATTATTACTTTTACCGCTTTCATCATTATTCGTATTGTTATTAACGTTGTTACTCACCTTGTCATTAGAATTTTTAGTGGGTCTTAAGGCGTTATCTGGCAGAAGCGGAGGAATGCTCTCTAAGCTTTGATAAGTGTAGGGATCATCGGTATAAGCATGTAGCTGCCTTTCGTGGTGTTTAATCGTCTGCTTTTCAATAGTGACCAGTGCGCTTTGGTGAACGGTAACTTCCTTAGCGCTATCAATCACTTGAATAGGGGCAGGCAAGTGGCTGGCGTTTTTATCACCTATAGGCGTGATGACAATACTAATATCACTGGCGCTTAAGTTTGCTCGTGTAAGCGCCGTCTGAATCGCTTCTGGTAGGACAGCTTGAGCAAATAGCGGCGTCAGCAGAGCGATGGTAAATAAGGCGAGCGTTGATAGATATTTAGCAGGCTCATTCAGCTTGAATAGCGGTTTACTAACAGGCGTTAATTTAGCAATGAAGGTAGAGGGTTTATCAGTTTTAGAAGTAGGAAGCATGAGCGGTCTATGGTCAGGTGGCGAAATCAGCCTATGGTAACATGAGTTGCTATTTTCGCGTAGTGTCAGCGTTCGTGTAGTGTCAGCGTTCGCGTAGATGCAAAAACGCCATGGCTGTCATAATGGCATCGTTATAAGCATCATGCGTGCCGAGTTCAGGAATATCAAAATGCGCTAAAATGTTGGTCAAATGCTGCGATTGAATGGGAATACCTTGTGTTCGATCGCCTATTCGCCGACTGTATAATTGCCGTATATCGATGACCTTATTTGGTAATATCGTACCCATATAGCGCTTGACCAAAGGATTCAAAAACCCTGTATCTATCTGCGGGCAGAACCCGACCAGTGGTCGATTATCAATGAAGGGCAGTAGTAACGCGAGCATCTCATTGTAGCTCATACCATGCTCGACATCCGCAGTGCGTAGCCCATGAATGACGATGGTATCGCGGTCAGGCATGACAGGTGGCCTGCAAACCAGATGAAGACCATTGCCCGTATCAATGCTATCGCCGTTAATATGAATGGCGGCGACGGACAGTAGGTGATGCTTTTTTGGGTTAAGCCCCGTCATCTCGCAATCAATCGCTACCCATTTATCAGCCAGAGGTTTATCAAACATCGATGCCAACTCGGGACGTTGTAAATGGGTCTTTTGCCAATTGGACGATACCTGTTTCAACCAACTCATCCTATTTTGCTCCCTTTTGACTTCTTTTATTTTTTGACGGGTGATGAATTCCTCCTAGGAGACGTCCTAATTAAATTCTAGCTGATAATGACGACTTAACTGACCCTTAAAGCTTTTGACCACGGCGAGACACTCTTTTAATAAATCTCTCTCAAGTGCCGATAAAGTTGTCGGATCAACTTGCTGAGCATGTTTATCCTCTGTCGATAGTGCCACGGACAAACGCTGCGCCATAAAAAATTCTAACGCTTCAAGCAAGGTATCAGCCCGCTGCTGGGTCAAGGCTCGTACTTGCACCAAGGCCTTAAGGCGACCTTTGCTACTGGGCGCATCAAAAATATCATTTTCTAGTGCTAAGGTACGAATACCATGTACCAGCGGAAAGATACCGGCTTTTTTAAGGTCGATATCATAAGCATTCGGTTTACCACTAAGGCGCGGCAAAAACTTTTGCCACCATTGACCGACATCGCCAAATTGCAGGGCCGCACGAGCGAACTGACGCACAAACATCAGGTCCGATTGGCGATGGGCAATTTTTAAATGTTCACGGATATCCGTCAGTAGCGCCTCGTCGCCGCAGACGTATTCTCCATCGAATAGCGCCGATAAATAAATACTGTGCAGTGGGACAGTATTTTTAAACCATAAGCTAATCTGGGTTTTAA
Source organism: Psychrobacter sp. UBA6766 (assembly GCF_002453355.1). Taxonomy (GTDB): domain Bacteria; phylum Pseudomonadota; class Gammaproteobacteria; order Pseudomonadales; family Moraxellaceae; genus Psychrobacter. Next base: position 34,053 of record NZ_DKGQ01000012.1, on the reverse strand, counting down.
ACTGATTGAGCGGCTGTCGCCACATTGGGTTGGTCATCATAATGTTGCCATCGCATAGCGGATAACCCAACTCTGCCAAGCGATTGTTAAAGGTATTAGCAAATTGTGCTAAGTCAGGATGGCTAAATCCATCACGGATAATCAGCGCATTGTCTTGGTCGGTACGCATGATTTGCTCGCCACGACCCTCTGAGCCCATAACGATAACGCAAGTATTTGCCATCACTTCATCAGGTACGATAAGTTGCCAAAGTTTGGTAAAAACTTGCGCATTGAGCGTTTGTACCATGCGGCTGACGTTACCGATTTTTACCCCATTTTGATGCTGCGCGCGAATATAGCGTCCGATGAGCTCGACCGCGGTCTCTAAGCTAGGCAAGTCTTTTGCTTGTTCAATTCGAATACTAATTAATTGGGAGTGATGACCAATATGGGCGAGCATATCGCTTTGCCCGAGCACGCCTGCCACTTCGCCGTTGGCATCAATGACTGGCAACCTATGGACACGGTAGCGGGTCATGGTCAATAGTGCCTCGCCAATTTCATCGTTGGCATCAATGGTGCGCAGGTTGAAGTTTGCGTAGTGTTGGCAGGGCGTGATAGCAGGATTTTTTTGCTCACTCACGGCGCGGCAGACATCGGTATCGGTTAAAATACCCAAACCACGACCAAAATAGCTTTTAGGTGGATGAGATTTGCTATCACCTTGCGTTTGAATATCGCTTGCTTCTAGCAATGGCGTATTATCTAGTTGGTTAAGTGGTCTTACCAATACATGCTTGAGCCCTGCCTTGGTCATGATATGTGCTGCTTCATATAAGCTGCTGTTAGCATCAATAATATGTACTGGCAATAAGCGCACATCAATCACGGGTTGCATCATGATTTGCTGTACTTCTTGCTGCTCATTGTAACGATTGGCGCTAGTATTGTCTAAGTTTTGCCCCCTACGCCGCTGCTGCAATGCCTTTAATCGTTCAGGTAAATCTTCTGATAATAGTTGACGCACTAAATGGTTTTGCGCACTGATCTTATCAACCGTTGCGCCATTCACTTGCAGCAATAGTGTGTCTTCGACAGCACGAAATTCGTAGGGCGATATTATATTTTTGTTTGTAGTGCTAGTGTAGAGGCCGCTGGTTAAATTATTGTTTTCTTGCATATCCTCTTCTGTGAGGGATTTTGGTAACCGCCGACTGTCAAACCAATCATTGCTATTAAGATGATCGGTGTGATTGCTACCCAGATAAGCCGCGATAAACTCACCATTAAGCAACTGCTCGATTTGACCTTTGAGAACCACATAAAAGTATGGCAAATCGTCCGCGAGCAAGCACTCATCTTTAGCAAGATAACGGATTTGAGTATTTTTTCTGACACTTTGACGTTCAGCTGCGCTTAATACATCAAAAGGCGGCTGGGTAAAATCGAGATGGGGCATGGCATCATCCTTGATGGCATATTTAGCAGAAGCTTAGGAGGAAGGGCTTTATTGATAATAACAAGTAGAAGGATAAAGTCGAGTTACTTTTAATATAGCACTGTTTAGGAGAAAGTCTTAATAAGAAAGCGTAAATAACCACAATATAGTTGTGGTTATTTACGCTTTCTTGGTAGTATGTATTATTGATTGGAAGGGCGCTAGCGCTTGAATTATATTTCGATGAGCTTTTAAGCGGCAAGAAGTTGACGAATACGGCGAATTGCTTCACGACTTTCATCAACGCTCGCAACCAAGGCAATGCGCACATAACCTTTTCCTGGATTTTTACCATCAACTTCGCGTGATAAGTAGCGTCCAGCCAGTGCGTGAATGTTTGCTTGCTCATATAAGGCTTTAACAAAGATCTCGTCGTCGCCATTGAACTGCTCCGGTACTTTTATCCAAAAGTAAAATCCAGCCTTTGGCATACGTAGATCAAGTAATTTGCCAAGCTCTGCCATCCATAAGGCAAATTTTTCTTGATAGAGCGCGCGATTTTGCGCTACGTGTTTTTCATCTTCCCAAGCGGCGATGGAGGCAAGCTGATGCGGTATCGGCATCGCGCAGCCTTGATAAGTGCGATATTGCAAATAGGCTTGTAGAATAGCGGCATCGCCCGCCACAAAGCCTGAACGTAGGCCGGGCAAGTTTGAACGCTTAGATAAAGAATGAAATACCACGCAATTTTTAAAGTCATGGCGACCAAGGGCCGCACAAGCTTGCAATAAACCAATCGGCGCGCTATCAAAATACAGCTCGCTATAACACTCGTCACTGGCAATGATAAAGCCAAATTGGTCTGATAAACGAAATAGGTATTCCCAGTCGTCTATGGTCATCACTGAACCAGTAGGATTGTTCGGGCTACAGACAAACAGGAGCTGCGTGCGTAACCAAACGTCTTTTGGCACCGCGCGATAGTCACCTTTAAAATCATTGTCGACTGTACAAGGCAGGAAATACGGCTCCGCTTGCGCCAGTATCGCAGCGCCCTCGTATATCTGATAAAACGGATTGGGCATGACTATGGTAGGCGTTTGATCAGTATTCGTCAGTTTTTTAGCGTCTAATTGATCGTTAACGGCTAGTTGATTGGTAGTTTCGTCTGTTGTATCTGTTTGCGGGTAGTCGATGACGGCTTGAACTAAGCTAAAAATCGCTTCACGCGTTCCCATGACTGGCAAAACCTGGGTATAAGGATCGACATGATTTAAAAAGAAGCGCTTCTCTAACCAGTGAGCGATGGTTTGGCGCAGCTCAAACAGACCATTTGTGGTTGGGTATTGGCTTATTTTGTCCAAGTTTTCCCGTAATACGTCCAACACAAATGCCGGTGGCTCATGTTTCGGCTCACCGATACCGAGCTTGATTTCGCTGTCGTTAAGGGCTGGCGTACTATCCTCAAGCAAGGTTGCCATCTTAGCGAACGGGTAAGGATGCAGAGACGTTAAGTTGTGATTCATAAGTAGGCTAACTATAATAGACAATTAATAATAAAGTTATAAAGAAAAATTACATTTGAGCAGTGTAGCACTTCTCTTATTTTTTGTCTTTTTCTTCTCATGCTTATCATTGTCAGTCTCGAATGACAGTTGAAAGCAGCAGTCGTAAGCGATTTAGAAAATCGTTTTTACCAACGGCGTGTTTTGAGCCATCATCAATTTTATTATGCTGCTAAGCATTGTTTAAACTAAGTACTGTTTAAAATAAGTATTGCTTAAACTAAGTGTTGTTCCTACTAAGCATTGATAAAACTGAAGTGGTGTAATTTTTAACCAAGCAAAAAATAACTGTCAGTAATAACGATAGATTAGTTTAAGGATACCTTGATATGTCTAGTGTTTTAAAAACTGATGAGCGCAGCGCTACAGATATCAATGAGCAACATTTTGATGGTAACCAGCGTGCTGAGTTGTACGAGCAACTCATACAGCGCGAGCATAGTTGGTGGCAGACGCGTCAGCAGCTGACTTTGCTAAAAGAGCGCCAGATGTTCTGGTTTGGGGACAACAGTTTGATGATGTGGCTGCTCTGGCAATTGGTCAGCTACGTCGTCATGGCAATGATACTCATGCTACTTAGCAGACTGTTAAATATGTCACTGCCTTTATGGCAATATATCACCTTATTTTTCATTCAAACGTTAATTTTTATCGTCATGCTAGGGTTTAAAGGCCGATTTGCCAATCATTTGCAAAATAAAATCAATCAAACCGATGTGTTGCGTGAAGAAGCACTCAATGAAATGACAATTCTGGGTGCCGACACCCTTTATCGTGATGTGCATGCCAAGGCACCAATTTCTTTACAACAAATCTATGAATACTACGATGCAGAATTTCATCTAGCAAGTTTGCAGCGCTTACTACAAAAAGAAGTCGATGCAGGGCGCTTGATGCTTGGGCAGCGGCAGATAGAAGCAGAGATTTTACCGTTAGAGCTTGCCGATGAGGAGCTTAAAGAGCTTGCAAGCGAAATGGTATATAAAAGCGTGATATAAAGTTGCTATTCATAAAATCATTTACTAAATATCTGCTTTAAAACGTATGTTATTTCTTACCTTAAAAAATGCTTTATCGTTAGAGAATTAACGATAAAGCGTTTTTTTTATTCATGCTACATTTTTAACGTTTTAATATTTTAATGCTAAAACGTCTACGCCTCATTGCGAATGCTAAGGCTTGCTATCAAGGCTACTTTTAATGTCTCAAGTTTATCTGCCGATAATGCTTGATCGTTTTGATCACTGATATAGAACATATCTTCTGCGCGCTCACCTAACGTGGTGATTCGGGCGGCATGTACCTCAATCTTTTGCTGTAAAAACACTTGTCCAACGCGCGCAAGTAATCCTGGTTGATCAAGCGTCTCTAAACTCATAATATGCTGATTTGACGCCTCGTTAAACTCAAAATTAATCGTTGTAGCGACATCAAAATGTCGAAGCTGGCGCGGAATTTTTCGCTGTATCAATTTAGGAACGGTTGGGTTTTTAAAGGCATCAATCAAGCGTTGCTTGAGTTCTTGTTGGCTGTCCATATCGACCAGTAGTGTGCCGCTACGATCGAGCAACACGTAAGAATCCAAGGCAAAATCACGGGTTGCGGTAATAATGCGCGCATCCAAAACATCTAAATTCATCTGATCAAAGACAGCCATGGTTACCGCAAATAAATTGACTTGATCTTGAGTATAAATAAACACCTGCACTGCATCAAGCGCCAGCTCGCGATGCTCACGTAAAACCACCAGCGGTGTACTCGTAGCATCAGAAGCGCGTCCGATGGGCGGATGGTTCAAGATAGCTTCGGTATGCCATAAGATATCTTCTGCAATCTCGCGCAAAAAATACTCATCACCCAAATCATCCCAAAGTCTTAAAACCTCTTCGCGATTCATATGTTGATTGTCAACATTATCAAGCATTGCCAGCGCTTGTTTACGCGTGACGCTAATCATGTCTTGGCGGTTGGTCGGCGCATCAATATCAGCACGCAAGATACGCCGCGTTTGTGAGTATAACTGTTTCATGAGCGTCGCGCGCCAGCTGTTCCAAAGCTGAGGATTGGTGGCATTCATATCAGCAACCGTCAGTACGTACAGATGGTTTAGATGGGTGACATTTCCGACTAAATCGGCAAATAGCGTCACAACTTCTGGGTCCGAGATATCCTTTTTCTGCGCTGTCATCGACATCAGCAAGTGATAGCGGGTCAGCCAGCCAACCAAATGCGCGTCCGCTGTGCTCATACCATGGGCAAGACAAAACTCAATGGCTTCCGTTTCGCCAAGCTGACTATGATTGCCGCCGCGACCTTTAGCAATATCATGGAACATCGCTGCCAGAACTAAAATCTCTTTGCGCTCGATACGCTGAAAGATAGAGCTGACCAGTGGAAAATCTTTATAAAAACGCGGATCGGTAAAGCGGTGCAAAATTCGAATCAAAAATAATGTATGCGCATCGACAGTATAACGATGAAATAAATCGTACTGCATGAGTCCTGTTACTTGCGCAAAAGCTGGGATGTAGTTGCCCAAAACACCGTAGCGGTTCATGGTACGCAGACGATGAAATAAGTAATTCTGCTCTTTTAAATTGGCTAAGAACAGCGCTTGATGGGTTGGGTTTTCTCTATAAACTTGATCGATACCGCGCGCGGCAATTTTTAGCGCTCGCAGGGTATGAGTGCGGACATTTTTAATGCCATATTGACCCATCAGCAAAAACATCTCTAAAACCGACTCAGGGTGCTGGGCAAAGACACGATGATGCGATATCGCAATTTGTTCGCCGACTTGATTGAAGCGGGCGTTAATCGGATGTTTCTTTGGCCGTTCTTCATCCGGTAATTGCGGCTCGATAATGGTTTCGTAATAATGATTGGTCAGCATTTCAGACAGTGTCGATATCTGCATCGCACAACGATAATAATCGCGCATGAAGCGCTCGACCGCCGCATTTGGCTGGTCGTCAGGCTGCGTCTCATAACCCATCATTTGCGCAATCTCACGCTGATAGTCAAACAACAGCTTGTTTTCATTGCGTCCGGTCAGCTCATGTAGATAGTGACGGATTTGCCATAAATAGCCTTCGGCAAAATTCAGCTCATCGAACTCTTTTTCAGTTAAAAAATTTTGCTGCACCAAATCATAAAGCTTACCAACGCGAAAATAGCGCTTGGTCACCCAGCCAATAATATGAATATCACGCAGACCACCGGGCGCCGTTTTGATGTTAGGCTCAAGGTTATATTCGGTGGCATTGTGCTGCAAATAGCGCGCTTTTGCTTCAGCGATTTTTACGTCGAAAAAATCACGTGGCGACCACTGCGTATTGACAATTTTGTGTGGCACATCTTGCAGCGCCTCATTGCCGATTAATAGCCGCGATTCTAATAAAGCACTAGCAATCGTGTGATCCTGCGCCGCCTCCAAGCATTCGCTGACGCTGCGCACCGATAGAGCAGGCTCAAGTCCAATATCCCATAATAGCGCCACTAAGTTATCGATTTTCTCTCTGTTATCAGCCTGAATGTCGTTTGGCGTTAGCAGTAAAATGTCTACGTCTGAATATAATGACAGCTCGCCGCGACCATAGCCGCCAGTCGCAAATAACGCCAAGTCTGTTTTATCAAGCTCAAACCATTTAAACAAGGCAATGAGTAAATCGTCGATGACGCAGGCACGCGCCGCCACCAATTGACGAATGTTGACGCCGCGTTCGAGCTCACGGCTGATATCGTCATTGATTTGGATCAGCCATTCAGCAATACTATGCTCAAAAATACCGTGTTCAAAAATACTGTGCTCGGAAATTTCTGGCGTTGTCACGTTATTGGTTGCAGTGCTATGGCCTGATAATACAGGCATGGGCGTCAAATCAATGGTGGCAACATCGCAAGTAAACATGAAGGATATCCGATTAAGAAGTTGTAAATGGAGGAGCTAAAAAAATGGGTAAGGGCAAATATCACAATAAAAATCAAAAAATAGCACAGCCAATATGCCTGAATTATCAGACAAAAAAAAGACCGCCTAAGCGATCTTTTTACGTATTACTGGGTTAAAAAACTTAAGTCTTCTTCGGGGCGCGTGGTAAAGACTTCACAGCCATTGTCCGTCACCACCATGGTATGTTCCCACTGCGCTGACAGCTTGCGGTCTTTGGTGATTGCTGTCCATTCATCCGGTAGAATCTTAGTTTGCCACGTACCTTGGTTAATCATCGGTTCAATGGTAAAAGTCATCCCCGTTTTTAGCTCAAAACCCGTGCCTTTTTTACCATAATGCATCACTTGTGGTTCGTGATGGAATTCGTTGCTGATACCGTGACCACAAAACTCGCGCACAATACTAAAACGCTCAGGTTCGACCACTTCTTGGATAGCAGCGCCAATATCACCCAAGCGAGCGCCATTTTTGACCACACTCATTCCCGCATAAAGCGCATCTTGTGCCACTTTGCAGATACGCTGCGCCATGATAGAGCCATTGCCGACGATCCACATTTTTGAAGTGTCACCATAATAACCATCCTTAATAACAGTGACATCAATATTGATGATATCGCCATCTTTTAGCAGTTTATTGTCGGTTGGAATGCCGTGGCACACCACGTGGTTGACTGAGGTGCAGATAGATTTTGGAAAGCCGTTATAGTTAAGAGGGGCAGGAATCGCGTCTTGCACGTTAACAATATAGTCATGAGCAATTTGGTTTAATGCTTCGGTACTGACACCCACTTTAACATGCTCATCAAGCATGACAAGGACATCACTGGCCAGTTTACCAGCGACGCGCATTTTTTCTATGGCTTCAGGAGATTGGATAAGGGATTTTTTAGTCATCATAATCTTACTTATTTTTATAAAATTTAGAGACTAATTATAGCATAAACCTATGGCTTACTGCTTAAATTCACGTTATTGAATATTTCAATCGTTTTGATATTACATATTTTTATAGCGGTCGTCGTGCTTGAGTTGACTATTCCAAATTGACTGTATAGTCACAAGAATAAAAGGAATAAATTAAAGAATCAGTTGAATATTACAGAATATATAAGTATCGTAATTTTGTTTGCTAAAAGGATTAGCAACGGTTTTTAGCGCTTATTGCAGGATGCAATCGCTAAGTTCTGTATATAAGTTATATTAGGTAAACCTTTAAAAACCTTATTTTCACGATAACAAGGATGTTGTTATGAGCCGAAAATCTTATCTTCGCGCGGCAGTCACGCCAAGCGTATTTCTGCCTACTCTAGGTACTATCGGAGTCGGCGTTGTCATGATGGTAATGCAAACGACTTCTGCCCAAGCGGCGGGTCAATACTATAATTGTGCCAATCCGACTGGTTGTAAACTGGTCAGTAGCAAATCTTGGACTTCCAAGCATACCGATACCAAATATCCTATTGTTATGGCCCATGGTCTTGGCGGATTTACCAAGGCTTTCGGGTTGATGGATTATTTTTATGGTATTCCTGAAACTTTGATGAGTGGCGGCAGTCAGGTCTATACGACCAAGACCTCCTCAGTGAATAATAGTGAGTTTCGCGGTGAGCAATTACTGCAACAAGTCAAAACCATCAGTGCCATCTCCGGCAGTCCCAAAGTTAATTTACTTGGACATAGCCAAGGCGGAATTGATATTCGATATGTGGCTGGAGTAGCGCCAGAATATGTGGCATCAGTCACGGCCATTTCCAGTCCTGAGCAGGGCTCAAAAATGGGCGATTGGGTCATCAAACAAGTGGTTGAAGGCAGCGCGAATGACGGCTATGGAGAAGGCGAGTTTAATGTGGGCTCGCAGATTGCTCTGGGTTTCTTTAAGTTTGTCGGTGGCTTTATGGATATCAGCGCCGGTATCAGCTTTAAAGACTTACAACAGCAAGATGGTTGGAAAGCAGTCCAAGCATTATCGACCGATTATGCCGCTACATTTAATGCTAAATTTCCAGCAGCAATGCCGACTAGCTACTGTGGTCAGCCGGTAAATACCGAAGTCAACGGTATCAAATATTATTCTTTTAGCGGTATTGGTCAGGTCACCAATGGTCTTGATCCCAGTGATTATATGCTTGCGTTGACCGGAACAACGTTTGACGGAGATCCCAATGATGGCTTGGTATCGGCCTGCTCAAGCCGACTCGGCTACGTAGTTCGTGATAACTACCGCATGAATCATTTAGATTCGGCCAATCAGGTACTGGGTTTAACCGCATGGGGACAGCCCGATCCAAAAACCTTGTACCGTGACCAAGTCAACCGCCTCAAAAAAGCCAATCTATAAAGTGCCTCGTAAAAATAGCATAAGCCTGCTATTGCCTTGAGTGCGTCTGGTTTATAGGGCGTTTGGTCTATATAGAAACAGGGTCAATAGCGTTGGCCCTATTTTTTATCACAAGAATGTCTATAGACCAATTTATTACAGAAGATATTTTTATTATGTCCAATAATCGCCGTTCACTATTTTTGCCCATTATCATCATTGTAATAGTCGTTTTAGTAGGCGTAATTATTTGGTGGTTTAAACCTAATAGTAGCAAAGCTACTTCTGAGGCAGGTTCTACAGTGCTGAACAGTCAATCTCGCACTGACTCGATAGACGAGGCGAATCCTAGTAACGACATGACCACCTTATCCACGCAAAATGCTTCTCAATTTAAGACAGGCCTTGAGAATATGCCGCGCTCCTTGCAAGGGACGGATGTCGATGGGGAGATTATTATTGACGAAAATAAGCAATTGGTCGTCACTGAAGGTTTACGGCGCTTATTTGATTATTTTTTATCAGCGCTAGGTGAGGATGATGAAGCGATTATTTATGCTCGTGTGGAGAGCTATATTCGCAGTCATACGCCAGAGCCTGCGGCAAGCCAAGCGATGACGGTATTTGACCAGTACATCGCCTACCTCAAAGCCATTCCTGCCATAGAAAGCCGTTATGGCAATTTACAATTGCAAGCGACCAAAAATGGCGAGCTGGACTTAAACACAGTAGCACAGCAGCAACAGGATGTGGCTAAATTACGACAACAGCATTTTGATAAAGCAACTATCGTTGCATTCTTTGGCGCTGCAGATGAATATGATAATTACAGTATGGAGATGATAAGAATTCACCAAAATCAGCAGCTGTCTGATAGCCAAAAACAAGCAGCAACGCAAGATTATATTAGCCGAATGCCGGACAATGAAATTAAGGCTAATATTGCCCAACAAGCCAATTTAGCAGAGTTGATGAGTCGTACAGAGCAGATGAAGCAACAAGGGGCCAGTGCAGAGGAGTTATTTACAATGCGGCGAGAGCTGGTCGGCGCACCAGCGGCAACGCGGCTTGCACAAATGGATGAGGACGATGCCAGCTTTGCTCAACGCTTTAAGCAGTATCAATCACAAAAACAGCACTTATTGAGTCAAAGCACCGATAAAACTCAAGCCCAAACTCAAATCAAGCAAATTGAGCAGCAACTATTTAATGAGGCTGAGCGTAAACGTTTGACGGGATATGCGGCTTTACAACAACAAAAAGCCAAAATGCCAAATGAGTAAGAGCCAGGTATTACCAGGTAATACTTTCGTTAACAAGCTATATTAGCAAAAAAGACGTAAATTAGAACAAATCTTGCTGTAATTGACACTAAATCTATAATGACAGTCAGCTATGCTTTGTACATAATGGCGGCATTGTTTAAGTTAATGAATAATTTAAGTTAATGAATAAAACAATAAAATAACCACAATAAAGATTAAACTTTAAAATAGCAGATAATGTCTGTTTTTTATTTTAAAGTTCACCCTTCTAGGAGTTTATATGAAAAACATGACTAAAATGATGATGGCTGCAACCCTTGCTGTAGGGACATTGGCTGCTGGTTGTCAGACTTCGCCCACTGTCACTTCACCAGTAACTCAGCCGCTAACATCTAATATGCTACAAGCGTATGATTGGCAGCTTGTTGATGCTACGCGTACTAATGGTCAAAAAGTTACCCAGTTATTCTTTGATCCTGCCAAGCCTTTGACACTAAAATTCTTTAAAGATAACGGTAATGACCGTGTTGCTTTCGTCAATACTTGTAATAACATGGGTTCTGACTATAAGGTTGTGAATGGTAACCTGCAGTTGGGTAACGTTCTATCTACTATGATGGCATGCCCTGAGCCACAAGCAAGTTTCGATACTGCAACGATGGCAACTGTTCAAGGTAAATATAGCATCAGTAAAAATGCTAACAATACGCCTATCTTGACTATTACAAACAGTAATCAAGTTGCTCACTTTAAAGCAGTAGCTAAATAATAGAGTCGGTTAGACGTATTTTGGTCGGATAACTATAAGTTCAGAATATTATAATTAAAGTGCCTCACTCAGCAGTGGGGCATTTTTTTGTCTAAAAAATGTAGCAATGTAAGCTACACTGACAGCATTGATTTTTCTCATTACTTTTATTGCATTTAACGCTTATATATTTCATACCCGGCCACAGGTATTTACTCACTAAAATAAAATGGCTCAAGGTTATTTAAGGATTTTCCTATGTTAAGAACAGTTCTGTCAAAGTCAACTAGTGATAGTTATGTAATCAGCGGTACGATGCCTATTATTATGCTCTTAGCGCTGACTCCATTAACGGGCTGTCAAACTACGACCATGTCAAATAGTCCTTCCAAAGCACCGATAACGATGAATATGAGTAATCCGCTTACCATGGGAATGCCAACGATAGATCGTCAGGGTTATATCGCTTATGTAGAAGCGCAAGGGGTTGGCGCCGCTAAAATTTCGACACTGTATCGTATCCGACCTGATGGCAGTGATCGCCAATTGATTGATAAGCTAAATGGTTACATCTATGCGCCAGCGTGGTCGGCCGACGGTCAAATGCTTGCTTATAGCAAACAAGAAGCACGAATGCACCCAAAAATTTATATTTATGATGTTAAAAGTAACAGCCACAATTTGGTCGTCAATGCGGAAGGTAGTAACTTATCGCCCTCATTTTCACCCGATAGCAAAAAGCTACTATATAGTTCAACCGTTGGTGGCAATGCTGATATTTATGAGATGAATTTAAGCGATGGTAGTACCAAGCAGCTCACGACTTTACCAAGTACCGAAGTTCAGCCAAGTTATGCGAGCGATGGGCAAAGTTTCGTTTATACCAGTGATAAGGTCCGTGCTGGGCGACCCAGTATTTATCGTTATAACTTTGCGACCGGTCATGCTGCCCTGATATCGACGGGCGGCTATGCAGCAAGTCCACAGTTGAGTCTAGATGCTCAAAAACTGGCGTATTTAAATGGTCGAAAAGCAGCGGTGATGATGCTCAATAGCGGTAAAGTCATTAATCTGGCAGACACGGGACTTGATGAACCAGCAAGACTTTCTCCTTCTGGACAGTATGCAGTTTATCCGACACGGACTTCTCAAATAAGTAATCAAGAGGGCAGCAGTTTGGTTGTCCATTCATTATCTGGTAACACAAGCTACGTGATTAGCAGTAAAACGGGGGGAGTTGTGCGCTCACCGATTTGGGGTCGTTAAAAATTTTTTAATCTAAAGGTAATAAATATCATGGCGCACAAGAAAAAGAATGTCCGCAAAAAATCTGTCCCGTTTGCCAAAAGCCGTTTGCTTGGCGTAAGAAGTGGGAAAAGGATTGGGAGCAAGTGATTTATTGCTCTGAGCGTTGTCGGCGGAGGAAAATAAAGAACGACTAGCCCAAAATTAAAAAATTCAGCCGATATCAATGTATCAGCTGAATTCTATTTTTTATCCTACATTCTTAGTAACTATTGACGTTTAAAATTTAATGTTTCATCGCTGTCAATCATGCCATTTGAGTTTTCATCAAAGTCGAGCGTCAGTATATTATTTGATACTCGAACATATCTATTAATAGGATCTGATAATCCAGACTCACCATTATCATCATAACGTTGGCTAGTAGTTAATAATCCTAAGTTATTAATAGAATAATCTCCCCATTCCATGCCACTAAATGGACTACCTGCAACGAAAGGCGGTTTTTCATCAACTTCTAGTTGCACATAAGTGCCATTTTCAAAGAAGATCAATTTTAATAACTCATGATCAGTTTCTTTGTAGTCCCAAATTCCTAAGAGGTTTTCAGATTTTGCTTTTGAGAATGTATAATACTCCTTACTGTCTATCACACCATTATCGTTTTCGTCAACACCAAGGGTGAGGGTATTATTAACTACTTTAACCGTTCTTAAAATATTATCTGATAGTCCAGAGGTGTCATTACCATCGTAAGTTTGACTCGTTATTAGTGTACTGTTTTTACCTAAAGAGTATTTACCCCACTCCATACCGTTACCTGGCTCACTTAAAGACCGATCTTCATCTACTTGCATTTGAAGATAAGTACCATCCTCTAAAAAAGCTAGAGTGGATAGTTCATTATTCGCTGGGGTAGCTTCCCAAAGTCCTAAAATGTCTTTTGGGTCGATCTCATCATCAGGTTTGACATCAACAATCGCTCTTGAAAAATCAAAATTCTCATCAACATCGATAATACCGTTCTGATTTTCATCTACTTCAATAGTAAGCGTATTATCGTCAGATACTCGAGCGTAACGTGTCCGTGGTTCTGATAATCCGTTAATACCGTTATCATCGAACAGTTGACTGGTTTCTAATAATCCAGTACTACTATCAATCGTGTAATTACCCCATTCCAAACCATTTTCTGGATTGTTTAATGATTTTTCTTCATCAACTTGAACATGGAAATAAGTACCGTTTTCAAAGAAGGCCACCGACTCTAGATTTTCGTCTGTTTCTTCTCCTCTCCAATAACCTACCATTCCTTTTTGTTGAGTTTGCGAGAATTTATATATTTCATTACTGTCTATGACACCATTGTTATTCTCATCTACTTCTAAGATAAGCTTGCCATTAGCTACCTTCGCATAACGAGCAATAGAGTCTGACAATCCAGCGTTACCATTTTTGTCAAAAACAATCTTCGTAGTCAGTTCGCCTGTCTTGCTATTAATATTGTATTTTCCCCATTCCATACCGTTGTCAGGATTGTTCATTGGATTATCACTGACTTGAACCTGAACATAAGACCCATCATCTAAAAAAGCGATTGCTGATAAATCACTATCGACATCATCACTACTCCATAAGCCAACGATTTTAGTATTGATGTCTGGCTGCGAAGGCGGCTGATAGGAATCGGAATCATCATTACATCCTTGTAAGAGCAGAGAAGTAGTGATGGCTAATAATGCTAATTTGAATGATTTCATTTTTATCTCTCCTTGAATAAAAAATGTAAAAGCTTACTTATTTTAAAAGCGACGTCTTTGTCCCTCCTTTGCGTTATTAATATTTATTATTTAGAATATGTAAATGTATTTTTATGAATATAACAAATATTTTTATGTAATCCAACTGGAAAAGATCATTATTTTCAGGCGAATAAATGAAAAAAAGAAATAAAACTTGAGGTTTTAGAAAATCGGCTAAAAGTGAGGTTATAAATGGGATTAAGAACTACTAGGTTCTTAGTCAATTGAAAATAATTATGAGATTTTATTGATGAGGAGTGGTAAGTAAAGATAAAGCAAGAATTAATAGATAGATGACGGAACAATAACATACCGCCACCTTTTCAAGCTCAATATATAAGAAGATATGAAGAGGGAGCGGTAATTTAGATTCACAATTTAAAAGGCCTGGCCTAATGAGCATCTTTTTTAGCAAAGATATTTGCCACGAGCGCCCCGCTAAAGTTGTGCCACACACTAAATATCGCACTAGGTAAAGCAGCAACAGGGTTAAAATAAGTTGCTGCAAGGGCAGCACCTAGTCCTGAGTTTTGCATACCCACTTCAACCATAATAGCTCGGCGTTGCTTCTCAGTAAAACCGGCCAAGCGAGCAATTAAATATCCTAATGTATAACCCATCATATTGTGCAAGGCTACTACGATAAATACGATAACACCACTATCCAGAATAGTCGCTTTAGAAACTGCGACAACGGCAGCTATGATAATTGAGATACCCAATACTGAAATCATAGGCAATATGTCGATAGCAAACTCAATCTTCTTACCTAAAAATCTATGGAAAATAACACCCAATAATATCGGTAAGATAACTATTTTAGTAATCGTCATCATCATACTGACCAAATCAATATCAATGAGCTGACCGGCAAATACATCTAATAAAATTGGTGTTAAAAAAGGGGCAAGCAAAGTAGATATAGAAGTGATAGCAACACTTAGCGCCACATCGCCTTTGGCTAAGAAGGTAATTACATTGCTGGACGTACCACCGGGACAACAGCCGACTAAAATAACCCCAACTGCTATTAAGGGGTCAAGGTTGAAAACTATCGTCAAGAAATAGGCAATTAATGGCATTAAGGTAAATTGGGCTATCAAACCTATTAATACGGGCTTGGGTCGTTTTATGATTTCTACAAAGTCTTCAGTTTTTAGAGTCATGCCCATGCCAAACATGATGATACCTAATATGGGAACAATCAAAAAAGCCAATGATGCAAATAATTCAGGAAAAATAAATCCTAAGACGGCGCTAACCAATGCCCAAATTGCAAAAGTTTTGCCAATCCAACTGGAAATTAGGGCAATCTGATTCATAACCTTTCTCAACATAATAAAGTAGGTGATAATTTATCATGTATGCCATTATAAAATGATAAAAGTATTTTGTTATCAAGCTAGCGATAAGTTTGCTTAAATAGAGCTTGTTATTATTTTATAAAAAAATGGCGTCCTTATATTAAATAAGCACGCCAAAAATCTTCATAAGACATCTACGGGTCAGATGATTTCAAAACCCTACAAATTCGGATTTAACCACTTCTCAGCAGTCTTCGTATCCCAACCCTTACGTTCCGCATAGCTCTCTAACTGATCGGTACTGATTTTACCGACGTTAAAGTAGACGCTGTCTGGGTGTGAATAATAAAATCCACTGACGGAGGACGCCGGCCACATGGCATAGCTTTCGGTCAGTTTAGTGCCGATAGCATCGCCCGTACCAATCCATTCGAACAGCTTGCCTTTTTCGGTATGCTCAGGACAGGCAGGGTAGCCAGGAGCAGGGCGGATACCGACGTATTTTTCTTTAATCATCTCATCATTAGTGAGGCTTTCTTCAGCCTGATAGCCCCAGTACTCTTTACGTATCAGCTCATGCAAATGCTCGGCAAAGGCTTCGGCTAAGCGGTCAGACAAGGCTTGGGTCATGATGGCATTATAGTCGTCGCCAGCTGCTTTGTACTGTTCAACAAGCGCCTCTGTTCCAACAATCGAAACCGTAAAACCACCCAGATAATCGGTATGAGTTTCTGATGGCGAAATGAAGTCTGCTAAGCTAAAGTTTGGTTTACCACTTGCTTTGTCACTTTGTTGACGTAAATGCTCAAATTGGTATTCAGCTTTGCCGCCATCAGTGGGTGCTTTATCATAGACAGTGACGGTATCCGCACCCGTACGACGGGCTGGCATGAGTTTAAACACACCTTTGGCGACGATTAATTTTTCATCGATCATTTTTTGCATTAATTCACTGGCATTATCGAACAAATCACGCGCTGCTTCACCAACCACGTCATCTTGCAAGATTTTTGGGTATTTACCCGCGAGCCCCCAAGAGATAAAGAATGGCGTCCAATCGATATAGGGCAGTATGTTAGTGATGGGATAATCATCGAGTATAACTTGACCTAGTTTATTTGGCACTGGCGGTACGTAGTTGTCCCAATCGTACTGAAAACCAAGTTCAATGGAGTCAGCATAAGAGATTTTGGCCGCTTTTGGCTGACGTTTAGCAAGGCGCTCACGTACTTTGATGTACTCTTCACGCGTCTCATCAATAAGACCTTGGCGGTGCTCTTTTGATAGCAGTTTGGTCACGATTCCCACTGAGCGTGAAGCGTCCGAGACGTAAATAACGGCATCATTTTGATATTGTGGCTCAACTTTGACTGCCGTATGCGCTTTAGAGGTCGTCGCGCCGCCAATCATCAAGGGCAACGTCATGCCGCGCTCTTGCATTTGTTTGGCGACATAGACCATTTCATCAAGGCTAGGAGTAATCAGACCTGACAGCCCGATGATATCGACTTCTTCTTTTATCGCGGTATCAAGGATTTTTTCACACGGCACCATCACGCCAAGATCGAGGATTTCATAGCCGTTACAGCCAAGGACCACGCCGACGATGTTTTTACCGATATCATGGACGTCACCTTTGACCGTCGCCATAAGGATTTTGCCTTTCTTTTCACCCTCGACTTTTTCCGCTTCGATGTATGGGTTGAGCCAAGCGACCGACTGTTTCATCACGCGGGCAGATTTTACCACTTGCGGTAAGAACATTTTACCGGCACCAAATAAGTCGCCGACAATGTTCATTCCGTCCATGAGTGGCCCTTCGATGACCTCTAGCGGTTTGGGGTATTTCTCCCACGCTTCTTTGGTATCAGCATCAATAAAGGTGGTGATACCTTTTACCAATGCATGGGCAATACGCTCCTCGACGGTGCCTTCGCGCCAGCTCATATCGACGGAGCTGTCTTTTTTCTTACCGCCGTCTTGATAGCTCTCGGCGATGGTCATTAGACGTTCGGTTGCTTCTTGACCGCTTTCGCCTTGGTTGCGGTTCAGCATCACATCTTCGATGGCATTGCGCGCCTCGATAGGGATATCGTCATACACTTCAAGCATGGCTGGATTGACGATTCCCATGGTTAAGCCATTTTGAATCGCATGATAAAGGAAGACGGAGTTGATGGCTTCACGAATCGGGTTGCCACGGAAACTAAACGAGACATTAGAGACGCCGCCCGATACCATGGCATTGGGCAAGTTGTCGGTAATCCATTTGGTGGCGTTGATAAAATCTGCGCCGTAGTTATTGTGCTCAGTGATACCCGTAGCAACCGCAAAGATATTCGGGTCAAAGATAATATCTTCAGAAGGGAAGCCGACTTTATTAACTAAAACATCATAGCTGCGCTGACAAATCTCAGTTTTGCGCTCAAAGGTATCCGCTTGCCCGTCTTCATCGAACGCCATGACGATAATCGCCGCACCATAGCGCATACATAATTTGGCACGCTCGATAAACTCGGCTTCACCTTCTTTTAATGAGATAGAGTTGACGACACATTTGCCTTGGGTGCGTTTAAGCCCTTCTTCGATAATGTCCCATTTTGATGAGTCGAGCATTAATGGCACACGGCTGATATCTGGCTCGCCCGAGACTAAGTTGACAAAGTGAATCATCGCTTGCTTGGAGTCAAGCATCCCTTCGTCCATATTAATATCAACGATTTGAGCGCCGCCTTCGACTTGGTCACGAGCGACATCGAGCGCCTCGGTATAGGCTTCGGTTTTGATTAATCGTAGGAATTTTTTTGAGCCAGTGACATTGGTTCGCTCGCCAACGTTGACAAATAAACTCTCAGGCGTAATGGTAAATGGCTCAAGTCCTGATAAGCGACAAGCAGGTGCAATCTCAGGAACGACGCGCGGTGGATAATTGGCGACCATATTAGCGATTTGGCGAATGTGCTCAGGCGTGGTGCCACAACAGCCGCCGACAATGTTTAAAATACCTGCTTTGGCAAATCCTTCAAGCAGGGCAGCGGTTTCTTCAGCGGTTTCATCATATTCGCCGAATTCATTGGGCAAACCGGCATTTGGATGCGCTGAGACATACGTATCGGCGATATTTGATAGCGTTTGAATATGCGGACGCAGCGCATCAGCGCCCAAGGCACAGTTAAAACCAACCGATAAGGGCTTAGCATGGCGAATCGAGTTATAAAATGCTTCTGCGGTTTGACCTGATAAGGTGCGACCTGACGCATCAGTAATCGTCCCTGAAATCATGATTGGTAATTCAAAACCGATATCGTCAAACACACCGGTTACGGCAAAGATAGCGGCTTTAGCATTGAGCGTATCAAAAATCGTCTCAATTAATAGGATATCAACGCCGCCTTCTATCAGTGCTAGCGTTGCCTCACGGTAATTCAGCACTAGCTCATCAAAGGTAATATTACGGAATGCAGGATCATTTACATCAGGAGACAGTGAGCACGTTCGCGATGTTGGACCGATAACCCCAGCGACGAATCGAGGTTTTTCAGGGTTCTTCGCAGTGTATTTATCCGCTGCTGCGCGAGCAATTTTAGCAGCCGTTTTATTGAGCTCAGGCACCAGATACTGCATATCATAATCGGCCATCGAAAGGCGCGTACCATTAAAACTGTTAGTCTCAATGATATCGGCACCTGCCTCAAGGTGAGCGCTATGAATCTCTTTAATCATCTGCGGCTGCGTAAGGACGAGCAAATCATTATTGCCGCGAACATCTTGCTTAATATCCGCAAAACGCTCTCCACGATAATCGGCTTCCTCTAACTTAAAGGTCTGAATATGGGTTCCCATCGCGCCATCTAACATCATAATCCGCGACGCCATCTGCTCGGTGATACGAGCGCGTGCGGTCAGCTGCTGAGCTTTATAAGGAAAGACATCAGGCGGCGTCAAAATAAAGTTACTAGCCGTGCTTGATACATTGGCTGCATTAGAATTAGCATCGGTATTGGCGACACCAGAATGATTATGAGAACAGGTCGGCGGAGTGATGGTGTTTTGAGTCATAGGAGTGCTGCTTATAGAGTCTAGATGATAAGAAGAAGGAGAAATAAAAGTCGTTCGAAGTTTTAAAGCCTTCGCTTTGTAAGAGGCTGGGGTGTGAACGTCATACCTATAATAAAATAGCGGCTTAAAAACCAATAAGCAAATCTGGATTATTCTAGCATGAAATACCTATAATTCGCGGGATTGTACTTATTCCGCTTTAGCAAGACGATGGTAACTATAGGGCTTAAATGCATGAGAAATTAAGTGGTTTTATTATCTGTTTTGACGTTAAAAATACTGTCAAAGTATCAAATACTATTGCATGACGCTACTGGTAACAAATGAATATCATTTTTCTCAAGGATTACATAAAGCTTTGATTCTGTTTCTATTATTGAGATGGAATAGCACCTAAACGTGAATAGATATTCTTACCGTTTTACAAAGCAGACAGAGTTTACACGTAAGCTACAAAAATTAGCGTAAACATGAATTTATAAATCTCTAACATATGTTAATTTAATTTTAGAAAGATTGGCGCTTTTTAAGTAGTGCTTATTATTAAAAATTAATGATTATTGTTTGTGACTGACCAAGCAGTACGGGTTAGGCTCAAAAAATGAGACATTAACAAACGCTATAAGCAGTGGTTCTATGAAAAGACAATCTGACCGTGATGCCGGATAAGAATTTAATAATCTATAGATATTCACTCATTAAGGACAATGTTATGAAACTGATCAAAATTGCCACCCTTGGTACATTGGCGTTTTCGCTTTTAGGCCTTAGCGCTTGTAATAATATGATGCCAACCAAAACTCCAGCCATGAAAGCGCCGATGCATGGCCAATCCACTGCCAATATGAATGTGGTACAAATTGCCCAAAATAACCCTGATTTTTCGCTATTGGTGGAAGCATTGCAAGCAGCAGGATTAGCGGACGCGTTGACTGATACCAGTGCAAGCTACACGATACTGGCTCCGACCAACGCTGCTTTTGTGAAAGCCTTACAAGAAACAGGAATGACCAAAGCTCAATTGTTTGCTAATAAGCCATTGTTGACCAAAATCTTGACTTACCATGTACTAAAAGGCAATACGCCCGTCTATCAAAAGCATGTAAGACCTGGCAACTATACTATGCTTAGTAATGATACGCTGATGATTACGCCGCAAGGAAGATTGATGGATGAAAATGGTCGCGTCACTAACATCCTCAAAACAGATATCGCCGCTAGTAATGGTGTGATACATGTGATTGATAGAGTGTTATTGCCTAAATAAG
This sequence comes from Psychrobacter sp. UBA6766, assembly GCF_002453355.1. Classification (GTDB taxonomy): domain Bacteria; phylum Pseudomonadota; class Gammaproteobacteria; order Pseudomonadales; family Moraxellaceae; genus Psychrobacter. Next base: position 13,106 of record NZ_DKGQ01000012.1, on the reverse strand, counting down.
TTATATAAGCATATTCAAGCAATCTTAAAAAGTCGCTTGACTCATTATTTACCTGTTTTAATTTTTAAACGTCTATCCACAAACTATCTACACTACAAGCTATCTACACTAAAGGAATACCTCATGTTAAAGAAAAATTTACTGTCTATCGCCATCGTTACCACTGCCATGTCATTAGCAGCTTGTAACGATAAAGAAGCCGCGACCGAACCAGTTGAGCCAGAAGCGACTACTGACATTGCCGTTGAACCAGAAACTACAACAGACGTTGCGCCTGAAGCGGTGGCTGAGTCTAATGATGCTATGCCAGTAGATACTGCAGCGACACAAAGTATTGGTGAGATGGCAGCAGGCAATGAAAACCTAACCATCCTAACTGAAGCTTTGAAAGCGGCTGATCTTGATGACATGATGATGGCAGAAGGTCAATATACTGTCTTTGCGCCAACAGATGATGCTTTTGCTGCTTTATTAACCAAACTCAATGTCACTAAAGAAGAGCTATTAGGCGATAAAGAGATGCTGACCAGTGTGCTGACTTATCATGTCGTCCCTATGGTTGTAAAAGCAGCTGACATCCCTTATGGTACGGCTATTGAAACTGCAAACGGCCAAACCATCTCTATCAGCGATGCCAACGTGATTACGGATGCGAGTGGCAATACTGCCAACATCGTTGGAACCGATATGATGGCGACCAATGGCGTGGTCCATGTCATTGATACGGTCTTATTGCCTAAATAACGCTTAACGATTAACACTGTTTTTCATTTTAAATTGCAAAAAGCCTAGCTATAGAGCTAGGCTTTTTTATGTCTACTAACTTACTGAAAAATTTATCTCAGTCGCACTATGATGGTTTTAAAGTGGACTTACTGTATAAAAAAGCCCGAGACCGTTGCCTCAGGCTTTTTGTTTTATCGATGTTTTTAATGTCATCAGTGCTGCTTAGATAACACTACAGTTGAGTAGATTATAGACGCTCTTTATGTAGTGGGTCTTGAGCTGCCATTCTTTGTTGCTGCTTTAGATGACGCTCTTCCCAATAAGGAGCATTTTTGATACCAAATTTTGCTGGATCAAAAGTATAGTGTTTGACACCAGCTTTACGCTGTGCTTCATAGTCTTTAAGCATGGTAAGCGTTGGACGCGCCACAAAGAAAATGACCAAAATACCAACGATATTAAGCCAAGCCATCAGACCAACACCAATATCACCGATGTCCCAAATATAGCCTGCAGAGTTAAGACCACCGTAGGCAACCATCACCATGATTAAGATTTTAACTAAGAATAAACCGGTTTTATTGGCACCGCGGCTGATAAAGCGCGTCAAATAAGCGACGTTTACTTCAGCGATATAGTAGTAAGCTAAGATAGTGGTGAAGGCAAAGAAGAACACCGCAACGGCAATAAAGATATTACCAAATTGACCATATACAGATTGCATTGCCAACTGTGTAAAGGCAGGCGAGTTAATCTCAACCCCAGCCGCAACGTTTTGTACAATAAACTGACCGTCAGGAAGCGTACCTTGAATGTTATAAGTTCCCATCGTAATGATCATAAACGCGGTAGCAGAACAAACGAGCAGAGTATCAACATAAACTGAGAATGCTTGTACCAAACCTTGCTGTGATGGATGCTCAACTTCAGCAGCGGCAGCAGCATGAGGCCCTGTACCTTGACCCGCTTCGTTAGAGTAAATTCCACGTTTTACACCCCAACCGATAGCTGCACCAAAGCCTGCTTGAGCGGTAAAGGCATCACTAATAATCAAACCAAACACTTTTGGAATCATATCATAATTAGTAACCATGATGACAAGTGCTAAAGCAATATAACCTAGTGCCATAAAAGGAACGGCATACTCGGTAAAGGTTGCGATACGTTTGATACCACCAAAGATAATAATACCTAAAACCACTAAGATAATAGCGAGACCGACCAAACGCATAGAGCCGACTTCTAAGCCCATGACATTCATCACAGTGCCTTCACCCATCACCTGAGCAAAAGCACTAATCACACCATTCGCCTGAACGCCAGGTAAGAACATGCCGCAAGCTAAGATAGACGCGACGGCAAAGAGAATGCCGTACCAGCGTTGTCCAAGGGCGCGCTCAAAATAGTAAGCTGGACCACCACGATATTCGCCAGTTACAACGTCTTTTTCTTTATAAATCTGAGCAAGGGTAGCCTCGACATAAGCAGTAGAAGCGCCTAAGAAAGCAACAACCCACATCCAAAATACGGCACCTGGACCACCGAAGCCAATAGCTGCTGCTACCCCTGCGATGTTACCCATACCAACGCGTCCCGCCAAGGATACGGCGAGTGCCTGAAATGACGAAATACCCTGCGCACTTGACTTACCTGTAAAAAGTAAGGTAATCATTTCTCCGAATAAACGTACTTGTACGAAGCGCGTCATGATGGAATAAAATAAACCTGCGCCCAAGCATAGATAAACCAACGCTGGGCTCCAGATAATTCCGTTTACTAAATCGACTAAACCTTCCATATGTATATTCCTAGTACTGTCTCAAAGTGGCTATATATGATGATGCTAAGAGTAGATGAGCTATTTAATTTCCTTATTAAAGCCCATCACTCAAATAATCTGCATACACTTAAACGTAGGGGGAATTTTCCATAGCGCTCAAGTTTCATACTTGTTTAGCCACCAAGGATGGACTGTAGTTGTCTGTTGTTATCCGCTTGGCTCATTGACAATACTGATCGTATCCAACCGCTTATCATTATTGACTGTTTATTAAAGCCACTCTTCATTAAAGCCACTACTTAGTAAAACTACTATAAATAAACCAGCGGATAAAACAGGCGGTTATAATATAAATAGCCATCACCTCAGTGAGCGAGAGGATGCTACTTAACTTTTTATGAGCCATATTAGTTGGCTACATTACACGGTAGAGTAAGCTGACAAAGCAATTTTCATTCGCCTATAACCCTCTTTTAATGAAACTTTGACAGCTTGCTAGTATTAAAAAGGTTATAAGTCCACTACCAAATGTATTCAAACCGTACGGCTACGTAACTGCAATTTGCCATATTTTTTGGTCAATTACTAGAATTTTCTTTATAAAGGCGTTCATTTATTTACATTTCTAACTGCTTTTAAATTATTTTTTGATTATGGCTAAAAATATCGTCATGATGTCATTAGTGAAAAATACCTAAACATGTACCAAAGCCCTACGATAGGCGGTGCTTTGCGGTTGTGTTTTGGTAACGGTGAATTGTAAAAGTAACGGGATAGCGCCATTATTAGCACAACATATCGCAGGTGCCATATTTTGGGCGACTAAAAAACGTCTTATCTGTTATTTATCATTAGGAGAGTCAACGATGACGCGTAAATCTTTTGTAAAACCTATGTTGCTATCAGCCATACTAGCCACCTCTACCGCTGGCTTGAGCGGTTGTGGTTATAACAATTTGCAAGCGCAAGATGAGCAGGTCACCGCTTCGTGGTCAGAAGTTGTCAACCAATATCAGCGCCGTGCGGACTTGGTGCCAAACTTAGTCAAAGTCGTGAAGCAATATGCTGAGCAAGAACAAGAAGTGTTTACTCAAGTTGCAGCGGCGCGCTCACAAGCTGGCGGTATCACTATTACGCCAGAGCTGCTCAATGACCCCGAAGCAATGGAACGTTATGCCGCTGCGCAGGATCAGATGACTGGCGCACTATCACGCCTTATGGCAGTCTCTGAGCGTTATCCTGAGTTAAAGTCTGATGCGTTGTTCCAAGATTTGCAGGCGCAACTTGAAGGAACGGAAAACCGTATCACCGTCGCGCGCAATCGTTATATCCAAGAAGTTCAAGGCTATAACACCACGGTGCGCCAGTTCCCAACGAATATTACTGCCAAAGTATTTGGTATGGATCCCAAGCCAAACTTTAGCGTGGCGAATGAAAAAGAGATATCGACTGCGCCAAGTGTAGACTTCGGTGATGACGATACGAAAACGGCTCAGTAAAGCTAGATTTTAAGCTTAGACGCTCTATCTGATGTGCATACGTGTAAATAACGCTGCGTGTTTATAGTCTGATTACTAGATTAAAAATGATGGGACGCCTGCATAACAAATGGTTTCTTATCCGTCGCTTTACAGCCGTTGGTTTGGTTTTGCCGTCATTAATTTAGTACAGATATTATTTGAGGTGGTATAGATTAGATGAATCATTCAAAAGCACTCTTATCCGCATTATTATTTACCCTAAGCATTGGGAGTGGCTCGCTGCTGCATGCGGCGCCTAATACCAGTGCTAATGATAATGTGGCGGTCGCTTCCGATAGCACCTCAGGAATGCAAAACCGCAGTGTCGAGGATTTGGTGGCCATTGCAAAAGCAGGCGAGTCTAATGAAGCCATCAACGATGCCGTTTTAGGTAACGACGCGATTAATGACGCCATCATTGGTAATGATGCTATTAATCCCAATGCTGCTAATTCCGATACTAGTAATATAGCCAACTCGCAAGCTTCCAATCGTCCGCCTGTCCAGTCAAGCGCACAAAGTGTTGATGCAGACAAGCTCATATTAAATAACCCTGTCGTTGACCAAGCCAATATCTTAAACCCGCAAGAAAAGCAGCGTTTAGAGGCGCAGCTAAGAGGCATTTATCAGCAAGGTTTGGCGCAAGCTGCGGTGGTCATTGTACCGACCACCAATGGCATGCCAATCTTTGATTATGCGCTACAGGTTGCGGAGAAATGGAAGTTAGGCAATAAAGACATTGACGATGGCCTGCTAATGGTCGTTGCCGTTAATGACCGCAATATCTATATTTTAACAGGTTACGGACTAGAAGGGGTGTTGCCAGATTCGGCGGTCAACCGTATTATTCGCGAAGATATCACACCGCTATTTAAGCAAAATGACTATGGCGCTGGGATATTGGCGGGCGTTGGCGCGCTGCAAACGCGCCTGACCGCTGATCCTGAAGTATTGGCGCGTGCCGATGCGCAAGCGGCTGAACGCGGTCAAAATCAAAATGACATTGGTGATAACCCATCGCCGGTGTTTTTATTTGTCATGGCAATGATATTTGGTAGCTTTATTACCAGTATCTTTGGACGCATTTTTGGTTCTATCCTGACCGCTGGCGGTTTTTTTGCAGGCTCGCTCGCCATGGGTGGCGGATTCTTCATGACATTAATCATGGCGATATTTATCTGGCTATTTTTGATTTCGCGTGGCTCAGGCGGCGGTCGTGGAGGACGCGGCGGTGGGGGCGGCGGTATGGTGTTCTTACCAGGTATGGGCGGTGGCGGCGGCTTTAGCGGTGGAGGCTTTGGCGGCGGCGGCTTTGGTGGCGGTGGCGGGGGTTTCGGCGGCGGCGGCGCTGGCGGCTCGTGGTAAATGCTTGTTAGACTTGGACATTAGATGACTGCCAGGAATGGCGTACTTGAGGAAATAAAATAATGGTAAAAAGCAATCCGTCGCAAGCAAGTTTTGCTCGTTGGTGGCGTCAAGTACTGTTTGTCCCAATGCTACATAGCAAATGGTTGACGCCCGTTGCCAAAGCTCGGCTTACAGAGCAGGTGGCGCTGGCTGAACGTGGACATCGCGGTGAGGTGTTTTTAATTATCGAAAATCACTTACCTATTCACGATGCCTATCATCTTGATTGCCGCGACCGTGCGATTGATTTGTTTAGTGAATATCGCGTCTGGGATACTGAAGAAAATACCGGTGTTTTGATCTATGTCAATATTTGCGAGCACCAGCTAGAAATCGTCGCTGATCGTGGTATCAGTATGCATGTCAGCCCGACCGTTTGGCGCGCCATGTGTGAAAAAGCCGCCTCGGGTATTGCCAATCAAAAAACTGAAGAGAGCCTAGCTGAGTTATTGGATGAGGTGGGGCAGTTATTACGTCAATATTACCACCTTGAGCATGACCCTGCTGGTAATGAGCTATCTGATACGGTGGTATTTTTAAAGTAGCGTTTATGAAAATAGAAATAGACTTAGTCTTAGACAAAGGACAACAGGGAAACCATGATTGAGCTCATCAAGAAATTGCCAAAAGCCGAACTGCATTTACATATCGAAGGCTCATTAGAACCAGAGCTGATGTTTAGGTTGGCTAAAAAGAATCAGATAGACATCCCTTATAAGGATATCGAAGATGTGCGCCGTGCCTATAACTTTACCAATTTACAAACCTTTTTAGACATCTATTATGCAGGCGCAAATGTACTGATTACCAAAGACGACTTTTATGATTTGACATGGGAATATATTTTAAAGTGTGTAGAAGATAATGTCGTTCATACAGAAATATTTTTTGATCCGCAAACCCATACCGCAAGAGGGGTGGATTTCGCTACAGTCATTACAGGCATCAAAGAAGCACTTGCCGATGCCAAAGAAAAATTCGGCATCACTTCTTGTATTATCATGTGTTTTTTGCGCCATTTGTCCCAAGAAGAAGCGTTTGACACGCTAGAAGAGGCGCTAAATTTCAAAGACGATATTATCGGTGTCGGTCTTGATTCTTCAGAATTGGGCAATCCTCCTGCCAAGTTTAAAGAGGTATTTAAAAAGGCCAAAGAAGCTGGCTTTAAGTTGGTTGCTCATGCGGGAGAAGAAGCAGATTTTTCTTATATTTATGAAGCGTTGGATTTATTAGCGATTGATCGAATCGACCATGGGGTGCAATCGATAAAAAGCGCGGCGCTGATGCAACGCTTAAAAGACGAGCAGATGCCGCTGACGGTTTGTCCCAACTCTAATATTGAATTAAAAGTATTTGAGAATTATAAACAGCACAATATCAAAGAGCTGTTAGATTATGGCTTAAATGTCAGTGTCAATTCCGATGATCCTGCCTATTTTAAAGGCTATATGAACCAAAATTTTATCAATATATGCGAAAACCTGCCGCTAACAGAAGAGGATATTATCACTTTGGTGAAAAACTCTTTTAGATCTTCGTTTATCAGCGATGAGTTAAAAGAAAAATACTTAGCGCAAGTGGATCTCGCTCTACAATAAAAATGATCGAGTAAATCACTAGTCATTAAGGCTGAACGATTATTATAAATCGTTCAGCCTTTGCTTTTTTATAGGGTATTTTTTAAGGCAAGGCATTTACACAGCCGTGATTTTTTAGATTAATATTTTTTGGGTTAATAACGGCATTACCACTCCTGCTTTTTCCACTAAGGTAATATCAACAATAGTATTTGGCGTCGGGTGAGGATTTATCTCAATAATTTTAGCACCGTTTTGCTTGGCTAATTGTGCCAGCCCTGCCGCAGGATAGACAAGACTTGAGGTGCCAATACTGATGAAAGCCTCGCAATTGGCCGCTGCATCCTCTGCAGTTTGCCATGCTTCTACGGGCAACGCTTCGCCAAACCAAACGATATCAGGGCGTATATAGCCATCGCAGTGCTGACAAGTCAGCAAGTCTTCATTAAAACTCACTTCTCTTTTGCTATTATCCACAATTCCTGAGTCGTTGTTATAAGGGGTTTTGCACTGACTGCAGCGATTCTGCCAGATATTGCCATGTAAATGGGTCACCGTACTGCCAGCTTGCTCATGTAAATCGTCGACATTTTGGGTGATAAGCGTCAAGTGCTGACGCCTCTTCGCTGCATATTGTTGCCACTGCGCTAAAGCATCATGGGCGGGATTTGGTTTTTTATCCGCCACCAATTGTCTGCGCCACTGATACCACGACCACACCAATTTTGGGTCGCGATCGAAAGCCTCTGGTGTTGCCAAATCTTCAGCAGCATAGTTTTCCCATAAGCCAGTTTGCTTATCTCGAAAAGTGGGAATCCCACTTTCTGCTGAAATCCCAGCGCCTGTTAAAACACAAATACGCTGTGTTGAGGCCAGTAATTTGGCAGCGCGTTCGACTTCTGCTATTAACGCTGGTGATAATTCTGCTAACATGACCTAACCCTTATTAAAAATGGAAATAGACTTCTATGATAGATGGAATTTGGTGGCTTGTCATATTGATAGCAATCGTTATTGGGCTATGGTTATTGGCAAAAATGCGCGCGCCTAAAGCTTCCGATAAGCATCCTTTCAAGTCGCAAAGTGCAAAAACACCGCTTAATGATGCGCTGCAAAAAACATCAGAGTTGGTTAAGCAGTATTTTCCTGATTATCGCGTCAACCGCAAAGCCAATCATTTGCTGATCAGCAAACAACATAAAAAAGTTGCTATGATTACGATTGATAAAAAGCTTGCCGTTGGTCAGCGCCGTTTGGGTGAAGTACCTGTGATTAATTATCACCGTGTACCCAGCCGCGCTCAGCTAACAGCAAATTTACAGGATGCAGGATAGCTTTTATAAAACTGGAAGTAGAAAATTGACGTTTAAGCGTACAGTAGGGAGCATGTAATAAGGAAGGGTGTAGTATAAATTTAACAACCATATATACAACACCTTATAGGTGCTACTAAGTAATGACAAGTAATATCGGAAGACTTGAATTGTTGATAATAAAGGGCTTTAGAGGTTTTTGGTAGTGCTAGGAAGTGGTGAAATACGGGGGTTGGTGCGCTCGGCGGGAATCGAACCCACGACCCTCGGCTTCGGAAACCGATACTCTATCCAACTGAGCTACGAGCGCATAATTTGTCGACTAAAACCTAACTAATTTACACTGTGTATAGATAAATGCAATTAGCTGTCGTTAGAACAACAAGGTATCTAAAAATTAAGACCGCTTAGTCTAACAAATAAAAGTCATAAAGCCAATGAATGAAGGTAGCTATTGAGGTTTTTTAAGAAAAAACACCATAGTCGGCAAACAGGCATGGCAATCTACCTGCCTTTTCCCTTATAATGTCAGGGAAAATTCATATTTATAATCACCGATTACAAGCGCGCCTGAATGCGGGATGGCTGTTTGCTATTGATAACTGTTGGGTTGTCAAAGGAGGACAAACAGAATGTCTAAGTCGTGTCGGCCCTTGTATACGTAATAAGAGAACGTGACGAATGAGAAAAGTAGTTATGTTATCGGCAGCTGCCATTCTAGGAATCGCTAGTATCGCTGTGAGCCAAGCTGAAAGTGTTGTAGACACTCCTGTAACCGTATCTGATGTCGCAGAAGGACAAGACGTTGTCGAAAACTTACCTGAAAAGTTAGGTGACGCCCCTAAAGCTGCTGCAGATACCACCGATGCAGCAACACCTGCTGACGGTGCTGCAACTGAGGATACTGCAACAGCAGACGCAACTGACGCAGATGCATCCGCTGAGGAAACTGTAACAGCAACACCTGCCGCTGATGAAGAGCCAATTCCGCAAGATACGCCCCAAGTACAGAAGCTGATTGCTTTGTATCCTAACTTGATTGCTCGTATTCAGCCGGTTGCGAAAGTATGCTTCGAAGACGATGAGGTTTGTGACGTTACTGCTCGCTCTGCTGGGCCAGCAGCAGGTGATGGTCCTCGTGATGGTAAAGCCGTTTATAATGCCGTATGTCACACTTGTCACGCGTCAGGGTTACTAGGCTCACCTACGTTTGGTGACGCCGGCGCTTGGGGACCACGCATCGCAAAAGGTAAAGATACCTTGTATACGCATGCTATTAACGGCTTTGGTGCCATGCCTGCTAAAGGCGGCGCTGATATCCCTGATGAAGAAGTGCAAAATGCGGTCGATTATATGGTTGCCGAAGTAAGCTAGTTACTGTTAATCGTTACTTTTGTTAATCGTTAGACCACAACTGGTGGTTTGCAGTTACCTTATTGGTAAAATCACTATTGCTGCTAGGCTATCTTACTTATTTGATTAATGTCACTGCGACTATTGTTGCATAGCAGCATTGTTAAATGCTTCTAATGTAATTTTCTAATAGTGAGTTTGTTTAGCATTTTACGATACGCATTGATAAAGCGTCTATTTCATCTAATGAGGTAGGCGTTTTTTTTGCGCATGATGATTGGTATTATCAATCTCGTGGTTATAAAATCCTGCCGTTGAAATCTCTTGTCGCTAGCCTCACATCAAGGCATTAGAGCACACATTAAAAAAATTAACTTTTCCCAAATTATTTTCTATATTCTTTTATAGATACATCATTAATAAAGAGGTATTCATGTCTGAGGTGCCAGCGCTATCTATTCAGAACTTATCCAAGACCTATGGCAACGGGTTTTCTGCCTTAAAAGATGTCAGCTTGACGGTACCGCAAGGCGGATTTTTTGCGCTTCTTGGGCCAAATGGTGCCGGTAAATCGACGATGATTGGCATTATTAGCTCACTATTTAAGCCAACGGCGGGTAGCGTGCGTATCTTTGGGACGGACTTATTGGCTGAGCCTTCAAAAGCCAAGCAGTTTTTGGGTGTGGTGCCACAGGAGTTTAACTTTAATCAGTTTGAAAAAGTGGAAGACATTCTAATTACCCAAGCAGGATATTTTGGTATTGCCGCTAAAGAGTCCAAACCGCGGGCAGAAAAACTGCTCAAGGCGTTGGGATTATGGGATAAACGCGATAATAAAGCTCGTGAGCTATCGGGCGGCATGAAGCGTCGCCTCATGATTGCACGCGCCCTGATTCATAAACCAAAGCTATTGATTCTCGACGAACCAACGGCTGGGGTGGATATCGAGCTGCGCCGCTCGATGTGGGAGTTTATGCAGCAGATTAACGTTGAAGAAAATACCACTATTATTCTGACCACCCATTATCTAGAAGAAGCGGAACAGCTTTGTAAACGTATCGCTATTTTAGATCATGGTGAGATTCGTATTAATACGGAAATGAAGGATTTATTGGCGCAGTTATCGGTTGAAACCTTTGTCTTTGATTTGGCAGTGCCATTGACTGAGAAAATTATCTTAACAGGTGTGACGGATACGTTGCAGCCCGATGATTTAACGCTTGAGGTGACATTGACGGAAGGCGAGTCTCTAAACGGCGTCTTTGAGCAGCTGTCTAAACAAGGGGTATCTGTAGCGAGCATGCGCAACAAAGCCAACCGTTTAGAAGAGCTGTTTATGCGCTTGGTCGATAAAAGCTTGCATGAACCTTTAGCTTCATAGTGAAGTTTTATGAATTGTTGACGTTTATTAAACGAGAGTCTTAATGAATGGCTCACTTTTATAACGACTATCGCTACGCAATCTATTAACGATAAAAATATCAAGATAAACAGACCACTATAAATATAGCAACCATATAGGCAATGATAGCGCTTTAACGCTAGCGCACAGAATGCTTAGGAGAGATAACGCATGAACTTCGCACAACGCTGGATTGCTTTTCGCACCCTGCTGATTAAAGAGATTCGCCGAATATTACGGATTTGGCCGCAGACATTATTGCCGCCAGTCATTACGATGAGCCTGTATTTTGTCATCTTTGGTAAGATGATCGGCTCGCGAGTGGGCGAGATGGGCGGTGTGCCATACATGCAGTTTATCGTTCCCGGTTTGATTATGATGGCGATTATCACCAACAGTTATTCAAACGTGGTCTCAAGCTTCTTTAGTGCCAAATTTCACTCAAGCATTGAGGAGCTATTGGTATCGCCAATCTCTAAGCACGCTATTTTGACAGGTTATATTAGCGGTGGTATTTTCCGCGGACTGGCGGTTGGGGTAATCGTCTTTATTGTGGCGCTATTTTTTACCAAACTGGGAATTGAGCACTTATTTATTACTCTATTTACGGTGATTGGTACGTCGGTTTTATTCTCGCTTGGCGGTTTTATCAACGCCGTATTTGCGCGCTCATTTGACGATATTTCTATTATTCCAAGCTTTGTATTAACACCGCTGACGTATCTTGGTGGGGTGTTTTATTCGATGGAGAACCTGTCTCCATTTTGGCAAAATATCTCGTTATTAAATCCAATCGTCTATATGGTGAACTCTTTCCGTTATGGCATTCTTGGCTATTCTGATGTCAATGTTTGGTATTCAATGGCGGCTATTTTTGCATTTTGCGTCATCTTTTATATCTTCTCTTATCGATTATTAAGTAACGGGTCGCGAATTCGCCTATAAGGTTACTGCTAGTTATATTTATAATATCTAGCATGTTAAATATCTTTAATTTTTAATAGTAGGAATTATCAATGAGTATTCACGGTATTTTAGGTGAACAAACCACCGATTATCCCACTGAGTATAGTCCCGAGACTTTATATCCGATAGCGCGCAGTATGGGGCGTGACGTTATTGGCTGGCAAGACGATAAGCTAAAACTGGGCGTTGATTGGTGGCACGCGTTTGAGCTGTCATGGCTTAATCTGCAAGGTATTTCGCAGGTCGCTATGGCGCGTTTTGGCATTCCAGCAAGCTCGCCGTTTATCGTCGAATCAAAGTCGCTCAAGTTGTATCTAAATAGTATTAACTTTACCGAGTTTGCTAGCTGGGACGAAGTACAAACGCTGATTACTAAAGACTTATCAGTATGCGTTCAGGCAGAGGTAACCGTTGAGATATTTAGCCTAAATGATGACTTGGATGATAAAGCAACAGGCTTGTTAATTGCTCAACCTGAAGGCATTTGTATTGATAACGCTTTAGATAATAGCAGTGAAAAAGTCGCATCGTATGAGCACCCTGATGCGTCATTATTACATGATGGTAAGACGGCTACTATTTTAGAAAGCAGCAATACGGGGAAAGTTGCTCAGCCTTATACTTTTTATTCTAATTTACTACGCAGTAATTGTCCGGTCACCAATCAACCAGACTGGGGAACATTGGCGGTTTCGCTGACCAGTAATAAGACAGTCGATAAAGCCAGTTTGCTGCGTTACATATTAAGTTTCCGTCAACATAATGGCTTTCATGAGCAATGCGTCGAGCAGATATTTGCTGATTTGAGTCAGTATTATGAGCCAAGTGAGCTGATGGTTCGTGCATGGTATACGCGCCGCGGCGGTATCGATATCAATCCTTGCCGTGTTAGTGATATAAGTTTATTGCCACAACCAAGTCGCTTAATTCGTCAGTAAAGCAGTGGAATTAGTTTAAGGTGACTTTACATCATTTAGCTTATAAAAAGCGCCTATCTTGAACTGAACCCCATATGTTGGACACAACTTATGCGGTATTTTTATGCGTTACGATCTAGACTTT
>NZ_DKGQ01000040.1:33485-82618 GCF_002453355.1 Psychrobacter sp. UBA6766 | reverse complement strand
GTGCTGGTGCTTCGCCTGTAGGGCTTCCTGCTAATGATATGTATACTTCTTTACAGCGCGGCGTTGTTGATGGGCTAAGTTTTCCTTGGGAAGCAGTCACCGCCTTTAAGATTGATGAAATAACGAAATATCATACTAGTATCCCTTTTTATAGTTCAGCGCTTATGGTTACTATGAATAAGGACAAATATAACAGTCTACCAGATGATTTAAAGCAAGTTCTGGATAAAAACTCAGGAATGGCGCTTGCTAATAAAGTGGGTGAAGTATTTGATAAGCATGACCAAATGGCAATTCAGGCAGCTAAAGATAAAGGCGATAAAATCATCGACATCCCTGATCCACTGAATGATCCTAACTGGAAAGGACCGCTTGAGAAAGGTACCAATAAATATCTTGCTGATGTTAAAGCCTTAGGTTTAGACGCAGATGGTGTTTATAAAAAAGCTAAAGCCGCCAGTGCAGCCTGTAAGGTCTAACTTATGGGAGGTGTCACATGGCATTTTTAGTGAAAATTAGTACCTTTATTTCTAGGCTATGCCAGTTTATTGGTGGCGTTAGTCTTATCATTATCGTTCTGACAACCATGCTTGATGTCACTGCTCGTTATATTTTCAAACTTACCGGCGGTGAATTTGGATTTACGGTGAAAGGTAGCGTGGAGATAGTCTCTTATTTTATGCTTTTTGCATTACTGGCCGCCTTTGCCGCTTTTGTTGAACGCTCCCAAATCATCGTCGACGTCTTTACCCAAAAGATGCCTCAAGCTATTAAAGGCTACATGATGGGCGTCTTTATGATGGGGTTCTTTGTTATCGGAATCGTGTTTGCATGGGGTCTTTACGACAGCGCTTTTGACGCTCTACAGTACGGCAAAGTAACCCAAGATCTCAGACTGTCTATGATGCCTATTTATGCTATTAGTGCCTTCTTAAGTATCCTACTCGCTATTCGCTCATTGATTGAATCCATCAATATATTTAAAACAGGCCAGTTCTTTGACGCTGAGGAGACAGGCGCATGAGTCCAGAAATTATTGGCGCCATTGGCTTAATCGTCATGATTCTGCTTGTCGTCCTACGAGTTCCAGTGGCTTTGGCAATGCTTGGCGTGGGTTTGGTAGGTTTTGGCGCAGTGACGGCACCTATTGGCGCTGTGCAAATGCTCAAAGACTTACCAGTCGACGTCTTAGCTAAGTATGATTTTAGTGCTATTCCGTTATTTATATTGATGGGCGTCTTCGCTACCCATTCAGGAATGGCGGGCAAACTGTTTGAAGCGACGCGAACGATATTTGGTGGAGTCAGAGGTAGCCTAGGAATCGCAGGAATTGGCTCGTCTGGCATCTTTGCCTCTATCTCAGGGTCATCATTGGCTACTGCTTCTACCATGACTAAAGTCGCCTTGCCGCAAATGGAGAAGTACGGTTATCAGCCAGGCTTTGCTTGCGGTATTTTAGCAGCTGGTGGTACTTTGGGGATTATGATTCCACCCAGTATTGCTTTACTGGTTTATGCCATCTTAACCCAGCAGTCGGTTGGCGACATGTTTATCGCGGGTTTCTTACCAGGAATGTTAGGGATGGTGATGTATTCGATCACCGTTATGATTATGGTGCGCTGGAAGCCGCATTTAGCACGACGCGGTGAGTCCACGTCCTGGAAAGATAAGCTCATCTCTTTGACCGGACTGATTCCTTTTAGCTTTATTTTCATTGTAATTATTGCTGGTATCTTCTTTGGATTATTTACGCCAACAGAAGGGGCAGCAGTTGGTGCCTTTGTGTCATGGGCTTATGCCTTTGCCAAAGGTATGCGCATGACAGGGCTGAAGCAATCGCTGATTGAGACGCTGGCATTATCTGCCGTCGTATTCTTTATGCTACTGGGTGCAGAAGCGTTAGGATATTTTATTTCAGTCTCGCGTTTATCTTATAGTTTAGCAAGCTGGATTGGCACCTTGGCGGTAAGCCCAATGGTGGTACTGATTTGTATTTTAATCATGTATTTCTTGCTAGGACTGTTTATGGATGCGCTAGCAATGCTGGTGATTACGATTCCTGTGGTGTATCCCATTATTTTGGCCTTAGGGTTTGATCCAGTTTGGTTTGGTATTATTGCGGTATTAACGGTAGAGCTTGGTTTGATTACACCGCCGATGGGGATGAATATTTTTGTGATTAAGGCAATGGCACCGCATATTAAGCTGTCAGATATGTTTAAGGGGGTAACACCGTTTATTGTCTCCGACTTGGTACGCTTGGTTATTTTAGTTGCCTTCCCTGCCATATCTTTGGTGCTGTTGAACTAGATCAAAGGGTTCAATTGCCGCTGTATTATTGGGGGATAAGCTGCTCACAATCGTAAAAGTAACATTGTTTTTAGATTTATAGCCATATTGTCGTAATGACGATATGGCTTTTTTATGAATTTAAGTTTTGAAGATATGATAAATACTATTACAGTAATGACGTTAACATAACGGTTCTCATCATTATAAATAATGATGGATATAGTAGAATGCATACCATATATTCTTATAGAAAATTAAGTAGAGAAAGCTATGGCAGTAGATTTTACTAACACCTTAATCGTTGCGATATCAGCGACCGCTTTATTTGACTTGTCAGAATCTGAGAATCATCTGACAGCGTTATTGCAGCAGCGGCCTAGCGACGCGATTAAAGTGTTTCGAGATTATATGGCTGAACGTGAAAACGACCCACTCGATATCGGCGCCGGATATCCACTTATCAAAGCTTTATTGAACTTAAATAATTATTGTCAGGATAGTGGGAAGCAAAACTCAGGTATTGAAACGCCGCTGGTTGAAGTGGTCATCGTGTCAAAAAGTAGCCCTGATACGGGAATACAAGTGCTCAATGCGATTCGTGAACACGGCTTAACCATTTCTCGCTCGGCATTTATCTCCGGAAGCCCTGTAGCGCCCTATATTAAAGATTTTAATGTTGATTTATTTTTGACCACCAATCGTGAGGATGCTCAGCAAGTTGCAGATGCCAATATTTGTGCGTGTGCGATACTAGATTCTACCCCGATAAACACCTATGAGCTAGATACGCAGCAGCTGCGTATCGCGTTTGATGGTGATGCGGTATTATTTGATGACTCGGGTGAGCTGCTTTATAAGCAAAAAGGGTTGCAAGCTTTCCATGAGCGTGAAGCCAAAATGCGTGACTTGCCTATAGAGAAGGGTCCTTATGCAGAGCTGTTGATTAAACTGGCAAAAATGCAGGAGCGTCTACCTGCTCATTTGCACTCTTCTCCTATGAAAATTGCCTTGGTCACTGCGCGTAATGCCCCTGCTGACTTACGCGCTATCAAAACGCTACGCGACTGGGACGTCAATCTCGATATGGCGTTTTTTTTAGGCGGACTTGAAAAAACTTCAGTACTAAAAACATTTGCGCCGCATATTTTCTTTGATGATTCGGTCAAGCATATCGATGCTGCGCGTAATTTTATGCCGACCGCTTTAGTCCCTTACCATTCAACCTCACTGCTGCATGCTAAAAGTGTATTGACCGCTGACAAAGACGCTTCATTATTATCGTTTAAACCTGTAGAAAGCCCCCTGTTTTCTGTAAGTCAGTAATATAGCTTTAATGAAATGAAGAGGTTTAAAAGGTAAAAAGTAAAATGAAATGGCAACAACTAACGACTTTGATATTGCAAAGGATTAAGCAAGTCATCGGCTTATACGCGATTGTACTTATTCCTATGTGGGGCATGTTTTTTCTTAACGACACTGTGCTTTTTGGTCTGTGGAATGTTTTTGGTATTGTGCCACGGGCATTAGATATCGGCAGTATGATTGGTGTCTTTGCATCATGGACGATGCATGGCAACTTTCCTCATTTACTGGGCAATACGTTGACACTATTGCAAATTTTATTCTTATTTGGTCTTTTTGAAAGTAATGCTTATCGTACAGTGCTAAAACTTATCGTAGCGTCAGGATTGGTGACGTGGGTCATCGGTTCGCCGTTGTCGATTCATATTGGGGCGTCGGGGCTTTGTTTTGCAATGCTTGGCTATATGATAGGTGGGGCAGTATTTGCGCGGCGTTGGGGTTATCTGCTTGCTTGTATTGTGATGGGCACAGGCTATTGGCTGACCATTAAGCAAGGTTTGATGCCGCAGCAAGGCATCTCATTCGCGGCGCATTTCGGTGGTCTGTGCGCCGGCCTATTATTAGGAGCAAACTCAAAGCATAATTATACAAGGGTTCAGGGACGTTATTAGTTGAATTAGAAAAATAATATTTTTAATGCCATATTTTTAATACCATGTCTTCAATACGGTTTCAGTCAAACTGCTTACTCATATTATTCTTAATTTTTGTTGATACAAACATTGGTATATAAAGGATCATCTTTTTCTAGTGGTCGCCATGTAGTTGTTTCTTTAATGTGTTCATCAATGCTCAATCTACTATTTTTTTCTTGCAACACATAATCTGCGCGGGCGGGTGCAGCGCAATCAATAACTTGTGGTACTTGCTGAACACTTCTACGTCTTTCAAATAAATATAAATTAACCAAGTAAATATCTGGATTATCGGCGTTAGCGCGAGCGTGCCCGCTGTCAGCTGCCATAAAGCGAAATGTTTGTGGCTTAATATAGGACCATGGACGAAACCAAGTGCGCTGTTCAACTTTTTTAACCACATGCACGCCTTTAGGAAGTTGTGAGGTCTGTTGTTCGAACCAGCTGTATTCTTGTTGTATTTGAAAGCCAAAAATACCGATAGCACCAAACAGTGGAATCAACCACCTTGGTGCTTTTTTTCCAACCAGTTTGCTGAGATGGGTAATGATCAATGCTATCCCAGCCATACCAAATCCAGCAGCTATGGTCGCAATAAACTCAAAAAGCATAAGATTTTTCCTTAACGCTATCAGCGCATTTAAAACCAATTTATAACGAACCAGCTTACAATAAGCCTGATATAAAAAAATCACTCACAAGCAGCTGCTGCCAGTGAGTGATTATATGACAAAGAATAACACACAATATCGTCTAGATTAGTGATCGATTGCGCCGCCAGCTCCACGTGGCGAACGAACACTTTCAACCAATTCCTGGATATGGGCCGGTGGTGGTGTCGTTGCATAAGAGACTATGAATGCAACGATAAAGTTCAGCAGGGCACCAATTGCGCCAAATGATAATGGCGAGATGCCGAACAACCAGTACTCTTCAGTATCAGGGAAGCTTGCTGTCCCACTGATAAAGAACCAGCCTTTGAAGAGAAAGATATAAACCAAGATACTAACCAAACCCGTTAACATACCAGCGATAGCGCCAAGGTTGTTAATACGCTTAGAGAAAATTCCCATCATCAGGGCAGGGAACAGTGACGCACCTGCGATACCAAAGGCTAGAGCCACTACCTGGGCGGCAAATCCAGGTGGATTAATACCAAGCCAAGTCGCAACAACGATCGCAATCGCCATCGTGATACGAGCGACTTTTAGTTCGCCTGCATCGGTAATGTTCGGATTGATGTTTCTTTTGATCAAGTCATGACTGATTGCTGATGAGATGGCAAGTAATAAGCCAGCCGCTGTTGATAGCGCTGCTGCCAAACCACCGGCGGCGATAAGACCAATAACCCAACCTGGTAGACGCGCAATTTCTGGGTTAGCCAATACTAGGATATCCGCGTTGACGTCTAGCTCATTACCTTCCCAGCCTCTATCGACGAAGATGCCATCACGCTCTAAAGCATGCTCAGCTTTTGCCTCTTCTACAGCCGCGGTTGCTGCTGCAACATCACCGCCGTCAGTGGTAGCGGCAGCCAATGCAAGCTCAGCGGCGCCAAGTCCACTATCAGCATATAACTGAATGCGACCATCGTTATTTAAATCGTTATATTTAATGAGGCCAGTGTCTTCCCAAGTTCTCATCCAGTCTGGACGTTGATCATATTCGATAGCAGGCTCTTCAACACCTTGTGGATAGATGGTATCGATTAGGTTTAAGCGTGCCATTGCGCCAACAGCTGGTGCCGTAAAGTATAGTAGAGAAATAAATACCAATGTCCAACCAGCAGTCCAGCGTGCATCCGCAACTTTAGGAACCGTGAAAAAGCGAATAATAACGTGAGGTAAACCTGCGGTACCAATCATCAGTGATAAAGTAAATAACACCATATTTAGCTTGTTTGGTACGTCAGCCGTATAAGCGGTAAAGCCTAAATCTACAACGATTTGATCAAGCTTGGCTAAGATAGGAATACCAGCTTCGATATGGTTTGAGAACAAACCAAGACCAGGAATCGGATTGCCCGTCAATTCCAGTGAAATAAAGACTGCAGGAATCGTATAAGCAATCATTAAAACCACATACTGCGCAACCTGCGTGTAGGTAATCCCTTTCATACCGCCCAGGACGGCGTAGAAGAACACGACAACCGCCGCGATAATCAGACCTGTAGTGTTATCCACTTCTAAGAAGCGGGAAAACGCAACTCCAGCTCCCGTCATCTGACCGATAACGTAAGTGGTCGACGCAATAATCAAACAAACCACCGCAATCATAGCAGCGGTTTTGGAATAAAAACGGTCCCCAATAAAATCAGGAACCGTGAACTTACCAAATTTACGCAGGTAAGGCGCGAGCAGCATGGCCAGTAGAACATAACCCCCCGTCCACCCCATTAAGTAAGTGGATGCGGCATAACCACCGGTGGCAATAATACCTGCCATGGAGATAAATGACGCCGCACTCATCCAGTCAGCAGCCGTTGCCATACCGTTCACTACCGGATGCACACCGCCACCAGCAACATAGAATTCACTGGTTGAACCTGCACGTGCCCACCACGCAATACCGAAATATAAAGCGAAAGATAGGCCTACAAAAATAATATTAATCGCAAATTGACTCATAGGACTATTCCTCGTCTACACCATATTGTTTATCTAACTTATTCATACGCCACGCGTAGAAGAAGATTAAAATGATAAATACACCAATGGATCCTTGTTGAGCGAACCAAAATCCTAGGTCAGTTCCACCTATTCGAATGCCTGTTAATAATGGACGAAATAAAATACCGAAACCGTAAGAACATAGGGCCCAGATAACGAGGCTACCTAAAATGAGACGGACATTGGCACGCCAATAACCGGATGGATCGTTGTGGTTTTCCATAGGACAACTCCTTTTGTCTTACCTAAAAACATCATGTTTGATTTGAGCCTAATGAGTGATTATTGTCTATCGCTCCAAGCGAAGTTATGTCTACAAAAAACCATCTTATAGACAGCTAATACAAAATGACTCAACAGCTTGGCTGAAAAAATACGCACAAATGAAAGAGGCTTTAGCTATTTATGATGAACAAACAAAGTTAAAAAGAGGTATTTACAGCCTCATGCCATCAAAAATTATCAAAACCAAAGACCTAAAAGCGAACCATTTAAAAATCTGGTGCAAAATGACTTACCTATAAATCGAGTTATTAAAATCGGTTTCGTTAAAAACTGGTCTCATAAAACGAAGAGATAACGAATGCTTATTACTTCTAGGTTTAAGGGTGCTTTGCAGAAAAGAGGGGATTTATCGAGGTAAAATCATGAAGGTCAACAATCCGCTGTCTTTTTACGATCCCGTCTTCCTGACAAGAGTCTTAAAGTTTTTAATACGATAGCCATTCATGCCAATAAACCAATATCAACCGAACGCTAATGTCTATAAAATTCAGTCTATCGTGTTGAAAAAATGTCGTTATTAAAAACTGTTTTTATTAAAAACTTGGTTTCAAATAACCCATCATTTTTGTTCATCCATCATAAAACAGTTAATGTCATCAAAAAGATCTAGCAGTTTTATTAAGTAGCGAGCGACGACGTTATTGTAATCGTACGATAAATGTCTAAAAAATGCTTCTCATTTGTTACATTCTTCATTCTATAGCAGTTAAAGGGCAAGTTACATTTATTTCAGAAATGAACATCTTGAGATGATAACCAGATGTGATAGTCAGACACGCCTTAAACACTATAGAATGCCCACGGTAACTTTTTCAGGAATGTTTTTAGTTAATTTTGAGACTGTTTTGATTGGTTATAGACATTTTTATATAAAAAATAAGCAAAATTTATAAAGCGTAAGTGAGGAGTTTGTATGAACGAAGGCATAGCAGGTTGGTTTAATAACATCGTTGATTACGGTGTTAGTATTATATGGGGGAATAATGATTGGTTGATTGCAAGCAATCCGTGGTATGGACTACTGATGTTTGTGCTAATCGGTGCCGGTCTATATTTTACCGTTGCTACGCGTTTTATTCAGTTTCGTCACTTCGGTCATATGTGGCAGTTATTACGAGTGTCAAATCAAGGTCGTAAAGAGGGCGGTATCAGCTCATTTGAGGCGTTGATGACTTCCTTAGCAGCGCGTGTCGGTACGGGTAATCTGGCAGGGGTTGCAATTGCTATTTATCTTGGGGGACCAGGCGCGGTATTTTGGATGTGGATGACGGCGATAGTCGGTATGTCGACCAGCTTCATCGAGTCTACCTTAGCGCAAGCTTATAAAGTGCCGCATAAAGACAATGTTTACCGCGGTGGTCCCGCTTACTATATCGAAAAGGGTTTGGGAAAGCGCTGGCTAGCGATATTTTTCTCACTTTGTTTGCTGGTGGCGTTTGGTTTGGCATTTAATGGCGTTCAGTCAAATACTATCGCCCAAGCGACCAATGAAGCCTTTGGGGTGCCAACGTGGATGACAGGATTGGTGCTGGTGGTATTGGCTGCGCCAGTCGTATTTGGTGGTTTGCGTTCGGTTGCGCGTATCGCTGGTAAGATTGTGCCCGTCATGGCGATACTTTATATCTTGTTGGCACTTTATATTATTGTGACGAATTTTAGCGAATTCCCAGCAGCGGTTGCTTTGATTGTAAAATCGGCATTTGGTTTTGAGCAAGCGGCAGGCGGCGTTATTGGTTATGGTATTGCGCAGGCAATGATTAATGGTATCAAACGCGGTCTGTTTTCGAACGAAGCCGGTATGGGTTCAGCGCCCAATGCAGCAGCAACGGCAAAAAGCCATCCCGATCATCCAGCGGTGCAAGGTTTTATGCAAATGCTCGGTGTCTTTATAGATACGCTGGTTATTTGTACGGCAACGGCTGCCATTATTATTCTCTCAGGCGTCGTCGACCCAAATGTCGAACAGGAAGGGATTCAATTAACGCAGTTAGCACTGTCACAGTATGTGGGTGATATGGGCGTTATTTTCGTCGCGGTTGCGATTTTCTTCTTCTCATTTACCTCCATTATTGCCAACTACAGTTATGGTGAGTCCAATCTTGAATTTATCTCTGGTGAAAGAAACGCCAAAGTGATGATTATGATTTTCCGCTTTATGGTTTTGGGAATGGTATTTGTTGGTGCTATCGCAAGCCTCCCTGCTATTTGGAACTTTGCTGACTTATCCATGGGTCTGATGGCACTCGTCAACTTAGTGGCTATTTTAATTTTATCGCCTGTCGCCCTACGCATCTTGCGTGATTATGAGCGACAAGTTAAAGAAGGCAAAACGGGCGATCAAATTAAGTTTGACCCAGATGACTTTGTGAAACTAAAAGACGAAGCCAACCGTGATGCTTGGACCGATTAGTCTTTAGAGATAAATTAAGAATTGAGCTATTAAAACTACAAGCATAAAAAAACCGCCCTTAGCATTAAGAGCGGTTTTTTATTAAGTAATATTTATTACGAACAGGGTTTACATGTTTGGATAGTTAGGACCACCGCCACCTTCTGGCGTCACCCAAGTGATGTTTTGTGATGGGTCTTTGATGTCACAGGTTTTACAATGGACGCAGTTTTGCGCATTGATAACAAACTTAGCACCTTCGGCATCTTTTACCAATTCATAAACGCCAGCGGGGCAATACAGACGCGCAGGCTCAGCATACAATGGTAAATTGACGGAGACAGGAACTGTTGGATCGGTCAGTTTTAGATGCGTTGGCTGATCTTCAGCATGGTTAGTGTTCGAGATAAAGACCGATGACAATTTATCAAATGTCAGTTTACCATCCGGCTTAGGATAGGTGGGCTGATAGGCGTGTTTTGCGGTCTCAAGCTGATCGTAATCATACTGATTGTCATG
This sequence comes from Psychrobacter sp. UBA6766, assembly GCF_002453355.1. Classification (GTDB taxonomy): domain Bacteria; phylum Pseudomonadota; class Gammaproteobacteria; order Pseudomonadales; family Moraxellaceae; genus Psychrobacter. The sequence goes on along the minus strand of NZ_DKGQ01000040.1, from coordinate 72,467 downwards.
AATGGTCAGTGGCATCTTGCCGCCGAGCAAATTTTGCTCGATAAAGTTAAAGGCGCCGCCCATCCATTGTCCCATACGGTGCATGGCTGGTGCAAAGTTACGCGCTTCGTAGTTATCTTGATACAACCAAGATTCTTTATACATAGTGCTATAAGCGACCACGTCATCATACTCACGACCAGCTTGTAGCGCCTCAAAAATTGCCTCAGCAGCTAGCATTCCCGATTTCATTGAAGTATGCGTGCCTTTGATTTTGGCAGGATTTAAGAAGCCAGCGTCATCACCGACCAAAACGCCACCTGGGAAAGTGAATTTTGGTAAAGAGTTTAAGCCGCCTTTAGTCAAAGCACGAGCGCCATAAGACAGGCGTTTGCCCCCTTCTAAGATGTTACGAATGAGGGGATGCAGTTTTAAGCGCTGCACTTCATCAAACGGTGACATATAAGGGTTTGAGTACGATAAATCGATGACCATTCCGAAGCTTACTTGGTTGTTTTCATCGAAGTATAACCACCAACCACCAGAAGAGCCTGTGTCAGTCAATGGCCAACCTGAACCATGCATCACCACGCCTTGTTCATGTTTTTCTGGTGTGACTTCCCAAAGCTCTTTAATACCAATGCCGTAATGCTGAGGATCGGAGTCTTTATCAAGATCAAAACGGCTGATTAAACGCTTGCCTAAATGACCACGGCAGCCTTCAGCAAAGATGGTATATTTACCAAGTAGCTCATACCCTGGCTCAAAGCTAGGCTTGGCTTCACCATCGGCAGCTACGCCCATGTCGCCCGTTAAAATGCCTCTTACCGAACCGTCATCGTTATATAAGATGTCATCGGCTGCGAAGCCTGGGAACATCATGACTTCTAACTCTTCCGCTTGTTCTGCCAACCAGCGAACGACGTTGCCTAGTGAGACAATATAGTTGCCTTCATTGTGCATACTAGCAGGCACGATAGAATCAGGAAGTTTGGTGGCCTTGGTTGCAGAACCCAGCATATAAACGCGGTCTTCAATGGCAGGAACGTTTAGTGGCGCACCTTTTTCTTTCCAATCAGGTATCAGCTCATCCAAAGCGCGTGTTTCCATAACCGCGCCAGATAACGTATGAGCACCAAACTCAGAACCTTTTTCGACCACGCAAACCATAAATTCATCGTTGCCCGCTGCAATAGCAAGCTGACGCAGACGAATGGCTGCTGACAGCCCGGCAGGACCACCGCCAACGATAATGACATCGAATTCCATTGATTCACGTTCGATTTCAGGCTCGGCAGCTTCAGGCTCTACTACTGGTTCTACTACTGGTTCTACTACTGGTTCGACGGCAACTTCTGCCGCTTCAACTTCAGAGGCTTCTTCAGTAGCTGCGACTTCTTCTGCTTCTTGTGATGCATCTGCCGTTTCTACTTCTGCTACGGCTGCATCAGTATTTACGGTATCGCTATCCACGATGGGCGCGTCATTGTTAACAGTGTCGTTATCAACGACAGGCTTTTGATTGTCTTGCTCTTGCATACCTACTCCTAAACTTGTAGTGGCTTATCCCAGGGCATCATTAGCTTAACAATTGAATAATAAGGCTTGCGGCGCTAACGTTACTCAGACATATGGCTGCCCGATAAAAACTGTCTTTGCGGCATCAATTGACGACGTTAAGGTTAAAGATGTTTTCCAAAACCTATCAACCCATAACGTAAAATGTGTCGTTAATTCAACACCCACTGAACCATTTCAAATAAATAATCGTTACTCATTATAAAAGAAAAGTCCTACAAACACGATACGCATTTCTGGGTATCAATGTTAAGGTAAAATTCAAATAGCGGGAGTACAATGACGATAGGCTTTCATCATACCCGAAACAAAAATTTATGGTAATAATAGATTTGCCAAACTTTGATTACTAAATAAAGGATTTTATGATGAATGATAAGAATAAAAGCGATGATGCCATTAATAAAAATAGCTCAGAAACCCCAACTGATAAGGTGTCCAAGCTAAATAGTATGAATGCCTTAAGCCAATATTTTAAGTCGGCTGCAAGCAAACGTGAAGGCCGCGTCATACCGCCTCTTGAGAATTGGCACCCTGAGCAAGTAGCAGATATGGATTTGACGATTAAAGCCAACGGTGAATGGTGGCACGAAGGCAGTCATATGACCCGAGAGTCATTGGTGCGCTTATTTGCTACTATTTTATGGAAGGAGGAAAATAATGGCTCGGTTGCGTATTTTCTAAAGACACCTGTGCAAAAGCTGCGCATTCAAGTAGAAGATGCGCCATTACTGATTAATGATGTCGGCATCGTTCATGAAGCCGGTAAGTGCTGGCTAGAATTTACCACCACCACGGGCGATGTGGTACGTTTAGATGATGAGCATCCTATTCAGTTACGCGCTTATACGATTAAAAGCCCTGACGATCATGAAAGCACAAAAGTAAATGAAAGCACAGAAGAGAATACCCAAATCCGTCCTTATATGATGGTGAGAAATGGCTTAAAGGCATTAATTGGACGAAATACTTTTTATCACTTAACCGAAATTGGTGAGTTGACAGAGCAAAATGGTGAGACGATACTAACGCTGCAAAGTGGTGGCAACTCTTACTCATTATCGATGCCATCTGCTTAAAAATAAACAATATTTAGTATCTAACAATATTTAACTCCTATATGAAAACGGCGGTAAGATAACCATGAAGATTGCTGTAAAAGCAGCGCCTGAACATACTATCCTCGATAGGCTTAACACGCACTCAACGACATTTATTGATGATAATTTTAGAAAGCTTCAATCAAATAATCACGTGATAGAGAAGGTGACTAAAAAGGATCGCAATGCGCCAATCGGCTTGTTTGATTCAGGCGTTGGCGGCTTGTCGGTCTATTTGCATTTAGCTCAGCAATTACCGCATGAACGTTATGTTTATTATGCAGATACCTTGCATGTGCCGTATGGAAATCGCGATAGTGAAGATATTAAAGCGTTAACACTAATAGCAGTAGAGTGGTTATATCGACAAGGCTGCAAGCTGATCGTTATCGCTTGCAATAGTGCCTCAGCGTATGCTTTAGAGACCGCCAGACAATATTATCCGCAGTTGCCTATTGTTGGTTTGGTGCCAGCGTTGAAGCCTGCGGTATTGGCCAGTAAAAGTGGTCATGTGGCAGTATTGGCAACAAAGGCGACTTTAAACGGTACGCTGCTTAATGACGTTATTAACCATATTGCCAGTCCTAAAGCAACGAAGGTAACCAAATACTTTGACCCAAACTTGGTTCCTTGGGTAGAGTCGGGAATGCCGGAAGATAGTAAAACTGCTCAGGATTTACGTGAGCAATTACAGGTATTTGCGCAAGATAGCGTAGATCAGTTGGTTCTAGGTTGCACGCATTATCCCTTTTTTAAAGCGTTTTTAACGCAAGAGATTGCCCAGCAGCAATTATCGATACAAATTGTCGATTCTGGACAAGCAATTGCTGAGCGCGTCAAACAATTATTATTAGTAGATCATTTATTGGCTTTGCCAGCTGAGGATTTAGGTGGTGAGGCTTTAAGCAGTCAGACTTTCAAGGATAATAAGTCTTTGAAGGGTGATAAGGCTTTAAAAGAGAATAGAGCAGAAAATACAAGTATTGCGCCGCCATTGACCTTTTATGCGACCAAATATGATGAGAAGTTACACATTTTAATACAAAGTTTGCTCGGTAAGCAGAGCCTTTTGCAGTATTATTCTCATCCTTAACCCTGTTTATTAGACTCAGCAGAAGTTGCTTAAAGGTTTAGTGGTGATACTGCTGTTATAATTCCGCAAGATAATAATGGTATTAGTAATAAATTGGACGCATAGTAGAAATATTATGTTAGGCTAGTATCTGCTCATCAGAATTAATTAGTTCCTAATTTTATTGGTTTTCCTGTGGATTTATAGAACTCTGATTTATATAGCTACTCAAGCTTAGAGGTGATTGTGCCAAACCGTCGCTATCATATTCACGTCATATGTGCTGACAACGATCAGCTGTTGGTTTTAGACAGTGTTGCGATGTTTTTTCAAGCTCGCGCATTTTTAACCTATGATGTTTCGAGCAAATTACCCAAAGCGTCGCTATATGGTCGCCAGTGTATTGATGCTTGTGATTATGCCTTGATGATTATCGGTGATAGCTATGGTACGACGCAAAATACGGGCGTTAGTCAAATGCACTTGAGCTATTTAAATGCCAAAGCCAAGCTTAAACCCTTGCTGATATTGATTAAAACTCACCATAATGAGGTCAATATTAGTCGGCAACTGCTAGAATTTACCCACATGGTCACCAAAAAAGCCGATAAAATTTATTATTATGAGACAGAAAACGATATTGAGCAGCTACTTATTCAAGCCTATTATAAAATGGTTGCCAATCATCAAGTAGGCGATGGTTGGGTAAGGGTTGGCGACGAGCTGATGAAAGCGAATAGAGTCACTGTCATTGAAAAAAGTCTTTCTGAGGAATCTATTGGTATTGATAACGCTTCGACTAATAAAATAATCAAGCTCGCCCAAGCGCCTGCTGACACTCTCAAACATTTGACTGCTGATAGCGTCAGCAAACCCATCGTGCTAACAGACACTTTTGAGATTCAATATAAAGCGCAAGCCTATGAAGGCGGCAATTTAACCGATGTCACCCGGACCATGACATTGTCGTGGCAAGAGGTATTAATCACTTTGATCAAAATCCCAGCCACTTTTTCCAATTATGGCCTACAAAGCGCTATCAATCGCTTAATTGCCACCAAAGCTGAGCTTGATATCAAAAAGGACATGCCAAATGTCCATGCCGTTTCTCGCTGTCAGATTTCTCAAGATGACTTAAACCAATTACAGTGCCAGTTGGTAGCAGCCAATTGGATCCAGCTAACCACCTATGGAACGCGCGTCTCCCAAGAGCTTTGGAAACTGACCTTTTATGCCAAAAGCTTATTGACGAAAAATACTTCCAAAGTAAGTAGTCAATCCTCTTCACGCCTCGATTAGCTCAATTCATAAATCTCTTCTATTTATAAAACCTCATCTATAAACTTTTCTTTTATAAAGGCGTTGCTTACCCTTTGTAATACAAAGCATACGTCTCGGTGATTGTGAACTTATGCAATATCCGTAATAATAAAGGGCATAAATACATAATAAAACTGAATAATTAGGGAGTAAATAATGAGTAACTCAAAATATGATGACTTGACCAACGAGTTGAATGGCTTAGAAAACGCGATGCATGAGGCGCACCAGTTTCACACTTTAGAAGAGCAAGTCGCGGATATGAAGCGCCGTGGTATCGATCCTGCCCAAGCTTATAAAGATTTGGACAGAAAAGAAGAAGATGCCGACTGGGGCGATGCGACTTGGAAAGAAAATGGCAAGTGGAAGCCAAAAACACCTGCTGATTTGGATGACAAAGCGCGTGAGAACTGGGATGGCGATAATGGCCAACCAAATCCTCCTCCTATTGTCTAATTTAAAATGCAAAAAATAACTGCCGCTATCAAACAAGCTTAGTTGCTCAAATGTAGTGTTAACCAAAGACTTAAAAAGAAGCCACGTTTCTATGACGTGGCTTCTTTTATTTAATCATTATTTAGGGGTGATAAGGCTATGAGCCTTCATCAATACGGACAAGCTTCACAGAACCGTCAGCGTCAGTAACGCGGCGATAGCGTGTATTACCAGAGCTTGATGGGTTTGCAGTTGGCTGTGCGGAGTAATTATTAGGCATACTTGTTTGCTGCTGAATGAGCTGTCCCATTCGATCAGCAGGGGCAGGATTTAATGGTTTGCTATTCGACGGTTGACCATATGGGTTGTTCGTAGGAACCGCATTACCCACGATTGCGCGATAAAATTTCTGTCCTGCGCGCCCATCCGCTGGGAAAATGCCGTGGCTTGATTGATATTGCTGAATAGCCGTTCGAGTATTATCGCCAATGATGCCATCTACTTCACCGATATCGTAGCCTGCATTCAATAGCGCCTGCTGAATATCTTTTGATTGCTGGCGACTAATACCAGGATCATCTGTCGGCCAAGCCGTGATAAAGTCAGTTTTGCTACTGTCTTCACGCGCGATTAAGTCTGATAAATGGGCAATAGCTAACGCATAATTTTCTGAGGCATTATAGGAATAAAACGTATCAAAGTTCTTGCCGACCAAAAATGCCGGGCCATCTTTACCTGCCGGTAATAATAATCCAGCGCTACTTAAACTAGAAGGTAACGGACTACCGTTCGCCAAGGTCAGCCCTTGGTTGCGCCAATGGCTGATGGATTTTTTGTTTTTACGATCAGAGGCTGCCCAAAACCCACTTGGTAATTTGACTTCATAACCCCAAGGCTCGCCCGTACGATAGCCACGCTTATCTAAAAAGTTGGCAGTCGAAGCCAGTGCATCGGGCACGCTATTGACCAAATCGCGGCGACCATCGCCATCGAAATCGACAGCCAATTCCAAAAAGGTGCTTGGCATAAACTGCGTCTGCCCAAATGCGCCTGCCCATGAACCAGTCATGTCGCTGGGCGCAATATCACCGTTTTGGACGATTTTTAGCGCATTGGCGTATTCCCCTTGAAAATAGCTTTGACGACGATCAAAACATGACAGCGTTGCTAAAGATTCAAATAGGGGTTTTTTACCTAATGTTTGCCCAAAGTTGGACTCAACGCCCCACACTCCAAGTACGTGCTCGGCTTTGACACCATAGCGCGATTCAATTTGGCGCAATGTATCAGCCCATTGGTGTTTAGCGCGAATACCATCTTCAACCCGTTCTTTATCGACCAGTGACGACAGATAATCCCAAACGTCCTTTTGAAATTCAGGTTGGTAATTGAGTGACTGAATCACACTTGGATCAGGCTGAGAGGGGCGGTAATTATTAAAAGTATAGCTATCGACGCCGCGAAATTTACTAGAGTTTTTTAACCCGTCCAAGCATTGTTGAAACTGAGCATTAGACAAGTTCGGTGCGTCGGGTTTAGCAGCTTGAGCGGTACTAGCAAGGCTGAGACCGATGGCGGCAGTCAACAAAGACAAAGTGGACAAATGAGTCAAGCGCATGAAAATATCCTATAAACGTCAAAATAGTCATTAAAAGTGAGGCAAAGCAATTAAAAAGCGATTTTACTTAGAGTAACCAATCTCAATAGTAAAGAAAAGGTATCGAAGCACTCAATTACTATAAGCTGACGCGCGCGTGAGGTTAGGAGAGGGTTTTAAATGGCGATATTTTCAGACTATTTAGTCAACAGCCAAACATGCTCAGTAACCGCTATCTCAGATGCCGCATTTAGCGTTGATGACTCGCCTTCAAGCTCCTTAATCTGGTAGTGAGTACCATAATATTGTTGAATGTCTTTATGGCTAATAGAAAAAGGTGGGCCGGCTTTTTTACTTTGATCATAGGTAAGCGTCATCAATAGTTGCGAGGCGTTATGGCTAAGCTTACGTATTTGCTTGCTATATTTTTGACGCATGTCTGCTGGTAAAGCAATCAACGCGGCTCTATCATAAACAGCATCAATATCGCCAATATCTGTTGCATTTAGGGAGAAAATATCTGCCGCCCATAAGGTAATGGTTTGATCAGCAAGCTGACCCTGATAGCGTTTTAACGTGGATTTGTCAGTAGCGCTAGTAAATTCAGCAATGGTAGGGATAATATTCTGCTCAGAAAAAAACGCTTGCACGGCGGTCTCAACCAGCTCAATACCGACAACGTCATAGCCTTCGTGCGCCAGCCATGCCATATCAACCGATTTCCCGCATAAAGGTACTAAAACTTGGCTACCGATTGACAACGCCAGATTGGAGATATATTTAATTAGCTGAGGATTGACGTTAGGTTGATGAAAGCCAATACGGCCTTCTTGCCAGCGCTGTTGCCAAAATTTAGAATCCATACCTTTATTCCTAACATATCTATACTTTAAATGTTTATCACTATCATACGGTTAAACGCAATAAAAAAGCCAAGCGACTCAACTCTTGGCCTTTATAGCATATAAAAATCATAGTAATCGTTTAGCTCACCATATATTGGCTAAACTCTTTACGCAGTTTGGCAAGTTTTGGCGGGATAGAAAAGTTGCAATACGCCTGTCCTGGGTTGCGATTATAGAAATCTTGATGCGCTTCTTCAGCTTTATAGAATTCCATAGCTGGATGGACTTCTGTCACTACATTAATACCCATATCGCGCAGCTTATTAATCGTACGGTCTACCGTTGGTTTTTGCGCTTCATCGGTGTAGAAAACCACGCTACGATATTGACTACCAACATCGTTGCCTTGGCGATCCATTGTGGTGGGATCATGAGTGGCAAAAAAGACATCGAGCACGACTTCTAGCGGCACAATAGATTCATCAAATTCAACTTTGATCACTTCAACATGTCCAGTGTCACCGCCGCAGACCGCTTCGTAGTTGGCAGAAACAGCCTCACCGCCCATGTAGCCAGATACGACAGACTGAACGCCTTTTACGGATAAGAATACGGATTCGGTGCACCAAAAACAGCCGCCGCCTAAGATAATGGTTTGCATAATTTTTCCTATTATTATAGCTGTTGTTATAGAGATGAGCTAAGTTCTTTATGTGGTTGCCACATTGTAAACTTTCAATGCTGTCTTCATCTTTCAATGCGGCACTGCACTTAGCACTACCTATTTAGCTTAGCAGGGCAGTTGGTCGCGATAAGTAACAAACAGTAATGTTATAATGAGCTTTTGCTATCTTTAGCTGTCTTAAAAGCGATTAGCGATAAACGCTTTCATCAAAGCTTTACCAGCGAAAATTTATCATCAAAACCTTATTATCAAAACTTAAGTCCCACCATCAAAAAATGAGCCGCCCCATGAGCCAAAATAAACCTACTAACCTTACTAACGACACCGTTAAACACGATACTTTATTTACCACGCCACTTGATAAAGCCGCGCGTTTTTCTTTTGATGAGCAAGTGGTGGCCTGTTTCCCCGATATGATTCGCCGCAGTGTGCCAGGTTACGGTCAAGTATTGGCGATGCTGCCTATCTTTGCGCGCCGTCATTGTAAATTCCGCCAGCAGGATGAGAATGGCCAGCGTGTGAGCCGTATTTATGATTTGGGCTGCTCGCTTGGTGGCGCAAGTATGGCACTGGCTGGCGAGTTCGAACCGCAAGATTTACAAATTAAAGCGATTGATATCTCGCCAGCGATGACTACGAAAGCAAAAACCTTATTGGCTGAGAATTATCCAACGCATAACATCGAGGTCATCACCGCCGATATTCGTGATGTCGAGATTGAACCGTGCGATATGGTGATTTTAAATTTGACGCTGCAGTTTTTACCAGCCGCTGATAGGATCGCGGTGTTAGAGAAAATTTATACAGCTTTGAGTGACGGTGGTATTTTGGTATTGACCGAAAAGACCCACGCTTTTGATGAGCAATATGACGCGTGGTTGGTAGAGCGTTATTACGACTTTAAACGTGCTAATGGCTATACCGAGATGGAGATTAGTGGCAAACGAAATGCGCTCGAAAACGTCCTTATTACTGATACCTTAGATCAGCATCATGCACGATTGAGCGATGTCGGTTTTCAGCGTCATTTAACGTGGTTTCAGTTTTTAAACTTTGTTTCTATTGTGGCCTTTACATAATATTTAAACGCGATAGAAATAACCGCTAGACTTGTAATATAAAACTTTATCCTATTTTCTAACCAACATGGCAATCTGTTTTTATGCTTAACGACACCATCATCAATGCTGAACGTGAACTGTATTTAACCTTATTAAAATTAGCGCAGCAGCAGCCGAGCGCTTACGAATGGCTGACGCAGTTACCGACATGGCTAAATGATATTAAAGATAAAGCCAATTACGCCCACGCGCCCGCTTACCAGGCATCAGTAGCACGTTTGCCAACAGTAGCGGCTGATAAGGTGGATTTGGACAGTGATGTATTGACGATTGCCGCCAATTTAAGTGACTCTGAGCGTAAACAAACCTTAGCATTATTAAAGCAACTCATGCCGTGGCGAAAAGGACCCTTTCAAATTGGTGGTCAGATTGGCAATGACAAGTCCAGCATAAAAATCGATACCGAATGGCATAGTGATTGGAAATGGCAACGAGTGGCGCCGCATTTAGGAAACCTAAAAGGTCGCAGGGTATTGGATGTGGGCGGTGGCTCTGGTTATCACGGTTGGCGGATGGCAGGCGCGGGGGCAGATACGGTTATTATTATTGACCCATCATGCCTGTTCTATCATCAGTTTATGGCGATTCGACACTTCGTTGGTGATGCTGATAGCTATCGTACCCACTATATTCCGGTACCACTCGAAGCTTTGCCTGAGCACAGTCAGCTATTTGATACGGTATTTAGTATGGGCGTACTTTATCACCGACAATCGCCATTTGAGCATTTGCAACAGCTTAAAGGTCAGTTGGTCAAAGGTGGTGAGCTTGTGCTTGAAACTTTGGTTATTGATGGTGATGCCAATACCGTCCTTGTGCCACACGACCGCTATGCCCAGATGAATAATGTATATTTCTTACCATCGGTCGCGGCACTGACGGGCTGGCTAGAAAAAGCAGGATTTGCCGAAGTACGCTGCGTCGATGTTGCCGTCACCTCAACTGCTGAGCAGCGCAAAACCGATTGGATGACTTATCATTCATTGGCAGATTTCTTAGACCCTAATGACGTCAGCAAAACCATTGAAGGCTACCCAGCGCCGAAGCGCGCGACGTTGATGGCAAAAAAATAACGACTGTTGTAAAAATTACCGTTTTAGAATTCCATAAGAGTGACCGTATGTTTCAACAACCTTATGGGGTAGATAAGCGGTAATTAAACAAAGCGGTAATTAAACTAAGCAAAGCTGGGTTAGATAAACCATTTTTCAAAGGCCACTTCTAATAGAACTTTAAGAATAAAACCGATAAATCCAGCACCTAATGCTAAGAACATCCAAAAGGTACCTGCACGACCCGCTTCAGAGCGTTTTGATAAGTCCCAGATAATAAAAAATAAGAAAGCAATAAAGATGGGTAATAAAATATACATGCCCCAACTGGTGACGGTACTAGCAGCAATAGCAAACATGGTTTTTCCTATAAATAAAATTGTAAAGTGACATATTTTCTGTGGTTTGTTTTTATGGTTTTCATAAATTAAATAATAGTTTATGGATAGAGCAATCGATTAGTGTTTTTATTATAACGCGGAATTAGGTCGCTATAAATGTTTCACTAACGTCAGGCAACAGTAACGCTACAATCAATCTAAACATAGGCTTATTTGCCGCCTATAATTACCAGCATATTATAAGTAGTGCTCATCTAGTATAATAGCAGCACTTTCATCGCTATTTTTGGTTCAAATAGTGCAATAGTAGCTAAAGGTTGTTATATTTATAGGTTACCTATCTTTTCGTATTATTTAATGTCCCACCAATTTTTTTGTTCATTTATCTGAGTTTATAGTCCTATGTCACAAGCCCAAATTGATACGCTCGCCTCACTGTTTGACAGTGCCATTCAAGTCCTAAAAAATGACGGCGAGCTACCGGCTGATTGGCAAAACAACAGCCAAATTACGCGAACAAAAGATACCAGTCATGGTGACTTTGCGAGCAATATCGCGCTAACCGCTGCCAAAGCTGCGAAAGCCAATCCGCGCCAGCTGGCTGAAAAAATTGTCAACGCCTTGCCTGACAATGAAAATATTCGCCAAGTAGAAATTGCAGGCCCCGGATTTATCAATGTATTTTTAAATACCGAAGCCAAATTTGCGGTGTTAGACGATATCTTTAAACTGCAAGAACGCTTTGGCTTGAGTAAGCAGTTTCAAGGTCAAAAAGTACAAGTTGAGTTTGTCTCTGCCAATCCAACGTCTAGCTTACATGTCGGTCATGGTCGCGGTGCCGCCTTTGGCATGAGTGTGGCGAACTTACTCGAAGCCATTGGTTATGACGTGACGCGTGAATATTATGTCAATGATGCCGGCCGTCAAATGGATATCTTAGCGACCAGTACCTATTTGCGCTATTTAGAAACCAACGGTGAGCCAGTCACATTCCCCGTCAACGGTTATCAGGGTGATTATGTCAGTGATATCGCGCAAACCCTGAAAACCCAGCATGGCGATAGCTACGTGCATAGTTTTGCCGACATTACCAAAGACGTACCAGTAGATTCACAGTTTGAGACAAATGCTGATGGTGAAAAAGTGCTGCTATCAGGCGATAAAGAAGCCCATATTGACGGTCTGATTGCTAACAGCAAAGCTTTGCTTGGTGACGGTTATGAGCTGTTTTTAAACGCCGCATTGAGCAGTATTTTGGCGGATATCAAAGATGACTTAAACGACTTTGGTGTGCGTTACGAGTGTTGGTTTAGCGAAAGATCCATCGATAGCGAGATTGAACCTGTCTTGCAGATATTAGATGAAAAAGGCTATTTGTACGAAAAAGACGGCAATATCTGGTTTAAATCCACTGATTTTGGCGATGAGAAAGACCGCGTCGTGCGCCGTGCCAATGGTCAAAGCACCTATTTTGCCTCTGATATCGCTTATCATAAAAACAAATTTGATCGCGGTTTTGATAAAGTCATTAACGTTTGGGGCGCTGACCATCATGGCTATGTGCCGCGCGTAAAAGCTGCTTTAACGGCGCTTGGTATCGATGCCGACCGCCTTGATGTGGTGCTAGTACAGTTTGTTGCCTTGTGGCGCGGCAGTGAAAAAGTGCAAATGTCATCGCGTTCGGGAAAATTTGTCACCTTACGCGAGCTACGTCATGAAGTCGGTAACGACGCCGCACGATTCTACTATGTCGCTCGTAAACCAGAAGTACATGTTGATTTTGACTTAGAGTTGGCTAAATCGCAAAGCAAAGACAATTTGGTTTACTATATTCAGTATGCGCATGCACGGGTTTGCCGCGTGTTAGAAAAACTAGAAACCAGTGGCCTGCAAGTAAACGATATCATCGGTGCTGAGAAGCAGGCGTTATTGACTGCGCCAAGCGAAGAAGAGCTGATTAAATTGCTGGCAGCTTATCCTGCAACCTTGTTACGCTCGGCGACAGGCTACGAGCCGCATATTTTAACCAACTATCTCAAAGAGTTGGCCGCGTTATTTCATGGTTGGTACGATAGCAATCGCATCTTGCCGGTCAGTTTGACCTCAGGTGAGACGCCAAGCCAAGATGAGATGGATATGATGCAAGCGCGTTTACGCCTGTCTAAAGCCGTGCGTCAAGTATTGGCCAATGGCTTGAGCTTATTAGGCTTGTCTGCGCCGTCTAGCATGTAGTATAAAGACAGACGGCTGTAACCATCATTTGACGATAATTCGACAATTCTAATCGACAACGATAATTCGATAACGACAGATATATTCAGTAGGGAGAACGAGATCCATGTTAGCCAAAAAACCAAAAGGTGCCACTGAAAAACGCAAAACAAGTAGTGCGTCAGGCTTATTATGGATGTTTGTTGGGGCAGTATTAACGCTCATGATTGGAGTGTTTTTATATCTCTCGCCATTGTTTAACTTCAGTCCTGCGGGTAGCGGTGACGCTACCGATCCTGATAGACAAGTACAACAACGTGTCGATACGGATACCGATAATGGCGATTATGAATTCTACGATATCTTGCCCAATCAAGAGATGGCAACGATTCCTGATGAAGACTTTGGCGAAGGAAGTAATAGCCAATCAGGTCAAATCACTGACTTCGAGCCGGATGTGGTCATCAATCAGCCGGAAAATACGACGGCAAATAGTGATGATACAGGAAACTTTGGTATCGCTGAAAGCACCACGATTGAGCCTAGTCGTAGCAATAATGCAGCCAATAGCGCTAATGACGATGATATTGTCATCGTTGAAGAAGATGCGACCTACGATGGCACCCCAGCTACAAATAATACTGGTGCCGCCGCCAACAGAGCCAATACGGCAAATGCCAATAGTGCTAGTAATGCTAGCGTGCAGCCAGCTAAGCCTGCAGCGACTTATATCTTGCAAATCAATAGCTTTGGCGATGCCGATGAGGCTGATCGACGCCGCGCTCAAGTTTTGATGGCTGGAGTAGACGCTCGAGTCGTAAAAAATACCACGGGCAATGGTTTACCTATCTATCAGGTTATTTCGCGCCCGATGAGTAATCGTCAAGCGGTTGCTACTGCCCAGCAGCGCCTGCAAAACAATGGCATTGATTCTATTATCGTTGAACAGCGTCGTTAAAAGCCGTGTATTAATTAAAAAAGCGTCAGAGTGACGCTTTTTTTATCTCTTTTTTTTGATAGTTTTTTTAATATCTTTTAGCAAACTTAACATAAGAGCATGGTGATGATTGTGACTCCTTTAGAAACTGCCCCCGTCGGTAGGGTTAGAGCTTTTTTTCAAAAGTATTTTATCGATGCATTTACAGGCATGGCTTTAGGGCTATTTGTTACCCTCATTGCGGGTCTTATTATCTCGCAAATTGGCGGTTGGTTAGGACTACCGGTATTGATCGCGGTGGGTAAATTGGCATCGGTTCTGATGGGCGCGGGAATCGGGGTTGGAATCGCTTACTATCTTAAAGCGCCAACTTTGGTCATGCTTAGCTGTTTGGTCGCAGGGATGCTTGGTGCACACTCTGAAGCTTTGATGGCAGGCAATTTATTTATGGCGCAAGACGCAGGTCCGGCAAGCTTTGCTGCTGTGCCCGGTAATCCGATTGGCGCGTATTTAACTTCAGTATTTTCTTATCGTGCTGGTACTTGGATCGCTGGCAAGACTAAGCTTGATATCTTACTTATTCCTTTAGCGGTATGCGCAGTCGCATTGGTAGTTTGCGCTCTCCTGAACCCGCCAGTCGTTGCTGCTGTCAATGCTATTGGTCAAGGTATTCAAGCGGCCACTGAATTACAGCCGTTACTAATGGGTATTGTGATAGCGGTGGTCGTTGGCATTTTATTGACCCTGCCGACCTCAAGCGCGGCTATCTGTATCGCTATTGGGCTTGGCGGCTTAGCGGGCGGGGCAGCGGTCGTTGGCTGTGCGGCGCACATGATTGGTTTTGCAGTGGCGAGCTTTAAAGATAACGGCGTCAGTGGCGTGATTTCTCAGGGACTTGGCACCAGTATGCTACAAATCCCCAATGTCCTAAAAAAACCATTGGTACTACTGCCCGCCGTTACCGCTAGCGCCATTGTTGGTCCTATCGCAACCGTTGGTTTTGGACTGGCTTGTACAGCAACTGGCGCTGGTATGGGCACAGCAGGATTGGTTGGGGTATTTGGCGTCATTGAAGCGTCACAAGAAATCATGAGCAGTACTCAGTTATGGACGGCGATTATATTGTTAATGTTCGTGTTACCTGCGCTCATCGCTGGTGTCGTTGCTTATATGATGCGCCGTCTTGGTTGGTTAGTTGATGGGGATATGAGGTTGCCTTAGGTTTTAATCTAAAAATCAAAGAGGATAAATATCCTAACCACCATGATAAAAAAGCCCAGCTATTAAATAACTGGGCTTTCGACATTTTATATATAGTTAATTAAAAGTAAAACTGTCATAAGTTCAGAGGCGATACAGGTATAAATTTTCCTTGTTTGCTGTGTTCCCAGAGGCTGCGCAAAATTCATCCCTGTATCGCTGTAACACTTTTAAATTGAACCTGCTATATTATAAAAATTTAGAATCAGCGACGAACATCTTTCGGGGCATCACCATTTGGCCAATCTTTATCTTTATTGGCTTTGACAGGACGTGGCAAATGGGTAAAGTAGGCGGCAATATCGACCGCCTCTTGATCACTTAGCGAGTTGCCTTGGCCAAATGGCATTTTGCCTTTAATAAATGATGCTGCGGTATAAGTGCGTGCCATTCCCGCTCCATCGTTAAATGATTTATCGCCCGCGACTGCTGGGTAAACATAAGAGCCATCATCGTTGTATTGACCTTCACCGTCAGCGCCATGACAAACGCTACATTTTTCTGCAAATAGCTTTTTGCCGTTATCCGTATTGGCTTCTAAGCTCTTATCGACTTTAGCAAAACCGCGACCCTCAGGGGAGACGCCGTATGGTAAACCCTGTGACAACCAACTCATATAAGAAACCATCGCGTTCATATCGTCTGAACCCAAGTCCAGAGCTTTACCGTTCATTGAACGCTCAAAACAGCCATTAATTCGTTCTTGAATGGTATTGACACGGCCGCCTCGTGAGCGGTAAATAGGGTAAATGCCTGGCATACCATTCCAAGGCGCTGCAAACGCTTCTGAGCCATTCCCTAAGTGACAACTGGTACAGTTAAGCTGGTTACCGACGTTATCTGGTAACTCTTTATAGGTATGATTGGCCAATTGTAGCCCGCGTTTCACCGCCGCGCCAAACTCATCATCTGGAATCGTCGATTCGTCTGGCATTTTAATGGACGGCTTACCGCTTGCAGCATCAGCGCCGCCTGCAGTTATATCATTGGCAGCAGGCATGTTACCTTTTAAGGCGTCTGCACGTGCTTCAAGATCTTTTACACGTGCTAGGGCTGCTGCCTCTTCGACACGATCAACGGCCTTAGTTTCACTACTATTATCACAACCTGTGATAACAGTTGCCCCAAGAGCAAAGATAGTCGCCACTAAAATAGAAGACTTAGTACGTGAAAACTTTCTCATTGGAATATCCTTATCTTAAAATATAATATGTAAAAATTTATCGATGTGTTAATTTAGCAGCAATGATGGCAGAACTTATGCTGTGATTTAAATAAAAATGACAGCATGACTTTGCGCATACGCTGCACTTTGTTCATCAAAACTGCGGGGTAATCAATCAGTAACTTGCTAGTAACATGATTGTATCAAATACAAATACGTAAAGTGATTTTAAATTAAAAATAAAACATAACGTGACAAATCAAATTAAAGACAGCTAAGGCGCAAACCACAGTATCTATGTTGTTTTCTACTAAAAAAGCACGTGAATAGGGAAATATTTACGCGCTTTTTTGCTAAGGATGTCTCTCTAATAATTTAACTTATCGTCGTTTATTTGCTGTTATATTAATGAGCAGGTACCGTTTTACGGTTGGCTGTTTTTACGCGTTTCTTGCCTTTTAATTTACGCGATAGCTTATTGATATCATTGAGTACCTGACCATAACGAGACGGGAACAGACGCTGGATGGCATCCATCATTTTGGCATCGTTGCCAATCAAGCAGCGTGGCTCGTTGGTGGCGGCGGCTTGTAAGATAATCCAAGCCGCTTCGCTGGCATCGAATTTTAAGAACTTATTAAAGCTACTGATGGCTTTACTACCACTACGCATGCCAAGGTCGCTGATACTGTCGTTACCACGGGCGCTATTGGCGATATTGGTTTTGATACCGCCCGGATGGACACAAGTCGCTGATACGCCGCAGCGCTGAATATTCAACTCTTGGCGCAAACTTTCAGTAAAACCGCGTACGGCAAATTTACTGGCATTATAAGCAGATTGGGAGGGTTGCGCAGTCAAACCAAATACGCTTGAGATATTAATAATATGACCATGCTCTTTAAATTGGCGTAACTTGTTATCCTTACTACCACTAGTAATTTCACTTTCTTTGACACTATTTTTAATCAAAGGTAAAAACGCCTTGGTACCATAGACCACGCCCCAGAAATTGATATCCATGATCCATTCAAGCTCGTCAATGCTGCTTCCTTCTACGGATGAATAAAGCGCCACGCCAGCATTATTAAAAATAAAGTTCACTTTACCATGCTCTGCCATGACGCTATCTGCCCACGCCTCAACAGCTTTATTATCTGAAACATCAAGTACCGTCGTCGTGACTTTGATATCATAACCGACGAGCAAGTCTTTGGTTTGGGCTAACTGCTCAGGATTGATATCCGATAGCGCCACATCACAACCCATTTTTGCTAAATGAATGGCAAGCTCACGCCCCATTCCCGAGCCCGCCCCCGTGATAGCAGCGACATGATCAGCATAGTAAGGGACAATATCAAGATCTTGATGAGAGGGAAAGGGTAGGTGTTCGCGTAATGAAGTTGCTATTGCAGCGGCGTTTCCAGAGATATTTCTAGAGATGTTGTTAAGCATGATAAACAGTCCTTTGTATCATTAATTTGAAAAGCTTGGATATAACTTTTATCTTCAGTTTTACCAGATGTGAATTTTAAAAATAAAGAATAAAGAGAGCTTTACCTTAGCATGAATTATATGTTTGGCTGCTAAAGATTGATAAACGCAGCTGTCATTTTCAATCAGCTTATATTGAGAGTTAACAAACACAAAAAAACGTCTGAACCTAAGGTCAGACGCTTTTTTAATAACTCACTCATTAATAAGAACTGACTGCTTTTTTAACGTTATTTACAACGATAAAATCTAATAATTAAGCAATTTTAGGAGTTTTGCCTTCGTTAATGACTTCCTCATCAACCAAGACAGTTTTGGCATCTTTCATAGATGGCAATTCATACATGGTTTCAAGCAAAGCATTTTCTACGATAGAACGTAAACCACGCGCGCCTGTTTTACGCTCCATGGCTTTTTTGGCAATCGCATCAAGCGCTTCGTCTGTGAAGCTGATCTCAGCGCCTTCCATATCAAACAGATACTTATACTGCTTAACCAAGGCATTCTTAGGCTCAGTCAAAATCTGAACCAATGCTTCTTCATCAAGCTCTTGTAATGCAGCCAATACGGGCAAACGACCAATCAATTCAGGAATCAAACCAAATTTAATTAAATCTTCTGGCTCGACTTGCTGGAGTAAATCAGAGCTGCGGCGGCTGTCATCTTTTGAGCTGACATCGGCATTAAAGCCGATACCGCCTTTTTCCGTTCGCTGCTGAATCACTTTATCAAGACCAGCAAACGCGCCACCAACGATTATCAAGATATTGCTGGTATCAACTTGGATAAGCTCTTGCTGTGGATGTTTACGACCGCCATGTGGCGGGATAGCAGCAACCGTGCCTTCGATAAGTTTCAATAAAGCTTGCTGAACGCCTTCGCCTGATACATCACGGGTGATAGAAGGGTTGTCGCCTTTTTTGCTGATTTTATCAATCTCATCAATATAGATAATACCTTGCTCAGCTTTGCTGACATCGTAATCAGACGCTTGCAAGAGTTTTTGGACGATATTTTCAACGTCTTCACCAACATAACCTGCTTCCGTTAACGTCGTCGCATCTGCCATTGCAAACGGCACATCAAGCAGACGCGCCAAGGTTTGAGCCAGTAAGGTCTTGCCAGAACCCGTTGGACCAATCAGCAAGATATTACTTTTAGCCAATTCAACCATCGCATCATCAGCACCGATTTTGGCTTTTTTGCTGTCATTGGCCAAAGTTTGACTGACTTTTAGGCGTTTGTAATGGTTATAAACTGCAACTGCTAATGCTTTTTTGGCAGCGTCTTGACCGATGACGTATTCGTCTAGTTTGGCACGCAGCTCTTTTGGCGTTGGCAGTTTTTTATTGACCCAAGAGGTATCAATATCGCTGTCGTCGTCACCGTCTTCGGCGCTATCAGCAATCAGGTCCGTACATAGCTCGATACATTCATTACAGATATTAGCGTCGTCAGCGGCAATCAGCTGCTTTACTTCACTTTTTGCTTTGCCGCAAAACGAACATTGCGGGGTGTTATCTTCTGCCATATACAGGCGCTCCTAAAATTTAATGCTTATCAATATTTTGATTATGGACGTCAGCGCCAAAGCGTCGGGCAGTTGATATATTCTCGCTTACCATATCGCGCTTAGGCAGCTGATGTTTTAAAGTCTTTTAAACGTCTATTATTAAAGCTTATAAAAAAATTAAAGCTTATAAAGAATCGGGGCGACGCTCTAATACTTCATCAACCAAACCGTATTCTTTGGCCTCTTTAGCATCTAACCAATAGTCACGCTCAACGTCTTTTTCGATTTTCTCTACCGGTTGACCGGTACGCTCAGCCAAAATCTCATTCAAACGAGCACGTGTTTTTAAAATTTCACGAGCATTAATTTCGATATCGGTTGCTTGACCTTGTGCACCGCCTGAAGGCTGATGAATCATCACGCGCGAGTTGGCTAAGGCATAACGTTTGCCTTTTTCGCCCGCTGCAAGCAAGAATGAACCCATGCTATAAGCACCGCCCATACAAATGGTCGAAACTTCAGGTTTGATAAAGTTCATGGTATCAAAAATTGCCAAACCAGCACTGACTGAGCCACCTGGTGAATTGATATATAAATGAATGTCTTTATCAGGGTTTTCCGCTTCTAGAAATAATAGCTGTGCCACGATAAGATTGGCCATATGGTCTTCAACTTGACCGGTCAAAAAGATAACGCGCTCACGCAATAGGCGTGAGAAAATATCAAAAGAGCGTTCACCGCGTGCTGACTGCTCAACCACCATCGGCACTAATGCAGCTTGCGGCGCACTTTGACTATATTGTGCGCTTTGGGTAGTGTTGTGCGCACTCATCAACATATCAAAATGCGGGTTAGCAGTGATGCGATCATAATCTGTCATAAAGAGGTCCTGTTTATAAATTCATAAAATAAAAAATAGAAGCTAGCTATTGGCTACATTGTTATTGATGATTATCATTGTAAACATTATCGCTTGGTAATAAAACCTATTAAGGTGCAAAACTTATTGAACCAATCCTACGTCAGGAGTCGTGCTAATAGCGAATTGTGACTATTCAAATATGCTTAATAAAAGTGATTACCTGCTAAAACAGAAACTGATAACAACAGCAAGCGCTACAAATAATTGAGCTAATGGTAACTTCTTTATCCAAGCAATAGTAAATTTTTAATGTGACAATTGATAAATGACTCCCTATTAATAAGGCGTCTATGACTACTTATCAAGGGCAGCCTTGATAAACTATTAATAAAAACAGCTTATAAGCCAGCAATAAAAATGCCCTAACGAATGTGTTAGGGCATTTTTAATAAGTTAGGTATTAAATCAGTCAGTATTGACTGGTAATTCCCTAGATTACATGGCTTGCTGCTGCTGAGCGGCCAGTAGGTCTTGGTAGCTAACTTCTTTATCAGTCACTTTACCTTGTCCAATTAGATAGTCAACTACTTGGTCTTCTAGTACTACAGACTCAATGTTCGCGCGTTGCTGCTTGTCATTGGTGTAGTATTCGATCACTTCTGCTGGATCTTCGTAGTTTTCAGCCGCTTCTTTGATGAAAGTTTCAACGCGATCCTGATCAACTTCTAGGCCTTTGGTGTCGATAACGCGAGCAACGATGATGCCAAGACGGGCAGCACGTAGCGCTTGCTCTTCAAATAGCTCATTTGGTAGCATGTCTTTATCGAAGCTATCAGCGTTGGTACCGAACTGCTGAGAAAAGCGCTGCATCATCATGTTGCGTTGACGATCGATTTCTTGCTCTAGCATAGCGTTTGGAACGTCAAACTCATTTTTTTCAAGTAGCGCATCAAACGTCGCTTGTTTTACTTGGCTACGCGCCGCATTTTTGATTTCGCGTTCCATGTTTTTACGCACGTCTTCTTTTAATTTCTCAACGCCGCCTTCTTTTACGCCAAATAATTCAAGGAATTCTTCGTCGATTTCTGGAAGTTTTGATTTTTCAACCAATTTTACATTGATTTTAAATTGTGCTTCTTTACCAGCCAAGTTTTCAGCTTGGTAATCTTCTGGGAAAGTCACATCGATAACTTTTTCTTCGCCCGCTTTCATGCCTTTGATGCCATCTTCAAAGCCTGGAATCATCTGATTGCTACCGATAACCAGTTTGAAGTCTTCAGCAGAGCCGCCTTCAAACTTCTCACCATCGATTGAGCCTTCAAAGTCAAAGGTCACTTGGTTGTCTTTGGCCGCTTTGCCTTTTTTCTCAACGAATTCTTGACGCTGCTTTTGTAGGTTTTCGATCATGGTGTCAACGTCTTCGTCGCTGACGGTCGCCGTGTGACGCTCAACTTCGATTTCATCGATACCTTGCACATCGATTTCTGGGAAGATTTCAACAGTGGCTTGATAAACCAAGAAATCGTCTTCTAGTTTTACATCGTCGATGTTCGGCATGCCAACGGCACGGATATCTTCAGATTTAATCGCTTCAAACACAGTGTCACGGATTACATCGTTGATCACTTCTTGCTGAATGCCAGCACCGTATTGTGAACGGATGTGTGACATCGGCACTTTACCCTTACGGAAACCGTCAATTTTGGCAGTTTTCGCCACTTGGCTGATACGGCCTTCAACTTTGTTTTGAATTTTTTCAACGGGAACTTTAACCGTTAGCTGAGTTTCTTTGTTAGACAGCTTGTTGGTTGTGACTTGTAAATCTGTAGCCATGTTCGTTACACCTTTAGGATTAAATAGTACTTTTGAATCAATAGTACTTAGGGTTAAATGTAAATAATGATAGACAACCGTGCCTCAGAATACGAGCGTGTGCCAGCGGTTGCCGTTGGAATAAATAGGGGATAGTGATAGCTTGCGATGTCGCTATTCATACCCGTAGCAATCGCTACTGACGCAAAAATACACAACGCCTTATCTTAATCAACACTATCAATATTGACCGTAAATCGCTCGCATAATAACGCTTTTTGCTCAATTATACAGACAAATAACGGCTTTCAACAAAATTTTAAAAGTAGAACAGTATAATCTATCTGTTTATTAAAGTAAAAATTATCTGTTTCATCGCCCCGCTAGTGATTTATAAGCCTTGCTTTGATTTCAGATGCTTAGTTATCGCTAAATAAGTCTATAAAGACAATTGTTTTAATAATTGCTGAATGGCTTGACCACGATGACTGACGTTGTTTTTATCGGCTGCGCTCAAGCTTGCTGCCGTATGTTGCAGCTCTGGTAGCCAAAATAGCGGATCATAACCAAAGCCGCCGTCGCCATAGGGCGCCTCTAAAATCTCACCTTGCCATAGTCCTTGGGCGATAATCGGTAACGGATCATCAGCATGACGAACCATCGCCAATACACAAACAAACAAGCCGGCGATAGGCGTATCTGGATTTGCATTGCGAATAAGCTGCAAGTCAGCGATAAGCTTGGCGTTGTTTTTACTGTCATTGCCATGCTCGCCGGCATAGCGTGCCGAGTAAATGCCCGGCGCATTGCCCAATACTGGCACGCATAATCCTGAATCATCAGCAATCGCTGGTAGTCCACTTGCGCGGCTGGCATGACGCGCTTTGATGATGGCATTTTCGATAAAGCTTAAACCATCTTCAATTGCGTCTTCGATATCAAGTTGACCCTGCGGGATAATCGTCACGTCCAAATTCGCTTCAGCAAATAAGCGCTTAAATTCAGCAAGTTTGCCTTTATTATTACTGGCGAGTACCCATTGATTAGATAAGTTGGCTTGATTCGAATTTTCTTTTCGGGTAGGGTCGACGGCGCTGCTATGAGTCATTTTATCTGTCCGTAATTGATTAACTTATACTGGCATATTCTAAGCTGTCATTGGCTAAATTACCAATTAGTATAATATATTGGCGATTCATAACATTTGGTAACTGATATTTCTCGCCACTCTTGCTATAATAGGTAACAAGTTACAGTGAATTATATCTTATGGATTGTGAACTTAAATTTAATAATGCTTTTAGATATTCCTAGTGGGTTTTGACTATTATATATTTATAAGCGTATTAACTAATAAGTGATGTTCGCTTAAGAGAGCTTTTAAATTTAGAGTTTTTTAGGTTTACCACAATATGCACCAGCATGTTGAGGTTCATGTAAGACATCTTCCTAACAATAAACTAAGCCAATTTAGTCTGATAATTTATAGCGTTGATTTAAGCTATACCTAATACTAATGGCTAAACCAGCAAGGATAAAATAACTATGTCAAATATTACTTTACCAGACCTACCATACGCAAAAGACGCGCTAGAGCCACATATCAGCGCCGAGACGCTAGAATACCATCATGACAAGCATCATGCTGCTTATGTAAACAAGCTTAATGAATTGCTACCTGGTTCTGGTCTAGAAGACAAAACATTACCAGAAATTATCTTAGCGACTGCTAAAGATGACAGCAAACAGACAATGTTTAACCAAGCAGCGCAAGTGTGGAACCACACATTTTACTGGAATTGCATGACGCCTGATAATGGCGGCGGCGAACCCACGGGTGATTTGAAAGCGAAAATCGAAGAAGATTTTGGTAGCTATGACAAATTCCGCGAAGAGTTCAAAAACGCAGCAACTTCACAGTTTGGTTCTGGTTGGGCTTGGCTAGTTGCTGATAAAGTTGGTGGTAAGCTGTCAGTGATGAAAACAGGTGACGCTGATAACCCAATGACTCATGATAAAGTCGCGGTATTGACTTGTGACGTATGGGAACATGCGTACTACATCGATTATCGTAACCGTCGTCCTGACTATGTTGACACCTTCCTAGACAAGCTAGTGAACTGGGACTACGCCAACGCAAAATATAAAGGTCAAGATGCTGGTGTTGAAGAGTAATCTTTAACCACTAAGTAGTTGATTTTAAAAAAGGATGCTGAGAGGCGTCCTTTTTTTGGTTTAACTAACTTATAAGGTACATTACTATAGGTAAATCTCCCAAACCTAAGACACCTAATAGATAGAATTAAGCTGCCTGATTTAGTTTCTGTATTGGCGTAAATCCCCCATTGCACATATTAAGGCGCTCGTTATTATAGTGATATAATCAAGCTTCTACTGACTACTTAAACTACCTTAATCATTGATAATCATTAAAACTGTGAACGATATATAATAAATATATTATTCCTCCATAAGCGCTAAGCAGTCAAAAGAATCTATAGATTCCAGTCCTGCTTTTTTTGCAAGCTGTTGATCTTCTTCTAATAACTTTTTATATAAAGGTTGGTATGACATACTTAGCTCATACATATTTTCATATCCACCTACTAATTCGTATTTCTTTGCGCCAAAATCATGATATTTTTCTAAAAAAATATTGCCAACGCATAGCGCATCAATAGTCGCAGGATTTGCATATTCGTCAGGTCTGATAGTATTCTTAGCCCAATCAATTTCATATAAATGAGTAAGGCCATCAATGATCATAAGCTTACTAAGTAAACTACTGTACACTTGGTTGGCTATTTCATTTTCAGAATCTGTATTGATAGCTAGATATAGTTCTTTGTCACTCGTTATGGTCGAATATAGTGCGCTTATACTTCCGTCTTTTTGACAGTTAATATCATTCCCAGATACTGTACTGGTACAGGCTGACAGGGTACTAAAGAGAGATAATAAAATTAGTTTTTTTTTCATAAATTTCTCATTGTCCACTTGTCCATAAGTTGTTATTTTTCATGTATTCTATTTCGTTCATTCTATTTATAGCTTTAAATCCTTTTCTACCTCTTTTTAATTTAAGGGTTTCACTATGATACTCTCTGTTAAATATCAAATGAAATAGTTGCTCATTTAAAAGTGAAGGCCCTTTGTTCTTTATTATGACGACAGCATTTTCAATAACAGCTGAATTGTTCATTGATTGTATAGCAAACTTTCGCATACCATTCGCTCCCATCAAACTAAGCTTCGGCGTTCCAAAAGTTAATGAAGCCGTTTGTAGCATGCTGATAGCTATCGCTGCGCGATTGAGAAAAGCTTCCATAATAAAGTTGTTGAATTCAATATATTTA
The DNA here is from genome assembly GCF_002453355.1 of Psychrobacter sp. UBA6766. Taxonomy (GTDB): domain Bacteria; phylum Pseudomonadota; class Gammaproteobacteria; order Pseudomonadales; family Moraxellaceae; genus Psychrobacter. The sequence goes on along the minus strand of NZ_DKGQ01000040.1, from coordinate 46,732 downwards.
AGTGTATGTAACATGTGTAGTCTTTCACTATCTAGCCAAACACTGTCAGTATAAGACGACATGTCATTAGATAATGAAAAAACTATTGCTAAGTTATACTCAAGTAAGTTTCTTGTTTTAAGATGATCCCACTGATAATTATTCATACCAAATGTATATGGCTCTATTACAGCTACATTAAGCTGTTTTATTAATGCGTTACACATTATTCCTTTATCTAAACAGATCTTTGTTGGCTCGCCTCTAGTGGTATCAGTAGTATTTGCAATACTACTAGTCATGATGTAGGTCCGTTATATATAGTGTTTAATAAGGTTGCCGAACTCTTTAAAATTTGGATATTCTACGTTTACTATTTCTTGATCGTTGTTATTAAATTCTAGTGTATAACCATTAGGGTCTGTCAATCCTTCTTCAACTGCACCATCTTTAAAGGTCAAAGTATACTTCACACTATCTAAAGGCTCTTGTGTTTTTTCATTTAAAAGCTGAATTTTAGTTGGTGTTAACTCATCTTTACTTATAGCAGCAAACAAAGCTTCTGGATCAGACTTAGGAAACACTAAGGGTGCTGGCTGCTCAACGTCTCCTACCTCAAAATCACTCTCACAGAACGATTGTTGAACTGCAATCAGCTTAGCGCCGCAGCTAGTGACATCGCCTGCGCGCGCAATAGGTGTACCATCGACGATGAATGACGGGTCACCTGATAGTATGGTAGTTAGTTTTTTGCATTTTTTACAAATGACCTTATCACCTTTGCGAGAGATAGGAATACCGTTATGCGTACTATATGGTGAGCCTGCGATGACTTCACCGCCATGAGTTGTTATAGCGCCTACTGTGATATAAGCTGCCATAGTATTGTCCTAAACGAGTTATATTGAGACTTGATTTGCGAAGAGTATGACTATTTAGCAATTAAACTTAGAATTAAGTTAATCAGAAAGGTCGACAAATGTAAATTATATTTCTAGGACATTTTTAAAATAATCGTGCCACTACAACACCTCAAACCCAAACCTACCCAACGCCTCTCTTAACATCGCAATATTATAATACGCATGCGCATTAACGGTATTTTGAAAGAAGATATAGAGCGTATCAAAATGCTGACGCTGATTGGCAATCGCTTGCGCCCAGTCATTCATCTCAGCCTCAGAGTAGCGATAATCATGCCGATCGGCAGCACTCATCGCATCCCACCAGTTTAAGTTATTACCATGCATACGCAGATATCCTATGCGCTGAGTGAATATCAGCCGTGACGGTGGTAGACTGCTGACTTTGGGATAATCAACGCTACACCAAATTAGACCTTGATCGACAAAACTATCGATCACTTGCGGCGTATGCCAGCCGTTATGACGGAACTCAACGGCTAGTGGATAATCCTGAAACCAACTCACAAGGTTTGCTAAGTAAAGACGATGCTCGCGAGTACGGTCAAAGCCATGTGGGAATTGGAGTAATAATGGTGCGAGAGCATTGGCTTCGATAAGCGGGGTGAGGGCAGTTAGGAAAGCTTGCGCATGCTCGCTTGTGCCTTTTCGCGCGTGGGTAAAGTCTTGATGCAGCTTGACCGCGAACTTCAATTCGCTATCCGCTTGTACGTAAGCTTTATCAACCATTCCGGCAAAGGCTTTTTGGCCGATGGGCGCGTAGAAGGTACTATTAATCTCAACCGCACCATATTGCTTGGCGTACTCGCGTAAGAAGTCAGTCTTTTTGGTGCCAGTAGGGTAGAGCGTGCCGAGTAAGTCAGCATCACTATAACCGCCCGTGCCAAGGTAAATACGCGGAGTAGGGGTACTTTCCATGTTAACCACCCTTTGTCGTTTTGAATGTCTTTTTGAATAATTGAAATACTTAGTTGGTTGTTTACGCGCCTATTTATTTTGAGTTACTTTTTGCGCGACCAAAGCCATTCTATCAGGGCCAATAACGCGTCATTGTCTTTACTGATATTAAGCTTACGATTGTTCAAATCGCGACCACTTAACTCACGAATGATGGCTGAGCGACCTTCGTTGAATAACGATTGCGCGTAGCTGGTCGCCTGCTCAACGCCCATCAATTTCACATAGGTAGATTTGTCTAACTTTTCATCGCTGCCCGCAGGTTTGCCAAGGGTATCGGTGCTGGTAGTCACATCTAAGATATCGTCTTGGACTTGAAAAGCCAGACCAATATGCTGGGCGCAATCTTGTAGAGCAATGCGCTGCGGCGCGGTTGCGCCCGCACAAATACCGCCCATGAGCATCGCAGCCTCTATCAATGCACCTGTTTTGTCACGGTGGATGGCTTCTAACTCGCTTTGCGTAATCTCAGTGCTGGCTTCGGCATTCAGGTCGAGCATTTGACCAGATACCATGCGCCGTGCACGCGGGGCGAATATCGCGATGAGCTGGCTTGCGATATTGGAGTCAAAATGAGCAAAGGTTGGCAGCTCTGCGGTTAATACTTCAAAAGCCAGCGTCTGTAATACGTCCCCTGCCAGCAGCGCGGTTGATTCTTCAAAGACAATATGTGCAGTTGGTTGACCACGGCGCAGCTCGTCATCATCCATACACGGCAGGTCATCATGCACCAGTGAATAAGTATGCAGTAGCTCCACTGCCAATGCTGCTCGGCGGCACATATCATAATCTGAGTCGTTTTCTAGCAGCGATTCTAAACCATCATTTTCATTCGTGCTATTAACAACATCGTCATTAGCATTGCTACGATTGACACTAGCAAAGGCGCTGGCAACCAATAATGGCCGTACCAATTTACCAGTTCCTGTCATCACATAACGACAAGCGTTAAGCAGCGGGCTTGGCAGCTCAGCATAAGCAAACAGTACTTCAATATCGTGAGTTAATTGGGCGCGCACATCATGATGAAACCGCTTGGTATTTGTAAAGGGCATAAAGCTAGAGTCAGTAAGGTTTAGCGTAGAAGAAACAGTCATAATCCAACCATTCGTAAAAAAGATAATAAAGTGTCGCTAGTGTAGCATGATAGACCATATTCCTTATGCGACAAGTATCGTCAATGACGTTTTTTGACGACTTAATGTTAAAAAAGCCCGTCAAAAAATCGTAATAATGCAACAAGCCCTCGTTACGTATTGATGATTTAACTTAGCGGTTGAGTATGTTTTGATAAGAGGTGACATTAAGCGTTTGGATGCGACCCGCTAATTCCAGTATACAAACAATCACTTAAGGCAGATTGCTAGTCAGGTAAAGGGCTGCTGCTGATTTAAGAGTGACTTGTGAGTTTGGTATTAGCTTGTGACAGTCAGGGGCATAATCCCCTACACTAATTGGCGTAAAAATGGTCTGGCGCTCAACCCATGAGTTTTTATCCAAAATTTTGGGCATAAAACACGGCGTTGACCAATTTTAATTATGACTCAAGGCAACAGTATATAAATAAAGCGCTGTATCCATTGGTGCTAACGCTAGCACGTGCTGGATAACGCTAAGTACATCAATATAAGCGCTGAATAATAAAGACCTCGGTACGGCTCAGTCTGCTTTTATTTTTAAGAGACGTTTCTTAAAAAACAGTAGATTGGCGGTGCTATTACTCGTTTTTCTAACAATAACTGACTATGTACTTTAATTTTAAAACTTCTAATTTTAAAACATAGCTTTCGTTATATAGCAAGGAGTTTCAAATGGTATATCAAGGAAATCGCATTTCGGTGTCAATGCTAGAGGATGGCATCGCCAATATGCACTACAACGCCGAAAATGAGAGCGTGAATAAGTTTGATGCTGAAACCAACAAGCAATTTGGTGAAGCCGTTACCGCGCTAGAAAAAGCCGATGACGTTAAAGGTTTGATTGTCACTTCAGGAAAAGGCGTCTTTATCGCTGGTGCTGATATCACAGAGTTTGTGGGTTCTTTTAAAAAACCAGAAAGCGAGATTAAAGAGTGGGTGTTCAATATCAATGACGCCTTTAATCGCTTTGAAGACTTGCCATTCCCGAAAGTAGCGGCCATCAACGGCGCAGCGCTTGGCGGCGGTTGTGAGATGACATTGGTTTGTGAATACCGTGTCATGAGCGACAAAGCCATCATCGGTCTACCAGAAACCCAATTGGGAATCTTCCCAGGCTTTGGCGGAACGGTTCGTAGTACGCGTATCATCGGTATCGACAATGCGCTTGAGCTGATTGCGACTGGCACCCCGAAAAAACCACTTGAAGCGTTAAAACTTGGCCTAGTGGATGCGACCGTTCCTGCAGATGATTTGCAAGATGCCGCCATTGATTTGGTCAAAAAATGTATCTCAGGTGAGCTTGATTGGCAAGCGAAGCGTGAAGAGAAGCTAAACCCTGTTAAGCTTAATCAGCTTGAGCAAGCGATGGCATTTAACAGCGCAAAAGGTATGATTTTTGCCAAAGCCAACCCTAAGCAGTACCCAGCGCCAGCAATCGCTATCGAAACCATTGAAAAACACGTCAATTTACCACGTGATAAAGCGATCGAAGTTGAAGCGACTGGTTTTGCTAAAGCGGCGAAAACCCCACAAGCAGAAAGCTTGGTTGGTCTGTTCTTAAACGATCAATTGGTGAAAAAACTTGCCAAGCAGCACAGCAAAAAAGCGCATGAAATCACTGAAGCCGCAGTACTAGGCGCAGGCATCATGGGCGGCGGTATCGCGTATCAAGCAGCCAGCAAAGGCTTGCCAATCATCATGAAAGACATCAAGTCTGAGCAATTAGAACTTGGTATGGGCGAAGCCAGCAAGCTATTAAGCAAAATGGTCGAACGCAAAAAAATGACCCCAGCAAAAATGGGAGAAACCTTAAGCCGTATCCGTCCGACTTTGAACTATGGTGATTTTGCTGAGACTGACATCGTTATCGAAGCCGTGGTAGAAAATCCAAACGTTAAACGTGCGGTACTAAAAGAAGTCGAAGGTTTAGTAAAAGATGACTGCATCTTAGCGTCAAACACTTCAACGATTTCTATTACTTATCTGGCTGAAGCACTTGATCGTCCAGAAAACTTCGTCGGAATGCATTTCTTTAACCCAGTTCACCGTATGCCACTCGTTGAAGTGATCCGCGGTGAAAAGTCCTCTGAAGAAGCGATTGCGACCACGGTTGCGCTAGCCTCTAAAATGGGCAAAGTGCCAGTTGTAGTCAATGACTGCCCAGGTTTCTTAGTCAACCGTGTATTGTTCCCATACTTTGGCGCTTTTGATTTATTGCTTAAGCAAGGTGCTGATTTTGCTCATGTCGATAAAGTCATGGAAAAATTCGGCTGGCCGATGGGTCCTGCGTATCTAATCGACGTGGTCGGTCTAGATACCGGCGTTCATGGCGCAGAAGTCATGGCAGAAGGTTTCCCTGACCGTATGAAGCCTGATTATAAAGGCGCGATTGAGCATTTATATGAAAACAACCGCCTAGGCCAGAAAAACGGCGTTGGCTTCTATAAATATGAGACTGACAAACGCGGCAAGCCAAAGAAAGTCGCGGATGAAGCAACTTATGAGCTATTAAAAGCGACGACGGATAGCGACAAGCAAACGTTTGATGATCAAACCATCATCGACCGCACCATGCTGGCTTTCTGTAATGAAACGGTTCGCTGCTTAGAAGACAACATCGTCAGCACGCCATCTGAAGCCGATATGGCGATGATTATGGGCGTTGGTTTCCCGCCATTCCGTGGTGGCCCTTGCCGTTATATCGACCAAATGGGTCTAGATAACTACTTGGCGCTATGCGAAAAATATGCGCACCTTGGCAAAGCCTATGAAGCGCCGCAGAAGATTCGCGACATGGCAGCAGCAGGCGAGACTTTTTACGCAACGGCGTAATGGTCGGTCATTACTAGGATGAAGTGCCGTACCCATGCTCGATAAGATTACTGGTAATTTATTTATTATCGATAGTCTTGACCTTCTAAATTAGGTAGGCGAGCTTGGCAGTACTGACAATAAAAATTGAAAAGGAAGATAGTATGACAACTTTAAGTCCAAAAGACGTGGTCATCGTAGATGGCGTACGTTCAGCAATGGGAAAATCTAAAAACGGTATGTTCCGCCACGTTCGCGCTGATAGCATGTCTGCTGAATTGGTTCGAGCATTGGTTGAGCGTAATGACTTTGACCCACGTGACGTCGAAGATATTATTTGGGGCTGTGTTAACCAAACGCTAGAGCAAGGTCTCAACATCGGTCGTAACATCGGCTTACTAGCTGATATCCCAAAAACAGCCGGCGGTCAAACCGTGAACCGTCTGTGTGGCTCATCTATGCAGGCGCTTCATACAGCTGCGGCGCAAATCATGACCAACCAAGGTGATGTTTTTATCATCGGTGGTGTTGAGCACATGGGTCACGTTGGGATGATGCATGGCGTTGATCTTAACCCAGAAGCGTCAAAGCACTATGCAAAAGCGTCAAACATGATGGGCTTAACGGCTGAAATGCTCGGTCGCATGAACAACATCACCCGCGAAGAGCAAGACGCCTTTGGTCTTGAGTCACATCGCCGTGCATGGGCTGCAACCACTGAAGGTCGTTTTGACAATGAAATCATCGGTATCGAAGGTCATGATGCTGCTGGTCGCTTGCAACTATGTACTGTCGATGAAGTGATTCGTCCAGACGCGACAATGGAGCAAATGCAAAAGCTTCGCCCAGCCTTTGATCCAGTAGGCGGTACAGTAACAGCTGCCACTTCATCAGCACTCTCTGATGGCGCGTCAGCAATGCTAGTGATGAGCGCGCAAAAAGCCAAAGACTTGGGATTGAAACCTCGTGCTCGAATTCGTAGTATGGCCATTGCTGGTTGTGATGCGGCTATTATGGGTTATGGTCCCGTTCCTGCGACGCAAAAAGCCCTAAAGCGTGCTGGCATGAGCCTTGATGATATGCAAACCATTGAGCTAAACGAAGCATTTGCTGCACAAAGCTTAGCAGTATTGAAGTCATTGAACTTGACGGACAAGCAAGACATCGTCAACATCAATGGTGGCGCGATTGCATTAGGTCACCCGCTTGGTTGTTCTGGCGCTCGTATCACGGTTACGTTGCTAAATGCAATGGAGCAAATGGATACTGAAATCGGTCTTGCGACCATGTGTATCGGTCTTGGCCAAGGTATCGCGACAGTTATTGAGCGTGTTTAAGCGTTTTAATACACCTCTTTAGTCTTATAGTATTAATAAAGCCCCTAGTCATCATGACTAGGGGCTTTATTTTGGCTAATTAAAAATGGCGTCTATAATATCCTGTTCATAATTGTTAATAAGATTTATCTTCATTGACGCCCTCAGCAAACTATGACTAAATAAGAGTAAGGCCAATAAAGACAACATCAACGATAAAACTAAAAAGCTAAATGAGCCTTTAATAATAAAGTCAGTCGTACAAGGAGTGTGCCATGTCTAATACTATGATTACCAGTCGTACTTATCGAATCGCGCGTGAAAATACCCAAGCGATGGTTATTGATATCCAAGAGCGCCTAACGCCGCATATCCATGACCATGAAAATATTTTAAAAAAGACAGTGACGCTCATCAAAGGTCTGCAAGCGCTTGATATTCCTATTATGCTCAATGAGCAATATAAAAAAGGTCTGGGTGATACCTTGCCTGAGATTCGTGACATATTAGAAGGTGATAACGCCAAAGGTTTTGAAAAAGTGACTTTTAGTGCCTGTGATAATGATGACTCATGGAATCATCTGGCTCAGCAGAACCGTAGTATCGTTTTGTTGTTTGGGGTTGAAACGCATGTTTGTGTGCTGCAAACCGCGCTTGATTTACTGGATAATGGCATGCAGCCGGTGATTATTGGTGATGCTGTTGGCTCGCGATATCCTTACGATAAAAAGCAAGCGATTCGCCGTATTCGCCGTGCAGGTGGCGTGATTACTACGGTTGAAACGGTTTTATTTGAGCTATGTCGTAGCAGTAAAGACCCTGCTTTTAAGACTATTAGTAATTTGATTAAATAGTAATTGTCCACTTTAAAAAATCTTCGGCTGTTTAGTACAGATAGCGCTTAAGTCTTAGGCGCTATCTTTTTTAAATACTAACTTTTCTCGCTTTAAAATAACGCTTTTAAAAAACATTTTAAGTTGGTTTAATAGTAGGTTTGCTTACTAGCTTATCCTTTATTTTTAAGACCAAAAAAGTGGCTAAAGCGATGGCAACAATCAGTACCCAACCAGTCGTTGTCCAACTGCCAGTCAGTCCTTTCACGCCCTGCATCAGTAAAACCATCATAACACCACCTAGATTGCCCATCATCATCAGCATAGCAACTGCTTTGGCCGCTTGTGAGGCATGTACGGTGTCTTCAGCGGCGGCAATCAGCAGCGGATAACCTGCTAGCAAGAAAAATCCCAGTACAAAACTTAGCAGTAACGTCGTTGTCCCTGTCGTTGAGTACAGTAAAGGATAGGTTGCACTCGCACCAACCAACGCTGCCAATATTAAGAAGATACGACGTTTTTGCAGATAATCGGATAACAGCGGAATCAGTAGCGCGCCTAAAATGCCGCCGACGATCAGCATGGCGGTAATGATGCCCGCTGTCGCCTCATCAATACCGCGTGGCGCAAGAATAGGTGCAATCCAGTTGCTGAGTCCGTTGAAATAACCCATGGCAATAAACACCGCTAATGAGATAAACCACAGCCGTTTATTTTTTAATAGTGATTCAATTTCGTGTAGAGAGATAGCGCTATCTTGTTGTTTGGGTTTTTCAGCGACGACTAGCAAAAATCCTACTACCGCCACCGCCGTAATAACGACATTGATAAGTAGCATGCCTGAGAAGCCAAACGCCTCGATTAATGGGGCAGGAGCAAACGCACCAAGGGCAGTTGCCGAAAACATTCCACCCATAATCACGCCCGTTACCGTGGCAATTTGCGACTTATCAAACCAGTCGGAGGTCACTTGATTGATAGCATTACTGATGTAAGGTTGAGCGATGGCAATCAGTAGCTGTCCTGCGAATACTAACCAATAATGATCAGCACCCAACCAACGTATTATTGACCCTATCAGCATAAGGAGCGCAGCATAACTGACGATTTTTTTATAGCCGATGTTATCGAGCACCTTGCCAGAATGAATGGCAAGCAGCACAAAGATAATAGGAAACATCAAGGTTAATAGATTGGCAAAAAACTCATTAACGCCAAAATGTGCTTCAGTGCTAATAACGATGGTCGCAAAGGTCAGCCATAAAAACTGATTTACTCCGATTAAAAGAGAGAAGCCTGCGATAATTAGCCATTTATTGGGTGGTTTTTTCTGAGTCGTTGCTGAAGTGGTAAATGATGAGTCAGCATGCGTTACAGCGTCAGTAGGGATTGGCATCGACATATCCTTGTCTGGTCCAGGTTGTTATCCATTATTCTGTGCATAACTTTGTCCATAGTCTTATGCATTGCCTGTTATCCTATTATGAGCATTAGTCGAATATTAAACAATAAAAAATTAGATGTCTGCCTCTATTGATGGTTTTAGAAATGCCTATATTCTTACCAGCGTAAGAAAATGTCTATTATAATAAGCACCTCTGCATCAAGATTAGAGTTAGATAAAGCGTTAATCATTCACTGTTTAAATTAGAGAAAGCTATGCCATCAAATGCCACCTTAGCAACCAAGCAAACATCATTACCAAATCCAAAGCTTGCTTCAAACATTGATATCAATGATGTTATCCATTTCTTATTAGAGTTAGATGCGCTTAAACGCGTCAATCGGCGCAGCTATGTAACAGGAACCACGCGCTTAGAAAATTCCGCTGAGCATTCTTGGCATTTAGCAATGGCCTGCTGGTCCATCGCTGAACAATTTGAGCTCGATGTTAATTATGAGCAGTTATTAAAAATGGCACTGATTCATGACTTGGGTGAAGTTGATGCGGGTGATACGTTTTTATTCGCCAATAGCCGTGGTAAAGCTCATGTTGAAGAGCGCGAGGGTATTGCTCGGCTGCAAAGTGAGCGTGGCAATGGTATCGCTGACCTCAGTAAAATATGGGAAGAGCAAGAAACTGGCAGCAGTAAAGAAGCCGAACTGCTGAGAGTGGTCGATCGAATTTTGCCATTTTTGTTGAATATCAATACGGGCGGAAAAACATGGAGTGATCACGACGTGACACGATCACAAGTGGCTGGTGTGCTGGGGTTTATTAAAGACAGTTTCCCTAGTATCCATGAATGGTTATTGGAACAGGTTGATTATGCGACTGAGCAAGGCTGGTTGATTGATGTATAACTAGGCCCATCAATGTAATAAATAGAAACTAAAAAGCCCGGCTAAACGTCATTATTTACGTTTAACTGGGCTTATTTAGTAATAAGGAGGACGTTATTGAGGATTAGCAACACCCAATAGCTGACCCATTTTTACTAAACTATTGGCTTGCAAGCTATTTTGCCAATCGGCTTTTGCTGCTTTAGGCAGAACGACAATAGCGGTTGAGCCTAAATAAAAACGACCAAGCTCATCGCCTTTTTGAAAGCTCATGTTATGAACCATTTCTTGGATATCATCAGTGCGACTGATTTTTCCCGTCGCTACCGTTTCGATACCAGCGACAATCATTGCCCCAACCATGACCACTGCTGCTTTGCCATATTCTGTATCAAACAGACAAACCAAGCGCTCATTACGGGCAAATAAATCTGGTATGTTGGCTGCCGTGACATTGTTCACCGAAAATAGCGTGCCCGGTATATAACGGGTCTTGGTCAAAGTACCGGCAAATGGCATGTGCACGCGGTGATAATTGCTCGGCGCTAGATACACAGTGGCAAAGCTGCCATCGGCGAAATAGCTGCCATCTTCGCTGTCAGCAAGTAATTGACCAATATCGTAATGACGACCTTTGGCTTGCAGCAATTTATGATCGTGGATTTGCCCTAGCTGCGAGATAATGCCGTCAGCAGGACTGACGATACCGCCTGCACTGCTATCAACGATTCGTGCATCGTCTTTTAGCTCGCGAGTAAAAAAATCGTTAAAACTCTCATAAGCATTAAAGCTTTGGCGTTCGTATTCATCCAAGCTGACATTGTAAGCTTTGGCAAAGCTGCGAATAAACGCGCGTTTGACGTAAGGATGGCGGCTAGCGGCCAAACGCCCAGCGACTTTACTCAGCTGCTGCTGCGGTACAAACTGTTGAAGGGTGGTAAATAAATTCATAATGAGGCTACCAAAAGATGTCGATGTAGTTATTAATAGGCAAGTTGATGACGGTATTTTATCATGGTCAGGGTATGATTGTACGACCATAAACTGTAAGCGATTTATAAATAAGGAAGGCTGTAAATGAGAGCGTTGATACAAAGGGTGCAGCATGCCAGTGTCACTGTTGACGAGCAATGTATTGGTGAGATTGGACGAGGCGTATTGGCTTATGTTGGTTTAGGGCCAGATGATACGCTGCAAAGTGCTCAGCGAATGATTGATAAAATCCTCACCTATCGCATTTTTGAAAACGCTGATGACCCTGCCAAGGCTGGAAAATTGGATAAAAATGTTCAGCAAATTGGTGGCGGCGTATTATTGGTGTCACAATTTACTTTGATGGCAAAAACCGATAAGGGTCGTCGACCAGACTTTGGCGGCGCAATGGCACCTGATGCTGCACAAGCATTGTTTGAACAGTTCATTACTTATGCAAAAACCCAGCATCCCAATGTGGCGACTGGCCAGTTCGGCGCTGATATGCAAGTGGTAAGTATCAACGATGGACCGTTAAATTTCTTATTAGAAGTTTAATGGTTTAATCTAGCTGTCAGGTTTTTGCAATAGGGGATAAGGGTTGACTGCGCTGCCATGGATATAAATGCCGTAGTGGACATGGGTTGGTGTGCCTTTGGCATTCCCACTGTCGCCGACATAGCCGATAATGTCGCCCGCGTTGACCCAGTCATTTGGGCTGATATCGGCATAATCTTCTAAATGCGCATAATAATGTGCAGCGCCGCCCGGTCCGATAACCACAACCACGTGCCCGCCCAAATTATTTTTGCCAACTTTGCTGACGATACCCTGAGTTGTCGCCTGAATCGGCGTACCTCGTGGGGCAAAAATATCGATGCCTTCATGCTTTCGACCTTGGCTGCGCGCGCCGCCCCAAGTATCCGTCAAATGCCGTCCCGGTAGCGGGCTAGGCAAGCTGTTTTCGGTGGGCAGTTCTTGTTGTAGTAAACTGATTTGCTGCCATTTCGCCATCACAAACGACTGGGTTTGTTGGCTGATACTCGGTAAAAGCTTGTCGAACACAAATAACAGCATCAATAACACCGCCGCTTTGATTAATACGTTGAGTATACGAATTAAAAACGTTGGCTTAGGTGGTTGGCTATTCGTATTTGATGGCATGACATCTCTTGTTTGGCGCAAATTATTTCAATTTACATTATAGGCAGCTGAACTTTTAATTCTTGTATAGCATTGTTATCTTTAGATTTTATCCCCATAAATGGTTATGATTAAACATTTATGACCAAGTAACTATTATGACCAAGTAACTATTATGACCAAGTAACTATTATGGCCAAGTAACTATGACTGCACATTTATGAATGATACGGCACTAATTATCGATACCGAAACCGATCAAGGTCGTGATCCAAGACCTATTCAAGTGGCGACTATTAATGTAGCCACGGGATTTGAGTGGATGAAGTACTTTAATAGTGGTCGCTCGATATCGCCGATTGTGATTAAAATTCATGGTATCACCGATGACGACGTGGCGGGTCTTGAGGGCTTTGAGCTTGAAAAATTTGAATTACCGCAGTATTTGATTGGTCACAATGTGCGCTTTGATTGGCGAGTGATTGGCAGTCCTTCTACCAAACTCATTTGTACCGTGCGGCTGGCGCGTGTCGCCTTTCCAGAATGGAACGCCTATGGTCAATCGAGATGTATCGAGCAATTATTAGGCAAATCTGAAGCAAGCAAGATGACGATTGCCGCTCATGACGCGCTAGGCGATGCGCGCATGTGTTATCTGCTTTATCAAGCGTGCTGCGAGCGCCTAAAGATTGAACCAACGGACTTTGCAGCCGCTCATGCTATTGCAAATAAAGCCAATCCTCTAAGTAAAATGCCCTTTGGCAAATATAAGGGGATGCTGATTAAAGACGTTCCCATCAGCTACGTAAAATGGATGCTTGGTAACATTCATAATATGCAGCCGACGCTGTATTCGGCATTAACCAAGCGCATCAAAGCCGAAGAAACGGC
>NZ_DKGQ01000040.1:0-33324 GCF_002453355.1 Psychrobacter sp. UBA6766 | reverse complement strand
TCAGGCGCTTTTACATGAGTTTTGCGACTAAAATAACGCATATGACCGATACTGTTTAAACCAAACTCTTTTGGTTCAAAAAAGCGTTTTTCAACAGGCATCTTGCTAAAGACGCGGATCATGTCATCCATATTTGTGCTATTGGCAATCTCGTCATCGCTAAAGCCAAGCCATAAAGATGGTGTCGTTATATCATCATAAAAATGTGTTTGCACACTTTTACCAAAGGCAGTCTTGATATAGCCTGCGCCGTTACACCATTCGCGCCATTGCCTAGCGACGCCGCGCGGTAATGGTTCGCCCATGCCAATTTTATCCGCTGGCGTGTAGCCTAACGCCAAGTTGGTAAGGGGAATAAAAGCATCCATAAAGCCCATGGCTTTAAGCTTATACGGCATGTCCATATTGCTGATTTGCCCTGACGAGCAGGCAACATTAAACACTGAGGTGATAGCCTTATAATTTGGCATCAAACCAATCAGCTGACCACCTGCGCTATGACCAATTAAATGGTAAGTCGCAGCGGCAAATTCATCCTGCAAGGCATCAAGGATGGCTGGCATGTCGTGGCGACCCCAGCTGATTAAAGAGGCATCGCATTTAGTCAACTCGGTGGTAAGCGATTCGCCAATGCCTTCATTATCAAAGGTCAATACACCAAAGCCTTGCTCAGCTAGGTAAGTAGCAAAATTATGATAAAACTGACGTTTAATCCCCGTCGCTGGCGCAATCATGACTGCGACTTTTATCTCGTTTTTAGAGCGATAAACCGTCGCTGCCAACGCGCGATTGCGCTCAGTCATGATGCTCAGTGAGTAATTTGCTATTTGCGGCTGCGTGTTTTCCATGGTTTAACCTTAATAGGTGATTGTAATTTTTATCGGTAATTACTTTGATTACCTGAAAATATTCTATAGGTGATAAGCGTTTAAGGCTCAGTGTTCAGCATGTAGTAGTTGCGTAATGATAAGCTGTTTAAGACAGAGGCTAACGGTGGTATGACCGCGTGATATTCGTGCTTATGGTAAAATAAATCTTAATTAAGAAGGTTAGCGAAAATGACTTCTAAGTTCTATGCGCCAGTTCTACCTGATTCATTTTTACCAATTAATACACATCAAAAAAACAACACTTATAACTAATCATGTTTTAATAGCTCAGTATTTAATAAGAACAAGTGATATAAAATTAAGGAAACTCTATGCAAATGAAAATTAACAATGACACCTATGAAGTTATTACCAGTCAAGATATTACCAATATTGAAAAAGCGGTAGATAAATCATCTTTAACGATGCCACTAGTTGCGGTTTACTGTGGGTCACGTTTGGGTAATAGCGAAGTTTACGAACAAGCCGCCCGCGAGTTGGGTAGTGCGCTTGCTGATAACGGTCTGGGTTTGGTTTACGGCGGCGCGAGCATCGGGCTGATGGGCGCAGTCGCTGATGAAGTCATCAAAGGCGGAGCAGAAGCGGTCGGCGTGATTCCAACCTTTATGCTCAAACACGAGATTGCCCATGAGCAGCTGACGCGTCTGCATTTAACCGACACCATGCACACCCGTAAAACAGTGATGGCAGAATATGCCGATGCCTTTATTACCTTGCCGGGCGGGCTTGGAACACTAGAAGAAATTATGGAAATTGCCACATGGCGCCAGCTATACCAGCATGAAAAACCGATGATTATCCTGAATATCAATGGTTTTTATGACTGTATGATTGAACATTTACAATATACGGCGGAGCAAGGGTTTATGAAGCAACAAGACCTTGAGCGTTTGGTGGTGTGCAATACCATCAATGAAGCGATTGACCTATTAAAAACTTTGGTAAGAATAGACGATGCGGTCGATACTGAAAAAATGGCTGGTAATTAAAAAAGTATGTCTTTTTGTCTATAAATGCTTTTATATAAAAAAGGAGAGCAGGGTTTATTATTAGCCTTGCTCTTCTTTTTTTACGTGATTTTTAGCGCTGATATTTATTTTAAATTGAACAACCTATTTTAAGTTGAACAAACTAAAGGTTTCGTAAATAGCCGCTGTAATAGCTTACATTTCATCAGTGTTTAAATTGTCTCATGAATACCATGATTTACGCATGCCATTGCTATTGGAAAGCCGCGCTCCTTAGCTAAACTACGGGCAACGCTATCAATTGCTAAGCTATCATTGTGCGCCAAATACGCCCACTCATGGGCATAACGATTACGGTTTGCTTGTGTATCATTATCAGCTAACCCTAGTGTCGTCAATTCATCGACGATTTGATCGGCCGCTATCAAGGTTGATGAAGCTTTAACATTTTCGGCGCGCGCATAGCGGATATTAGAGTACAAGCTTACGTCGGCAACGCGCAACGTATCGTCCTGACCAGGTATTTGCTGCCCCCCATAGAGCGCATTGCCGACAGTACGGGCGCTGTTAAAGGTCGGAACAAACTCAGCAACATAATCAATTGCTTGCTGGCTACGCGCTTGTAATGGCGCTTTATCCCAGCCATCTTCGATATAATGTAAGTATTGCGACGGCAATTTCGGTTGGGCGCTGTTCTTATTAGAAGCGACCAAACCATCATTAAATAGCGTGATAAATTTACTCATGCCATGTATTTGAAAATAACCACCGGGATACGGTGTTAGTTGCGCCATTCCTTCAGGAGTGCCGCGCTCGCCATAAACGATAATCTCAGGAATCTGTCCGCCCGTATCATTCCAATGAGTAATATAAGACGATTTAAATTCAACCATGCGCGTGACTTTGACGCCGACCATATCATCGATGATGCCAGTACGAAAACCACAAGCATTGATTAAGTAATCGACTTCGATAGAATCCGTTTTAGCTTCGATATCCGAGCTCGCCGATTGCTGATAATCGATGCGCCACTTGGTGACATGATGGTCAGCGTTTGAGCAGTTTTCACAATCGACAGGCATGACTTGCTGGACCTGAGTATCGGTAAACACGTGCGCATGCTCATACCCTTCTAATGCCAACTGTGCTGAAGCCGCCAAACGAAAGATATTCCAGCCGTACTCTTGCACCACAATCAGCGGAAACTTAACTTTATTTAGGTCCAAATACTTAGCGACTGGAATCATCCATTCATCAACCGTGTGCGGTACCGCTACTTGCTCACGCTCGGACAGCTCAATCAATTGTTCGTGGCTGTATAGCTGATAGTAGTTTTCAGGATCACCAAGCACCTTGTTATTGGCATCTAGTTCGATAAGCTTACGATAAGCATCAGTCAGAATATCAAGTCGCGGTAGCAAGTCTTCGGGCAAACCTTCATCGCGCGTCGGCACGGCAAATACCGTCGGGCGAACATCGATGGTATAAGGATAAAGTCGCAAAATATCGATGCACTGTTTAAGCAATGCGACGCAATCTTCGTCAGGAATTTCACGGTAAAGATTGCCGCCCGCATGTAAATGGCACATTGGCGGGCCGTCAATTAACGATTTGTTTTTTTCAAATAAATAGGTCTCAAGTCCTAATGCCGCGAGGCGAATTGCAATGGTTGCTCCAGCCGTGCCGCCGCCGAGAATACCAACCCGTTTGGTGGAAGGGGCTTGATTTGTTGAAAAAGAGTATGTCATTGTCGTTATTATATCCTTAGGCGCATTCCTATTATCAGAACATGCACGGCGTATTCATTTACTAATTTATTTATAGACAGTTGGTCGTTAGATAGGACATTGATATGCGTGCAGCGGGGTATAAGTTCAATATTTATCTTAAGGCGCCATAGTCACATTTATTATTGTTTAGTCATTCTTAATTTCTATAGCGTTATTCTACGAAAAACTAACATTTATATGACGGTAAATAAGTAAGTTGCTGCATGAGTTTTGTCAATGAATAAGCTACAAAAGAAGCGATGAAAAAGGACTAATGAAAGCATCAGCATCATGGAAATTTTCTTATGAAATGAGGGGCTTTGGTTTACTTCGTTGGTGGTCTGTATACGCTTTTGTAAATTTATATAACCATAGAAACGCCTGCTGTCATGTCTATGTTATATTAAAAACGCTTAGAAACAGGAATAGAAATATTAAGAATCGAAAAATATTAAAAACAAATTGATGTCAGCATAAAGCTGTTTCAACTATCAAGATTTCAACAATAAGATTTCTAAAAGTTTAAAGCTGCTGACGGCGATGAAAAAATGAATCGTACTTTTAATTATTTTTACTATAACAAGGAAGTTATTATGAAACACCTACTTATTCTATCGGTCATTTCTGGCACACTAGCGCTTAGCGGTTGCTCTACTTTTAACAACATGATTGGCAAAGACGATTCTGGTATGCACGATGTGAAATCAACCACCAAAAACACCGCGCCAGTTGCCAGTAAAAACGGTATGTTGGTCGATGCAACCAATCATATGACCCTCTATACCTTTGATAAAGATTCTATGAATAAATCAGAGTGCGGCTCAGCTTGTCTGGTTGCTTGGCCAGCGTTTTTGGCACCGAGTAATGCCAAGGCGTCAGGGCAGTTCGCCGCCTTTAAACGTGAAGATGGCAAGTATCAGTGGGCGATGAATGGTAAGCCGTTATACTTTTATGCCAATGATACCAAGGTTGGCGATAAAGATGGCGACAACAAACTTGGCGTTTGGCATATCGTCAAAACCAAATAATGTAAAATCATTTACATAGAAATAAAAAGCGGCTGAATATAGCTGCTTTTTTAATGGGTTGCGGATAACATTTATTAAAAAATTGTTATAGTTGTATAAGTACTTAGCATACCTTCTTGTCATAGAAGCGGCTTGCATCGAGCGGCAAAAACCGTTAAAATCGCGGTTTGATTTTCCCGCTGGGGAAAGGCTAAGTGAGCAGCGGTGTGGTGTTGGGTGCTGGAATAAGCCAGTGACGTAATTGCCAGACTGACAGATGTCCTTAGTGCCTCAGTTACGTGTGTTAGTGTGCTTGATAGTCAAAATGCCATTAAGCAAAAGCGCTGTACATACATCGGACATAGAGAGTTTATTATGCGTAAAGATATCCATCCTAATTACCAAGAAGTTTTGTTCCATGATACCAACGCTGACGTGTTTTTCTTAACTCGCTCAACCGTTAATACCAAAGCCACTCGTGAATACGAAGGTAAAGAATACCCATACTACCCACTTGATATCTCAAGTGCGTCGCATCCATTCTATACTGGCGAACAACGTAAAACGTCTACTGAAGGCCGTGTTGCAAGCTTCAACAAACGTTTTGGTGCGTTTGGTGGTCGTAGCAAGAAAGCTGCTGATTCTGCTGAATAATTTATACTTATGGTATAAATATATATCGCTAAGCAGTCTTTTGCTAAGCCAAAAAAAACCGCTGAATGATCAGCGGTTTTTTTTGCTTTATTTTTGGGTTAATTGGAGGAAGAATCAAGTAGTGTTACAATCAGCTCTGCCACTTGCTCGGCCCAATAACCATACATCAAACTGCTCGGGTGAAAACCGTCACTGGCAAACATCACTCTGATATCGATCGGCGTGCCGTTAGAGTGTTCTTCTATCATGCGCGCAAAGTCCGTTGCCATATAGGTGACATTGTCATGAGCGGCACAAATTTGCTGCAAGCTATTATCAAGGATAGCGGCTTTGGCACCAACGAAGTTATTTAACGGTGCCGGAATTGCTGGCATTTGTGCCATTGGCGGTAAGCTTAAAAAAACCAGCTCGCGTACCCCAAATTTGCGTTGGGCGATAGCAATGATATTTTCAATTTGCTGTTGCCATTGAGCCGCAGAGACTTTAGATGTGGTGTCATTAACGCCGACACTTAATACCATCACATCGATAGTCTGGCTTGGCGCAGGCAATACATAAAGCCTGCGCAAGATATCAAAGCTAGTATGCCCTGTGGTCGCTTGCAACGACCAGTTTAATGTATCAAAAGCACTTTGGATGGCGGGTTGCTCGGTCAAAATAGGTATCAAATGACCAACCAGCGCCTCTTGCTGCGTCTGACTACCGACGCCAGCCGCCGCTGAATCACCGACGACCATTACAGTTAACAACTTCTTGCTATCGTCATTTGAGGCATCAGTTACGCTATTTAGTTGAACCCAACCGTGTCTGTCGCCATTTGGTTCAGGCAGGCGCACGGTATCGCGCTTGATTTTTCGACCTTGATAAAGATATATAGGCGCGAGAAGCACATCTCTTGCCACTGCTGTCATTTTATTGGTATCTACCATCCTGCGCGCTCCCGAATCGTGGTGAGATTGTCTTCAATTAACAATTTACCATTAAGATAAACATTGCGTAGTAGGTTGTCTGTATCAGCGGCTAAATCTTCAGCTTTAATAGTCTTTAATGTCCCATCGTTATTTTTTATGAGTGCCAAACGACCTTTTTTTGAGCGTTTCGAACGGCTGGTGACGGGGTCTTTATAGATGTCTTTCCAAACGCCATCGATAGAGATGGCACTGGCTTTCATCGCCCAGCTCATGGTGTCGCGGTTGACTTGCTGCAATAAGCCGCCGCCCATGCCGAAGGTTACGTTTTCAGCGCTGAAGCCTGCTTTTAAGATTACATCAATAATTTTGCCTAAGCTTTGCGGGCTGATACCGTCGCCCTGGATAACGCGAACATAATTAGGCAGCACTTTATAACCCTTACTATTGATGGTCGTGCCAAATTTTACGGCCAAACGTTCCAGCGCTTCACGCACGACCTTAGCAGGATCGCCACTATCTGGTCGGATAACTAAGGTACCGCCCATAGTTTTGACGTCATCTTTTAGGCTGCCGCCCCAAATATTGTCAATGGCGTTCCATAAGTCGTAGCTGTCGGACACCACCGAAAAACTTTTGCCTGCGCCGCCAAACTGCTCAATCATATTGGCAAAGGCGGCAGTTTCTCCATCGCGTCCCCACGCCGTCATGGTGCTATGCTCAGCGGCAGGGATAGAAAAGGCTGCCATTTCTTTGTCCATGTGATACCAGCGACTGGCGGCAACCAAGGCCGTCATCGAGTCGGTTCCAGCAAAGTTCACCAAATGGGCAAGGCTACCAAGGGCCACAGATTCTTGACTAGACGCACCGCGCGAACCAAAGTCATGCAAACGGAAAATCAGCGACTCAGTATTGTCGGCAGACTTTTCTAATGCCTGACGAATAATGCCTTTGCAATAGTGCGAGACGCTAGCGACGGTTGAGGGATACCAAATCGCCCGCAGTAATGCCGTTTCGAGATAGCTTGGAAGCCAATAAAACTCAGGGTCAGTATTGATGATTTGGCAAACCACATTGGATACTGGCACCACGCTGCCTTCAGGAATGGCTTCGATGCGCAGTGGCAGATAGCCGTTATGCTTATCGACCAATAGCTCCCAACCAGCACGATTAAAGGTCAAGCCGTGCGCTTGAATGACCATTTCCGCCTCATCGATATCTTGATGGGTAATGGGGGTGCTTAGATATTCTTTAATAAAGGCTTGTAAGCCAAAAAACACCACTTCGTAGTCGCCTTTACGCGCCTCGATGTAGCTTGACAGATACTCGCTACCGCTTGGATATTGCACCCAGTGCGAGGTTTTATAGCTGTCGCTATTTAAGATTGAATTGTTTAAATTGCTAGTATACATCACAGAACTCCTCTGCTTTGAGATGTCGCAGCTGTTTTTTAAATAACCGCTGCAGCGGTGAGCCATTGCCGTCTATCAGCGCTGGCGTGGAAAATAGTGAATAGAAATTGAATAGTCGCCTGATAAAGATCTACAAACCAACCATTTTGGTGATAATTGCATAATGGTCTTCAAACATCATGGTCGCATCAAGCTCTGCAAGCGGAAGCCAAAAAGCTTTGGCTGCATCGTCGCCACCTTTTACTTTTGGCAAGCCTTTTGGGTCGCTTTTTAGCTGAAAGTAAAAGGCTTGAGTAATCGTACGACCACGCGCCGAGCGATAAGGATCGTCAAAGGTATGCTGACTATGACAAGAGCCGCGTAGTACCGGTTCAGGAACTTTAAGGCGCGTTTCTTCGCGAAGCTCGCGGATACAAGCATCAAAGAGGGTTTCTTTTGGGTTTAAAAAACCGCCCGGCAATGCCCAAAGCCCGCGCCCCGGCATGCTACGGCGCTCAACCAATAAAATATGCCCTGACTGGATAACCAAAGCATCAGCGGTCATAAAGGTTGGCGGGTAAGGCGCAGACTCCCATTGTCTTTTATATTTATCGACAAAATCGGCTTCTTTATGTAGATTTTGATAAGCGTCGGTCTTTTTAAAGTTATCAAGAACGTTGCGGGTTGACTCAGGGGTGCGCTCAGGCGTTGGCGTAGCGCCCATCAGGTAACTGTCACGAATAGGGGTGGCGGATAAATTGTGATAATTAGGCACAGAAACCGACGCCCAATTGGGGAATAAAGACAAATAATAAGATGAGCTGTCTTTTGAATGACCAATTAGCCCAATATCGCCTTCTAAATCGGCAGTGACGGACTTAACGCCCGCTTGTACATATTGCAGCCAGCGCGTGTCGTTATAGAGCGCATCGTCGAGGCCAACGCAGTGAATTCGCGCCGCTTCTGCTGGCGAGTAGGCGTTCTTTATCATCGCCACCCGTTCATCGACACTAAATGGATTTCGCAGACTGCGCGGAAGGTTGGCAGAGCCAATCAGCATAATGACGTTATCGGCACGTTTTAATGCCTCATCGACCACCGCTTTGTGACCACAATGGAACGGCTGGAAACGCCCGATAAATACCAAATAACGATAGTCTTTATTATTATTCTTTTTATCTGAACTTTGTTTATCGAAACTTTGTCCTAATGATTCACTCATGACTGCCAACTCCTGACCTACTGTTATCAATTCAAAATGACTCAAAGAGGCTAATACTGACACAGCCTATATCATGCTGACAAGTATAAAGATGTTTAGTGCTGTGCCACTAATGATGTGGAGGCGGTCTTCGCATATTGTGGTGTTTATTTTATTTAAGACCAACTATTTTTATTTAAGGCTGACTATAAAAGAAAAGACCCTTCTAAGGCATTAAAAGGGTTCCTCTAAAAAGGAGTCGTTATAAAAACCTATAGCGAGCCAATTTTCTCTAACCCTTCTTGACGCAAGATTTCAGTCAAACCTTTATCTTCTTCAATACGTTTGACAAAGGCATCAAGGTTTTTATAGTCAGACAAATCAATCTTAAACTTCTTAGACCAAGTTAAAGCGACGTACAGATAAATATCAGCAGTGGTTTTAGTGCCTGTCAGGTAGTCGTGCTTACCGAGTTGCTCGTTAGGCAGTCTGAGCAGATGCGCGATCTTTTCCTTAGCTTTTTCTTTTAAACTTTCTTGTGCTGTATCGCCTTCGACGAAGCCCTCAGGGCCAAAGAGCGGGGCAAAGGCTTTATGCAGATCGGCATTCAAAAACCCTAACCAGTGCATCATTTCACCTTTACCAGCCGGTGAGGTATCTGAGCCAAAGATATTGGCATCGGGATAGGTGGCATCAATATAGACTTGGGTGGCGATGTTTTGAGTAATGATAGTGTCGCCATCGACGATAGCTGGCACCGCCCCTTGCGGATTAATACGCAAATATTCTTCTGATTTAACCGAATCTTGATCTAAAATCTCCAGCGCATAATCTGCACCTGTCCATTCAAGTGCGGTATGCGGCACCATTGAGCAAGCACCCGGCATGATGTATAACTTCATAAAAAACTCCTTTGAATTTATTATTGAGTTCGATTCAGTCTAAACAGCCAATCCACCCAAGTCAGTTATATTATGTGAAGTTAGTTTTAGAAGATGTATTCTTATCCTTTACGCTTCATCCTGCATATTTCTCAATCCACGCGGCGACGGTTGGCCAAATCTCTTTGGCGGCAGGTCTGCTATTTAGGACGCGGCTATGAGTATAATCGTCTAAGTCGCCATGACTGAGCGCGTATTCGCGAAAAACGTTGGCAGAATTGTTGTTGGCAGGATGGTTAAAGTCGTTAAAAAGCGATAAGCAACCTTGAGTTGGCGAGATAAATTTATCGCCCTTGGCACTGATGGCATAAATGGGTGTGGTAATCGTTGGCATATGTTGCCGGTAATCAAAAACCTCACTGTCAGCAACATTTTGTTGACGAGCGCTACTATTAAAAGCGCTTTTTTTAACACCATTAGCATCTATATTTTTTTGCTTAATAAAACTGCTATGAAAGTTTTTATGCAAATTCCACTCATACCATTGGTTCATGGTGAAGTAGCTTTCATTGATGGGTCCCAGTTTGAGTTTTTTGGCGGGAATATAATCAAATAGACGCGTAAATAGTTTGGCGGCGACAATTTTCAAATGATTTTTAGGACTGACTATCGCGCCATACACTTGGCAAGCAAACATGCTAATGCTATTTATTTTATCGATATAATACGGATTTTGGATGAGAAACATCGTTAAGCAAGCACCGCCGCCGCTATGGGTGACGCAATGCAAATTAGTTAGCTTTAATTCGTTAAATAAGTAATCAAAAGTCACGGCAAAATCATAGGTTGCGACGGTTTCGAAGTTAAATTTGTCTGTTGGTATTGAGCTTGCACCGTGACCGCGCCATTCCATGATATAGCAGTGATGACCAAACCCTGCTAAATATTCGGCGATTCTTAAGCAGGTTTTTTTATCTGAAAAAGTGCCATGCGTTAAGAAAATGTTTTGTCCTTTATTAGCAGCATTGTTAGAGAGTTGATGGGTTCTTTCATTATCGAATATCTCCCAAATAGCGATTTTTACGGTATCTTTTGTGGTCACAAAATTTACATTCTCAATCAGCATAACGTCCTCTCAAGATAATTAAGATTCTTTTGTTAAATTTTCAAAAATTTTTATAAGCATTCATCGTATTCAACCCCGATAGACTTGATAAGTCTGCTTACCGTCTTTATATACTATGAAGATAGGGACAGCTTACTATAGTGAGCCTTGTTGAAAATAGCCATCGCTTAATACATCAGTGCTTAAAATATAAGCGCTTAAAACAGCCCCTGCTAATTCACACTAGTGCGGTCGGAATTGTGCATCAAGTGCGCTATAATAGAGGCCATAAATAGGAATAAAGAAATGTCATTACGCTCAAAGCAATAAAACGATAGGCCAAAATGATGATTTCATTGGGGCGTGCCCTTATTTAAAAAATAGAGATAAAAATGACTAAATTTCGTCATTTTTAACCTATTTAGAAGTTCATCGATTGAATTGTTGAGGACACGCTCTAGTCCCAACCATACACAGACGACACAGTAGCCGTGGCCAATATAACGCTTGTGTCATAACACATAGGAAGCATTATGAGTGAACACAATCCAACTGATACTCAAATAGAACCTGATGTCGATTACGAATCAGCGTTAGATACTAAGCAAACGGAAGCTAAGAGTAATATCACCATCACTGAAGCCGCCCAAGGTTACTTAGCAGAATTGTTGGCTAAACAAGGCACAGAAGGCATTGGTGTTCGTATTTTTGTTGAGCATCCAGGCACGCCGCGTGCAGAGTGCTGCATGGCTTACAATCAGCCAGGCGAAGAAGACAGCGCTGATTTAAAGTTTACCTATGATGATTTTTCGGCCTTTATTGAAGCGGCGTCAGTACCTTATCTAGAAGATGCAGTGATTGATTATAATAAAGACCGTTTTGGCGGCCAGCTGACTTTCCGAGCACCAAATTCAAAAGTACCAAAAGTCGGTGCCGATGCCAGCGTCGAAGAACGCATCAACTATGTCTTGCAGTCTGAAATTAACCCAAGCCTAGCTGCTCATGGCGGTGACGTTCAACTGCTCGAATTGATTGAAGAAGAAGGCGTTGGTTTGACTGCGGTATTAAAATTTGGCGGTGGTTGTCAAGGCTGTTCAGCGGTTGATATGACCTTACGTCAAGGCGTTGAAGTGCAGCTAAAACAGCAAATTCCAGAGCTGACGCAAGTCATTGATGAAACTGACCATACTCGTACTGAAAACGCCTACTATAAATAAAAATCCATAAATAAAAATCAATGAGTAAGCAGATTAATAAGAGCGATATTTTCTAAAAATCTAGTTATTGGTTTTATGACTTATAAATATTACTTATGAATACTTGTCATTAAGAGATGAAAAATTTGCTATTCTTTTAATAAAGAAGCTGGGTTATGATTAACTCAGCTTTTTTTATGACTTTTTGTTATAACCATTTTTGATAAATTAAATATGGGTTTAATAACCTATTAATACCCCTCTAAATATCCCATGAAATTTTAGGAGCACCTGATGAGTGACGGACAACCAGCTAAGCAGAATACCCAGCGCCTTGAAACCTTAGCCATTCACGCCGGCTATAGCGTCGAGCCAACCACCAAAGCGGTCGCCGTGCCTATTTACCATACCAGCTCGTATGCCTTTGATAATACCCAGCATGGCGCCGATTTATTTGATTTAAAAGTTGCTGGCAACATCTACACCCGTATTATGAATCCAACGACGGCGGTGTTAGAAGAGCGCGTTGCTGCCCTTGAAGGCGGTATCGGGGCGCTTGCGGTCGCCTCTGGTATGGCGGCCATCACTTATGCGATTCAAACCATTTGTGAGGCAGGTGATAATATCGTCGCCGTATCGACCTTATATGGCGGTACTTATAATTTATTTGCCCATGCTTTGCCGCGTCAAGGTATCGAAGTCCGCTTTTTTGACCATAAAAACCCTAAAGCGATTCGTGATTTAATCGATGATAAAACCAAGATGGTCTTTGCCGAAAGTATCGGTAACCCACTGGGTAATATCGTTGATATCCAAGCACTGAGTGACATCGCCCATGAATATGGCGTTCCAGTAGTGATAGATAGCACGGTTGCGACGCCGGCGCTGTGCCGTCCATTTGAGTTTGGCGCTGATATCGTCATTCATTCATTGACCAAATATATGAGCGGTACGGGCACCTCAATTGGTGGCGCGATTGTTGATAGCGGAACTTTCCCTTGGGGCGATTATCCTGAGCGCTTCCCATTACTAAACACGCCAGATGAAAGCTATCACGGTGTAAATTTTGTCAAAGATGTTGGCGCAGCAGCCTTTATCGCCCGTGCTCGCGTCGCGCCACTGCGTAATACGGGTGCAGCAATCAGCCCACTAAATGCTTTTGGTATCTTACAAGGAATGGAAACCTTAAGTCTGCGTATGGAGCGCCATGTACAAAACGCCCAAGCGGTTGCTGAATATCTTCGTGACCACGATAAAGTTGCTTGGGTGAAGTATGCCGGTTTGCCAGATCATCCTGAGCATGAGCTTGCGAAAAAATACATGAAGGGCACGCCATCTGCTATTTTGACTTTTGGGGTAAAAGGAGGTCTTGAAGCCGGTGCGCGCTTTATTGATGCGCTGCAACTGATTACGCGCTTGGTCAACATCGGCGATGCTAAGTCGCTTGCTTGTCATCCAGCGACGACTACCCATCGTCAGCTGAATGAGCAAGAGCTAGAAAACGCGGGCGTTAGTGATGATATGGTACGACTATCCATCGGTATTGAACACATTGACGATATCAAAGCTGATTTAGAGCAAGCACTTGCCGCTGTTTAACTAAGCAATATCTTTTTTCTATTTTATAAGTGAATACTAAAAAGCCCATATCCGATGATATGGGCTTTTGCTTATTAGATGCTAAAATTTTGTAGGCAATCCTAAATAAAAGCGCGAAACTATTATAAGGTGCTACTGGTACAAATTTTCCTTGCTTGCTGTGCGACTTCGTCGCTCCAGGGGCTGCGCAAAATTGATCCCAGCAGCACTGTTTTTTATTAGGGGTAAACTAGAAATGCCGTTTAAAGCACTTAGAAACTTAGAAACTTAGAAACTTAGATTTTAGCGCTTTAGTAATCAAATAATTCAGCCGCTAAACAGTTAAAACGCGGCGCGAGATATCTTGATACTCTTGCGATGATAAACGTGGACCAAACTGCTGAATTACCTGCGCAGCGATTTCGCTAGCAAGTCGCCCACATTCTGGTAAACTATAGTGCTGCGATAAAGCATATAAAAACGCGCCAGAGTAGTTATCACCAGCGCCATTAGTATCGATAACATTGGCAACGACTGGCGTCGGAATATCATAAAACGCTACTTCTGACTCATCATTTGGCTTATGAGCGATGATGGCACCATTTGCACCATCGGTAACCACCGCTGTCTGACAATGCTCAAGTAAGGCTCGCGCCGCCGCTTTATGCTGTTTTTTATCGGTGAATAATTTGGCTTCTTCACTATTACAGAATATTACCGCGACTTTATTGCCAAGCATATTAAGTAAGCCTTCTTTGGCAAATTTTACCACGGCAGGATCAGCAAAGCTGACGGCGATTTTGGCACCATGGATACCGGCTTGTTGGCGTAGTTTGTTCATCGCAGGCTGAATCCCTTCGGACATCGCTAAATAACCTTCTAAATACAACCAGCCTGCTTGGGTTAATGCTTCAAAATCGACGTTATCAGCGGTGATATCGCTTGAGGTACCAAGGAAAGTCTGCATGGTACGCTCACCATCTTCGGTCACTGCTACCACACATGAGCCAGTCACACCGCCTGCATGAATCGACTGCGGGGAGGTAGCGACGCCCGCTTCGTGCAAGTCTTTTAGGTAAAACTCGCCTTGCTTGTCATCGCCGACGCGGCAAGCATAAAAAGGTTTGCCGCCCAAACTTGCAAAGGCATACATTGCATTCGCCGCCGAGCCACCGCCCGCTTGTTTTGATGGCTTAATCTCTGCTAACTTAAAATATGCCAATAATTGCTGCTGCTCTTCCAGTCCTGCTAGAGTCATATTGCCTTTGGTCAGGTCAGTTTCTTCTAGCGCTGCATCTGACAGCAGATATTCGTGGTCAACCAAGGCATTACCTATCGCCATCACATCGTACATTCTGTCTCTCTCCTCAATGAATTTATCAGTGCTTAATTTACTGACATTTAATTTATCAATACTTAATTTTCTGGTACTTAATCTATGGCTGCTTCGCTTAATTTTTTATAACCACAAACTATTCTGCTTGTAGTTCAAGCAGGCGCTGATAAAGCGCGTTCTTTTTGACGCCTGTAATATCAGCGGCCAAAGCGGCGGCTTTTTTAACCGATAAGTCCTCTAACAAGCGCTGTAATAATTTATCGTGGATACTGATATCATCATCGTTCTGCGCCATATTTTCCCCGGCGACGACCACGACGATTTCACCGCGTTGCTGATTGTCATCGGCTTTGACAAATTCAACCAATTCGCCAAGCGTGCTTTTATGCACAGTTTCAAAGGTTTTGGTCAATTCACGGCAAAACGTCACTTCGCGCTCTGGCCCAAAGATAGCAGCCATATCTTCTAAGCTGGCAATAATACGGTGCGGTGCTTCATAAAATATCAAAGTTTCGGTACGTGAGTTGAGCGCTGTTAATTGTTTTTGGCGACCGTGGGTTTTGGCCGGTAAAAAACCAATAAAGCTAAAGCGGTCTGAGGGCAATCCTGCAACCGATAACGCAGCAATAGCAGCAGACGCACCAATGATAGGGGAGACTCTCACACCAGCAGCATGAGCGGCTTGCACCAATTGATAACCGGGATCGCTAATCAGCGGCGTGCCAGCATCACTAATCAGCGCAACCGAATGACCTTGCTGAATCATTTCAATGATTTTGGGGGTTTGAATGGCGCTATTATGTTCATGATAGGCCCAAAGCTTATTATGACCTTTTTGCTTGGTTGCGCTATCAGCATCTATAATCTGATTATCTGCGTTATTATTAGAGTTAAGAGAGTCTGGATTTTTTTCGTCGTCAGCTTTACTGTCTCTGGTATCAATGCCAAAATGTGATAGCAGCTTGCCTGAGGTGCGCGTGTCTTCGCAGGCAATAATAGCGACTTGTTTTAAAACGTCAATCGCATGCGGTGTCATGTCGCTCATATTACCAATGGGCGTGGCAACGATATAAAGACAAGCGGGCATCGCGATCGCGGTAGGGCTAGACATGAAAACCTCGGAGTATTAAAAGCGCTTATTAAAACACGAAAGTGGTTAGTTTATCATGATGTGCTATGATAATTCTCAAATGTTCCGTTGTCCTATAGATGTGATAGTAAAGAGACGTGATGGCAAATGATAAGTCTTTAAGCCTGACTTCACCGACCCAGCGTCAAGGGAGGGGTTTTGAGAGGCAGGCATGCGAGTTTTTGCAAGCGCAAGGCTTGATATTGGTGGCGCAAAATTGGCAGCAACCAAAAGTGGGTGAGCTTGACTTAATCATGATAGAAAAAGGGCAGTCGTGGTCGATACTTATCTTTATTGAAGTGCGTCAACGGCAGTGTTCAGGATTTGGTGATGCAGCCCTTAGCGTGACAAAAAATAAGCAAAACAAAATTATCAAAGCAGCGCGTTACTTTTTGCAGCAGCATCCTGAATATAGTAACTACGAGTGCCGCTTTGATGTGATTGCCTACGATACTGCTAAAAATAAGAACCATCATACTCAAGACATGTTGCCAAAAAACACTCAACCAGAATGGTTACCAGGCGCTTTTATCGCGTCAGCGTGGTAAAAGGACTTTACGAATTTAAAATGCTGGAACGTTGATTTGGTTTAAAGGTTAAGCTAAAAAGTAAAATAAATAAAGCATCAAGCTATCGTTACCAAAAGCCTAACCGCCTAGCATAAAATTTCAGTAAAGTAGCGGCATTAAAAACGGTTAGTTTAATCATATTCCTATCATTGTCATTATTAAGCATCAGCATAATTAATCGTTTTTATTATCAAGCTTAATTATTATCGAGCTTAGCCATTATTAAATGTCACTATTAATCACTAGTTAATCATCATGTTCTAAGAGGTAAATCATGACACGGATGCATTTGCACACTGCTATTTTGGGCTCATCACGCCGCAAGGCGATTGGCGTTATGCTACTGACCAGCATTGCCGCGACTGGTTGTACCACCAATTATTTGACCAATAGTACTGAAGGGACTTATGGCGTACCAGTGACAGAGCGCACCATTCCGCAGCGTCTGCTTGACCGCAGTATTGAGCATACCGTAAAAATTAACGTCTATGGTCTGCAAGAGAATTTACAACAAGCCAGCCGCATGAGTATCGATAGCTTTAATAGTGAAGTTTTGCTCACAGGCGAGGTGCCAACGGAAGCCATTAAAACAGAAATCGAAAAAGTCGTCAGCTCTATGCCAGACGTCCGTCATGTCTACAATGAACTAACCGTTAGTGCTTCAAAAGGTTATAGCGCAACCGTTCGTGACGGTTATATCACCTCTAAGCTAATGGCAAAAGTCGCTGCTAGCGATGGCGTGAAAGCTTCGCAGATT
The DNA here is from genome assembly GCF_002453355.1 of Psychrobacter sp. UBA6766. Classification (GTDB taxonomy): domain Bacteria; phylum Pseudomonadota; class Gammaproteobacteria; order Pseudomonadales; family Moraxellaceae; genus Psychrobacter. The sequence goes on along the minus strand of NZ_DKGQ01000040.1, from coordinate 15,985 downwards.
AAAGCGATAACCAATGATGGCGTGGTTTATATTATGGGACGTATGACCCCGACGCAGCAAAGTCATCTGATTGATATTGCTAATAATACCGTTGGCATCACAGAGTTAGTGCTGCTGACCACCGTCGTTGATGATAGAGGAGTAAAGCTAGGCGATGACGATATTATGTATGAAAGTAATCTAGTCAATCCTAACAGAGGCCCAGCGGTTAACAATAGAGCATTGCCTGAGGTAACAAGTTCGGCCGCGGTAGAGCCAACGATTAATACTACCCCACTTATCGTTGACGAAAATGGCACGCCAGTCAATTAACCGTCATCGAGTTCGTATGTCGTCCTTTATAAAAATCCTTAAAGATTTTAGATAATATTCTGCTCAAAATCACAAGAAACCTAAATAGTGATAACAGGAAAAGCACGATAAACCCCTAGCCAGCCAGTAAGATATAAAACGTAAAAAGTAGAGTTGTTAAATAAAAAGTAGAGAATACGCCTAACTAAAATAATAAAGCCGACACTCTACTATTAAGTGTTAACTGACTGACAGGTATGAACCGACGACGAGCTTATAATAGGAATACTGGTGATGAAGGATTTATATAAAGGGACTATCCAAAAAGTAACAAGGCAAAAAGAAATAACGCAAAAAGAAGCAAGACAAAAAAAGACAAGGCAGACCAAGACTCTCGCGCCTAAACGTATCAGCGTCGGCGTGACGGCAGCATTAGCTGTTGGCGGTATTGCGCTCGCAACCCAGCAAGCGCAGGCGCTATCGGCGCTCGCTATCGTTAATGGTATAACATCAAATGGCGGTGTTGGCGTCAGTAAAAACATTCTATATGGTGACGAACCATTGCAAGATTTGGACATTTATTATCCAAAACCGTTAGTAAAAGCCATGAGATCAAAAAACGCGACTGCTGATAAGGCTATTAATGGTAGCTACCCAATGGTGGTTTTTGTCCATGGTGGCTCGTGGGAAAGTGGCAATAAAGACGAATACGCCTTTGTCGGTCAGAGTCTGGCGCAAGCAGGCTATGTCACGGCAGTGATTAATTACCGTAAAGCGCCCGAGCACGTTTACCCTGATTATGTAGAAGATACCGCGCAGGCCATCGCCTGGAGTTATAAGAATGCCGAAAGTCTACATGCTGATCCCAAACGTTTAGCCGTAATGGGACACTCTGCTGGCGCGTTTAATGCGGTTGCTGCCGTTGCTAATGAAGATTTCTTGGCGCCCTATGGCATGAAGCCAAAAGATATTGCCGCTGTGATTGGTATCGCAGGACCTTATAGCTATGACTTTCGTAAATACAGTAGTGCGACCGCCTTTGGGGCCAGTGCGACGCCAGATGAAGTCATGCCAGATCGAAATATTAAAGGCGCTCAGCCACCGTATTTATTACTCACCGCAGAAAAAGATAAAGTCGTTCATATAAGCAATGCCATTAAGATGACACAAGCATTAAAAGCAGCGGGCATCAAAGTCGAAACAGGTGAAATTGCCGGTGCCAGTCATGCTACTAGTATCGGGGCGATGGCGCCGCCATTACGCTGGGTAAATAACGTACGCGCACAAGTGCTTAGCTATTTGGATAAAACGCTTAAATAGTTAAGTGCAGTTGTATAAGACAGTAATGTAAGATGATCAAACTCTTGTTATAATGGCTAACTTTGTATCCACCTACTTAACCCTTAAGGCAGAATATTCTATGAGCATGAACGCTGACGATTTGATTGCATTTTTACAAACTCATTTTCCAGATGCTTTTATTCAAGCTGCCAATCAAGGTACCAAGTTTGATGTACGAGTGGTTGATGCCAGCTTTGAAGGCAAGCGCACAGTGCAACGCCAGCAGTCCGTTTACGCCTTGGTAAATGACAAAATTGCGAGCGGTGATATCCATGCGCTTAATATTCAAGCGTTAACGCCAGCCGAATGGGAAGTTCAATCTCAAGGCTAACACTTTTTATTTATGACTAGAATGTGTCGCACCGGCAATGGATATTGCTGGTTTTATCATTTCTGGTTTTTCATATTTTTTTATACTTATCGCTAGGTTGTCACCTTTATGGACCAATTTTTAATCACCGGAAGCAGTCGTATCGCAGGGGAAGTCACCATCTCAGGCGCCAAAAATGCCGCTCTACCGTTACTCGCTGCTATGATTTTGGCCGAGACCCCAACGACATTGCACAACGTGCCATCACTACAAGATGTGCGCACCCTGATTGAATTGATTGGCGGTATGGGCATTGATATTCAAAAGCAGGGCGACACTGTCGTTTGCGATACGAAGAATATCGATAATTTTTACGCGCCGTATGATTTGGTGAAAACCATGCGCGCTTCGATTTTAGTATTAGGTCCTTTACTGGCGCGCTTTGGCGAAGCCGAAGTGTCTTTGCCGGGCGGCTGTGCTATTGGTTCACGTCCTGTCGACCAACATCTAAAAGCTTTTGAAGCCATGGGTGCTGAGATTAGCGTCGAGAATGGTTATGTCAAAGCCCAAGCGCCAAAAGGCGGCAAGCTGATTGGCTGTAACTTCTCCTTTGATATGGTGACGGTCGGCGGTACTGAAAATGTCATTATGGCGGCAGCATTGGCAAAAGGCACCACCGTGCTAGGAAACTGTGCCCTTGAGCCAGAAGTGGTTGATTTGGCCAATATGCTGGTGGCAATGGGCGCCAAAATAAGTGGCATTGGAACCGCAACCATGACCATCGAAGGCGTTGAGCGCTTGCATGGTTGTGAGTATTCGGTCGTGCCAGATCGTATCGAAACTGGCTCTTATCTTGCTGGTGCTTTGATGACGCGCGGTGATGTGTTGACTAAAAATACTTCAGCGCTTTTATTAGCGCCAGTATTAGAAAAATTTGAAGACATGGGGGCGATTATCACCACGGGTGATGATTGGATTCGCGCCCAAATGAAAGGCCGTCCGTTACCGGTTAATATCCGTACCCAGCCGCATCCAGGCTTCCCAACCGATATGCAAGCGCAGGTGATGGCGATTTCTTGTCTCGCTGATGGTACCAGCACCTTTATTGAAAATATCTTTGAAAATCGCTATATGCACGTGCCGGAACTCAACCGTTTAGGGGCATCCATTCAAGTAGACGGTCATACGGCTGTGGTTAAAGGCGTTGAGCATTTTACTGCTGCGCCCGTCATGGCAACGGATTTGCGGGCTTCGATGTCACTGGTCATGGCGGCGGCTTCTGCTGAAGGCGAGAGCTTGATTGATCGCATTTATCACATTGACCGTGGTTATGAGCACGTCGAAGAAAAACTGCGTGCGCTTGGGGTTAATATCGAACGTATTAATACGAATGACTAGACTGGCTCTTCAGCCGTTATTATTGGTATTAACCATTATTAAATAAATTACTAACGCCATTTAATGGCAGTAACTAACTGTACACGGACAAGAGTCATTATGACTGAAGCAAGCAACAGCTTACCAAATGATGGTTTATTAAACGAAGTAAATGATGAGTTTTCAGGTTTAACACTGGCGTTGTCAAAAGGTCGTATTTTAGAAGAGACCATGCCTTTGCTGCGTGCTGCTGGCGTTGAGCTGTTAGAAGACCCTGAAGCGTCGCGAAAACTTATTTTCCCAACTTCAAACCCAAATGTGCGCGTCTTAATTTTGCGTGCCAGTGACGTGCCAACCTACGTTGAACACGGCGCGGCTGATTTTGGCGTGGCGGGAAAAGACGTATTGCTCGAGCATGGTGCTAATCACGTTTATGAATTATTAGATTTACGAATTGCCCAATGTAAGCTGATGACGGCGGGCGTAAAAGACGCGCCGCTGCCAAATCGCCGTCTGCGAATTGCGACCAAATATGTCAATGTTGCCCGCGCTTACTTTGCTAGCCAAGGTCAGCAAGTCGATGTCATTAAGCTGTATGGTTCGATGGAGCTTGCGCCCTTGGTTGGATTGGGTGACTTGATTGTTGATGTCGTCGATACCGGAAATACGCTGCGTGCCAATGGGCTTGAGGCGCGCGACCATATTTGTGATGTGTCGTCACGCCTTATCGTCAATCAAGTCAGCTATAAGCGCAAATTTGCCTTACTTGAGCCGATTTTAGACAGCTTTAAAGACAGTATTGCCAGCGCTTCTTAAATTATTATTTATTTATTATTTATAAAACGTTTTTATAATACACTGCTAATCAGTGATAATATAAAGTACGGTTATACAAAAATTTAAACCAGTTTAGCGCTCTAGGATAGATATGGCGTGCTAAACTGGTTTTATTACGTTTGCTTGCCAGAAAATAAAAGCTCAGTATAATCTGAGGTAGCTACCCACAAATAAACTGGCATATAGACTTTTGCATTCTTCACTTGCTTTCTTATCTCTTTTATTCTTTATAGCCGACTTTCATGCTCAAACATAGGATTCAGTCATGCGCCAACTAAGTACCCAAGATGCGGATTTTGACAGTCAACTGGCTCAGCTACTTGCTTTTGAAACCGTCAACGATGTTGAATTACTAAAAACCGTTGACGATATCATTAATAATGTACGTCATGGTGGCGATAACGTGGTACTGGCATTGACTCAGAAGTTTGATCAGCATCCAGCATTGATGATACAAGAGTTAGAGCTGTCTAAAGACGCACTTGCTGACGCGTTTGCCAATCTTGATAAGACAGTCAAAATGGCTTTGACGACGGCAGCGACACGGGTTCAGGCGTTTCATGAGCGCCAAGTGCAAGAGACTTGGCAATATGAAGATGAGCTTGGTAATCGCTTAGGGCAAAAAGTGACGCCACTTGATCGCGTTGGTATTTATGTTCCCGGCGGTTTGGCCTCTTATCCGTCTTCTGTATTGATGAATGCGATTCCTGCCAAAGTGGCTGGCGTCAAAGAGGTAATTATGGTCGTGCCAGCGCCAAAAGGCGAGCTTAATCCATTGGTATTGGCCGCCGCACATTTGGCTCAAGTTGACCGTGTCTTTACTATTGGCGGAGCACAAGCGGTTGCAGCTTTGGCATACGGTACCGAAACGATTCCAGCCGTAGATAAAATAACCGGTCCTGGTAATAAATATGTTGCGGCGGCGAAGCGTGCGGTATTTGGTCAAGTTGGGATTGATATGATTGCCGGTCCCTCTGAAGTATTGGTCTATGCAGAAGGTGAGGAGCAAGATCGCGCTGATTGGTTGGCAATGGATTTATTGTCACAGGCCGAGCACGACCGTATCGCTCAAGCTATTTTTGTGACTACTAGTGAGCAACAGCTTCAAGAAGTGGCAGCTGAGATTGAAAAAGCCTTGGCAGAATTGCCAAAAGCCGATATCGCCCGTGATTCGCTAAAAAACCGTGGCGCGCTTATTTTAGTTAAAGACCGCAAGCAAGGTGTGGATGTGATTAATCGCGTGGCGCCTGAACATTTAGAGCTGTCTGTTGATAACCCCGATGCGCTACTTAATGAGGTTCGTCATGCTGGCGCTATCTTTATGGGACGCCATACGCCTGAAGCGATTGGTGATTACTGTGCTGGTCCCAATCATGTGTTGCCAACCTCTGGTACTGCGCGTTTCTCTTCGCCACTTGGCGTTTATGACTTCCAAAAGAAATCATCGATTATTTATTGTAGTGAAGCGGGTAGTAAGCCGCTGGCTGAAACTGCCGATGTTTTAGCGCAGCGTGAGGATTTAGAAGCCCATGCGCGCTCAGCCCGCTATCGTTATCAGTAAAACAGTTAATAAGACAGTTGAATAATTTAATCTTAATAATCTACATTCAATAATTTATGTGGCTAATGAGTAGGATAACTTATGAGTGAGTTAAAGATAGACACCAGACTTTGGTCATCTAAAGCGCGTAATTTGTCACCTTACGTTCCGGGCGAGCAGCCTCAGCATGAAAATTTATGCAAATTAAATACCAACGAAAATCCATTTCCACCCTCACCAAAAGTGGGCGAGGCAATTGCAAAAGTTTTACAACAGCAAGCAGATGAGCTGCGATTATATCCTGCGCCTGAGTCTGATGATTTGCGTACCGCATTGGCAGAGTTATATAACCTTGATATCAATCAAGTGTTCGTTGGTAATGGCTCGGATGAAGTGTTGGCGCTGGTATTTGCCAGTTTTTTCTTAAAAGAGCGCCCTGTTTTAGCGCCTGATATCAGTTATAGCTTTTATCCTGTTTACGCGCAAACTTTTGGTATTGAGCTGGTGCAAATTGCGCTAGAAGCGGATTTTAGTATCAGTCCAGATGCCTATCGCCAGCCTTGTAGTGGCATTATCATTGCCAATCCTAATGCCCCAACGGGATTATTGTTATCCCTTGCTGATATTCGAAAGCTTGCTGGTGAACATTCAAATTCTGTGATTGTGATTGATGAAGCTTATATTGATTTTGCCCAAATAGAAGAAGGTAGCTCAAATACAGAAGTATCAGCAGTGAGCCTAATCAATGAGTGCGATAATATTCTTGTCACCCAGACCTTTTCAAAATCACGCTCGCTTGCTGGCTTACGTGTCGGAATGGCATTTGCTAACCCATCATTAATCGAAGCGTTAACGCGTATGAAAAACAGCTTTAACAGCTATCCGCTCGATAAGTTGGCACAAGCGGGGGCAACCGCCAGTATCTTAGATGTCGAATACTTTACCCAGACTTGTCAGCAAGTGATTGATTTACGCCAAGCACTCAGCGCAGAGTTGACGGCCTTGGAATATGATGTGCTACCATCGCAGGCGAACTTTATTTTTACGCGTCCAAAAGACGGTAATGCCAGTGGCGTAGCAGCGGCTTTACGCGAGCAGGGTATTATCGTGCGTCATTTTGATAAGCCGCGCATCAGTGAGTATTTGCGAATTACCGTCGGTACGGTAGAGCAAAATAAGCGTTTAATAGAAGCATTAAAAGTGTTTCAGACAGAAGCGGAAACTGTTGCCAATTAATATCGCGCATTGCGAGTTAACTGTTAACTGTCGAATAGCCATAACTTTATCAATAAAAAGCCTGCTAACGTCATGTTAAGCAGGCATTCCTAGCTTGATATTATGTTTCTTGAGAGAGTATAGAGAGTAGGTTGTCAACTTTATCATGGCACTCTTGATACTCAGCATCATAGTCAGAAGCAATGGTAATTCCGCCGCCTGCCCACAAACTGATTTGACCTGATTTTCCTAATTTATCATTTGATGACGTGTTGGCTTGCAGGGTTCGAATCAAGACATTCCATTGGCCGCTACCATCAAAGTTCATATAACCCATCGTGCCACAATAAGCACCGCGCGGCGCTCTTTCCAACTCAGCAATGATTTCGACAGCGCGTTTTTTTGGCGTTCCTGTGATAGAACCTGCGGGTAAACTGCCAAATAGGACTTCGAGAGGATGAGTATCTGTCTTTAGCTCAGCGGTAATGGTGCTGACCATATGATGTACATTACTAAAGCTTTCAATGGCAAATAATTTCGGTACTTTGACGCTACCGATTTTGGCGTATTTCCCTAAATCATTACGCAATAAATCGACAATCATAACATTTTCAGCGCGGTCTTTTTCACTGTCGATAAGTTGTTGTTTATAGGCATCATCTTGTTCGGGATTTAGACCGCGCGGCATCGTACCCTTAATAGGTTTGGTGCATATATGATGCTTGCCAGTGTTCTCGTTTTTAACAAAGGTAAAAAATAACTCAGGCGAGCAGCTTAATAATTCAAATTGATTATTAGATATTTTGTTATTAACCGCATTATTTATGTCATTAATCGCTAAATATCCTGCGAAAGGCGTTTTAGTATCATGATGCAAGGCAGGCAAATATTCGATAAGCTTCGGTAATGAAGCGTTATTGCTGATACTTTGATTAAAAGAACCTTTCCATTCTTGGGTGAGATTGATTTGATAGCAGTCACCTTGTTTCAGATAGTTTTGGGTTTTATCAAAGGCTTGCTGATAATCGAGTTTCTTCCATTGCGCTGTTAATCGTAAAGGCATCGTTTGAGGTGACGCTTCAAGTGTTGGTTTTTCTAAATTTTGATGAGATAACTTACTGTCCAAGTCATCTAAATGTTCTATGAGCCTGTTAACCAGTATATCTTTTTGCTCGTGATTTCTAACGCTATCAGTGTCCGTTAAGCTGGTTTTTATATTTAGCTGCCAGCTTGTTTGCTCAGCGTTTAGCGATAGATAAATATCGTAGTGTCCTAGAACGGCACAAGGCTGGGTTGCTAGCTCAATTGTAGCAGTTGGACTCAGCTCATAAGCGGCAATATCGTAACCAATAAAACCTATTAATCCATGGTGGTAAATTGGCTGCTGATTATCTTCTTTAACTGAAATAGAGTCATCATTATAAGTGTCATAATCCTGACTATAAGCAATTAATTCCTCTTGCCAGTCACTATAACTCATAGTAGCTGTCGTGCTGGAATGACTCTTATTTTGTTTAAAATTACGGCAGGTTTTTACGACATGATAAGCGGTTTGCTTAGCAGAGTATTGCGCATGATTAGCATAATAAACAGACCAACTTACTTTTGGTAATAAACCAATCACAGGTCGTCCGTCGTTATTCAGCCAAACCAATTGCCAGTTTGCTTTAGGATTTTGAGCGTACACATAACGCTGTAAATGGGGCATTAATTCGGCGGCGGACAGCCCACCAAAACGCCAACTAGGATGAGTAGCTGGCGATGGGGCAGAAACTCTCTGCTCAGTTTTACTATAAGCTGCTACGGGCATAGTTAGGCGTCAAACCTTTTAATAATTAAGGTCGCATTGGTGCCACCAAAGCCAAAACTATTACTCATAAGCGTTTCAAGCTCAACGTCACGCTTGTCAGTGACAATATCAAAGCCTTTAGCCGCAGGGTCTAGCTCTTGCACATTGATACTAGGTGCAATAAAGCCTTCTTGCAGCATCAGTAAGCAATAAATCAGTTCTTGTGCGCCAACGGCTCCCAAGCTATGACCGGTCATCGACTTGGTTGAGCTAATAGGCGGCACTTGACTGACATCATCATTAAATACTTTAGCAATGGCTTTAAGCTCAGTGATATCCCCTAATGGCGTGCTGGTACCGTGACTATTGATATAGTCAACGCTTTCTAAACCGGCTTCAGCAAGGGCTATCTGCATACAGCGAACGGCGCCTTCACCACTTGGCGCGACCATTTCAGCACCATCAGAGCTTGCGCCATAACCGACGATTTCAGCCAAAATATTGGCACCGCGTGCTTGGGCATGTTCAAGACTTTCAACCACCACCATTGCGCCACCAGCAGCGATCACAAAGCCATCGCGGTCTTTGTCATAGGCTCTTGAAGCAAGCGTCGGCGTGTCATTATATTGCGTACTGACCGCACCCATCGCATCAAACATACACGACTGCGTCCAATTCTCAGCTTCACTTCCGCCAGCCAGTATGACATCGGCTTTACCAAGCTGAATAAGCTCAGCAGCATGACCGATACAGTGCGTTGACGTTGCGCAAGCAGAGGTTAAAGAGTAGGAAATACCTTGGATTTTTAATCCTGTCGCGAGTGCCGCTGACACCGAGCTGCCCATGGTTTTTGGTACCGCCATTGCACCAACACCGCGCAGACCTTTTTCGCGCATTGCATCGACCGCATTGACAATATTTTCGGTTGAAGCGCCGCCTGAACTTGCGACTACACCTACACGTGGGTTATGGTTAATGGTTTCAAGAGACAGACCTGCCTGCTCAATAGCATTTAGAGCGCTGACATACGCATAGAGACTGGCGTCACTAAAAAAACGTTTTAATTTACGGTCAATGCCCGACGTATCAAGCGTTGATTGATCAATACTGCCGCTAACCTGTGATTTAAAGTCGTGCTCAGCATACGATTCATTGAATGTAATGCCTGAGCGACCTTGTTTAAGAGCATCGGTGACAGTCGCCAAATCATGTCCGATACAAGAGACAATCCCTGCTCCAGTGATAACAACGCGGCGCATATTCTATTCCTTATGAGTAACGATTTTTTGATAATTACCATTAATAATGGCTTTTAAATGCTTATTTAACAGCCATTTTAATGCACAAAAACAAGCGCTGTGCGGCAAAAATGCTGATTGGTAAATAAAAGTACAACTGTGCTTTGAATAATGGCATATCATAACGTATCGACGGTTTAAAATCTTGGCGTAAGTGTAAAATAACGACAAAATGGTGTCTATTTTAAATAGGATTATTATTAAAAAGAGCTGGATCTTTTTCGAAGCTCTGGAGTAGAACGAAAACTGAATAGGCAGTAAAATGTGAGTGAAAATAGTGCGAACCCGTTTCAGCTGAACTGCATTTAGCTATATACTAAAATTGCGTCAACTTTATGAATAAATGCTACTTTTAGATACAAAACTGGCAGTGGTGATAACATTGTTGGCACTGACAGTGGTTAGCAGCGTTGGCTAAAATGACCTCAAATTGAAGAGGTATTCATGAAAAATATTAATAACAAATAACCAATTACTCTATTAAGGATATTCAGATGGAAAAGCGTAGCACTCTTTCTAAAGGTCTCAGTACCGTAGGCTCTTTTACACGTAATAATCTAGAACGTATGGGCGCGATGATTGATAGCGTTAATGCCAAAACAGGCAAACCGCAACAATTTAAAGCGGTAAATCTAGGCGATGAAGATTATCAGCAGGATTTGTTCCGCGAACAAACGCTAAAAGCAACGCAGCAGTTATTGGGCACGCGCTTTGCTACTTATGGTAAATTTGCCAAAAAAGTAGTGCCAAATAGCCTATTTGATTCGACGGTCGATGGCGCTTTTGCTCAAATTGCCAAGCTTGCTGCGAGCTGGAGCCAAATTGATCTGCCAAATCAACATCGCTTTGCTAATATTGCAAACTTGGATGACGAAGAGCGTTATGCGCTGGCTACTGACATTGCCAATCAGAACCGTGCCTTGGCGACGTTAGGCGGCTTGACAGGGTTAGCAGGCCTACCAGGATTACTCGCCGATACTTTGTGGTTGTTACTGGTGTCATTACGTACGGTTTATCAATTGGGTGCGGTTTATAATAAGCCGTTAACGGGCAAGCAAGGCGTTAAGATGGCTTATGAGTTGCTTGCCAATGCTGACTTGAGCAAAATGCAAGAAAAACAAGCCTTACTAGCAGGTATTGGCATTGGTAAAGGCTTGCTTGATAATGCGCAAAGCAATGGTTTACATAATGAGCTGAAAAATCTTGGTCTGAAAAATAAAAACGTCAATTTTTATGCCGAACAAGTAGATAATATAGCCAGCCAAATTGGCATTAACTTAGATAACATCAACTTATCATGGGTGCGCCGCTTTCTACCGGCCACTGCCGTCATCGTTGGTATGCGTTACAACAGTCAGCTGATTGATGAAGTGATTGGCGTAGCACAAGCAACATTTGCCCCAGATGCCAAGCTTGCTAATCGTAGCATTACTGATGATAGCAGTAGCGAAGCGCAGGTGAAGAAGAAAACTGATAGTAAGGATGAAGAGCAAAGCCCTAAATCTGACAATGCAAAAAAAGACACTGATAAGGCTAAAGACGATAAAACCAAAGCTGAAAACAACAAATCTAAGACTGACGACGATAAATCTAAAGCTGATGAAACAGAAAGCGAAGTAAAAGCCGCCTCAGAGCCGGTGTCAAAAACCACGGATGAAGAGTCAGTAGATGAAAACTACAAAAAGGCTCAGGCAAGTAAAAAAGATTAACGATTTAGTCTAAAGCGTTTTAGCTGTAATTTACTGTATAAAGATCGAAGGCATAAGCTGATATAAATAGGCTTATGCCTTTTTATGAGTATGCTTTTTTATAAATATGTCTTTTTTATGAAGGGGCTTTAAGGCTAAAAAAGTATCTAAACTTCAAATATTGCCTTGAAAAATAAACGACCAACTCCATTAATATGGAACATCGATTTTACCATCTTGCAATGAAACAATTGCTCATCTTAAAATCTGTTGCTTACCATTAAGTCTGCTACAATCTTTGCTCATGCATATCTATCGAATATTGTAAAGGACAACCGCTCATAAGTGGTTGAAATAGCAGTAACAACTCTTTATAATACACTGTCCTAAAAATGGGTGTTCCGAAATCTGTCGTTAATGTCAGATCTTTGGTGCATTGGCCCATTTTTTTGTTTTATACCAAACGGGAGAAGGATGCCTTATGGCAACAACTAACCAATTGATTCGTAAAGGTCGCAAAACCATCAAGGAAAAATCAAAAGTTCCTGCGTTGGAAGCGTGCCCACAACGCCGTGGTGTATGTACTCGCGTATATACGACTACCCCTAAAAAACCTAACTCAGCCATGCGTAAAGTATGTCGTGTTCGTTTGACTTCAGGCTATGAAGTATCAAGCTATATCGGCGGCGAAGGTCATAACTTACAAGAGCACAGTGTTGTTCTTATCCGTGGTGGTCGTGTAAAAGATCTACCAGGTGTTCGTTATCACACCGTTCGTGGTGCACTTGACTGCGCAGGCGTAAAAGACCGTAAACAAGGTCGTTCTAAATACGGTGCGAAGAAGCCTAAAGTTTAATAGCTAATTGCCATTAAATACGCTTATTTGTATCACCCATTAACTGTGCATGGGACTGGTGTTAGCCATATTTTTATTAGATAAATAATTTATTGTTATAACATACCGCTATGCAGTAAGGCTGACTGACAACTCGATAGAACGCCATCCAATACGTAATTGGTGCGAGATTGTGAATGTCAGACACTCCTGAAGAAAAGGATTATTATTATGCCAAGACGTCGCGTCGTTGCTGCCCGTGAGATCCTACCGGATCCTAAGTTTGGTAGCCAAACTGTTGCAAAATTCATCAACCATGTCATGAGCCATGGTAAAAAATCTACTGCTGAGCGTATCGTTTATGGGGCTCTTGAGACAGTAGGCCAAAAGCGCAACATCGAAGATCCAGTCGCTTTCTTTGAAGAAGTTTTAGAAAATGTCCGCCCAATGGTCGAAGTAAAAGCTCGCCGTGTTGGTGGTGCAACCTATCAAGTACCAATGGAAGTACGCCCCTCCCGTCGTACTGCCTTGGCTATGCGTTGGTTAGCTGAAGCTGCTGCTAAGCGTTCTGAAAAATCAATGGCTTTGCGTCTTGCAGGCGAATTGAATGATGCTGCTGATGGTAAAGGTAATGCTATGAAGAAGCGTGATGAAGTTCACCGCATGGCAGATGCTAACAAAGCATTCTCTCATTACCGTTTCTAAGCTGGCTTTATTTTTAAAGCTGGCTTAGGTGCTTAGGATTAACAGTTTCGATCAGTTAATCCTTATATTGTTGATTTATTCTATTGATTGCCGCCATCATTATTGGGTTGTTTAATTTTTCCTCAAAAGCTGAGAAAACGTTAAATATTCTAGATGGCGGACATCTGTCAAGATGCTGTTTTGTAAGGGATGCTTTTCTATAAAGCCTGCAAAAAATATGCACCGCTTAAAAGAAGTCTCCTAAATTTGATGCCGCACTATTCTTAATATTTGCTCTTTTTTTGTCCGTATTTGGCCCAATAAACAGTAAGTAATATAACAAAGTTCATGGTCTCATGGCTTTGTCATAGAGTATGAGGTAGAGACACAACACATTAATATATACACGAATTTCCCTAGGAAAACACTATGGCTCGTAAAACTCCCCTAAAGCGCTATCGCAATATTGGTATCTCAGCGCACATTGATGCTGGTAAGACGACCACTACTGAGCGTGTTTTGTTCTATACCGGTGTTAGCCACAAGCTTGGCGAAACCCATGATGGTGCAGCTACCATGGACTTTATGGAGCAAGAACAAGAGCGCGGTATTACCATTGCTTCTGCGGCGACGACTTGTTTTTGGTCAGGAATGGCAAAGCAGTTCCCTGAACACCGTATCAACATCATTGACACCCCAGGTCACGTTGACTTCACGATTGAAGTTGAGCGTTCTATGCGTGTTCTTGATGGCGCTTGTATGGTTTATTGCGCGGTAGGCGGGGTTCAGCCACAGTCTGAAACCGTATGGCGTCAAGCAAACAAATATAAAGTACCACGCTTAGCGTTCATTAACAAAATGGACCGTGTTGGTGCTGATTTCTACCGTGTGGTAGAACAAATCAAAACTCGTCTAGGCGGCAAGCCAGTACCATTGGTTATTCCAATTGGTAAAGAAGACGACTTTGAAGGCGTTGTAGATCTTGTGACCATGAAAGCCATCTATTGGGACGAAGCGTCTCAAGGGATGAAGTACGAAGAGCGCGAAATCCCAACTGAACTACAAGAAAAAGCGGAAGAGTACCGTGAGTATCTAGTAGAAAACGCTGCTGAAGCCTCAGAAGAACTCATGAATGAGTATCTTGAAAATGGCGAATTGACGGTAGAGCAGATCAACGACGCTATTCGTCAATTGACCATCGACAACGAAATCATTCCACTGCTTTGTGGTACTGCCTTTAAAAACAAAGGTGTTCAAAAGATGTTGGACGCCGTTATTCAGTATCTACCTGCGCCAATGGACGTTCCTGCTATCCGCGGTATCCTTGACGACAAAGACGAAACTGAAGGTACGCGTGAAGCCTCTGATGACGCGCCGTTCGCAGCACTAGCGTTCAAAATCATGAACGACAAGTTCGTTGGTAACTTAACCTTCGTTCGTGTGTATTCAGGTGTTCTAAAACAAGGTAGTAGCGTTTATAACCCTGTTAAAATGAAGCGCGAGCGTGTTGGCCGTATCGTTCAGATGATGGCAGATGCTCAGGTAGAGCTACAAGAAATCAGCACGGGTGATATTGCAGCCTTAGTTGGTATGAAAGACGTAACTACTGGTGATACGCTATGTGACGAAAACAACGTCATCACTCTAGAGCGTATGGAATTCCCAGATCCAGTTATCTCTCTAGCTGTTGAACCTAAGACCAAAGCTGACCAAGAAAAAATGTCTATCGCTTTGGGCCGTTTGGCAAAAGAAGATCCATCATTCCGCGTCCATACTGACGAAGAATCTGGTCAGACCATCATCAGTGGTATGGGTGAGCTGCATCTAGAGATTCTTGTTGACCGTATGAAGCGTGAGTTTAACGTTGAAGCAAACATCGGTGCGCCGCAGGTTGCTTATCGTGAAACGATTCGTAACGTGGTTGAGCAAGAAGGTAAATTCGTTCGTCAGACTGGTGGTCGTGGTAAATTCGGTCACGTTTGGTTACGTCTTGAGCCTATGGATCCAGCGGGCGACGTTCTCTATGAATTCTCTGAAGAAGTTGTTGGTGGTACCGTACCAAAAGAATTCCACGGTGCAGTCGATAAAGGTATCCAAGAGCGCATGAAAAACGGCGTTCTTGCAGGTTACCCAGTTGTTGGCGTTAAAGCGACCTTGTATGATGGTTCTTACCATGATGTTGACTCGGATGAGTTATCATTTAAAATGGCTGGTTCTATCGCATTCCGTAAAGGCTTCATGGCGGCAAACCCAACCCTACTTGAGCCAGTAATGAAAGTAGAAGTTGAAACGCCTGAAGACTACATGGGCGATATCATGGGCGATTTAAACCGCCGCCGTGGTATGGTTCAAGGTATGGAAGACTTACCTGGTGGCACGAAGCAGATCCGTGCAGAAGTACCATTAGCAGAAATGTTTGGTTACGCCACGCAAATGCGTTCAATGTCGCAAGGCCGTGCAACCTATTCAATGGAATTCCAAAAATACGCTGAGATTCCAAAATCAGTTGCAGAATCTATCATCTCTAAATTCAATTCTAAAGATGAAGACGAGTAAATATTACGTATTAATAGGACAATATTGAGTCAATCTCTCTATTGTCCGTAGAGATTGCGCCAATAATTGGTTAAAAGACTTGTTATTGGTCGCGATTTTCTTATAATATCTGCACATTGTATGTGCAACCTTTTAACACTTATCTTAATGTGGTCTATATCATTTAGCTTGCGTATTCTTAGCAGTTAAATATCTGACCCCAAATAAAGAGGAAATACCCATGG
>NZ_DKGQ01000002.1 GCF_002453355.1 Psychrobacter sp. UBA6766 | reverse complement strand
TTAGGTGGGCTTGACTATATATGGATCACTTGATAGGGCTACTTGAAAATAAGGATGAGCCAAATCAAACTAAATTATATATGCTTTTTGAACTACCCGATGAAACATTAACAGATTATTGGGATAAGACTATAGGGAGTGCATTAGCTGTTAATGAATTTAGACTAGAAGAGATCGTGGTTAAACTAAGACAAAAATTAGAAGTCGCCATTGCAGGTTTAAAATTAAGTAGCTTGAATTCATTGGTTTATCTTCATAACAGCTTTATGGACTATCTATATGTTTTGATGTCTGTTGCAAGTGGTTATCGACCTGTTACTGAGCCATTTGGCAGGTTGTCAGATATAGATACCAGAACTGGAGTCTATTTTATTAGCGATAAGGAAATGCAAGATGACACTATCGGCAGATTAATCTATCTACCACACACCGTATGTCAGCAAATCAATGAGTATGAAAAATTTATTAAAAGTAATGGCATTCTATTTAATAAGTTAGGAAGTAATATTGGTCAAATATACATGGGCATTTTGGATAGTCATATTGGACTGATAAGTTATCTAAAATTAGATGAGATAACCAATACTGTTATTCAGTTAAAGTTAAACAAAGTATTCATAAAAGAGCGAATGTCACAATATATATCGCTACCTCTTAATTGGCATCGACATTTTATACGCTCGCTAAAAAATATATACATCGGCAAATATTCATACAACTCAGACTTCAATGAAAAATCTATTGGATATGACGTTATTAGTGCTTGGATGGGACATTCTGATGAACTGGGATTCAGCTTTTATGATCCTTTTAGCGGTTTGAAACAATCTGAACTTAGAGAGTTTGCAAATACACTAGATGAACTTATCAAAGGTATTGGCTTTACAGTCATTCAATTGGAGCGCTAAGGATGGCACGTCAAAAAAAATCTGGTATTAAGATACGAGAAGAAAAACGAGATAAACTAGAAGAAAAGCGCTTTTCGTTAGCTTGCGAACTAATAGACAAACACATCGACCTGACAAGAATTGCAGCTTCTGAAGATAAACAGCGAGCGTTTGACCTGATGTGGCTAAAGTTTGATACTAATTTATCCACTAATAAATATTTTAAAGATGTTAAGAGATATTCTACATCATACAATCACGCCGTAAAATACTGTCAAAGTCGAATAGAAGATGAAAATATTGATATAGGTTTTCCTAAACTTATCATTCAATCATCTCGTGCCAAATCTTTTCGTACACAAGAATGGTTCAATGATGGTAAGCGTGTACTAGATTTTTATCTAAACTGGGCTAAAGGTTTAGAAAATAAAAAAACTGTTGATATAACTGTAAGTGATATCTTATTCACTCTAATCTTTCACAGTGCAATCCTAAAGGCTCCTGTACTACAGGAGATATTGGATCAAGTAATTGGGAAATGTTTAAAAATTGAACAAATTTCAGGTTTGCCAACTATTACTGTGATCGTCAAGGACAAGGCTTATCATACAAATACTTATAAAGCGTCAGAAGCGGTTCATCAAGCACAGGTTTTTATTTCTCCACTATCAGCTCATATTATCCAGTCTTATAACAAAGAGCAGAAAAATACCGTTATCGATCGTGCTAGAAATCTCACAATATACAAACGGTATCAAAGCATACAACTGATACAAGCAAATCAGGGGAATAATATAGAACTTGGTTTGAAACGTTTTTTGATGGGTGCAGTCTATGTGCTAGAAAATCACTTCTTCTTCGATCTCCCTGAACATACTTGGTACATTATAACGGGTAAAGAAAACACCTATAGCTTGGCAACATCCAATTGGCAGTCTCTGATTTATAATATTCAACATAATGAAAATCAGAAACAAGAAGAATTTAATAGCAATTTGACTAACATGGACAGTGATAGTCATTTAGAAGGCAGTCCTCGCTTAGTAGTAGAGATAGCGAAGTTACTTAGAAAAGATATTAAAGACAACAATGCTAAATTATCTGAAAAGAAAGTAATCGAAGAGCTAGATAAAATTTATAATCGATTAAAAAGCGGTCAAAGCTCTTTACAAGAAAAGGCAATAGTTGGCTGGCTATTATTAAAAGCACGTACCTGTAAAGTAAGCAGTGTTCAAACCTATAGTAATACTATCACTAGTCGTTGGCTAGCTCTTACTCAAGACACAAATCTAGAAAGTTATCAGGAAGAAGACTTTATAATGCTATACAGTGAGATGATTGAACTCAGTAAGACCATAAAAGCAAGGAATTCAGTCGCTACATTAATTAATGAAATACACCAATACATGGTTAAACACTACCATATAAAACCTATAGCTCCATTGATTACAAGCGATAAACCCCATCATAAAGTTGGTTATATATCAGAGCAAATGTTCCAAGCTATACTTGATAAGATTGATAGCCTTACTACAAATGTAGATGAAAAACAGGCTTTGAGCTTAGCGTTAATATTAGGACATCGGTGCGGGCTGAGAATTGGTGAAATAGTTAAAATAAGATTGCGTGATGTAGCCGAAACTCAGAATTATCTAGAGATTAGAAATAATAAATTTGGAAACAATAAAAGCCTCTCTGCTTTACGTCGTGTATTACTTGCACAACTATTAACAGAATCTGATATTAAGTTAATTAAGCGTGTTTACATTAAACGTTCAGGCGATAAAGGTCAAACGCTTATAGCCAGCCAAGATGGCATGTCTTACAACGCTCAAACAATATCAAAAATGCTTACTCATCTTATAAAAGAGGTTACTGGCTTAAGCTATCTTACTACACACCATCTACGCCATAGTTGTCTGACTAATTTTCAGTTAATGTCATTTTTATATGATAAAGACTATCAATTTAATGGCCATCCAAGTGCAACGTTTTTAAAAAGCTTGCTACCCTACGAATCAGCTCAGGCTGCTAGCATTATAAATCATTTTGAGACCAGTCTTGCATACAAGAAAATATATGCTTTGGCAGGAATAGCAGGGCACGCTACTCCAAGTACGACATTTTCATCATATGTACATTTTACGGACATTCAGTTGGGATTATTATTATGGCAGACCAATTTCAAGCTATCTGTGAAGCACAATCAGATACTAAAAATACCGAGAAGACAAAAATTTGAAACTGAAAATATGCATTTGAAAATAAATGAATATCTTATTGATAAGCTTAAACTGCCTTATTTTCTGCAACCTATGCATAGTAAAATACTTAATAATGAATTTGATGACAAAATTGTAAAAGTTAAGAGGTATTCTTTCGATGAAGTACATCAAGTTCTTGAAGCTTATACTCAGAAAGATGATTATGAGAACCTCATGCATATCTATGATATCAGTCAAGAAACTTTTGAAACATGGCATCACAATGCAAAACGTCTAAGAGACGCTTCAGAGTTTCAAACTAGGAAAGGTAACCCTAGGTTATTTGATATCAACAATAAAGGAGGCTTATTACCTATTAAGGACAGGTATGATGATGATAGAAAAATCATGATGCGAATGACGGAAAAATTTCGTAGCCTTTATTTAGAGAGTGATGACAAAAAACTTATCTATCAATTTATATATCATACACTTACTCATTCTCAATATAATAAAAATTTTATCATATTCAACTGCGCAGTAGACCTCTATAACTACCTCCAAGTTATTTGTAAACTAGTCTATAAAAAAGATATTCGACTGAGCTACTACAACTATGCACAAGCTTCCGAAAAAGATCAGAATGCTTGGGACGATTCTTTAAAAGTTATAGCCATTTCGCAGAAAAGAAATATGGATAATGAGCAAGAAAAGAACTTTTACCAAAATCAAAAGCAGATTCGAGTAGAGCTATCTCTCGCTAGTCAAACTGAAGTTACAAGAATTCAAAATAGAGAAAACTCTGTTATCCCTATAAAGCAGTGGAATGTGAGGACAATACAAATATTTTGTCACTATGTATTCATTATGATAGGAAAGAGAATCAAATCTAATCAAGGGCCAATATTATGAAGCTATCTGCTAAAACGATTAGTTTAAATAGCAACTCAACTGTGAAATTCCATCCTTTAACCAGGAAGCTTCATCAAGTAATGATGAACGCCTATATTATTAGTGATAAGAGTGCCTACCTCAAAAACGTATCTAACTATTTCGGCAGCAGAGTTGAGATACCTGTTCATAATATCTCTGTCATATTTAAAGACGGTTCATACGAAATCATCGGAGGCTGTTTTTCTCCAATTTTTGATCTAAATGATATTTCTAATGATAATACTGTGATTCTAAGTTATACAACATCTCAAGGCTATGATACAAAGAATAAAACTGATGAACAGGTAAAGAGAGTAAAAAAAAGAATTCAAGATCAGTTTGATCAAGACGTAATAAACTTTATATATATGGATTATATTAGGGCAATTTCTACTCTTTCACTTTCAAAGCCAGGTATTATGTATCCAGAGCTTAAACGGCTTACTCAAGAATATGACAGTGATATGTGGAACAAAATATTTGGTGATGAAAGTCAGTCAGCAAAAAAAAATACCTTTCTTCTTAAACACTGTGCAGAGCTACTTGATAAAACAAGAGATACTTTGATTAAACAAGCAAAGCTACTTAGCGATAAGATTATCCCTTAACAATCAATAGCATTCTAAAGACGAAGTCCCTAAATAAGGAATCATCTAAACAGAAAGATTGCATAATCAAAAAAAGGTCTCGTTGCTGTATTTACAGTAGCGAGACCTTTTAATTAGATAGCATTAATATCAATACTTATATTTTACAGTTGACGCTATATGTCTGACCATTTGCCATGCCTACGCTCATAACACCATAATCCGCTTTGGTGTGCCACTCATAACTTACTTTAGGGTCAGCGTTATTGACATAACGTGCGCCTGAACCTGATACCGCTTGATTGAGCGTCATTTTTTGATTATTTAAGCCAATTTTGGGCAAGCTCACGTTTAGATTAGCCATTTGACCCTTATTTGAGTAAGCTGCCAACACTTGACCACCGTCTTCACAAGTCATGGTCACCATATTGGCTTGATGGTTACCAGTGACAGGCGCGTTTGTAGCACAAGCGGCTAGTAATAATACGGCAGGAATCGCTACTAGTAATTTTTTCATGATGGTCCTTATGTTTGTGGTTGTAAGTCATTAAATATGATTCA
Organism: Psychrobacter sp. UBA6766; assembly: GCF_002453355.1. Classification (GTDB taxonomy): domain Bacteria; phylum Pseudomonadota; class Gammaproteobacteria; order Pseudomonadales; family Moraxellaceae; genus Psychrobacter. The sequence continues at coordinate 31,937 of NZ_DKGQ01000002.1, read as the reverse complement.
TTAAAAAAAGCTATGGTATCGCAAACTAAAATTATTGATGTTAAATTTTGCTACACTTTGTTGGTTTTAAGCGATATTAACTGGGGTTTTTTGCCATCGCTTATTGTCTTGATAAAAGTACCACGTCATAACGGCAGGCGCGAGAATACTGAGCCAAATGCCGTAGGTAATGGCTAATCCCTGCGTAACTAGGATATAGCTAAGTCCAATAATGATGATTGCCAAAACAAGCGCGATCATGTTGTAGCTTGATTTGCGGCACATTAAGGCTCGAAGATAGGTTAAGGTCACTAAAAATGCCAGTAGCATCATCATCAATAGCCCCATGGCGTAAGGCTGGGTGACCATACGATTGGCAGTATCTGCGCGCGCGTCAGTGACTAAATTGAGGGCACTGCCCGATGCCGCAAGCGCTGCAAAGACAAAAAAGTGACCGTAGCCAAATAAGAACAGATCATAACGGCGGCGCTCGTTATTTAAAATAGTGCCAAAAGGAATGGTAAAGTACAGCCACCAAAGGGAAAAAACTAAGGCGACTAGGCTTGAGCCTAATAAAATAATCACGCTAGCGGCAGAATCCGAGTTGACCAAAAAATACTGAATGTTATTGCTAACGCCTAAAACCCCTTCACCTAATACGATAATGGTTAACAGACCGTAACGCTCGGCAATATGATGGGGATGCCAGTTAAGACTTTGTGCGGCTCGTGCCCATAATGGCATTAATAATTCAGCGATTATAAATAAAAACAACGCAGGCGTTTGTATCGAAGCAGGAAGAAACAACCAAAGTATCCAAACGCTTTGTAGCGTTAATAAGCCAATAATACTGCGACCCGCTACCCGCTTATGGCCTTCAACTTGCTGATAAACTCGCCACCACTGGCTACAGCTTGCCAATCGCATGATCGCATAACCAGTGACTCCTATCCATGTTAATCCTTGCTCGAAAAACTGATTGATGTTGGCTGCAATCATTAATGAGCCAAACATTTGCAGCAACACTGAAAGACGATAGTACCAATCATCAGGATCGTAGCCAGAAGCAAACCAGGTAAAGCTCGTCCAAGCATTCCATAGGATAAAAAAGGCGATAATAAAGGTTAGAAATCCTGAAAAATCATGCTCAAGTAAGCGCTGATATAGTCCGCTAGCCGCTGCGGCAACTGCAATGACGTAGACTAAATCAAACAACAACTCTAGAGTAGTTGAGGGTCGATGGGGTTCATTGGGATCGCGGGCATAAATCTTATTAATGGCAGGTACGGTAATAGGGATCATGATTTATATTTCGCTTACCTAAATTTTTTGAGGATATTATTTTTTTAGCGAAAAAGCCACGGTTTTGTTGCCTATCCAATTGACCCAGCTGATTGGAAAAAATCGCAATTGCAGTCGTATGATATTTGCCATGAAACCAGGCACGACTAAAAATTGTCGTTTTTCTACGCCTTTTAGCATGGATTTGACCGCATCTTCAATTTTTAACTCACCGGCCAGCTTTTTCATACCGACCCCAGCTTTTGCCATCACGCCTACCTCAGCTTGAGTCAACGGCGTATCGATTGGCGGTGGGGCAAAAATAGTGATATCAATACCGTGAGGTTGCCACTCAAAACTGATGGATTGCATCATGCCCCAAATGGCGAATTTTGAGGCACTATAAGAGCTGTAGCCGTAACTTCCAGTGAAAGAGGCCATCGAAGCGGTAACCATGACTTGATCGCCACGTGATAAGAACGGTCGTACAGCAGCCAAAACGTTGCGAGTACCAAATAGATTGATATTAATAACACGCTCGAATTGCGCTTGGCTCATGTCATCAAAAGTCCAAGGTCCTGTAATTCCGACAAAATGCATTAAGATATCAGGCGACTGCTTACTGGCGGCATCAGCCATTTGCTTGACTGTCATATCCGCATCGGTGACATCTAACTGATAACTGACAATGGAAGCGTTATTTTTATTCAAGTCTTCTAGTATTACTACGGCTTCATCAAGTGCTTGTACATCAAACAATACCAAATTGGCACCTTGTTGAATCAGTTGCCTAGCAGTCTCAAAGCCGATACCTGATGCGGCACCCGTAATATAAACCGTTTTTTTAGCAAAGTAGCTATTAGAAAAATAACCCATCAAGCGTTTTCCTTCTGTAAGGCGCTATGTTTCAACGAGCCTGTATTCAAGCTGCCAAATTTTGCTTCACCAATCAGATGACTGACTTTGTGCCCAGGAATCAACCAATAAGGCGTCGCTTCGCTACTTGAGGCGCAATTAGGGAAATCGGGGTTCTTTGAAGGACCAGCAATGGTTTTTTCTATCACCATAGAGATATATTGATCGGTACTATCCTCTAGCGTATTCCCATTTAAGATGACCTCCATACCTGTCTGCTTGGCATATCGACGAATGGCATTAACTTTAGAGTTCTTCGGTGCATAAGCATCTGCGCCAACTCCATTCTCTGAAGTGACGCGAATACCATCGGGTACGCGAGCAACTAATGAATGATTACCTTCGGTATGCCCTGGAGTATGAATTAAGGCCAAACCTTCCCCTAAATGGAGGCTACTGGTGAAGGTGATGACTTTATCAGGATCGACGCCATCAATGCCATTTGGGCAATACCACTCTGCTTGTACGGGCAATAATCCTTGTACACTTTGCCACTCTTTTTCGTGTACCAACAGTTTGGCGTTTGGGAAATAAGGATCTCTATCTGTGCTGCCAAGCCATTGACGTACATCTTGAGTATGCAGGTGGTCGTAACTGATATAGTCAATATCAGCGGGCGTTAAACCAATTTCTGCTAAGGCACCCGCCACATCACGGATGATAGGAGCCACAACACTCTCAAGCGGTGACCAGCTTGGCATTTTGTCTGTTAAGCGTTTAAAAAAAGGCGTCTCGCGGTCAGCTTCAATATCTGATGGAGAAAACAACAAGGTTTTTAATTTGCCCGAAAAGTCATGGTACTGCACGATAAAAATGCGGTTTAGGATATGGATATAGGGGAACTTATAAGTGCTTTGGGTATAGACGCCACTATAAGCGTACCAAGTTGGATAAGGAACTCTGACCATATCCGCGCTTTGATAAAACTGTACCTGCGGCTCGTCCATAAAGCGCTCTCTAAATGCGCTGGCTATTTTTCGTGCAGCGCTCAAGCGCTCCTGTGGTAACGGGCTTTGGCGAACGTTATCAAAGTCGTGAATGGCTTTCATGCCGAGTGATGTTAAATCCATGTTGCATCTCCTTATGACTGATGGATACCTTAAAATAATACTAGCAGTATTGTTTTAAGGTTTATAGCGAATTTAAAATACTACCGAGTTCGCTGAAGCAGAACCTATTAAAAATTATCCCAGTACGGATTATCACCAAAACGCTCGGCAATAAAATCAATGAGATAACGGCAACGCTGCGACAAAAATCGATTTTTCGGGTAGACCGCATAAGCGTTTAAAGTGGGTAATTGATACTGCTGCAGGATAGGCACAAGCTCACCGCTGATTAAGGCTTGATAGGTAATAAAAGTTGGCAGAAAAGCAATACCATGACCTTTGACTGCCATCTCCCGCAAAAAGTCCCCATTATTGGCTTTGATTTTACCGTTTACGGCGACTTGATGCTTCTTACCTTGCTCATCTATCAGTTCTATCGTGCTAGATTTGCTCATACCATATTGTAAAAACTCATGTTCTGACAGATCGTCAAAAGTCTTTGGCGTACCCATCCTCTCTAAATATTCGGGACTGGCGCATAACGCATAACGAATCAGTGCTAGACGTTTGGCTTGATAACTGGAATCTTGCAACTCTCTAATACGAATCGCTAACTCGAACCCTTCCTCAATCAAATCAGTATGCCGATCAGAAAAATCCAGCTCAAAATTTAACTCAGGATGCTGATTGGCGTATTCATCGATGACATCGTTTAAATGCATTAAACCAAAGGACAGTGGCGCAGTCATCTTTAATGTCCCTTCGATACGCGTCGGAGTACCACTCGTTTCTTCATTCAGCGCATCCACTTCACTGAGTATATGGTGCACCTTTTGATAATACTGCTCACCAGCTTGGGTTAAGTTTGATTGACGCGTGGTTCGGCTAATCAGTTGACTGCCCAAACGCGTCTCTAACTCTTTTAAACGTCGGCTTACTGCAGATTTCGCGATGTTCAGTTGCTCGGCAGCTTTGGTAATACTGCCTGCTTCGACAACACGCACAAACATTGCCATATCTTCTAATTGTCCCATGTGAACCACCTCTTAATTGTTCTCTAAATAAGAACTTACATTTGTGATTATTACGGTTTATCTAGTTATAAGCAACGAATACAATAGCACCGTCTCATAATCAAATAAAATCTTAAAAAAATATTCTATTACTGGAGAAACCCCATGGACAAACTACAAGCGTTAAGCGCACCAATTGGACGCCTGTTTTTATCAATGATTTTTATCTTTTCAGGCTTTACTAAAATTACCGGCTACGCGGCCACTCAAGGTTATATGGAGTCGATGGGTGTGCCTGGGATGTTATTGCCACTGGTTATCGCGGTTGAACTTTTCGGCGGCCTCGCTATTCTCTTTGGTTTCAAAGCGCGTTTCGTTGCTATTTTACTGGTTGGATTTAACATTATATCAGCACTAATTTTCCATCAGTTCTGGATAGATGAATCGCAAATGAATCCTTTTATGAAAAATATCGCAATGGCAGGTGGTTTCTTGATGATCTTCGCGCACGGTGCTGGTGCTTATTCAATTGATAACCGTCATAAGTAAGACGTATAGTATAGTTACTGTCGCTTTATTATCATCACTAAGGAGTCGCTATGAGCGCACCTTTGAACATCGCACTAATTATCGGTAGTTTGCGAAAAGAGTCTATCAATCGTAAGTTTGCAGAACTTATGGTCTCGCAAATGCCTGATGGCATAAATGTAGAAGAAGTACGCATTGCCGATTTGCCTGTCTATAATCAAGATTTTGATGAGACGACAATTGATAGCTATGAGCGTGTCCGTAAACAACTAAAAGCTGCTGATGCGGTATTGATTGTCACTCCAGAGCATAATCGGACCATGCCGGCTGCCTTAAAAAATGTCATCGATATCGCCTCGCGTCCATATAAAGAAAGTATTTGGACAGCTAAAAAAGTAGCGGTAGTGACAGCATCACCTAGTACTTATGGTGCTAGAGATAGTGGTTTAGATGTGCGTAAAAGCATGCAAATGCTATCGGCACAAATGATGATCAGCCCTGAGGTGTACTTAGGAAATGCTACTGACAGCTTAGATGATGAGGGCAGTGTTAGCGAGCGCACACAAAAATATCTGCAAAGGTTTGTCGATGCGTTTGTGCTATTTGCTGGACATTCTAGTGAATAAGAGCACAGATGATAGTAAGGCCTATACTATGGGTGATAAGCCTCCAAGCTTTTGGCAACTCTATCAAGCGCCTATACTATTAACGATAGTTGGTGGAGCGATTGATACGATTGGCTTCATCACTTTATTTGGCTTTTTTACCGCTCATGTCACGGGTAACTTAGTGCTGGCAGGTAGCGGTTTGGTTAAAGGTGAGGATGGCTTGTGGATAAAACTAGCCTCAGTGCCATTATTTATAATAACCGTAGTTGTGACTAAGCTATATATCGATCATAGCCGCAAGCAGACATTAGTACTGAGTCATTTATTTTTGGCAGAAGCGCTTTTTTTGAGCGCCTTTATGGTAGCAGGGTTGTCTTTTGAGCCCTTTACCGATGCCGATAGTCTTAACGTCGCTTTGACAGGTGGATTGGGATTAACAGCCCTTGCCATTCGTAATACGGCGAGCAAAACTGTCATTAAAGGCATGAGCCCTACCGTATTAATGACTGGAAATACGACCCAGTTAGGTATTGGACTTACCGATTACTTAGCCAATAGAACGCCTGATAATGCTAGAAAACTAGCAAATAGCTCAGCATTAGTCATCAGCTTCGTTGTTGGTGCACTATTAGGTGCGTTATTATATGTACAGCTGAGTTATTGGGCGGTTGGTTTATTCGTCATCCCTGTGCTGTACTTATCAGTGTTGGCTCGCAAACCAGAGTTTTTACAGCATATCGGCTAATTAAAGTTTTACATTTTCATCTACTGTCATTAACCGTAAAAGCCATGATTATTCGTCATGGCTTTTTTATTTAACATTGCTTTTTTATTGAAGGTAATTTAAATGTCTGGAGCTTCTACTTTAGGGAGTAGCATAATGAAATACTGAATTAGCTTGATATTCTGGATGCTTATCAATATAAGACTTCACGTAAGGACAAGTCGGCTTAACGCGCAGTTTTCTAGCCGCTGCACAATCTAAGATAACTTTAACTAAGTAGCCTGCAATACCGCGACCACTAAGCGCTTCTGGTACTAAAGTGTGTTTATATTCAATACCCTTCTCACCTTGTGATGTGGTAAAAAACTCATAGTCTTCAAAGGCAATCTGATCATCAATATGAATCTCAAAGCGATTTTGGCTTTTGTTATCGATCACATCGTAATGCGTAGTATGTAGGTTTGACATTATTATTCTCTCTTTATAGTTAGAAGTGGATACGCCAAATTATCATAGCATCTGACATTTATCATAGCGAAAGTATTATCGTATAAATTTTTTATTCTATTGTTCTAATAACAAGAATAGTCAATTGTAATAATCACTATTTATCTATATATGGTCAACAATTATAATAGAACCATAGCTTAAACAAGCCAATTAAAAATAAAGGATAAATTATGAAAACGATCTATCATGCAGCAGATTCTCGCGGTAATGCCGATCACGGCTGGCTTAAAAGCCGTCACACTTTTAGCTTTGCCAATTATTATAATCCTGAGCGTATGGGCTTTGGCGCGCTGCGGGTCATTAACGATGATTTTGTGATTGGTGGTCAAGGTTTTGGTCAGCACTCACACCGCGATATGGAAATTATCAGTATTCCTCTAAGTGGGAAGTTAGCTCATGGCGATAATATCGGTAACGAAGGTATCATCGAAACGGGTGAGATTCAGGTCATGTCAGCGGGCACAGGTATTACTCATAGCGAGATGAATGGCGATGCCAATGAGCCTGTCCAGTTTTTACAAATTTGGGTGATCCCCAATAGAATAGGTGTGACACCGCGTTATCAGCAAATGCGTATGGACGAGCAAATGAAAGTTAATGAGTTCAACCAAGTGCTATCGCCAAACGCGGACGACGCTGGGGTTTGGATTCATCAGGACGCTTGGTTTCATATGGGTCATTTTGACAAAGGCGTTACCCAGACTTATGACTTAAAAGACGTCAATAACGGTGTTTATGTCTTGGTACTAGAGGGTAAAGTGACTATCAACGGCAATGTGCTTGATACTCGTGATGGTTTAGGCGTTTGGGATACTAAAAGCTTCACAATGGATGCTACTGAGAACTCTAGAGTATTGTTAATGGAAGTCCCTATGATAATCTAAACTCGTCTTTATGATTATCATTATGAATAATAATTAATTAGAAAAGGAGTTACCTTATGAGTATTCAAACCCTAGAGCCAAGAATGGCAGATGTTGGCGGTATTCCCATTGCGCGTCTGCTACCTAACACTGGCAAAAAACCTATCGGAGCCTGGTGCTTTTTAGATCACGCTGGTCCCGCTGAATTTGGTCCAGATGAATCAGGTATGCAAGTCGGTCGCCATCCACATATTAACTTACAAACCTTTAGCTGGATGCTTAATGGCGAAGTACTGCATAAGGACAGCTTAGGTAACGAGCAAGTGATTACCAAGAACCAAGTCAACGTCATGACCGCAGGCACTGGTCTAAACCAAGGTATTAGTCATACTGAACAAAGCGTCTTTCCAGATACAGGTGGCTCACCAGACGCAGCGCGTGCCCTCAGCATGGTACAGCTATGGATTGCGCTACCGACGGATCAACAAATTGAGCGCGGTTTTCATCATTATCCCAATCTGCCAACTTGGACGGAGAATAATGTCGAGATGATCCTGACCACCGGCAGTTATACCAATGTCTCAGGTCAGCACTATGAAGCGCCTACTATCCAATATTCAAAGCTCGTTGGTATCGATGTGTATTTCTTAGAGGACGGTGAAGCGACACTAAATTTAGAGCCAGGCTTCGAGTATGGCATCTTAGTTAGCGAGGGTGAGATAGAATCCGAAGGCAAAATCTGTAAGCAAGATCAACTCTTTCGCTTCCACGATAGTGACGTCGCTAATAACGAAAGCATTAAAATAGCGGCTAAGAAAGGTACACGTGTGATGTTTATCGGCGGTGAACCTTTAGATCAAAAAGTACTGCTATGGTGGAACTTTGTCGCTGATAGTAAGGAAGAGATCGAGCAATCAATTATTGATTGGAACAACGGTCATGAGCGCTTTGGTAATGTCGACTCAGATATGAAGCGCTTATCAGCGCCTGAATTACCTCAAGGCTTTAAAGGCTAAAAATTAATGGCCTTTTATCATTAAATATATTTTTATATGTAAATTAATCTAAAACCAACGGAGAAAACTATGTCAAATTTAAAAGACTTACAACAACTAGCCGAAAAGCGCCGTTCTATCTATGCACTAAGCGATCAGCTACCTGTTTCTAACGATGAAGTGGTTAAGCTGGTTGAACATGCAGTCTTGCATACACCGTCCGCTTTTAACTCACAGTCCGCGCGTATCGTGGTTTTATTCGGTGATGATCATAAAAAATTATGGGACATCACTGAAGAGACTTTAAAAGTTATCGTTAATGATGAAGATGCGTTCAAAGGTACTAAAGATAAAATCGCAGGATTTAGAGCGGGTGCTGGTACGATTATGTTCTTTGAGGACAAAGGCGTCGTGAGAAACATGCAAGAAGCAGCACCTCTATATGCGGATAAGTTCCCAATTTGGGCACATCAGACCAGTGCTATGCATCAATATGTGATTTGGACAGCATTAGCGAGCTTAGATATCGGCGCTAACTTGCAGCATTATAATCCTGTCATCGATCAGAGAGTTGCTGATGCATGGAACATCGCTGATGATTGGGAGTTGAATGCTCAAATGGTATTCGGTGCTATCGAGCAGCCAGCAGGTGACAAAGAATTTCAGCCTTTAGATGAGCGTCTGAAAGTATTTGGCTAATATATTAACTTTAAATACAATATAACCAATGAAACTACTATGAATATACCTTAGCAGTTTCATTGGTTTTTTATAATTATAAACGGGAGTAATACAATGGATGTTTTTGATGCACAAGCGCTGCAAAAAAAGTATGAGCGTTGGCACGAGCTAAATGAACAGATGCAAGATGCTCAGGAAAAATGGCTAGAAGCCAGTACATTATTATCTGAGCTTCAAACTTACTATCAAAGTGAGCAGTGGAGAGGTGATCATGAAAGCAACGTGATGGTTGAATGCGCAGATAATAGATATTCCATCATCAGTGAAGATGCTCTGTGGAGCGCGTTAACCGATCATCAAGAACAGGCAATTCGCTGGATGAGATTAGGGCTAGATGTTATAGACCGTTAATTCCAAAACTTTATTACCCCTCATTTTTTAAAAGAAATACATATTAACCGTCTTTTCTATATATAACCGTGCTGCCTTATTTAACAGTAATATTTTCAAGAGAGACCATAGTATTCTTTGAGTAATTGATCCTTAGAGTATAGCTCTTTACAAGTTACAAAATGACCTATAGTACTTTATAATAATTATATGAGTATAAATTTTATACTTTTATTATTATTATAAAGTATAAAATTTATACATTTTAAGTGACCAAATAATCAAAAATATACTCAGTAAAATACTTAAATGTATGCTAAAGGTCATCAATAAGAAAATCATCAATCTATTGCTATATAAGGCTTTGTAAGTTATTATACATTAAGATACAATAATGAAGTTTGGTGGTTCTAGCCTGTCACGCCGGGGGTCGCGGGTTCGAGTCCCGTCCGCTGCGCCATATTTAAAAATTAGTTTTGATACAAAAGTTTCAACCTCAAACATTAGATTGTTTGAGGTTTTTTTGTGTCTGCTCATTTTTTATGTGCCTTTACTCAAAAGCATGTTCATTTTTCCTATAGTTGATTCGCTTTAAAAACGACACAGTGCTACTGGTATAAACTTTCCTTGCTTGGTGCTGTCACAGAGGCTACGAAAAATTCATCCTAGCAGCACTGGGTCTGATTACCTAATAGGTCAGATTGCTCAAATTGGTTCAAATTGGAAGTTTTTTACTGTTAAGCAACATCAATCAAATACTTATGGGCGTTGATTGAGCCGGCTGACCCCAGCAATCAGCGCTACCATTATTATGCCCATAATGACGAGAATGGCCGACATCATGTGCGCCGCTTCATAATTTAGCGCTTCTACTTGCTCATATATCGCAATAGAGACGACTTTGGTTTCACCGGAAATACTCCCTCCTATCATCAGTACCACGCCAAACTCGCCAATGGTATGGGCAAAGCTGATTAAACTGCCTAGAATAATACCAATGCGCGCTTGCGGCAGTGCAACTCTCATAAAACGTCTAAGACGGCTGGGCTCTAATAAGTCGGCCACTTCCATTACGCTTTGGGGAATGCGTAAAAACTGCGCGTAAACGGGCTGAATATAGAAGGGTAGGGAGTAGATGATGGAGCCAATAACCAGTCCTTCAAAGGTAAAAACCAAAGGGCTGACGTTATGCTCACTAAGCCACTTACCAATACCCACGCTCGGGCTGAGCAGTAATAATACATAAAAACCAATAACCGTAGGTGGCAGAACAAGCGGCATGGCAATGATGCCCATGAGTAGAATTTTTACACGCCCAACGATGTTGCCACAGCTAGGTTTGGCAAGCCAATAGGCCAATGGCGTTGCAAACAATAATAAGCAAAGCGTCGTAATACCGGCAAGCTTAATGCTGACCCATACTGGCAACAGCATGTCTGAAATAAGAAATTGGGACATCATAGCCTGATTATCTATCTACCTTTGATCCATTGCGTCGCTTGTAGGGCGATATTTATGATGCATATTTATGATGCCAAGCTATTATTATACAGCCTGCTAAAATAATCTGCATTCAAGGCAGGCAGGTAAAAGCATTAAAATAGTAGACTGAAATTGTCAACGTCTTTATTCTACCGCTAGCTTTCTGTAAATAAGCTACTTAACCGCTAAATATCCTGCTTTAGAAAAATAAGCTTGTCCGGCAGGAGAGCGCAGATAATTTGAGAAATCTGTCGCGGCAGCAGTGTCATTAATGATCATGCCGTCTTGCAAAATAGCTGGATAAGACTCTGGCGCTAACGTATAAAACTGCTCAGGTGCCGCTTTAATCGCCGTCACTTGCGATTGCGCGACAAAACCATAATCGACATTACCCGTATGGGCATACTGAAAAGCTTGACCGATATTTTCCGCCTGAATAATGCGCTTTTGTGCCATTAGAGAGTCGTAAAGGTTTTGTGCTTGTAAATAAGCCTTGGCAGATTCGCCATAAGGCGCAAGCTCAGGGTTGGCAATAGTAATTTTTGTCTTATCATCATCCTTTAATAACTCAGTCAAGGTAGTCTGACTCAAACCATCAACAGACTTAGTAGCACTATAAATCGATAGCTGACCTTGAGTATAGGTAAACGGCGTTTGGCTGCTGTCACCTTTAAACATCTCGTCTACTAACTTGGCTGGAAACTCTTGATTGGCGGCTAAAAAAATATCGTAAGGTGCGCCGGAAGTGATTTGTGAATACAGCTTGCCTGATGAAGCAAAGGTGACTTCAATTTTTTGATTGGGCAGATTTTTATCCGCTTTATAACCTTCGATGATTTCAGGTAACACATCTGACAAGTTGGCAGCGGCGGCGATACGCAGCGTTTGTGTCAGCTCAGTGGTATTATCGACATCCGATTGAACAGGTTGGTTGACCTGCTCTTTGCTACAAGCTGTGAGCATTAATACTAAGCAAGTCGATGATATTGTTATTATTTTAAGCATTATTATACTTCACTTTGCCATTATTTATGAGTGATAATCAGCCATTTCAGCCATTTCAGCCATTTCAGCCATTTCAGCCATTTCAGCCATTATTGCTAAGCCACTTAGAAGAATCATCTTGGTAATATTCTTGTTTCCACACCGGAATGTCGGCTTTAATGGTGTCTAATATCCAGCGGCAAGCGTCAAAGGCAGGATAGCGATGAGCAGAAACGACGCCAACCCAAACTGCCACATCGCCAATCTCTAACGCGCCGATACGATGGATGGCAATTGCGTGGGTAATCTCAAAGCGCTTTTTGGCTTCTTCGATGATAGCGCGACCTTGATTGATGGCCAAATCTTCATAGCCATAATAGGTTAAGCGGTTAACGCTCGTGGCATTATTATGATTGCGAACGCGACCCTCAAAGCAGACAAAGGCGCCGCAGCTGTCATTATCGAGCGTTTTCTTAAGGCGACTTTCGTCAATATCGGTATCTAACAGCGCAAAACCATCACGTTCAGCGATGAGATACGCTTCATCGATGCTGCGTTTGATGCTCATCGATTGCCCATGTACATTATCTGTCATTTATTTCTCTGCTTATTATCTAACAATACTATTTAGCGAGCTTTTTAGCTTTTAAGCACAACAATAAACTTATGCGGCTTATAAAAAGAGTGATAATCAAAATAAGAGATTAATAGAAAAATGGAGGAATAAAACATCCGTTTTTAAATTAACCGCCAGCAACTGGGGTGATAAAGACCACACTATCGCCGTCATAAATTCTATCTGTCCATTTGGTAAAATAGTCATTTACCGCCACACGTAGCTCTGACTGCGGACGACTAAAACGATGCTTCTGGCGCAGCTGTTCATATAATTCGGTCAATGAGGTCGATTGCGGCACAGTAATTTTTTCTTCATGACAATTGGCTTCATCAGCTAAGCTGGCAAAGTATAAAACGTTAATATCCATCGTCGTATTTGTGTCTATTTGGCTTTCTACTAAGGTGCTCATGGCAATCTCCCTTATTTATAAACTGCTTGTTGGCTGTCTAACTGTATGTTCTTTAGAGCTTTACATTTTTCAAATCATTCTTACTTGTGCTGATAGTCGGATTTGCCGCCGGTTTTTTTTATGAGATGGATATTATCAATCACAATGTCATGTGAGATGGCTTTGGTCATATCATAAATGGTTAAGCAGGCGACGCTAACAGCGGTTAACGCTTCCATTTCTACCCCAGTTTTGTGGGTGACTTTCACGGTGGCGGTCACGGTAATGCTATGGTTGGCATCATCGAATACAAAGCTTAGACCAATTTTATCCAAGGGCAAGGGGTGACAAAGTGGAATGAAGTCATGGGTGCGTTTGGCTGCCATGATACCAGCGATATGAGCCGTTTGAGTGATGCTGCCTTTTTTGGTCATACCGTCAGCAGCTTTGATTTGCGTATAGATATCTGCAGGGAAAACGACCTGTCCGCTTGCATGGGCTTCTCTTGTACTAGCCGTTTTGCCACTCACATCAACCATGGTGATATCACCGTCGCTATCTAAATGCGATAAGCTAGATTGGTTGGCTGTTTGCTTTGTTAGCTGGTTACTGTCTTTTTGACTATCGCTATTCATTCTTTATTTCTCTTAAATGGCTTATTTTTCTTAAATATAGTGCTTATTAAATGGCAGGTTTTTTTAAAGTTGCTTTCTTTAAACAAACCTTTAAACAAACCTTTTTATAAGTCGCCCAAAGCTAAACAAGCACGCTCAAAATCTTTAGGTGTATTAAAATTGGTTAAATGCTGCCATTGTTTTGCAAAAGGTACCGCCTGTACAATAGGCTTAATAAACTTCATAACCTGACGCTGACCATCATCGATATACTGCTTTAAGTCAGGCTCAATGCTTAAACGATACACCCCTAACAATGGGTATAAATGACTGTCATCGGTGAGACAAACAGCAGATTTATCTACCGTTTGCTTTATATAAGGCCACAGTTTTTGCCATAAGTCGGTGACAGGAATCAAGCTATCGCAACTAATAACCATCAGCCAAGACGAGCTAGTATCCGTTATTTTGGTGAGGTCATGAGTGTTTTCTCGTGCCGTCAAGACTTGCAGTGCTGCTTCAATTGCTACTAATGCTCCACCTGTTTCAATCTGGTTTTCATCTTTGTTAGAAAGACTTTTGCTAGATTGGTTTCTGCTAGAAACAGCGTCAGCAGATAGATAATCAGCAATACGAAAAATTGCCGGCTGCGGTTTTTTATTCATCAAATCTTGATTGACGTTAAAACCACGCTCATTATCCGCAATCATGATAGGTACGTTATTTTTAATCGCGGCATTTAATTCAATTGCTTGCCTGACGTGATAATCAAGCAGACGTTCTCCTGTTGGCAAAACAAGCTCAGCTTTGGGCGATCCCATTCGTTTGGATGCGCCGCCTGCCAAAATAACGACACCTGCTAAGCGATTGAACTTATCTGCATCACTTGAAATGTCGGCCGTGATTGAATTATCCGCAACTTCAACCATGAATTAGTCATGACCTGGGTTGGTGCGCATAAAGTGCGGCACAAAATTGCATGGGCGCGTTCGGCTATCGAGCTGCTCTTGCAAGATACCTTCCCAAGCCGTACGGCACGCGCCTGATGAACCGGGTAAGCAAAAGATGCCGGTGCCATTTGCCATACCCGCTACAGCGCGAGATTGGATGGTTGACATACCGATATCGTCTTTTGAGATTAAGCGGAACATCTCACCAAAACCATCGACCGATTTATCAAACAATACGCCAACCGCTTCTGGCATGCTGTCGCGGATATAAAAACCAGTACCGCCGGTGGTAATAATAGCGTGCACATCTGGGTCGGCAATCCAGCCGCTGATGACGGCTCTGATTTTATAAATATCATCAATAATCAGCTGACGATCAGCCAATTGGTGCCCTGCTGCGGTCAATTGGTCGATCAAATACTGCCCTGAGGTGTCTTCTGCAAGAGTGCGACTGTCAGAAACCGTTAAAATAGCAATATTAAGCGGGGTAAAAGGGGCTTGCAGCTTACTCATGGATGTTCCTTAATAAATACGCTTGTGGTAAAAAATAAAAGTTTTTATGGTGAATCAATTAACCACCGATCATCGATAAGTTATTCATCATGCCGCTGTTTGATTCATGGAGGTGGTGATGCTCAGGTTTAATAGGCATAAAGCTGTGCAGAGTATTCACAAGCCCTGCCACATCGTCTTGTTCGAGATACTGACGAATATCGTAGTTACCCTGATCAAATAAACACAAATGCACCTTTCCTTGGCTACTGACGCGCAGGCGATTGCAGCTGTCACAAAAATGGGCCGCATAAGGGGCAATCATACCGATACGGCCTTTATAATCTGGGTGACTATATTCTATCGCTGGACCATCGGTGTTGCCGCGCTCGTGAGTTTGCCAACCATGCTTGATTAGATAATTGGTAATGATATCGGACTGCGCATGCTGAGCGAAAAATAAATCGCTATTGTCATTGGTCTGCATAAACTCGATAAACCGATAAGTGACGGCTCTGTCTTTGACATAATCAATGGCATTTATCAGGTTTTCAAAGGCCGTTTCTGCCATTAAGATACTGTTTATTTTTAGCTTAATATCTGTGGTCGCAAGTAAGGTATCCATATCAGCCAACAGCTGCGGCAACATATCAAAGCCAGTCATCTTATGAAAAGTCACGGCATCAAAGCTATCCATACTGATATTAATTTGATTCAGCCCAGCCGCTTGCCACGCAGCTAAGTGTTTGCCGAGCTTATAACCATTACTGGTCATGGCTACCGTTTCGATGCCTTCGGTATTTTTAACCGTTTTAATAATGTCGACCAAATCGCGGCGTATAGACGGCTCACCGCCTGTAATTCTTACCTTTTTGGTGCCAACTTGGGCGAAACCGCGGATTAAGGTCGCAATTTCAGTAACGCTGAGCTCATTTTGTGGTGGTTTGCCTTGATAGCCATATGGTAGGCAATACTCACAGCGAAAGTTGCAAAAGTCAGTAATCGATAAACGCAGATAGGTAAGACGTCGTGCGAAACCATCGGTTAATGGTTGAGAGAGCGTA
The DNA here is from genome assembly GCF_002453355.1 of Psychrobacter sp. UBA6766. Classification (GTDB taxonomy): domain Bacteria; phylum Pseudomonadota; class Gammaproteobacteria; order Pseudomonadales; family Moraxellaceae; genus Psychrobacter. Next base: position 15,808 of record NZ_DKGQ01000002.1, on the reverse strand, counting down.
GCTGGAGAATACGTCGACGAGATAGCCGATTTCGATGATGAATCATCATCGAAAATAGCGGGTGCAGCGGCAGGCGAATACAATTGTGCATTGCCTGCGTTGGGGGCAAGATGGTTCATAGATGATTACCATTAATATTAAGTATAGTGTGTACTTTTAGGCGTTGCCTCAGGTTATGAGTGGGAAATTCTATTTAGGAATGATTATGACAGCTTTCGAGCCAATAACAATTAACCGTAAGTGACCCAAAAACTACTACCAAAGTAGTAGATACCACTTGATAGTAGATTATCAGTTTCTCACGATTAACCAAATAAAGAGATATTAACTGTGTAACTATCAATTTGCTGTCTATTTAGCCATGTAATGAGCCATACAATTTAATAGGCAACTATTCATACTACAGCGCTTAGTTGTATAACCAAGGAAAAGGCTGAACTTGCACTTGCTCGCCAGCGGCTACATTGCTAGAATCTTGCGCCAATACGATAAAGCAATTGGCGTGGCTAAGCTGTTTAACACGGTGTGATTGCTGTTTGCTAAAGCTTTCAACGTAAAATTCGCCAGTTTCCGTTTGCGTCAATATGCCTCTCTGAAAATCCTTACGTCCTGCTGCTTTTTTAATATCATTTTTAAGCGTTGCGGTCAGGCTGAGCTGAATAGGTCGCTCTTGAGGTGCAGCGCCTGACATTTGCCATAAAGCTGGAATGACAAATTGTAAGCTGCCAACGACGGTCGATAGCGGATTGCCAGGCAAACCAAAATATAATACGGGTTTGGCAAGGTTTTGCGTCAGTTCACCAAAGACAAAGGGTTTACCAGGTTTCATCGCGACTTTATAGTGATTAATCTGTCCAAGCTGTTCGATAACGGTGGTTAAAAAGTCATAATCACCAACCGAGACGCCAGCGGTAGAGATAAGAACGTCACACTCTTGCATCGCTTGGGTCACGGCAGCGGTGGTTTTGTCTAAATTGTCGGGAATAATGCCGTAATCGCGAATAGTGATGGGCAAGCTTGAAAGCAAAGTTTTTAAAGTAGGGGTGTTTGAGTTATAGATTTGCGCCAAGCTGGTCAGCTCATTGCCAATCGCCACCAATTCATCGCCTGTGGCAAGTACACCGACGGTCAAAGGTTGGTAGACATCGACTTTATCGAACCCTAAATTTGACAAAAGGCTAATATCCGTAGGATTTAGGCGTTTACCCTTCTGTAACACCGCTTCGCCAGCTTCGATTTCTTCGCCTTGGCTTCGGATATTGTCTTGAGGGTTAGCGGCTTTACTAAGCGTAATGGAATAAGGCTGTGATTTATCAATATGGTCTTTTATAGCAGCAAAGTCGGTATTTTCTTGCATGACGACCGTATCGCAGCTGTCAGGAACGACGGCACCAGTAAAGATACGAACCCCTTGTCCTGCTTTAATGTCGCCACTATAAGGACTGCCAGCTTGAGACTCACCAATAATGTCAATCGAACTGTCTGCGCTAAGTGTGCTACCTTGCGCCAGTGCATAACCATCCATTGCCGATAGATTTTGTCTTGGGACGGCAAAAGGCGAGATGATATCTGTTGCTAATATATGATTGCGACTGTCTAATAAATCGTCGCTTACGACCACTCTTTTATTAAGCGGATAGTCGTCGTTATTATAAGTTTCTATGCGCTGCTTTATTTTTGCTGTGAGCCCTTCGACAGTAATCATAAATCCCTACTTATTTTATTTATATTGGACTGAGATAGCTATTTAGCTTAATAACGATTGAACTTATATAGCGATCGAAATGGTATGACATAAGAAGATACGTTATACCATAAGAGCTACTTTATATCATCAATACTGTTTTGTGATATAAAAATTAATTGACTGACAGTAGATTGCTTAGCCGCGGAATATGTTTTCTTGTTCGAGCGACATCTCGATACCTTCGATATCGGCACCATTTGCTAAAGTAAACAAGTAATCGCACAACGATTGGTGAAAGGCTTGTTGGCTCAGCTTATTATGAATCGCCGGGCTGACTTGCTCATAAGTCATCTGAATACCGGGCTCTTTAGTTAGCACGTCGACAACATGAAAACCATAACGGCTCTCTATAGGGCTTGGCGCCAGTCCTGAATCTAGTTTAAATAACGCGCCTTCAAATTCTGGTACGGTTTGACCTTTATTAATAATTCCCAGTTCGCCGTCTTGCTCTTTTGACGGGCAAGCTGAACGCTGTCGAGCTAATTGGATAAACTCAGCATCAGGATTGGCGTTATTTTTGATTTGTTCGATAAATTCGTAAGCGGTTTTTTTAAGTTTTAATCGCTCATCGCCGTCTTCTGGCGGACATGCCAACAAAATATGACGGACATTCATAATAGGATCGGTCTTAAAGTCCGTGATATTCTGCTTATAATAGCGCTCGCAGGTTGCCATATCGGGCATCTTTGCTTGCACGTTTTTTTCTATTAAGTCAGAGATGGCTTTTTCTTCATCGTCAAGCCATGCTGTCTCACCAAGGCTTGGCTCATCTAAAACGGCAAGGCGCAAGAGTTCACGCACCACCAAAGCTTGTGTTGCTAAAAATACCGCATCTTCCTTATTTGGGGCAGGATGATATTGTAGCTCTTGGGCAATCGCCGTTTTATCTATCATTACACCATTGACCGTCACAGAAGGCAGCTCATCACGACGGCTAGAGGCAATCAGATTTTTATGGTTGCTGCGCTCTTCTGCCATGGCTTTTTCGATAAACTCTTGGTCAGAATGTGGTTTTTGTAAGTCATTTAAGGTTGGCATAACCCGCAGGATATCATCATCACGACCAGAAGGGGTATGGTGATGATTGTGATGGCTATGCTCGTGCTCGTGGCTGCCATGCCTATCATGATTGTCACTGTGCACATGAGCATTTTGATTGTTTGCATGGTCGGCTGGATTGTAAGTACTGACAGTCATGGCGTTACTCCACTAAGGGTTTTGGTAATAAGAATTTTAAACTACGATTAGTACGATTAAACGTTGGTGTTAAAACTGTTTATATTGAAACTATAGGAATTAAAATTATTCGCGTTAACACTATTTGCATGGATTAAACAAAAAAATAGAGCCGCCTTTAAATTACTTACTCACTGATGAAGCGTTTAAAGGTGGCTCTATGACGATTGCTCACTGACTTTATGTATCTCTAACAAAGTATTGAGCGTATTTTTTGTACTCTCAATACTTTATTAAACGGATAATTTAAGCCAGCTCTAGACTCATTTTAGGGCCAAACGGCTCATAATGAACGCTATCAACGCCATGATCTAGGGTCACTAAGCCGTCGATGATGCTCTCCATAAACATCATAGAACCACAGACATAAATATCCGCAGGCTTCGGTAAGTTGGCAAGCCATGCTTCATCTAAGATTTGCCCAGATTCAAAGTAGAAGATATGTTTTTCTACATTTTCAGCAGCCGCAAGTAATTCATTAACCTTGCTATCAAAAGCATGGTGTTCTTTATTCTGACAAGCATAAACCCAAACGATAGGACGCTTTGGATTGGCAGTGACTTGCGCCTCTAACATCGACAAAATCGGTGTGACACCAACCCCTGCACTAACCAATACCAATGGAATGTCATTTTGCTGAATCAAGTCTTGGTTCAGCTCAAAATCACCGGCTGGTGCTGATAATAAAATCGTATCGCCCACGTCTAAGTGATCATGTAAATAGTTAGACACTAACCCATAATGCTCATTACGATTGTCGCGTCTAACGGCAAACTGGATACCTTTATCGCCAGTTGCTGAATATAAAGAATAATGACGCAGGGCAATGTGGTCGCTGTCTTCTGGATCGGTTTTGACTGTGATGTATTGACCAGCGGTCAGGCTTAATTTGCTTAAATCGATATTGTCATTTACAGAGACTACTGTAAAGGCGGCGATATCAGTCGCGGCTTCTACTTTTTCGGTTATTTTAAACGGTGCAAAACCTTCCCACATTTCTTGCTCATACATGGTTTTTTCTAGCTGAATGAAAACGTTAGCAATTTCATCATACGCTTCAGTCCAAGCATCGATGATGTCATCGTTTGCCGCTTCGCCCAACACCTCTTTGATAGCGCCCAATAAGTGATGACCAACGATCGGATAGTGCTCTGGCAAAATTTGTAGGGCGCGATGCTTGTGGCTGATTTGGGTAACTTGTGGTAGCAATACTTCTAAATGCTCAAGGTGCTTTGCTGCGGCCAAAACCGTCATGGCTAGGGCAGTTTGCTGGCGACCTAGTTTCTGGTTGGTTTCATTAAAAATATCTAGTAGTTCAGGGTGTTCGTTGAACATATTTTTATAAAACACGGTCGTAATCGCTGTGCCATGCTCTTCGAGTACAGGAACGGTTGCTTTTACGATTTCTAAGGTTTTTGGTGACGCCATGGTGGATCCTTTAGTGATATTCACAGTGATAAGTTTAGGGATTAACGCTCGTTAAATGAACGTAACAATTATATTGAACCATTACAAAAAACGCTGGGATTTGACGCTCGGGGTTCAATAATTGATATTTTACCATAAGATTCATTAAAAATGAATCTTATGGTATCGTAGCTTTATCTAAACTTTAATGCTGTATCACTATTGTGGCTATTTCTATTGCCAACGCTTCTATTGCGAACGTTTCTCTCTAACAATCTGATAACGGCGGCCAAAATACCAAACTGGGGCGCTGATAATATGGATAAGCCGCGTAAACGGAAATATCGCAATCAGTGTAATCCCCAGCGCCATATGTAGCTGGTAAATCAAGTCAGTTTGCTCTATACGCGCTGCTGCTTGCCAAGGTCTTAAAATAGTGATGTCCTGTGCCCAGCCTGCCAAGTTCAACATGGTATAACCATCTAAATGCTTAACTGAGGTAAAGATGGAAATTAAACCAAGATTAAGCTGAATAAATAATAGCACCAGCACTAACTTATCCGAAAACGACGAGGTATGCGAGATTCGGTCATCGGTAAATCGTCGCCACAACAGCATCACCAGACCAAACCAACAAAACACCCCGGCGATACCACCGACGACCACCGCTAGAATCTGCTTGTGACCTGCGCTAATAAAGCGGTCGTAAAGAAAATGCGGTGTCAACATGCCAAATAAGTGGCCCAGTAACACGACGATAATGCCAACGTGAAATAAATTGCTGGCAAGGCGCATGTTTTTGGTTCTAAGCATCTGCGTCGAACCAGACTTCCATGAGTATTGAGACAAGTCAAAACGTACCCAAGTACCAATGATTGCGATGGTCAAAGCAATATAGGGGTAAACACCAAAAAGGAAGATTTGTAGCCAATTGAGGTTGGCGACAGACGATACACTAGGATCTGCAATATTCATGTCATCTCTCCTTATTATTGTTTAACCGGTGGTTTGGTTTTAAAGTCTACCCAGTGCACAGGGGCGTCGACAGTATTGGTAGCGGGAGCAGTTCTAACGCCAGCTTTGGCAGCAAGATTTTGGGTGCTGGTTTGTGACGGGCAGCGCTCTTCTTGCTGGGCATCTAAAAACGTCACAACCTCTTCTTCCCACTCTTTATCTAAGGCTTCAAAGGTATCATCAGGCTTTTCTTTGCTGACTTTTTCTTGATATTCTTCAACGATATCGAGCGGCTTTCCAGCGATTTGCAATAAAGCGTTAAAGCAGCCTTGATAAATACTGCCGCGATCCTCTAATCTGGCAGCAAGCAGGGCGATAATATGGCTGACATCAGCAATATCCATTCGAATCTGAATATCATCATTAATCACCGACGCTTGATACGCTAAAAATTCAAGGTATAAAGGCAGATAGTCGGGTAATTCTTTAACGCTAATCTCAAAACCGGCTTCTTCATATTGGCCCATTAAATCGACCATCGCTTGACCCCGGTCACGTGATTCGCCGTGTACGTGCTCAAACAACCATAGCGATAAAGAACGACCGCGCTCAAACAGACCGTCATAACGCGCTTGTGCTTCAAGGCAGCCGGTGTCTATTAAATCTTCGATCAAGTCGATGATTTGCGTGCGTACTTCTGGGCTAATCAGTGTTGAGCGCGCGACAATTTCGGTGCAATCGGCGAGGGTATCGCCACTGAATAGCTCATTGTTTGGATAATCTATCAGTAAGCTTAATACCTTGAGGATCTTCAAGTCGGAAGCACCGATAGTCGGGGGCGTCATAGGCTCAGGCACGGAATGACTGTTAGGAAATTGAGTAGTTTGCATCTTATGACTCCCACTTTTGTACAGTATCGATAAAATCACGGCGGTTGGCTTTGCGTTGACCGAACATACTGTTGTCAGAATGTCCTGAACAGCCTTCGCCAAAGGTAAAGCCGCAACCATTTCGCTCAGCAAAGGCATCACTCAAGGCTTCTTCGCGGTGCGCGGTTGGAATAACAAAACGGTCTTCGTAATTAGCGATAGCCAGGTAGCGGTACATTTCTTCTACTTGCAGCTTGGTCAGACCAACATCGTCCAAGATACTTTGTACTTCTTGTTTTTCCACCAATTGCATACGCTTATAACTACGCATGGCAAGTAGACGTTTGAGTGCTAAACGAACGGGCTCTTCATCACCTGCAGTCAGCATGTTGGCGAGATAGCGCAGCGGAATTCGTAAGCTGTCGACATCCGGAATCAGGCCGTCCATACCGACTTTCCCGGCTTCGGCGGCATTTTGAATCGGTGATAATGGCGGTACATACCAAACCATCGGTAGCGTACGGTACTCAGGATGCAATGGCAGAGCAAGTTTCCAATCCATCGCTAGCTTATAAACAGGTGAACGCTGGGCTGAATCAATCACCGATTGCGGTACGCCGTCTTTTAACGCTTGGGCGATGACCACTGGATCATTAGGATCTAAGAACACGTCCAACTGTGCTTGATACAAATCTTGCTCGTTAGGAGTGCTAGCGGCTTCGGCGATTTTATCCGCATCATAGAGCAGTACGCCTAAGTAGCGGATACGGCCAACACAGGTTTCAGAACAAACGGTTGGTAGACCTGCTTCAATACGCGGATAACAAAAAATACATTTTTCAGATTTGCCCGATTTCCAGTTATAGTAAATCTTTTTGTACGGGCAGCCTGAGATACACATGCGCCAGCCGCGGCATTTTTCTTGGTCAATCAAGACAATGCCGTCTTCTTCACGCTTATAAATCGCGCCACTTGGGCATGACGCCACGCAGGTTGGGTTCAAGCAATGCTCGCACAGACGCGGCAAATACATCATAAAGGTGTTTTCGTACTGGCCATAAATATCGGCTTGGATATTGTCAAAGTTTTTATCTTTACGGCGTTTTTCAAACTCTGAACCCAAGATTTCTTCCCAGTTCGGACCCCATTCAATCTTTTGCATACGCTTACCAGTAATGGCTGAGCGCGGGCGGGCGATAGGCGAGTAATTACCGAGCGGGGCAGTATGCAAATGCTGATAATCAAAGTCAAAGGGTTCGTAATAATCATCAATCTCTGGCAAATCAGGGTTGGCAAAAATATTTGCCAACACGCGGAACTTACCACCGATACGCGGGTTTATCGTGCCGTTGGCGTTACGAATCCAGCCGCCGTTCCATTTATTTTGATTTTCCCATTCTTTGGGATAGCCAATGCCAGGCTTTGATTCAACGTTGTTGAACCACGCGTATTCCATACCTTCACGGCTGGTCCAAACGTTTTTACAGGTGACCGAGCAGGTGTGACAACCGATACATTTATCGAGGTTAAGCACCATGCCGACTTGTGAACGAATTTTCATGGGTGTGCTCCAAGCTTTTGTATAAAAGCAATTAATATAAGTACTTATCAGTAGCAATGTATAAAGGTTCTATTAACCATCAAGGGTGGTTGGCAATGGGCGTGGTAATGAGTCATCTGGTTTTTCTTCCAACCAGTCGATTTTTGACATTTTGCGAATCACCACAAACTCATCACGGTTACAACCGACAGTGCCATAGTAGTTAAAACCGTAAGACTGCTGCGCGTAGCTGCCAATCATGTGCGTCGGTTTTAGGATAGTACGGGTCACTGAGTTGTGAATACCGCCGCGAATACCGGTTTGCTGTGAGCCTGGCACGTTGACCAATTTTTCTTGGGCGTGGTACATCATGGTCATGCCTTCTTTGACGCGCTGACTAACGATGGCGCGCGCGGTAATGGCACCGTTGGCGTTAAAGACTTCAATCCAGTCGTTATCGACGATACCTGCTTTTGCGGCATCGACTTCTGATAACCACACACAAGGACCACCGCGGCTCAATGTCAGCATGAGCAAGTTTTCAGAGTAAGTACTATGAATACCCCATTTTTGGTGCGGTGTTAAAAAGTTGAGTACAATCTCTTTATTACCATTGGGCTTGGTGTTTTGGATAATTTCTGTCGTTTTGGTGTCGATAGGTGGACGATACTGCTGCATTTGCTCACCAAACGCCTGCATCCAAGGGTGATCTTGATAAAATTGCTGACGACCGGTAATCGTACGCCAAGGAATCAGCTCATGGACGTTGGTGTAGCCCGCGTTATAGCTCACTTCATCAGATTCAATACCTGACCACGTCGGGCTTGAGATGATTTTACGTGGCTGCGCAACGATATCTTTAAAGCGAATCTTTTCATGCTCACTTGATTTGGCTAAATGCGTATGGTCGCGACCGGTAAATTCAGACAGTGCTGCCCAGCCTTTGACGGCAACGTGACCATTGGTTTCAGGAGCCAGCATCAAAATCATCTCAGACGCATTCACCGCGGTATTAAGACGTGGTCGACCTTCAGAGATACCCGGCTCAGTGACACGGTGGTTTAAATCACCCAGTTGTTTGACCTCGGTTTTCATGTCCCAATTCAAGCCTTTTGAGCCGTTGCCCAATTTTTCTAAAGCTGGGCCCATAGAAGTAAACTTCTTATAGGTATTTGGATAGTCACGCTCAACGATCTTAATCATCGGACAGTTTTTACCAGGAACGGGTTTTTCGCCAGCCGTTTTCCAGTCGGTGCCGCCAAATGGTTGCGCAAGCTCACCGGGGCTATCATGCTGCATAGGCAGAGTGACCACATCGGTTTCAACGCCTAAATGACCTTTTGATATCTCAGAGAAAGTTTTGGCAATGCCTTTATAAATCTCCCAATCCGATTTAGATTCCCAAGCAGGATCTGTGGCTGCCGTTAATGGGTGAATAAATGGATGCATGTCAGAGGTATTCATGTCGTCTTTTTCGTACCAGGTTGCGGTCGGTAGGACGATATCAGAGTACAAACAGGTCGAGGACATACGGAAGTCTAAAGCAACGACCAAATCCAACTTGCCAGTAGGGCCTTTTTCTACCCAATCGACTTCTTTTGGCTGCAAATGACCCGTCGGGTTTTCTTCGTTAAGCAGACCGTTTCTGGTGCCCAAGAAGTAATGGAGCATGTACTCATGACCTTTACCTGATGAACCCAACAGATTGGAGCGCCAAATAAACATATTGCGCGGGAAGTTCACAGGGTTGTCTGGAGATTCACAAGCAAAACGTAAGCTGCCGTCTTCTAATGAGTCAACGACATATTCTTCTATGTCTTTGCCGCTGGCTTTTGCGGCGGCGGCAATGGTCAATGGATTTCGGTTGAGCTGCGGCGCTGATGGCAACCAGCCTGCGCGCTCGGCTTGAATGTTGTAATCAAGCATGTGCTCTGGGAAGAACTTTTTATTGGCATTTGGTGAGAGAATCTCATGAGCTGAGATAGTTTCATGACGCCACTGTGAGCTGTGCTCATAAAAGAAGCTGGTACCCGCCATTTGACGCGGTGGACGATGCCAATCAAGGGCAAAGGCAAGAGGTAACCAGCCAGTTTGTGGGCGCAGTTTTTCTTGACCAACATAATGCGCCCAGCCGCCGCCAGATTTGCCGATACAACCACAAAGCATCAGCATATTAATCACGCCGCGATAGTTCATATCGAGGTGATACCAGTGGTTCATACCCGCGCCGATAATAATCATCGACTTACCATGGGTCTTATGGGCGTTTTCAGCGAACTCACGCGCTACTTGAATCACGCGCTCACGGCTAAGGCCGGTAATCACTTCTTGCCAAGCTGGTGTGCCTGGGACGCTTGCATCGTTGTAATCATCGGTGACGTGCTCGCCGCCGACGCCATTGTCAACACCAAGGTTGGCAACGGTTAAATCAAATACTGTCGCAACGATGGCGGTGCTGCCATCGGCAAGGGTAATGGTTTTGCAAGGGACGGTTTTTTGCTGGATAGGCTCGCCTGGTACCGAGGTAAAATGTGGATGATCCACATGACCGAAGTAATCAAAGCCCACGACACAAGTCTCAGCGCTGTCTTTTAAGGTAAGCGTCAGATCAATGTCTTCGCCTGTGGTGCCGTTTTTTTGCTCAAGATTCCACTTGCCTTTTTCGCCCCAACGGTAGCCGATTGAGCCAAGCGGAGAAACTAATTCGCCGTCATTATTTAAGGCGATGGTTTTCCATTCAGGATTGTTTTCTTGACCTAAATCATCGACTAAGTCAGAAGCACGCAGGTAGCGACCCGCACGGCGCGCGCCATCTTCACCCTCTAGCATCACAAGTACCGGCAAATCGGTATAACGCTTGGCGTAGTCTAAGAAATAATCGCTTGGCTGTTTGAGATAAAACTCTTTGATAATGACATGACAAAACGCCTGCGCCACTGCCGCATCGGTACCTTGTTTAGGATTGAGCCATAAGTCGGTCAGCTTAGAGATTTCTGCATAGTCAGGGGTGATAGAGACGGTTTTGGTGCCTTTATAACGCACTTCGGTAAAGAAATGCGCATCTGGCGTCCGCGTTTGCGGCACGTTTGAGCCCCACGCGATGATATAGTCAGAGTTGTACCAATCGGCTGATTCTGGTACGTCGGTTTGCTCGCCCCAAACCATCGGTGATGACGGAGGTAAGTCACAATACCAGTCATAAAATGACAAACAAACACCGCCGATAAGCGACAAATAGCGGCTACCAGAGGCGTAACTGACCATCGACATCGCAGGAATTGGTGAGAAACCAATGATGCGGTCCGGCCCAAAGGTTTTAGCGGTATAAACGTTGCTGGCAGCGATAATTTCGTTGACCTCTGCCCATGTTGAGCGAATAAAGCCACCAAGACCACGCTTAGATTTATACTGTTCAGCTTTGATAGGGTCTTGCACAATACTGCCCCAAGCATCGACAGGGTCAGGATATTGAGCTCTGGCTTCGCGCCATAATTTTAGTAGCGGTTTACGGACCTTTGGATATTTGACACGGTTGGCAGAGTACATATACCAGCTGTAGCTTGCGCCGCGCGGGCAGCCGCGTGGTTCATGGTTTGGCAAATCAGGTCGAGTTTCAGGATAGTCGGTTTGCTGGGTTTCCCATGTCACCAAGCCGTTTTTCACATAAATCTTCCACGAGCAAGAGCCGGTACAGTTGACGCCATGCGTTGAGCGCACGATTTTGTCATACTGCCAACGGCTACGATACACGTTTTCCCAGTCACGAGACTCATCACGCGTCTCGCCATGCCCATTGGAAAATTCGCCCTGTTTACGTTTAAAAAAACGGAATTGGTCGAGTAAATGGCTCATTTCGCTATCCTCTGTTTTATTGCCTATGGTGTATCTAAAGCTGAGTGCAGCATGCTTTTATCGTTGTACTTGACTCGATATTGGTATGCACCTAAGCCGTAAATATTATTTCAATAGCGTCATTTTAAGTAAGCAATAGTACCCTTACTATCCGCTAACATGAGCAGAGCACTACCACCTTAGTAGTAGCTACTAAAAATAAAAACGCCGTAAAATTGCTGCTCAGTGACGGCATGTCATGCTGATTGCTAAGCCAATAGCGGGCAGTAAAAATAAAAAAAAGTGCTACTTACTGTGGCAAGTAGCACTTCATGGGTTTGGTCGTATTTATACCAAAAGCTGTTTTAGACTTTTTATAACGAAGCAACCTTAACAAGGAATCTCAGCATGAGGGCGGCTGTAATACCACCACGTCAACACGATACAGATAATGTAGAAGATGATAAGTGTAATAAAGGTGCCATCGATTCCCAGTCCTGAGCCGAACATTTTGGGCACAAAGAATGCACCATAGGCGGCGACCGCTGAGGTAAAGCCGACCACCGCTGCTGACTCTTTACGTATTTCAACGAACAACTCTTCGGTTCCTGCCTTTTCAGGCTCACGGCGATCATGAAAGGTCCTAAAAATAACTGGAATCATAGTAAAGGTAGAGCCGTTTCCAATACCTGTGGTAATAAATAACACCATAAAGGAGATAAAGTAGCCAACAAAGCTGCCGTCACTGCTCTCGCTCGGTAAAAAGTACATCACTGCCAAAACAGCCAACACCATTACTACGTAGTTCCAAACGGTTACTTTTGCTCCGCTGGTTTTATCCGATATCCAGCCACCTAAAGGGCGAAATAGCGCACCAACCAAAGGCCCTAAAAAGGCAAATTTTAGCGCATCAATAGCAGGGAAGGAGTTTTTAATCAACATTGGAAAGGCGGCTGAAAAACCAATAAATGAACCAAACGTCGCCATGTAAAGGATACACATAATCCAGTTATGTTTGCGTTTAAAGATAACTGCTTGGTCTTTAAATGACGCTTTGGCGGTGGCGATATCGTTCATACGAAACCACGCCAGTGCCGAGAATAGCAAGATAAAAGGTACCCAAATAAAGCCCGCGTTTTGTAGATAAAACAGTCTGCCGCTGTCAGATACTTGTGGGTCGCCGCCTAAGCTACCAAAGGCACCGACCAATATAACTATCGGAACAACAAACTGCATGACCGACACGCCCAAATTACCGAGACCAGCGTTTAGCCCAAGCGCTGTGCCTTGTTCGGCTTTTGGATAAAAGAATGAGATATTGGACATAGACGATGCAAAATTACCGCCGCCAAAACCGCAAAGCAGCGCAATAACGGCAAATATTATAAACGGCGTATCAGGGTTTTGAACCGCAAACCCCATCCATAATGCTGGAATTAATAAAGATAAAGTGGATATCGCAGTCCAACGACGTCCACCAAAAATAGGAACCATAAAAGAATAAAAAATCCGTAGCGTCGCCCCTGACAGCCCCGGAAGTGCAGCGAGCCAAAACAGCTGACCGCCATCAAAATCAAAACCAATTTCAGGCAAGCGCACGATGACCGCGCTCCATACCATCCATACTGCAAACGCCAATAGCAAAGATGGAATGGATATCCATAAATTTCGCGTCGCAACTTTTTTACCGCCCCCTTGCCAAAACTCTTCTACTTCAGGTCGCCAGTCAGTAATGAGCGTTCCACCTTTGAAGTTGTAATTTTTGCCCATACTATTCCTCACTTATTGTCTTTATAAAAAATAAGCATTTATGAAAAATGATAAGTCACGGTACTTTGTTATCGGGATGATGAGTATTCATACATAGTGGTACACTGATGGCTAAAAGGGGTATAGTAACGATAGGCTTATTACCAAAAGTTTGGTGTTTTTCTGATTAATAAGCGCGTTTGTTATTTTAAATACGGATTATTTTGATGTTGACTGGGATTTACACCCAACTTTTTCCGTTAATTTTGCTAGGTGAATGCTATTCATGAGGTCTAACCAACGCAGACAGTCTTTATCGCTACATGCTTGGGGCGCTATTTTGATTATAGCCACCTTATCTGTGATATCGACGCTCGGGAGTGGAGCACTGGCATGGGTTGCAAGATCTGATGCCGAGGCGATTAATATCGCAGGCTCGGTACGAATGGCAGCCTATCGAATCAATTTTCAAATAGCGACGGATTTCTCTGATGACCATCCGTTTAGCCCTAGCGTCAATAGTGTAGATAATGCGCAAGACAGCGCCAGCAATAAAGGTAATAACCAGCGTGTTAAACAAGATAAATTAGACTTTGCCAATAAAAATACCGCTGAAAAAATAGCGCTTCTTATTGAAGATATGGAAAATCGGCTCGCAGAATTACAGGCCTATCAGCTTAACAATGCCAACAGAGATGCGCGCATCAATAAACGGCTCAATGACATAAAAGACCAATGGCATCAAGACTTAAAGCCGGCTTTGTTAGCGCAGGATAAACAAGGGTTTTATAGCGTCTCATCCAGTTATATCGAAGATGTCAATCGCTTCGTAGGTGAGCTGCAGCACAGAAACGAGCAGCGCCAGACATGGCAGCAAAACTTGCAAATGCTCTCATTATTTCTTATCGCTATTATTGTCTTAATCGGAATGCATCGGTTACAAAAATCGGTACTCTTGCCCATTCAACAATTGATTAAGGCCAATAATCAATTTAAACGCGGCAAAACCCAGACTAGAGTAACCATTAAAGGCTATCGAGAATTTGAAGTACTGGGCAATTCTTTTAATGACATGGCAAGCACAATTGAGACTTATCAGCGCTCGCTTGAGAGTGAAGTGCAAATAAAAACCCAACATTTAGTCAAAGCCAATCAAGTATTGTCCTTGTTTTATGACTTTTCAAAATCGCTGACTACCAGCCAAGTAAGCTTATATCAGCTCGATGACTTGATTGCAGACTTTAGCAAGGCGCTGCCGCATTTAGAGTTTACTCTGTGCATTCAAAATAAATATATCACCAATAAAAATGCTATCGTGCTGCACGGCGAAAAAATGAAAGAGCTGTGCAAAAAGCTGAGCTGTGAAAGCTGTGGCATTAAAAATGGCGAACATACTAAGTCTTATCCTATCGTCCATCAACAAGAAACCTTTGGGGAATTGCGCGTACGACCAAAGTCGACGCTGGTCATGAATCGCTCTTTTGTCACTGATGGCGACGATAATACTGATAGTCATAGCAATATAACGGCAGAACAGCGTATTCAAATGATCGAAGCGGGCAGTATTTTTCCGTTTGTCAGTGCCGAGTTGGATGCGCAAAATGACGAGCTGATTGTGGCGCTGACCAATTTAATCAGTACCGCCCTGTCGCTGCGCAAACAAAGACAACAAGAGCATCAGCTGATTTTATTTGAAGAACGCTCAACCATTGCCAGAGAATTGCATGATTCCTTGGCGCAGTCGTTGTCTTATTTAAAAATCCAAGTCAGCGTCCTCGAGAGACATCTAAAGAATGCGGCCAGTGAGCCAGTACAAACGCCTGTCTATCAAAATATTGAGCAGATAAAAATAGGTTTGGGTTCCGCTTATCAGCAGCTAAGGGATTTGTTGGTGACGTTCCGCTTGACCATTGATAATGATAATTTTGATGAAGCGCTACATGATGCTGCCAGTGAGTTTGCCTCAAAAGGCAACTTTAAAATGACCGTCTACAATTACATTATGACGCTCAATTTAAGCGCCACTGAGCAGATAGATTTGATACAGATTGCCAGAGAAGCGTTGTCAAATATCAGCCGTCATGCAAAGGCGCAAAATGTAGAGATTCATCTGGCGTACGAAGACGGTGATAAATATATCGTCATGAGCATCATCGATGATGGCGTTGGTATGTCAGGGAGTGTCGACCAAACCCAGCACCACGGTTTGATGATTATGAAGGAGCGCGCCCATAATATCGGTGGTGAACTTATCGTCACAAACAATAAACCGCAGGGTACCATCGTCACGATTAGATTCGAGCCAAACTTCTTTGATGAAAAAAATACTCAAGACGCTTATTTATAATCTTAGATTACCACATGAAGGGCAATTTCAAAGAGCAGGGGAAAAAAAGACCTAGATGCGCTAGCATCAAAGTCTTTATCCACCGACCAAAGTGAGATTGCAACCATGCGCTATACGCTTCTAAGCCT
>NZ_DKGQ01000016.1 GCF_002453355.1 Psychrobacter sp. UBA6766 | reverse complement strand
TTATGGGGGTATAATAGGAATAAATCCGCTGAACGCTGATAAAGCTGGCAGGAGAGTTTATTGTCCGCCACAAAGAACTGGAACAATGTATGACAAGGCGGCAGGGCAACTTGTTCCGCCTCACTTGGATTCCAGCCAGAGACAATCAAGCGACGCGAGTTAGGATTGGTTTTTATTTGCTCGATAACGTCCGTGATTTGGTCGACGCCATTACTTTCATAGCTACCGTCTTCACGCTTAGTCGCGCCATAATTGCGCCATTGATGACCATAAATGGGGCCAAGGTCGCCTGCAGGACGATTAAAGCGAGCGGTTTGCTCAGCCGTTGCCCATTCATTCCAAATGCGCACGTTATTTTCTTGTAGGTAATCTACCTGCGTGCTACCGCTTAAAAACCACAATAATTCATAAACGATGGATTTAAAATGAACCTTTTTGGTGGTTAGTAAGGGAAAGCCGTCGGCCAAATTAAAACGTAGCTGCGCACCAAAATGGCTTAACGTCCCGGTGCCAGTACGATCGCCTTTTTCAGTGCCATTAGTCATGACATGTTTTAGCAGGTCTAAATAGGCTTGCTCATTTTTACTGTTATGGTAATTAGTGGTCATAAAGGTACTCTTTTGCCTGATTCAAATACATCATTCAATATTTAAACGTATTTTTAATATCTTATTTGATAATTAAGCTTTATAAGCTGCCTGCTTTCCCCAATCATAGATACCGCGTTTATACGCATAAATCAGCACGATTAGGCCAATGATAATCATTGGTGCGCTTAGTATTTGGCCTTTGGTCATCCAGCCGAATAAAATAAATCCCTGGTCAACATCTGGTTGACGGAAGAATTCGATGATAAAGCGGCTGAGACCGTAGCCCAATAAGAAAAGAGCAGAGACGGCCATACGGGGCCGCGGTTTTGAGGAATACCACCATAAAAAGATAAATAACACTAAACCTTCAGCCAACGCTTCGTATAGCTGCGATGGATGACGCGGTAGCAGGTACTGACCATTGACCTCAAGCATCAATTCTTGTAGTTCAGGATTAGCCTGTAATTGCTGCATATCAAAGGCGGCAGCTTGCGGGAAGTAGGTCAACCAATTATAGCCGCCGTCCGAAACACGGCCCCAAAGCTCGCCATTGATGTAGTTACCGATACGACCGAATAGCAGCCCCGTTGGTACACAAGGAATAATAAAATCGAGCACCTGAAACGGCGCCTTTTTATATTTGCGGGCAAAATACAACATGCCTAGCAAAACACCAATCATGCCGCCATGGAACGACATGCCGCCTTCCCAGACTTTAAATAAATACGCAGGATTTTGTAGCAATTCATCAAATTGATAGAACACAACATAGCCGATACGCCCACCCAAAATGACACCAAGGGCACCAAAAAAGACCAAATCAGACACCATATCGGTGGTCCAACCGTCGCGTTTGGTGCTGCGATACCAAGCCAGGCCATAAGCGGCAGCAAATGCCAGCAAATACATCAGGCCATACCAGTGTACTTCTACTGGCCCCAAGGAAAGCGCTACGGGGTCAAACTGAGGATGAATCATCATAAAGGTATCATAATTATGGTTAATAAAATGCTCTCTATAATAGCAAACTTCCTCCCTTGCGAACATATGATAATTTGATGCAAAATTGAATTAAGGATTGAATGAATAGCAAAGCATTTAAAAAACCGATAAGATGAAAAAAAGTGCATTCACTTCTAAGGAATCCTTATGCAGCTATCTTTATCACCATTACCCTTACTAGGCATCGTGGCTTCAGGTTTAACGCTATGGATTCCTATCAATGCACAAGCAGCAAACAGCAGCATTGAGCAAATTACGATTTATCAAGGTTTGGCGAGTGTCACGCGTACTTTGCCAATCAATGGCAGTGGCGAGCAAACGCTAATTTTTTCTTGCTTATCGCCGAGTATTGAGACCGATAGCATCAGTGTTCAGGCACTCGGCAATGTCAATGTTGGCGAAGTGAGTATTCAGACCTTGAGCGGCGAGCAAGCAGCGCAATGTCAGTATCAAGGGGCTGCGAATGTGCAGAATCAGCAAAGTAATTTGGCAAACATCAGTGCCGAATTGGAAGC
This sequence comes from Psychrobacter sp. UBA6766, assembly GCF_002453355.1. Taxonomy (GTDB): domain Bacteria; phylum Pseudomonadota; class Gammaproteobacteria; order Pseudomonadales; family Moraxellaceae; genus Psychrobacter. Next base: position 32,659 of record NZ_DKGQ01000016.1, on the reverse strand, counting down.
GGCACGTTTGACCAAAGCCTATTTGCAAAACCTAACCAAAGTAACGCAAATCAATACGACTGGCACACTAGCCAATAACGCCCACGATTTAGAGACGCAAGCCGCTAGTATTAATAAAAAAATAATTGAGCTGCAAAAACGAGAAGCGCGTGCCAAAGACGACTTAAATCAGCTCGTCGCTGGCAGTACTTCCTCAGTACAAAATAATGTCACCCAAGTGAGTGTGCGCACCGCCAGCCGCACGCCAAGTACGGTGAAACTGCATTATCAAGTGCGCGGAGCCAGTTGGGAGCCAACTTATCAAGCGCGGTTAAATACCGATAGTCAGCAGCTGAATATTACTGCCTCGGCCATCATCGCCCAACAAACGGGTGAGAATTGGAACAATGTTCCCGTCGTTTTAAGCACGGTTAATCCCAACCAAACCACCACCAGTCAGCTACCACGAGTCGAGCACCTATCATTATATGAAGCCCAGCAAGCTAAATTGGCGCGCTACGCACAGCCGATGATGGAGATGGAAGCGACTCCTGTCGTCATGGTATCAGCAAATGACAATTATGGTGGCGCTGAACATATGCCGCCGCTACCGAGTTTTATAGTGAGCAGCCAAAATAAAAATGGTGTCACCGAGTATCGACTGCCACAGCGCGTGACTATTCCTAGCGATGGCAGGCGAATTCAAACAGTTATTGATGAGCAGTCTGGCATCAGTAAGCTGTGGTTACGAAGCACTCCAAGTGTCGAAGCTGCCGCTTATTGGTATGCCTCAGCGCCATTTTTGACGCCTGCTTGGGCAGATGGCTCGTTGCAGTTATACCGTGATGATAATTATGTTGGTCAGTCACGCTATAGCTATCAAAACCTAAAAGAGCAGGGCATTGGCTTTGGGGTGGATCCAAGTTTGCTCGTAAAACAGCTAACCGATGAAAACAAACAAGGCGATAAAGGCGTCTTTAATCGTCAACAAACCAAAACCATCACTCAGGCTTATCAGTTTACCAATCAGCATAATCGTAGCGTACGCTTGCAAGTATTGAGCGCTGAACCGGTAAGCCGCGACGATAATATTAAGGTAACTGCAACGCATACACCCGCCATTAGCATAAAAGACTGGAATAATGATAAAGGTATAGTTGCTTGGGAGTTTGATTTGCCAAGTAAGCAAGCGCAGGTGCTGCAATCAACGTATCAAATCAGCTATCCTGCTGATAAAAAACTGAATACTAACTAAGCGCTAATAATTTCATATTAATATCAAGGAAAACTATGTGTATCGTCGCCATTGCTTGGCAGTTATTTGATGAGTTGCCGTTGGTTTTATTGTCCAATCGTGATGAGTTTTTACAACGTCCAACAGAGCCGCTGCATCAATGGGTGGATAAGCCTATTTATGCAGGGCGGGATAAACAAAGTGGCGGAACATGGCTTGGCATTCATCAGCAGCAACATGGTGATTTTTATGAGCGAAATGGACGCTGGGCGGCGGTATTAAACTTTCGTGATGGCGTTCAGGCAAATAATGACGAGCGTTCACGCGGTGAATTGGTCACGGATTTTTTGGCTAGTACTTCAAGCCCATTGGAGTTTGCGCGGCAAATCAGCCTGCAAGAGTATGCGGGCTTTAACCTTATTATTGGAGATACGGCGCAAGCGGTAATTGTCAATAATCGTGGTCATGCACCGACGCCATTATATGCTGGATTGTACGTGCTCTCTAATGGGCAACCAGAAGAAGCTTGGTTTAAAACGGAACGTCTGCGCGGTCGCATTCGTCAAGAAGTGTTGCCTTTGATTTCTGAGAATATCGCGCCTGAGTACTGGCAAGAAGCGGCTTTTGCCGTTATGTCAGATACCACGCCTGCACCACTAGAAAAGCTACCGGATACAGGTGTCGATATTGACATTGAACAAGCGCTATCGTCGATTTATATAAAGCCCGCTGAGCTGATAGGCGTCAGTAATGCCGCAATACCAAGCTATGGTACGCGAACCCAAAGCATTCTCACCTTACGTCAAAGGAGCGTAGCAGATAAAAAAATCCAAGCGCAAATTATCAGTCGTGAATGTCAATATTCATAAAAATTAGCATAAAAAATACCCATATTAATACTTGCTATCAATATGGGTATTTATTTTTGCTCTGACTGTCAGGGCAGCTAAGGTTATTCCACCAACAAATGATTGTTTTGTTCTGGAATAATCAGTTCTTGTTTAAGGGGTAGTTCGCGCACCAATTCTTGCAAGGCGCGACGGTATACCCCACGTTTAAAGTGAATCACTTGTCCAAGTGGATACCAGTAGCTGACCCATTGCCAGTTATCGAACTCTGGTTTCCCCTCATCGAAGCGGATATGTTGGGTATTCGACTCATCTAAGCGCAGCAAAAACCATTTTTGTTTTTGCCCAATACACAAAGGGTACTGCCCATGGCGGACGTAGCGTTTTGGCAAGCGATATCGCAACCAATCTTGCGTAACGGCCAACAGATCGACGTGACGTGGATATAAACCGACCTCTTCCCAGAGCTCGCGATACATCGCATCCATCGGCGTCTCCCCGCGGTCGATACCGCCTTGAGGAAACTGCCAAGCGTTGTGACCAATACGTTTTGCCCACAGAACTTGCCCTTGTGTATTTGCCAAGATGATGCCGACATTGGCGCGAAAGCCGTCTGCATCTATCATGACTAAACCCTTTTAAATTGTTTAAAAATAGCTTATTTCGACAAGATACAACGACAGTAATCATAGTTATTATAGGGTGACTACCATCAATACCATGACAAAATAAGATTCATTACCGGTATTAAACCAAGAAACAATCAAAATGTGTAACAGTATTTTGCTATAAAATGTTTCACAAGATTAATACTTTAAAATCAGTTAGTTATGAGTCTACTTTTGTAGAATTTTTTGGGTGATTGTTCAGGGTTTGGAAGTTTAAATAATGACGAATGTATCAATACTTAAGAATTAAATGAGCAATTAAATAGCTTTTTTCAAAAGACAAAAAGGGTATAGTTTCTAAAAGTTAAAAAGAGCTAGGTTTATAAATCTCTTTTTGGCTTATGCTACACTAGCAAAGGTTGTTACTTTTCCAAAATAAAATGTTTTTAAAAAATAAAAAAAGACACCCCTCGAACTAAACATGACGCTGATTAATCAACGTGAGAATTAAGCGTCGTGTATATGAAAATCATATGAATTTAAATTTAAAATCGTACTAATTAAAATCAAGGAATATTCAATATGTCAGAATCAAAAGCAAGCGTTGCCTGGCAACAAGATAAAGCTTTTATGGGTGTGTCACCATCAGGACATAACGTTCAAATTGATGCCGATAAAGAAAAAGGCGCGAGCCCAATGGAGCTTATTCTATTAGGGCTTGGTGGCTGTGCTAGCTATGATGTGGTAGCAATTTTACAAAAGTCGCGCCAAGAAGTGTCAGACGTTCGCTGTGAGCTGACCGCTCAGCGTGCCGAAACCGTGCCAGCGGTTTATACCGACATTCATATGCATTTTGTGGTAACGGGTGAAAATGTGAAAGAAAGCCAAGTAGAAAAAGCCATCAAACTATCAGCAGAAAAATACTGCTCAGCCAGCCGGATGCTGGTTCAGGGAGGTGTCAATGTGACGCATGACTTTGAAATAATCGCAGGGTAGAGGCGAACAACTTATGAATGTATTTTTCGGTTTGATTTCCGATAGCGCTGCCGCTGGTATTTGGGCGATGGTGGTGGCGAGTTTGTTACCGCTAGCGATGGCACTAACAGCAAAAATGCTCGGCGGTTTTAATTTGGCTGACAATGCCCATCCGCGTGATTTTTTACAAGGAACGACTGGTGCAGCGGCCCGCGCAAATGCTGCTCAGCAAAATAGCTATGAAACCTTACCAGTATTTTTAGCTGCGGTACTGGTGGCGATGTTATTCTTTGTGCCGCAGTTGATTATTAATACCATCGCTTGGTTATATGTATTAATTCGTATCGGCTATTGTGCGGCCTATATTACCAATTTAGCCACGTTTCGCTCAATACTATGGGTGCTATCAATCGTCTGCTGTTTGATGTTATTTTATTTAGCGATTCGACTCAGTTTTTAGCTTGTCCATTTATAGAACTCATGATTTTATGACAAAGCCGTGATTATTAGCGTACGCTGTTTTGCAGCGCGTTAATAATCACGGCTTTATTTTTTTCTCGTTTGATACGTTCCCACAAGGTTTGCGCCTCAGAGTAACCCTTGGTCAGCATACCAAGCCACTGCTTATAACGCCCGACCAACACCACATCGTTTTTCGCCGTACCCTCTAAGAATTTAATCTGATGCGCAATCAAGTCTTGCCATGCTAAGGCTGTCAGCGTTTTTATGTCGTTATTATCGGCATCAATCTCGGCAATCAAATCAGGGCGAGTGACCGCGCCGCGACCAAGCATAAGATGCGTTGTTCCTGACTGCGCCATACAGTTTTGTGCCTGCTCACTATTCCAAATCTCGCCATTGGCAATCACTGGAATATCAAGTGTATTAAAATTTTGGATTTTATCCCAATAAGCGGGCGGTTTATAACCTTGGGTTTTGGTTCGCGCATGAATGGTGAGCCAATCTGCGCCGCTAGCGCTAATCGCTTCGCGAATATCATCCATGCGACTGGTATCGGTATAGCCTAAACGGATTTTTGCTGATACGGGAATATGAGTAGGAGTCGCTTGGCGAACGGCGCTAATAATCTCGTACATTATTTCAGGTTCATCAAGCAACACCGAACCACCGCGATGACTGTTTACCGTCTTGGCAGGACAGCCAAAGTTAATATCAATGGCAGGCGCGCCGAGCTCGCAAGCATACACCGCGTTTTCTGCCATCAATTGCGCATCACTACCGAGCAGTTGAATATGAATCGATGTTCCGGAGGCAGTTTTGGCATCATGATGCAATTCGGGCACGTATTTATAAAATACATGCGCTGGCAAGATAGTTTGGGTGACGCGAATAAATTCACTGACCGACCAATCATAAGGCCGACCTAAATCGGCGGCAATTTGCGTTAAGATTTTCCGCATTAATGGGTCAGTTAAGCCTTCCATGGGCGCAAGTAGGCGGACGGGATTGGCGAATAACTGTTGTATGGTGTTTTGGCGCTCTAGCAATGCTTGAGATAGAGTCGAGGTATTAGACTGCTGGTTATTATTCATGGTTGGTTATTCGTTACATAAAAAAGTATAGTCGAGAGGTCTCAATCGATATAGACGAGAAGGCTAGGAATTACCAAAAATGACTTTTTTCCCCGTCTGCAATCCTGACACCAAATCTTTAATATTATGAATGTCTAAATTGCTTTGCGCACGCGTGCAAGCGACATAAAGCAATCGCAATTCTTCTGGGCTAATTTTTACCGCATTGGTGGTCACGTCATAATAAAAATCATCGTCAAGCTGTACTTTCCCCCACTCGAGCCCTTTGGCTTTATGCGCCGTTGAGATGACATAATCAGCGTTCTCGATACTGCTTAAGCTGTTAACTGCTTGGCTGAGCACGTTAGTCCCATGATCGTCGACCAATTTTACCAATGTTTTGAGGTCACTACCTTCATTGGTTTCCGAGTATTCTTGAACATCGCCCCAATTATAAAAATACGCAAGTTCAGGAACGCCATACGCCGATTTACCATTTTTTAAGTTTTCAGCAGCCTGACAGAATTTTAGCATACGGTCGGTATCTGCTTGCAGCGCCACACGGTGACCTAGCTTAAGTCCTGTCAATAATTGCGCCATTGCCGCTGCATTGGTCCGGCAAAGGATGGCATCTTTTTTACTGTGAACCAACCCTTTGTCGGTAGAAGATTGCTTATTAGGATTACCTTTTAATGGCACGTCTTCTTGCAAGGCTTTGAGCAATGTATTGGCAATCTCAGCAATTGGCTCGCCAAAACGGAACGATTGGGTCAATAAAGTTTGTGGCAAGGGCAATTTTTTCATCGCATTAACTGCGCCCCGCCATTCATAAATCTGCTGATGGGCGTCACCGACATAAATCACTTGCCGTGGCTGCTGGGTCAAAATCCCCATCATTAGCGGGTCGGCATCTTGCGCTTCGTCAAATAAAATAAAATCTGCTGGAATACTGGGTTTTGATAACGCCCAAAGTTTTAGATAAATATCATGACCAATACCCGCAGGATGCCGCGCATCAATTGACTGAAGCCAGCGCTGCTCGACGGCAGGATAGAGCATCTCACGCAGTTGCTCGCTATCTGACTCATCAAGCCAACTTGGAAATTCAATATGCCTCGGTGCTGGATAGCTGGCATGAGTACTACAAAAATTACTCACGGCATCACTAACGAATCGCGCTAATCTGGCTGGCGTCAGAGTAATATACTTATTCACCCCATCCATTTGCCGGCGAACTTGGACCGGTTGTAAGCCCAAATCATCGCCCAAACGTTTGGGTGAAAATCTCGGTAGTGATAGTTTGGCGGTGATATCACGCGGAACATGACGATAGGCAAGGGAGTGAAAGGTGCGACAATCGACATGACCTGGGAACTTCTGCCGCGCATCATTAGCGATGGCTTTGTTGAACGCCAAATATAAACCGCGACCACGCAGACGTTCGCCGATTAATTTAAGAGTTGTCGTTTTCCCTGCGCCCGCGTAGGCGACCACTTTAAATGACTTATGATCCATTGCCATATTTAGCGCGTTCAGCTGCTCATCAGTGGGATCGCTCATATAAGCTGGCATAGATGCGGACATAACAAAGCTACCTAAAAACGGGAATGAGAAAAATGAATGGGGGTAAAAAAAGCCACTGCATAAACAACGGCTGATTGGTCATATTAATGCTGATGAAACAATATGGAGAGCGTAAACGACAATAAATAAAAAGACGAATTGAGCAAGAGGGTGGTACTAAAAAGACTATATTAGCAGATTAGTACGTTAACTGCTTTTTGAATAAGTGCCTGATAAGTAGCGTTATTCTTTCTTCAACGCTGTGTCACTTACCAAGTCAAGCCTGCGCTCTTCTTTAATTAAAATTTTTGCTAAAAATAAGCCGAGTTCAAACAATAACCACATCGGGATGGCGAGCATTAACATCGATACCCCGTCGGGCGGTGTAACGACAGCAGCAACACCAAAACAGCCGACGATAATATAACGACGTTTATCTTCTAGGCTCTGAATGGAGACGATGCCGACCAATATCAATAGCAACGTGATGACTGGAATCTCAAAAGTCAGTCCAAATACCATAAACAGTTTAAGCGCAAAACTCAAATAACTGTCGATATCGGTCATCGGTAAAACGTTTTGCGGCGCAAACATAATAAAGAATTTTAGAACGCCTTTAAGGACAATAAAATAGGCAAACGCCACACCCGCATAAAATAAAAATATAGAAGACATCAGCACTGGGATCGCAATTTTTTTCTCTTTTTTATATAATCCGGGTGCCACAAAAGACCAAATTTGATACAAGATATAGGGCATCGCTACGAAAGCAGCGACGAATATTGTCAAGCGTATCGGTGCCATAAAATTAGATGTGATGTCGGTGGCAATCATGGTTGAGTTGGCAGGTAGCTGAGCCACCAATGGATTAGATAAAAAATCATACAACTCGCGCGAAAAGCCGACCAATGCTAAAAATATCACCAGTACCGCGATGCAAATCTTAATCAGATGTCGGCGCAGTTCAATCAAATGCTCAGTAATGGGCATATCAGCTGCGGCGCTCAAAATGTCGCCAGAATCTTCACTATTTTCTGAATTTGCTGCTGTTTCAATGCCAGCGTTGTCTGCTTTTTCTTGGCGACTTTTTTGACGTTTAAATAATCCCATTAATCATTTTCCTGCTGCTTGGCAGAAGCCTGTTGGTTTAACGAGGTATCCATTTGGGTATTTAATAAAATGTCGGCTTTATAATTGGGAAAGTAAGGCGGTTGCGGTAAACGTCGCGCTTTGTCATAAGCGCCCAAACGAAACCACATGTTTTCCCATGGTTTGGTGATGGCGGTTTGAATCATTTGATTGGTATTGTCGTTAAAATCAGTTTTTAGACTAGCGTCATTATTTGAGTTCTGTGATTCTGATGGTTCAGGCGCTGTTAATTTTTTATCGGAGTCATAGCTGTCATAAGCGTAGTCAAATTCTTTTGGCGTTGCTAATGAATGATCGTCTTTTTCATGGTCAATTTTATTGCTATCACTATCCACTTTAGTAATATTAACTTGATGCGCGGCTTTAAGATGCTGATTTTGCGAGGATTCAAACTCTTGCAAACTTCCACGCATCTCTGCCATTTCACGGCGCATTTCTGCTTCAGTCTCACGAATTTTAGCCAGCTCTTTTTGCATTTGTTGGCGGGTTTCAGCTAAATCTAGCTCAGCTTCAATTTCAGATTGCAAAGTAGTGACGGTTCGACGGATCTTGGCATACCATTGCCCAGCCGTACGTGCCGCTTGGGGCAGCTTTTCTGGCCCCAAAACGATTAAGGCGATGACGCCAAACAGCAGTAATTCTGAAAACCCAATATCAAACATAATGTCCCAATGCCACTATTAAATGCTATACATTATGCTTGTCATCAACCTTGGTGGTTGTTCGCTCTTCAGTGTGCGCGTTGCCATCATGATCAAGCACAACTTGCTTTTTGGCATGTTCGGTATTTTCATCTTTAACGGCGTCTTTAAAACCTTTGACCGCGCCGCCCAAATCTTTACCGGCATTTCTTAGCTTGGAGGTGCCAAATACGACCACCACCACCACCAATAAAATCAGCCAATGCGTAATGGAAAAACTGCCCATGATGCTATCCTTCTGTCTTGGTTTTTAGTCTTTATATAAATACTTTGAGTGTATAGGAAGTTGCTATCCTAAACAAAAAGTATCGACATCTTCTGCGAAATAAAACAGAGCTATATTATAACCTGCCATCAGGGTAAAAAGGCGAAAGCAACAATAATCAAACAGCGCCACTCTAAAAAGACTAGCGCGCTGCTTTTTCATCAATTCCCGACAGTCCAAAGCGTCGGCCCAACTCACTTAATACCGCTTCTGACTCTATATCAAACCAAGCCAGCCCAACCAAAGTATGGAACCAAACATCAGCGACTTCATAAATAAGCTCATGACGCGCGGCATTATACTGGGCTTCGTCGATGTTTTTATCACAATTGGCAAAGTCTTTAGCAGCAATGATGCTTTCAGTGCTTTCTTCTCCAACTTTTTCTAGTATTTTATTAAGACCTTTGGCGTATAAGCTGGCCACATATGAGCTGTCAGCATCCGCTTGCTTGCGCTCTGCTAATACATGGTCAAGCTGTTGCAAAATAGAGTGATTGGTAGAGCCGTTGTCATTTGTATGAGCAGTAGCATTGATTATGTCTTGCGATGTGGCTGCGTGTACCTGAGGCGAGGCATTCCCTGTTTTGTGAGAAGTATAAATCTCCGCAGGGTCTTTTAATACTTTATCAACGGTTTGCCATTCAGGCGTTTGCCCCGACAAATCCAAACGTTGATAAAAACAGGACTCACGGCCAGTATGACAAGCGATACCACCGGCTTGAGTGACGCTAAGGACAATCACGTCGGCGTCGCAGTCCAGACGAATATCATGCACGCGCTGGGTATGTCCAGACGATTCGCCTTTATGCCATAACTTGCCACGCGAGCGCGAAAAATACACCGCCGTTTGTGTTTGCGCGGTCAATTGTAGTGATTCGGCGTTCATCCAAGCCATCATTAAAATACGTCCCGACACATCATCTTGGGCAATCGCAGGAATCAAACCATCGGCATTAAAATTTACGGCAGCAAGCCAGGCAGGTAAAGTCATAATCTATCTGTCGTCTTATAAAAAGGAATTAAAAAGTGATAAAGAAAATAATAAAGGTAGCACTAGCGCTCAATCCCTACTTAAACACAGCTTCGACTGACATTCAATATATTAAAGCAGTCATTAAACCACAATTATAGCAGTAGCACGATCTTGCTCGCTTTTTATTTAATAACCACTAACGGATAATAGTCACCAACGGACTATGCCAAAGCAGGAATTAAAACTTTCCTTGGCAAAACAGCGCACTATCTGCTAAAATAGCGCCTCCCACCTCGAGGCAAATAGCCGTTTAGTGCTTGTTTTTAAAGCGACTATTCATTATTGACTATTTGGCGACCAGGTTCTATCAAAGACAAAGAGGCAAATCATCATGAAAGTTAAGATGAAAACCAGAAGCGGCGCCGCTAAACGCTTCAAAAAAACAGCGAACGGCTTTAAGCGTAAGCAAGCATTCAAAAGCCATATCTTGACCAAGAAATCAGCTAAGCGTATTCGCCAGTTGCGCGGTCTAAAGATGGTGGACAAGTCTGACGAAGCAGCAGTTCGTCGTATGTGCCCATACATCTAATAACCTATCGTCATTTATAATTAATTAGAAGCTATTAAATTAATAGCGACTGAATTAAAAATATTTGACTTTGCAATTTGATAACGATGACTATTATTTAATAACATCGTGATTCGCTTAATTTAAAAATCTTGGAGTAATTTATGGCCCGTGTAAAACGTGGTGTTCAGGCAAATCGCCGTCACAAAAAAATCCTAAAACGTGCAAAAGGCTACTACGGTGCCCGTTCACGTGTTTACCGCGTAGCGGTACAAGCAGTGACCAAAGCTGGTCAATATGCTTATCGTGACCGTCGCAACAAAAAACGTACTTTCCGTCGTCTTTGGATTGCACGTATCAATGCTGGTGCACGCTTAAACGGCTTAAGCTATAGCCGCCTTATCAACGGCTTGAAAAAAGCAAACATCGCAATCGATCGTCGCGTACTTGCTGACATCGCTATGCATGATGCAGCGACTTTCACCGCCTTGGTTGAAAAAGCAAAAGCGGAACTAGCATAAATATTAACCCATCATTAGATATGCTGCTTGCTAAGTGCTTATTTATAAGTGATTTTTTCTAAGCGATTGTCTATATGGATAGGGATAATATTAATTAATAGGTCGATATTAATAAAAGCTACCGCTGGTCGGTGGCTTTTTTTATAGTAAATATTTTTTTACAGTAGTTGATTTTATTGTCCGTTGTGTGAGAGTTAAGTTGCAGCATGCTTTTTCCGAAATTGTACTTTTTACTTTCTGAAATCATCATTTAAAGTCATTGTCTAAATATTCAAGCCATTTCTACAATTAACCATTTCTACTGAAATGGTTTGCAATATTTGGTCAATTCCCTACAATTACCAATTACCAATTACCAATTACCAATTACCAATTACTATCATTAATAGTCCGTTTAAATCAGGAAGAATGCGTCTTATGACTAGCCCTGCTGCCACCACCGATTTGTCGGCGCTACCGACATTGTCCTCAGAGCTCAATGAGCTAAATGAAGCTCAATTGATTGAGTTTTCCAGTGCCGCTGAAGCGTTAATCTTACAAGTCAATGATGTTCGTTTATTACAAGATTTACGTGTGCAATTGACTGGTAAAAAAAGCCCATTAATCGGCTGGTCAAAGCAAATGGGTAAGCTCAGCAGCGATGACAAAAAGACCTACGGCGGCTGGTTACATCAAGTTCGTAACCGTATTCAATATGCCTTAACCACTCGTCAGCAGCAGCTAGAAGAAGCGGCCTTAAACGCCAAGCTTGCCAGCGAAAGTATCGATGTCACCTTGCCTGCGCGTGGTAGCCAAAAAGGTCATTTGCATCCAGTAACGATGATTACCCAGCGTATGCAGCAGTATTTTATCCAAGCGGGTTTCAATGTCGCTACTGGGCCTGAAGTTGAGAGCGATTACTATAATTTTGAAGCGCTTAATATTCCCTCGCATCATCCAGCACGGGCGATGCACGATACTTTCTACTTTGATGCGCACTATCTATTACGGACGCATACCAGTCCAGTACAGATTCGTACGATGGAAAAGAACGAGCCGCCGATTCGCATTATTTGTCCAGGTCGCGTGTATCGTAATGACTCTGACCAAACGCATTCGCCGATGTTCCATCAGCTAGAAGGCTTGATGGTGACAGAATCGAGCACCTTTGCCGAGCTAAAAGGTTTGATTAGCGAGTTCTTAGAAGCGTTCTTTGCCAAAGAGCTGACCGTGCGTTTCCGTCCGTCATTCTTCCCATTTACCGAGCCATCAGCTGAAGTTGATATCCTTGATGACAATGGCAAATGGCTTGAAGTGATGGGCTGCGGTATGGTGCATCCACAAGTGCTGACCAATTGCGGTATCGATGCGGAAAAATACACGGGCTTCGCTTTTGGGATGGGGATTGAGCGCTTCGCGATGCTGTATTATGGTATCGATGATTTGCGCTTATTTTTCCAAAATGACGTACGTTTTTTAAAGCAGTTTGGCTAGATTTTCATTATTAATCGTCGAACCTTTACTTCAAAATCTTTATTATAAAATTCTGATCCGAGATATTTATGAAAATTAGCGAACAGTGGCTACGTCAATGGGTAAACCCTAATAATAGCAGTGAGCAATTGGCTGAACAGTTGACCATGGCAGGGCTAGAAATTGATGATCGCTTTGCGGTCGCCCGTGCCTTCAGTGGTGTGGTTGTTGGTGAAGTTATCAGTGTCGAGCAGCATCCAGACGCGGATAAGCTACGCGTTACACAGGTCAATATTGGTGCAGCCGAAACTTTACAAATAGTCTGCGGTGCGCCCAATGTCACGGTTGGTATGAAAGCACCCGTTGCGACTGTTGGTGCGGTATTGCCTTCTGATGATAAAGCAGGCTTTAAAATTAAGAACGGTAATCTACGCGGTATCGACTCAAACGGCATGCTTTGCGGTGCGTCTGAGATTGATTTAACCGATAGCATCGATGGTTTACTTGAGCTACCAGCAGACGCACCGATTGGCGTGGATATCCGTGAGTATTTAGGTTTAGATAATCAAATATTAGATATCTCTATCACGCCAAACCGTGGCGATTGCTTTAGCGTACGCGGTATTGCCCGTGAGATATCAGTCATTAATGATTTGCCGATGCAGCAGCCTAAGATTCCTGCCAATGTTGCCGTTACTGCTAACGATGCTGACACTGCGACGCCAGCCGTAACCGTAGACGCAGTCGAGGCTTGTCCGCGTTATTTACTGCAATCAATTAGCAATATTGATCGTAGCATCGATACGCCAAAATGGATAACTGATGCGCTAGTGCAATCCGGACTGCGTTCACATAATTTCTTAGTTGATGTGACCAATTATGTGTTGATGGAACTCGGTCAGCCGCTACATGCCTTTGATGCCGATACCATCGTTGGTGATATAATGGTGCGTTTGGCGCAGCCTAAGGAAACCATTACTTTGCTCAATGAGCAAACCATTACCTTAACCGGTGATGAATTGGTCATTGCTGATGAGAAAGGTGCTCTTGCGCTAGCGGGTATTATGGGCGGGCAACGTAGTAGTGTCACCGATAGCACAACCAATATCGTGTTAGAGAGTGCTTTCTTTAATCCCTTAGCTATCGCTGCGCGCGCCCGCCGATTTGGTTTACATACCGATGCCTCACAACGCTTTGAGCGCGGCGTCGATTTTGAATTACCAGAATTGGCATTAGCGCGGGTTGTTGATTTGATTACCAGCGTCACGAATTCTCGAGCAGGGCAAATTGTTAAAGTAGAAAATAGACAGTACTTGCCAGCCCGCACGCCAATTACCTTACCAATCGCCAAGGTTCATGACGTTATCGGAATTGAGATTGAGCCGACAGTGATGGTGCGCATCCTAACTCAGTTAGGATTTGGGGTAGAGCAGCTCGCAGATAGCCTGATTTGCACGCCGCCATCATATCGCTTTGATATGAGTATTAAAGAAGACCTCATCGAAGAGATTGCCCGTATTTATGGCTACGACAATATTCCAAGCGTTTTGCCACACCTGCAAGTGAGCATGGATTATGACGATACGGCAGATTTAACGCATGAAATGAAGCTAGCACTGGTCAATAATGGCTATATGGAAGCGATTAGCTTTAGCTTTAGTGACGCAAAAATAGAAGCCTTGCTGGATGATAAAGCGCTTGGCGAAGTGTTGGCATTAGCCAATCCTATTTCTAGTGACTTGGCCGTTATGCGCCGCACTTTGCTGTCAAGCTTACTGCCTTGTGTGCAATATAATTTAAACCGTCAGCAGTCACGGGTTCGTTTTTTTGAAACTGGGCTAAGTTTCGTTGGTCAAAGTATCAATGAGTTGGTACAAACACCAAGTATTGCACTGGTAGCAGTCGGTGATGTTTGGGATGAGCAAGCGTATCAAAACCGTGCACTAGACTTTTATGACCTCAAGCATGATATTGAGCAATTATTACCTGCGCAAATCGAACGCGCACGTATTCGCTATGAACGTAGCGAACTTGCCTTCTTGCATCCAGGTCAAAGTGCTAAGCTTTATATCGATGACGCCTATGTTGGTTGGTTGGGTCAACTGCATCCAAACACCGCTAAACAGTTAGATTTGCCAGCTACTTGGGTTGCCCAACTGTCATTGGCACCGCTACTGACGCTTGCACGCGAGCAGCATGCGATTACTACCCCAAGTAAATTCCCGCAAGTACGCCGCGACATTGCTATCTTGGTCAACAGCGACGTCAGCTTACAAACATTAGCGGCAACGATTCGTACGGCGGCAGGTACACTATTAACAGATTTATGGCTATTTGATGTTTATCAAGGCGACAAAGTTCCGACTGGTCAGCGTTCTCTAGCTTTTGCTTTAATATGGCAAGACCAAGCGCAGACCTTATCTGATGAAGCGGTAAAGACAGCGACAGATAAGGTCGTGCGAGCGCTCACCGAGCAGCACTCAGCACAGCTGCGTGACAGCTAAAACGTAAATATAAGAATGTAAAACGCACTATAGTCTCGTCATGTGTGGGACTATGGCGCTTTGCTATTTATAAAAATGATTATTTTATAGAAAATTTTATTCATAAAATTAGTTAAGTGGTTATTAATAAAGGATTTTAATGCAGACTTTATTAAAAAGGCGGCAAAAAACCTTTATAATAGCTAGCATTAATTCTCATACCGCTAAACCATGATATTCGACATCACGACATAGCATAGGAGTCGTACTGTGAGCACCTTAACCAAATCTGACATGATTGAGCATTTGATGAGTCATCTTAACCTAACACGCCAAGAAGGGCGGTGTTTAGTAGAGAATTTTTTTGACGAGTTGTCGGAGAGTTTGATTGATGGCAAAGAGGTCAAGCTTTCAGGCTTTGGCAACTTTGAGCTTAAAGACAAAAGCAGCCGCCCAGGTCGCAACCCAAAAACAGGGGAGCCTGTTGCGGTATCGGCGCGCCGCGTTGTTACCTTCAAAACAGGACAAAAATTTCGCCAACAAGTTGATGAGCGTTTATTTGATGAATAGCTTTTATTCAACCGTTAATTTTAACTTTAACGAAGTTTTTTAATACCAAGCGTTTTAATAAAGAAGCCTTTTAATAACGACGCTTTTCAATTTTACACAACGCTGTATTGTAAGTGGTGAGTAAAAACGTTAAATAGTCAGTATGTGATTAACAGGCATAAAAAAAGAGAGCATACGCTCTCTTTTTTACTACAGAATTTCTATTATGAAAAATAAAAATTACTGAGCTGGTTCTTCTACAACAACTTCGTCAGCTGCGTCTACAGCAGGCGTTTCGCTAGCTGCGTCAACGCTGGTAGTATCGCCGTCTACAGGTACTTCAGCGTCTACTTCGTCAGTAGCAGTAGCAGCTTGTGCTTGAGCGATGTCAGCTTCAGCATCAGCTACAGCAGCGTCTGCATCAGCAGGAACAGCTTCGCCGTCAGTACCAGCTTCGTTTAGCTCTTCTTGAGCGTCTTGCACTTCTTCTTGCGCGTCAGATAAATCTTCAGCAGCGTTTTCTTTGTTGCTATCACAGGCAGTAAGGCCCATAGTTGCAGTCATGATACCAGCTAGAGCAAGTAATTTAAGTTTCATAAGGATTCTCCGGGAAAATGAAATGATCAGTAGCAGCAAAAAAGGTTGAATCTCCGAGATTTCTCAGAATTCAACTAGTATTAATTACAGCTACTCAGCTTTCACGCATTCTATATGATTTCTTTCTGCATAGAAAGAGGTTGTACAATTAAGTAACAATAATTTTGTAAATGAGATTTTGCTTTGCTTACTTATTATACTTTTTAATACAACAAGCCAAATTAATCGACGTATAATCAATGACATCAGTATGTTTTAAGACCTTTCTTAAAAAGGGTTTTCTCTTAAGATTGGAAGTATATTTTCTAACTATTTATGACGTTTTTATCAATCCTACAGTCATAAAATGAGTCAGCTAAAAGTTCAAAAAAAGTTAGAAATATAAAAGCTATAAAAGATAAAAATCAGCATATGAAATCAAAGGATTGCGCTAATTTTGCTATAACAACACAAAGCAAATAACAAGATTTATTACAATACCAATAGTAATACTCATTGTACCTTTTTAGGAGAGAAATTATGAAATGGCAAGATAGACGCGGTAGCTCGAACGTTCGAACAAGTAGTGGCGGTGGTAAGATGATTGGCGGCGGTATTGGCGGTATCATTATTGCTGGTATCTTATGGCTGGTCTTTGGCGTTAATCCGATGACAGCATTGCAAACGGGTCAAGTGATTGCAGGCGGCGGTAGTAATACTTCTACCCAGCCTGCCACCAGTGATGATCGTGATACCCGATTTGTAAAAGTCGTCTTAGCCGACACCGAAGAAGTTTGGCATCAAATATTTAATGAGGCAGGCAGTACTTATAAAGAACCGTCATTAATTCTATTCAACAGCCGAGTCAGCTCAGCTTGTGGCAGTGCAAGCGCGGCAACGGGGCCTTTTTATTGTCCAGGTGATCAGACAGTCTATTTGGATACCTCTTTTTTTGTAGAAATGCGTCAAAACTTAGGTATTACGGGCGACGAGCAAGGCTCAGGCGATAGCGAAAATCAAGGTAAGGCTGGAGATTTTGCGCAAGCGTATGTTATCTCTCATGAAGTCGGTCATCATGTCCAGACTTTGCTAGGCATTACTCAACAAGTAAGTGAAGCCAGCCGTCAAGTAACGCGCGCGCAGGCTAATAAACTGTCCGTATTACAAGAATTACAAGCGGACTGTTTTGCTGGTGTGTGGGCGCAGCGCAATCAAGAGCGCGTGCAGTTCTTAGAAGCGGGCGACATTGATGAAGCCATCAATGCGGCCAGTCAAATTGGTGATGATCGTTTAGCGCGTGCCAGTGGCGGCGCAGTGGTACCCGATAACTTTACACATGGTACCAGTCAGCAGCGCGTTCAGTGGTTTACCCGTGGTTTAGAGAGCGGGGATATTCAATCTTGTGATACTTTCAGCGGGGCACTATAAGAATAATGAATTTTCATAGAGAGAATTTATAAAGAGAATGGAAAGTGATATAAGCTGTGCCTATTAATTTCAATATCAGCCAACTTAAATACCAGCCATAAAAAAACCTGCAATTAATTACAGGTTTTTTTATGGCTAAATAGCTATCAAAACCAATTAACGGGTTTGATCAAGAATATAAGCACCAGCACCACCGATAGCTGCGCCACCTAGGGCACCGCGAGCGATACCTTTACTATTGCTACCACTTTTAAGAAGAGCGCCAGCAGCTGCACCAGCAGCTGCACCTTTAGCAGTGTTGCTTAGACCACTGTTATAACCGTAACCATTACTGGCACAACCGCCCATCATAAGTGCTGAGCTAGTGATAGCCGTTAACGCAAAAGTTTTAGCAAATTTCATAGTGTCACCTATTAAGTCGTTAAGTTTGGAATCCAATATACAGGATGTATCTAAATATGTCTGTACTACTTTTAATAATAGCTTGTTTACTTCTATCAAGCCGTAGTAGAAACGCTAAGCTTTGCAAATAAACGGTAAATTATGTTACTTCGCTGTATCATTGGTAGGGGTTTTGCTTATACTTATTGTATTTATAGTGATAGTCCGCTAACTGTTTTTTGCAATTGCGTAATTGCAAAACCAAAAAGACCACGTAAAGTGGCCTTTTGCTAATCTATAAGTCATTCTAACGATCTAGTTTTGCGACTTACGTTTCATTTGCTCAAAGAATTCATCGTTGGTTTTGGCTTCTTTTAGGCGCTCTAACAAAAACTCAGTCGCTTGCACGCCATCCATCGGCTGCAAGAGTTTACGTAAAATCCAAACTTTACGCAGCTTATCTTCATCAAGCAGACGCTCTTCGCGGCGTGTACCCGATTTTTTGATATTAATGGCTGGGAAGACGCGTTTTTCGGCCAAATCACGCTCGAGGGTGATTTCTTGGTTACCCGTTCCTTTAAATTCTTCAAAAATCACACTGTCCATTTTACTGCCCGTATCAATCAAAGCACTGGCAATAATGGTTAAGCTGCCACCTTCTTCGACATTACGCGCTGCACCAAAGAAGCGTTTTGGACGCTCAAGCGCATTGGCATCCAAGCCACCCGTCAAGACCTTACCTGATGACGGAATCACAGTGTTATAAGCACGGGCCAGACGAGTAATAGAGTCAAGTAAAATGACCACGTCTTGCTTATGTTCGACCAGACGTTTGGCTTTTTCGATGACCATATCAGCCACTTGAACATGGCGCTGCGGTGGCTCATCGAAAGTTGAAGCAACGACTTCGCCGCGTACCGTACGTTCCATCTCAGTGACTTCTTCTGGACGCTCATCAATCAATAGTACAATCAAGTAGCATTCTGGATTATTGCGCGTGATAGACTGAGCAATTGACTGTAGCAGCATCGTCTTACCCGCTTTTGGTGGAGCAACGATAATCGAGCGTTGGCCTTTACCAATAGGGGCGATAAGGTCGATGATACGACCAGTCAAGTCCTCAGTGGTGCCATTACCAAGTTCAAGTTTTAATTGCTCAGTTGGGAAGAGTGGCGTTAAGTTCTCAAAAATCAGCTTATGACGCGAACGATCTGGGGTATCAAAGTTAATCTCGCCGACTTTTAATAGGGCAAAATAACGCTCAGAATCTTTTGGCGGACGAATCGTGCCGGCGATACTGTCGCCAGTTTTTAGACTAAAACGTCGAATTTGGCTCGGGCTGACATAGATATCGTCAGGACCTGCTAAGTAAGAGCCTTCAGAGGAGCGCAAAAAGCCAAAACCATCGGGAAGTACCTCAAGCACACCATCACCATAGATGGCCTCGCCATTACGGGCATGGGTTTTTAAGATAGCAAAGATAATGTCTTGTTTACGGCTACGCGCCATATTATCAAGTCCCATTTCTTTGGCTATAGCCAATAGCTCAGCGATTGATTTTTTCTTTAGTTCAGTAAGATTCATAGATAGGTCGTTAGCAGTTGATCAGATGAGAGATGCCATTATCATCACAAATCATGACAAGGATTAAAACAACGGATATAGGGCGATAGAGGGCATATACACAGTGTTGGGATTTATGTAGGATTGATGTTACGTGCCAGCTTATGGACGCGTTGTAAGAGATACAGGCACGCTCATAAGAAGTGAAGATAAAGAAGTCTACATAAGAGTCTGCGTCAAAAACTCAATATCAGTAATTGTGTTTAGTCATTGCGTTCAGTAGTGGTGTTTTATAATGACGATTGTGTTTTTGTTGATAAACACGAGGAGAATAGCGACAAGACACTTAGGAAAATGATTAGTTTTCTCTTGTCAGCAGACTATACGGCGTTCAAGATGGCATTGTCAATAATTTTTGCCAAAAAAGTCGTATTATCCAGCTTTTTGCTCAGAAAAGCAGCAAAAAAGCCATTATCTTAGAAAGTTAATGGCTTTTTCGATAACATCTTTATAGACTGAATCGCTTAGTTTTTAAAACAGCTATTTTTGATAAACGATGGTTAGTAACCACTAATTGACGTTATAAAAAGAGACTTATAGATGCTTGTCTAGAACTTTAGCAAGTTCAGCTTTTGGTTGTAAGCCCATGACTGAATCGACTTTTTCGCCGTCTTTAAAGACAAATAGCGTAGGAATGTTACGAATACCAAAACGGCTGGCCGCTTGTGGGTTGTTATCGACATCGACTTTGACGATTTTAACTTTGCCTTGGTACTCGCTCGCTAAATCTTCTAAAATAGGCGCAATGGCTTTACAAGGACCACACCAAGTTGCCCAAAAGTCTACTAGGACTGGCGTATCAGATTGCAGGACGTCTTGGTCAAAGTTTGCATCAGTGGTGTTAACAATAAGGTCTGACATAATTTATCTCTCTTGTTTTAGTGTTTCTATCACCAGCCATCAATATAAATATAGTTGTCATATTAAAGCGATGAGTGGTTAAAGAATGGTTAGAAGGGGATGAAAATCTGCCATTATATTAACATGTTTGCTCAAAGTTGACAGATACAGACCGGTTAAATTGTTTAACAATTACTATTAGCACAATAAATTAAAACATAATGATACAGGTTATGTTTTATCTGTCATGCTTATTTAAGGCTTCTCTTGCCGTGAGTCTAGCAAATGTAAATGGGGCATTTTTCTTAGACGTATCAAGTAAATTAACGCTGACCTAGAACTGAGCCTGGCGGTCGTATAAAGTCTTTAATAGCTAATATCATTGTCTTATAAACAACCTTCACATTAAAGCAATCTAACCTTTAAAATAACCTATTTCTGAAAACAACTGACCTTTTATATAAGTAGCCCACTTTTATGCCTTTTACCGATGAAGAAGTTAACATTCTAAACGTGCAAGAAAATGCTTATCCGCTTGAGTTTTTTCAAAAATTTGCCCAAGACATTACCGTCTATGAAGACGATGATATTTGGGTCGTCGATAAGCCCGCTGGACTATTAAGTGTCGATGGTAAAACGCTCAAGGTCAGTTTGCTTGCACGGCTTGAGCGCGCCAATCCAGCGGTAAAACTGATTCATCGCTTAGACATGGACACCTCAGGATTGCTTATTTTTGCTAAAAACACCGCCGCGCAAAGCCATATTAGTAAGCAGTTTATTGAACGTTTACCGCAAAAGAGCTATCAAGCGCGCGTGATTGGCGAATGGCAAAGTATCGGTGCCAAAGGTGAGATATCAGTGCCCGTACGCTATGAACCTACTACCAAACCGCGTCATATCGTTGACCATAATTGGTCGAAGAATGCATTAACTTTGTATGAAGTACTTGCCCATGAAGAGTGCAACGGTCAGACAGTCACGCGCGTGTTATTAAAGCCTGTGACCGGTCGTAGTCATCAATTGCGTGTGCATATGGTGCACGTCGGTCATGTGATGATTGGCGACCCAATTTATGCTGAAGGTGCTGCCTTGACCATTGCCCCGAGGCTCAATCTTCATGCTCAGCACCTACGCCTTAAACATCCCACACTTGGGGCTTGGATGGATTGGGAAAGTCCATGCCCTTTTTAGCAAGCCCTGTTTAATAAGTCCTTTTTAAATAGGTTTCTTTTAAATAACTCATGCACAAACAAGGATCGTATTATGCTTGATGTAACAGCCGCCAAACAGGCACTTAAAAAACGCTTTCACTCTAAATCAACGTCCGCAACCTCAAAGACACCAGCCGATTGTGAAGTACTTATTATCGGCGCAGGGATTGCTGGTATTGGCATGGCGTGTCGATTACAGCAGCAAAAAGACAAAGCGTTGTTTGGGCATAAAAGTCCAAGTCGCTTAAAACAGCTGGCAAAAAGGAAACAGCAAGAAACCACCTCGCGATTTGTGGTGTTAGAAAAACGCGTCGATTTAGGCGGCACCTGGGATCTATTTACTTACCCCGGCGTGCGTTCCGATTCTGATGCTTTGACCTTTGGTTATAGCTTTCGACCGTGGTTGGATCATCGAGTATTGGCAAAAGGCGGTGATATTAAAAATTATATTGCTGATACTGCGCGCGAATTTGGTGTCACTGAACACATTCGCTATCAGCATGAAGTACAGCAGCTATCATGGTCAAGTCATAGCCAGCGATGGACGGCGACGGTAAAAAATCATATAAGCGGCGAGATATTTACTTTAACGGCAAAATTCGTCGTTGGAGCTACAGGCTACTACGATTATGAGCAAGGCTATCGACCTCATTTTGATAAAGAAAAAGATTTTCAAGGTCGTATTGTCCATCCGCAGCAGTGGCAAAATGTCGATTACAATGATAAGCGAGTTGTTATTATTGGTAGTGGTGCCACAGCGATGACATTATTGCCGGCTTTGGTGGATGAGGAGGGGGAGCAATGCGCGCAGCACGTCACTATGCTACAACGTTCGCCGACCTATGTGGCAAGTGTGCCGGGCGATGATTTTACGCTTGATTGGCTGGCGGGTAAATTTTCGCCATTGTCGAAAGCCCAAGCTTATCAGCTGCTGCGTACGCGAAATGTGTTGCTGCAACAAGGGACGTATCGAGCGGCTGTATTTGCCCCCAAGCTTATAAAAGCCTTATTAAAACGTGGTGTTAAAACCGAGTTAAAAGGCAGCGGGGTTGATATTGCCCATTTCACGCCAACGTACAATCCTTGGGATGAGCGCTTGTGTGCGGTGCCAGATAGTGATTTATTTATGGCATTACATGGCAACAGAGCTGCCGTCGTCACCGATCAAATTAGCCACTTTACCGACACTGGCATCAAGCTCGACTCTGGTAAACATCTCGAAGCAGACATTATCGTGACTGCAACGGGACTAAAGCTACAAATGCTTGGCGGCGCCGAAATATATATAGATGGGCAGAAAATCGATATTGGCAAGCGCATGACTTATAAAGCAGTTATGATTGAAGGTATTCCCAATATGGTAGCGCTATTTGGCTATACCAATGCGTCGTGGACGCTAAAAATCGATCTGGCTTGTCAATACGTCATGCGTTTGCTTGGCTACATGCATCAGCATCGTTACCAAGTGGCATTGCCACAACCAAAAACGGCGCACATTGAGGCGCATTCTCAGCCAGATACGGTGATGGGCGCACTATCGGCAGGGTATGTCCAGCGCGCGCAACATGAGCTACCGAAGCAAGGCGATATCTATCCTTGGCGGGTCACCAATAACTATCTTAGTGACCGCGTGATGCTCAAATATCGTAAAATTAAAGACGAATGGCTGCAATTTACTCGTTAATCATTAATCGGTTAATGAATTCTTAAGCTTGGTTAATAAAGTCAGTTACTTGCTTGCTTAGTATTTGCCACAAGGTTTCTTGCGCGCTTTTACTGCCCCAGGCGTTATGCGGGCTAAATATCACCCGCGGATGGTCAGCAAGACTTAGTAAAGGGTCGTCTTTGACAATCGGCTCTTGTTCAAAAACATCACTGCCGTAGCCTAGAATCTGCTCATTTTGAATGGAATCGACCAGCGCTTGACTGTCGACGATACCGCCGCGAGCAACGTTGACGAGTAGCGGCTTTTTGCTCATTTTCGCCAGCGTATCTTTATTAATTAAATGCTCGGTTTGCTCATTTAATGGACAATGTAGGCTCAGCACATCAGACTGCGCGAGAACATCTTCAAACGCTGTATAGTCATCACTGCGCGGCGCACGGCCTTGATGCTCCGCCCACAATACTGTCATACCAAAGGCGCGGGCAATTTCAGTGACGCGTCTACCAATAGTGCCGACACCAATAATCCCGAGCGTCTTATTTTCTAAATCTATCAGCGGAATATCCAGTAAGCAGAAATTACCGTCGTCTTGCCATGTACCGTCAGCAACTTTTCCGTGGTAATGAATGCCGGCCCGCATCGCACTTAGCATCAGCATAAACGTATGCTCAGGCACGCTTTTGACCGCGTACCCAGCGACATTATATAGCGCGATATCGTGCTCGGCACAGGCATCTTGATCGACATTGTTTTTACCGGTAGCGGTTAATTGAATAAGCTTGAGCTTGGGTAATTTTGAAATAACTTCCGCGTCGATTTTAACTTTATTGGTAATAATAATATCAGCGTTACAGCAGCGCTCAACGATGACAGCATTATCTTTTGGCGTATCATTATAAGTGACGTAATCGCTGACGCCGCTTGGCGCTGGCAGCTCGATATTATCAGAAAAAGTGCCTCTGTCCAAAAAGACCGCTTGCATGGTTATTCCTTATTGAATGGTTATTTTAAATGGGCTGACATGGATATTAGCTTAATGTAGCACGTTGCAGGGTTTAGTCAAAAAGCGCGTCAAAAATTCTGTCAAAAAATGCGCAGTAAAAAAACCTCTATCTCAGCATTGAGATAGAGGTTTTAAATTGTAGAACAAGCATTTTTTGCGCTTATAAAGAAAAACGCTTGCGCAATTTGCCAATCAGACTGCGAACGCGACTGCTTAAATCAATACGCACATCATTTTCAGGATCCTGTTCAACTTCATAGCGTTTGACCAGTTCAGGGCTAGCTTTTAGTTTCGCATGATGCTGAAACGCACGATTAACACTAATCTCAAGTAAACTTGCGCGCATCGGTTTCGGTAAGCAGCGGTAGACTTGACCTTTATTAATTAAATCAATCAGCAAGCCCGCATCTTGGAATTCAGTCTGTACCAAGACCACCAAATGCGGCGCATCTTGTTTTAAGGTAAAGATAATCGGGGCGATATTTTCGCCACTGACATTGATGTCGGTAATACAAACACCGATATCTTCGTTTGCCAAATAATCGTAAGCTTCTTCCAAGCCTTCAGCGTGCAAGACTCTATAACTGTGCGAAAATTGTTTGCGGATTTGCTCAATCAGCTCGTCGGTCTCATCGATGACCAATAGCGTCTGCTTGTTACCTGAGCTGTCGAATTGCTCCGCGTCTTCGTCTGGATTATAGGTCAACGCGATTTCAGTGGCACGACCGACGACTGCAAGCAGTTCTTCAGATTTGCAGGGTTTGGTTAAATAACGGTAAATCTCACCGTCGTTGATAGAGCCAATAATCGCATTTAAATCGGCATAACCTGTTAGTAGTATGCGCATGGTAGACGGCGACACTTCTTTGACTTCGCGCAAAATATCGACACCAACCCGCTCAGGCATACGCTGGTCACTGACCGCAACGTGAACGTGATTGTTTTTGATATAGTCAATATACTCGTTTGGGTCGGTAGTGATAAAAACGTCATGTGTTTTACGAAACAGCAGTTTCATCGAACGTAAAATACGTTGTTCATCGTCAATAAACGCCAATTTTGGTTTTGGCTCAGATCCTAGATCAGCGCTAGAGGTTTCCATTTCATTGTCAAATTCATTCATGATGATATCCTTATAATGAATAATAGTACGATAGCTTTATATAATCATTAAAATAGCAATTAAAATAAGACAGAACCTAGCGATTACGCTGCTAGGCTTTGTTCGGTTAAATCACTGTTAATTGGTAGCGTTAAGGTAAAGGTAGTGCCAACGCCTTCGGTTGATACAGCTTTAATGTCGCCATTGTGCTGCTCCATAATCTGCTGACTGATGGCCATTCCGAGTCCTGTTCCTTCACCTGCGCCTTTAGTCGTAAAGAACGGCTCAAAGATTTGGTTGAGTACGGCAGGGCTCATGCCTTTACCGTTGTCGCTGACATCGATATAGACATGGCTGTCATCGGCGCGTGTCCGCACTTCGATTTTGCCATCCGGTTTTTCTCCCATGGCTTGCGCGGCGTTATTGAGTAAGTTTACCAAGACTTGGTTGATTTGCGATGGTGAGCATTTAATCTCTGGCGTCGGAGCAAAATCCGTGACAATCTCTTGATGTCTAATAGAGTTACCGGCGATTTTAAGCGACGCTTCAATGCATTCACGCACATCAATCGTTTTCACTTTGGATTCATCAAGGCGGGCAAAGTTACGTAGATTCAATACCATTTCAGTGATTTGCTCGACGCCAAAGAGTGAGTCTTTAATCAGCTCTTTGAGCTCAGCGGACAAATCATCTTCTTGAATCTCATCAGAAGCACGGACAATATCTGCCAATAACTTATCGATTTTGCCATCAGCAGCCGCGTCAGTTTTAACGGCTTTTAATCCTTGAACCAATTCAATCAGCTCTTCATATTGCTCGGTTAGCTGACCGATAATTTCAAGGTTATTTTGCACATAAGACAATGGTGTGTTTACTTCATGAGCAACGCCTGCCACCATTTGGCCTAAGGTTGCCATTTTTTCTGAACGAATCAATTGTAGCTGCGAGTTTTTTAGCTCTTTGAGCGTGTCTTGCAGCTCAGCGGTACGTTCTTCAACTTTAATTTCTAGCTGCTGATTAATATTGGCCAGCTTACCTTCGTTAGATTGGATTCGATCTAGTAGGTCGTTAATAGAGCCATTAACTAGGCCAATCTCGTTGCGACCTTGAGCAAATTTAACCGAACTTAGCTTATTGTATTGTTTGTTATTAATGATGTTTTCAGCCAATGAAATTTTATCCGTGGTTTCTTTTAACGGTTTAAAGGCTAAGTAGGTGAGCATAAAGTAAATCAAACCAGCTGTGATAAGGAGCGCTAAAGCAATCCAGTTAATCAAGTTCTCACTAAGATTATCGGCGATGGCGTTAATCTCAGCGTCAGGCTGAACGACGATAAGTTTCCAATAAGTTTCAGGAATCTCAAAGACATACGCTTGACTGCCGTTATAGTAGCTGTCTTTTTCTAACTCAAAGCTTTGTAACAAGCGGCTGTCCATCGCATTTTGCTTATTTTCACCGTTATTTAGATAAGCGGCATAGTTGACGAGATAATAACCTTTTGATGCGCCCGTTTCGGCTTTATCAAGCGTGGTCAATACCTGCTTAACTTGCGGCGATACGCTAGCGGCAACGCGCTCGATAGTTTCGTTACGCTGAGTTTCCAAGAAATTTAGGACTGGATTCCAAGCAGGGTCTGAATTGATGACTTGTTTGATATCAAGCGGTGTGCCGGTGGCTTCGTCGATATAGCTTAAGCGTTCAGGGTTAGACGAAGCAATCACCTTATCACTGTTATCTAATAGCAAGATATAGCCTGAGCCTGAGCTTTCACTTAATTTAACAATGTTTTCTTGAAGTTGGTTTAGCGTAAAGTTGACGGTACTGGCTCCCCAAAACTGATTGTCGCGCTCAATAGCAACACCGCAGCTCATCGCCAGCTCGCCTTTGGTTTGGCTGGCACGGACGTGATTCCAAATACAGCTGTCAGGTTTGAGCAGTTTTAAGACACTGAACCAATCTTCTTGATAATAAGGATTAGCAGGGTTTGGATCGCTCAACACCGCCTGATAATCACCGTTTTGACGTACCATCAAAAATGGATGGGTGGCAGTATTGGCGCCAAGGGTGCCTTTTTCGGGCCAAATACCACCACTACCTAATAAGTTATAATCGCGCTTATCAAAAGCATTGGCAGTACTGGCTTGTAAGATTGCTTCTTCTGGAGGCAAAGTCTGCGCGCTTTGCTGCAATAGCAGAGCACTTCGCATCACCCGATTGATATCGGCTGAAATGCTATTGACCGCGGTATTACCACGCTCAGCGACCAGTTTTGCTGACTCGAGACGAATCTTTTCATAACCTTCTTTATCAACAACATACACAACAACCGCAAGTACCACTGCAAAAGCAATAAATAGAATGGTCGTCACTTGGGTACTAACTTGATTAAAAAAGCCAACTTTTTTGGAGGCACTCATGATGGGATTGTCCTTGGATGAACGTGACCACAAAGCAGACTGTTTATACAGACTACTAATGTTATCTGCTGCTAGCAATCGATGATGTGGTGGTACGTAAGCCTTACGAAAATGGGATTTGAGTATTAGGGCAAAACATTTAAGATTATCAATTAGTTAAACATCTAGATATATAACTAATATTAAATTATTTACAATCATTTCATAACTTAATCGACTACAAATAACAATATTTGGCTTATTTAATGATCGTAAAGAAGAGGACGGTATTAAATAGGGGACTGCCAAATTTTTGTGTTTAAGATTTAGTAGTTAAAGTTTTTTAAATAATTTTTTTGTATAATTGGGAAAAATATAAAGAGTGGTAATGGTTAACATAGCTTAAATAACAATGTTAAATGTTAAATTGCATTTTTTAACAATACAGCAACAATTATTCGAGGGCAATATTTTTTGTTTACTTGCGAGTCGTTATCTTATTGTTTTATAACGCCAACTTATGCTTAAATTTGCGACAATATTGCCAAAACATGCTCTTGAAAAGTTAACTTAACGCACTCATCTAGGCGCTAACGTTATATAATGGTCTGTTTTATCCCTCGACCTAGCTAACAAGTTGGGCGTTGCTGATATCTTCAATGACCAGCAGCTTATTAATGATATCGAGCTATTAGTTTTGGCTTGCTTCATTAACTATCTATTTTCTTATCATCTGAGTACAAAAGACATCGCCTTATGACTATCTCTATCGCTTCATTGCACAGCACCGAATTCGCCGTTGGTCAACGTTATTTATCTGATACGGAGTCTGAGCTTGGCTTGGGTGTGGTCGTGGATGTCGACGACCGCTGTGTTCACATTCTATTTCCACAAAGTGAAGAGACACGCGTTTATGCAAAAAATTCTGCGCCTTTATCACGCGTGGTGTTCAAAGAAGGTGATAGCATTTCTGATCAAGCGGGTAAAACCTATACGGTGACGGCTGTTGAAGAAGTGATGGGCGTGCTTAAATACAGTGTCGATGAGCATGAAAAAGGTATCATGGAAACCCGTCTGGCGGCCAATATCACGCTTGCAAAGCCTCTTGAGCGTCTGCTTGCTGGTCGTATTGAACGCGGTGATTGGTATGAGCTGCGTCAAGATATATTGCGAATGCAGTCGGCGCTGGCGGGTCATCCACTTAAAGGTTTGATGGGCGCGCGTGTCGATATTATTGAACATCAGCTTTATATCGCCCACGAAGTCGGTAAACGTATCGCACCTCGTGTCTTACTTGCTGACGAGGTCGGTTTGGGTAAAACCATTGAAGCGGGTTTAATTATTCATCAGCAGCTATTAACTGGCAAAGCTGAGCGCGTATTAATCCTTGTACCAGACAGCTTGCAGTATCAGTGGATGATTGAGCTGCGTCGGCGATTTAATCTCAACTTTGCTTTGTTTGATTTGGTTCGTACAGCAGCGATTAAAGAGCACGACCCTGAGCAAAACGTCTTTAGCACTGAGCAATGTATCATTGCTGGAATGGATTTATTGCTTGACCATCCTGATCTGTATGACCAAGCGATGGAGGCGGGATTTGATTTACTGGTCGTTGATGAGGCCCATCACCTACATTGGGATGAAGCGCAAGGCGGCAATGATAAATATGACTTGATTGCCGACTTTGCTGAAGAAACACCAGGGGTCATGCTATTGACCGCGACGCCAGAGCAGCTTGGCGCGCAAAGTCACTTTGCTCGATTGCGTTTATTAGACCCAGACCGCTTTGATGATTTGGATGAATTTATCGATAGCCAAGATGCCTTTGCCGAAACGGCTGCGGTTGCTAGCGTCTTAATCGAAGATAAGCCATTAAGTGAGGGACAAATCGCGGCGTTAAGTCATCTGCTTGGCATTAGCATGGACGAATTGTCAGCTATTAATGATGATGAGAAATTGAGAACCTATGCGCTGAACGAATTGCTCGACCGTCATGGAACGGGGCGAATATTATTCCGAAATACTCGTGAAAGTGTCAAAGGCTTCTATGGTCGTAGTAGTCAGCCGTATCCATTGTCATTACCTGAAGCATGGATAGATAGCTATCAAACCACTGGCAAATTGCGTGAGCAGCTATGGGGCGAGGAAAACCAACCTGATGGCGGCTGGCTAGAAGATGATCCACGGGTGCCGTGGTTGATTGATATCCTAAAGGGTGAGCTAAAGCATAAAAAAGTGCTATTGATTGCCCGGAGTGGCGCGACGGTTGAGAGTTTAGAGGCGGTATTGCGTCTGCATGCTGGTATTAAAACTGCTATCTTTACCGAGCAGATGACCTTACTTGAGCGTGACCAAGCAGCCGCGTTTTTTGCTGATAATGAAGGCGCGCAGATATTATTATGTTCAGAAATTGGCTCAGAGGGTCGTAACTTCCAGTTTGCAAGCCAACTGATATTGTGGGATTTACCTGCCAATCCAGATACGTTAGAGCAGCGTATCGGTCGCCTAGATCGTATCGGACAAACGCAGCAAATTATGCTGCACGTTCCTTATGTGAAAGGTACTGCGCAAGAGCGCCTGTACCGCTGGTATAACGACGCGCTAAATATGTTCAATCAGATTTCGCCAACCGCGCAAAGTGTTCAAGAGCAATATATTCAAGAGTTGAAACCGATGCTTGAAGGCGTGGATACCGATGCCAATCGTACAATTCTGCAGGATATTATCGAAGAAGCACAGCAGACGCGATTGGGGCTAGAAGCACAGCTACAAGCCGGTCGAGATCGTTTGCTTGAGTACAACTCATGCCGTCCGCGCGTTGCTGGGCGTATCAAAGATGCTATGCGTGATTTTGATAAGCATAATCTATTACCGCAATTTATCGAGCGCTTTTTTGCTTCTGCTAATATTGAGCACAATATTCAGCGTGATGGCTCGTGGGTCATTGCACCGATTGATAGCACGGAAATTAGTGACTATATCGACGGTCTACCGCTTGGTGATGAAGATGGTATGACCTTGACCTTTGATCGTGAGCAAGCGTTGCAGCGTGAAGATATCGAATTTATCACCCACGAGCATCCGTTGATGCGCGCGATTTACGAGCTGGCAAGTACCAGTACCTTTGGTAATACCACGGTGGCCATGCTAAAAAGTGCTGCCATGCCTCAAGGTATGATCATGCTCGAAGTAAACTTTCGCGTTGAAGCGATTGCGCCAAGGTTGCTTAATTTGCCTGCAACTTTGACTACACAGAACATCCGTGTCTTTATCAGTGAGCAAGGCAGTGATTTATCAGCGCGTATCAGTGCCGAGATGATTATGCCACATATCGAGCGTTTGGATAAAAACCGTGCGCGCCAAGTGATTAAAGTTCGCGGCGATGTGATTGAGCAGCGCTATTATGAAGCCGAAGAGATTGCCCGTCAGCAGTTAGCAGAAATCGGCGAGCAAGCCAGCGCGCGCTTTAGCCAGCAGTGGTCGCGTGAAATCAAACGCTTAAAACATCTACAAACGATTAATCCTAACGTTCGCCCTGAAGAGGTAGAGCGCTTAGAGCAGCTAAAAGCTCAAGGTGAGCAGGCGTTAGGTAATTTATCGCTTGTACCGGATTCTATTCGCGTGTTGGTCGCCGTGAAACCATAACATTAAGCAAATAAAAAAACGAGATGTGAAACTGCATCTCGTTTTCTTCTACAAGTTTGCTATCGGTCGCTATCTTAAAGAATCGCTTGCTGACTATTATTAAGCTACTAATTATTAAGCTATAAAACGGCTAAACTTCCTAAGTAGCGACTGCCTAGTCAAAGTCGGGAATATTCGTTAAGATAATTAACTTTTCACTTTATAATGAGTTCTTAGCAATCGTTTTACAGATTGATTAATACTCATCCTAAGCAGCATCGTTTTGTAGAGGACTACAAACTATGGACCGTATCACCGTATTTTAAATGCTCACACTGTATTGGCTTTAGCCACGTCATACTGATATCGTTAGATGCTTATTTGCAAATGCTTGGCATTATTGATAAAAACATGAAGCGTAATTGATAAAATTAAGGAACCATATCGTCATGTCTGATTATCCGCAACTGATTGATGAGCTGCTGGCCACCGTGGCACTGATCGAAGTCAGCCCTGATGTTTTTGAAGGTAAAAGCCACGACTATGTTGGTGCTCGTATTTTTGGTGGACAAGTGCTGGCGCAAGCAATTATGGCGGCGTCACATACGTTGGATATAGATAAGCCTTGTCATTCCTTGCATGGCTATTTTTTACGTGGCGGTGACATCAATCAGCCAGTGATTTATCAAGTACGCCGCCTGCGTGACGGGCGCAGTCTATCCGCTCGTGAAGTGACTGCGATTCAATATAAGCAAGTTCGCGGTAAGCCGCCAGTTGAGCAAGTTATATTTTCAATGATTGCTTCGTTTTCTCCGATGGAAGAGGGCTTGGACTATCAAGAAGACATGCCGGTTTATCCGCCGCCTGAAGATTTGGCAACTGAGCAAGATTTAAAAGAAGAGTATGTTGGTAAAGTTCCAGACGCTCTAAAAGCGCGCTTTATGCGTCACCGTCATGTCGAGATTAAACCCATCAAGCCGCGTGACCCTATTCACCCAGAGCCAATGAAGCCAAAGCAAGCTAACTGGCTACGCATCCGTGAGCTTGGCAATCAGCCAGTGGCGATTCAACAAGCATTACTCGCGTTTTCCTCGGATTTTTATTTGGTTGGCACAGGTTTAATGTCACATGGTATTAGCTTTATGACCAGTGGTTTGCAAGCGGCGAGTATCGATCACTCAATGCATTTCCATCGTGACTTTGATTTAAATAATTGGTTATTGTATGACATGTGGAGTGATACGACCTCTAATGCCAAAGGCTTAAACCATGGCCAGTTTTGGCAAGATGGTAAGTTGGTGGCGACGGTACAGCAAGAAGGCTTGATGCGTTTGCGCGTGCCAAAATCCTAAGGATTTATTGGTTTATAAATAAAAAAGTGACTCAGTGAACTGACCCCCAAATGTTGG
>NZ_DKGQ01000041.1 GCF_002453355.1 Psychrobacter sp. UBA6766 | reverse complement strand
TGAATTGAAGACACGCCCTAGTATTGTTATTGTGAGTTCAGTATAAAGACGATACCGAGACACTGGAATGAATTTTTCGCAGCCTCTGTCGGCGCAGGCACAGCAAGCTAGGAAAGTTTATTCCAGTGTCGCGTAAAAATTTCATGTTTCTGTTTTGTTTGAAAATAACTATAAACACAATCGGCGCAATACATAACAATATAAGGCTTTAATACAGCCTTATTTTTTTGTTTAATAATAATGATTAAGTATTATCAAAAATAACAATAGATTCGCCAACCGCGTCTGCCAAATATTTTTGCTAAGTATTTCTACTAAACAACAAGGATACCCAAATGACCCAACTGACTGCGATGTTCGTGATGTTTGTTTTATATGGCGTGCTGCCAGCAGCTGGGTTGTACCTTGGATATCGTGGTATCAAAAAAGTCACGGCGCCCAAAATGCTTGAGTATAAAGCGATGCCGCAATTGGGTTATATACCTGAAAAAAGCTTGCCAGTTGAAGTCAAAACAGCGCTGGATCAAATCAATGATAAGGGCGAGAAGCTGCGGGTAATTTATGGCGATACCAATAACGATGGTAAAATTGATGATAAAGATACTGTCAATGAAACCTACGTTATGATTCAAAATCTAATGGATAGGCATGTGCCACTAGCGGTAGCCGATTATCGCCGCTTGCATGACTTAGATGTCGGGAACGGCGCCCTTGCTGATACCACGAAAATTAAGCATTCTGATGTCACGGGTAAAGAGGCGCTATTAGAAGTGCTTAGGACGATTAATACCCAATTTGATGACTTGCTGAATGCGTCCTATCATCAAGATGGACAAAAGCTACTGGCGACCAATCGATATTTGCAGCAGCGTTTTAATAATCCAACTAGCAATTCTAGACTACAACAAATTGATAATAGCGCTGTTGAAGTCCAAGCAATTGAAAACCCAGCTAATAAAGAAACTGACGTAGAAGATATTAAGCTATAAATGAGAGATGTTAATAATATCCCGAGTCTAAATGTTTATGCTGAAATAGGTTTAAAGAAGAGTAAAGTGACATGAGTATATTAATAGGCGTTGGTGTGGTTACTACTGTCAGCGTCTTTTATTTGGGTAGAAAGGGCTGGTACGCATTGCATAGAATGGTTGGCATTACTCCAGGCGTGCTGACCTATCAAGATAGTAATGCTCCCCTGTTGTTAACTTCTCTCAATTGGCAACAGTTAAATTTAAATAAAAAACATCTAGAAGTCTTATCAGATAAGCAACTGCGCCAATTGCAGCACATTGATAAAAAGGTAGCAAACTATCACAACTACCAAAACGAGTTAGAAGCGCATAATGTAATTTCAGCTATTAACGAGCAGCAATTTGTCTTACATAAAATGCTGAATATCCGCTTACCTGAAATGTTGGCCAGTCATTATCATTTAGCAAATATCAATATAAGCAATCGTACTAAAAATGGACAGAAGCAGGCTGAGGCGAGTAGGCTATTACAAGAGGTATTGGACAACATTGAGCAGCGCTTAGATGGGTTATTAGAGCGAATGGAAGAGCAACATCTACAAGAATTGCGCGTGATGAAAAATTATATTCATAGTCATGACGACTAAGCCTAAAGTTAGTGATATTTTTAAAAAACGCATAAAAACGCATAAAAAAGCGGTCAATGAATTAATCATTGACCGCTTTTTTATCACCTAGCATCAATCCCTAATAAATTAACGCTTGTTGTTACGATCACGAGTATTACGTGAACCGCGACTGGCAGGGCTACCACTGCTTTTAGGTTTAGCACTGCTAGGACGGTTATCGCTACGACTGTCAACACGGCGCGCTTTAAGCGGCTTGCTTTTGATACGTTCTTGTTTTTCTTTAGCTGCACCGTGCAAACCAGTACCGTGACGCGGTCGTAAGCTGACCAAATCGGTTAAGGTATTGATGTCTTTTTTATCGAGCTCTA
The DNA here is from genome assembly GCF_002453355.1 of Psychrobacter sp. UBA6766. Classification (GTDB taxonomy): domain Bacteria; phylum Pseudomonadota; class Gammaproteobacteria; order Pseudomonadales; family Moraxellaceae; genus Psychrobacter. The sequence continues at coordinate 8,034 of NZ_DKGQ01000041.1, read as the reverse complement.
GGAATCGACCGGTACGCAGCTCTTTTGGCAGCGCAATCGACCCGTAACGCGTACGTAATAGACGGCTCACTTTAAGGCCTTGTGACTCAAACAATCGGCGCACTTCGCGGTTACGACCTTCTTTTAACCTGACGTGATACCATTTATTGACACCTTCACCGCCGCCTTCTTTGATATCTTCAAACTGTGCCATGCCATCTTCTAGCATAACGCCAGCGGTTAGTGTACGAGCGATGTCTGGGGTTACTTCACCAAGTACACGTACGGCATACTCACGGGTGACTTCGCTAGACGGATGCATCAAACGGTGCGCCATCTCGCCATCATTAGTAAATAATAGCAGACCAGTCGAGTTAATATCCAAGCGCCCAACCATAACCCAGCGATCATGAGTCAATTTTGGCAAACGTTCAAAAACCGTTGGACGTCCTTCTGGATCATTGGCAGAACATACTTCGCCTTCAGGCTTGTAATAGGCTAAGACGCGGCGACGCTTTTCATTTTCGGCGGTATATTTGATCTGACGACCGTCAACACGAATCTCATCGCCTTGTTCAACGCGGTCGCCGATGGTTGCGGGTCCATTATTGACGGTCACACGCCCTGCTTTAATCACTTCTTCCATCTGACGACGTGAGCCAAGTCCCATGCGGGCGAGTGCTTTTTGCAGTTTTTCATCTTTCATAACGATATCCTTGAGTCGGTGGGTTTACATTTCTCAATGTATAAAATTAGACTGAGTATTATACGCTATTTATCGAAGTTATGTTTAAGATTAGCTTTTAAGGCTATTATAATTAACGAATAGATGATGTTTTATTAAGTATCCCTAATTGACATTAAAAATTAAAAGCTTCATAAGAAATGAATATAAATTAATTGTTACTATTGCGTAATTTTTACCAAAAATAGCCTATTATTATTCACTATTTAACCACCTATGTTATTATGGCTTTGCTTTTTTTATGGTTGGTGTAACTTTTTAGTATAGTTGTCTCAATTGCGCTCGTTGCTAGACGCTACTTATATCTGTGATTTATAAAGGTTTTTTTATGTTCTTCAATTCATCAAAGTTATTAGGTGTGGCGTCTGTGCTTATGATAGGTCTGATTTCAGGCTGTTCCAGCATTAACTCTGGCCTACAATCTGGTGATCTGCCGCCCAGTGGTTCATTCGTAGCTGCGAGTGGTATACAGTTTAATGTGCAGCCGTTAAATTTGGCGACGCTACCACCGAAGCAGGCCGTTGTTCCTAGTAGCGATTTAACGCGTTTGCTAAGAACCTCTGGGCAAGTTGATTACCGAATCTCGGAAGGTGATATTTTAGGTATTACGCTAGTAGGGTATCCAGAGATTGCGCCGCCTTTGACAAATAGTAGTAACACTGCCAACCCTTATGCTTTGGGCTTCCCTGTTGATCAACAAGGTTTTGTACAGTTTCCACTTATTGGACGTATTAAAGCCAGTGGCATGAGCGTGCCACAATTTACGGCCAATTTACAGAAACAACTGCAACGTTATCTTAAATATTCAGACCCGCAGGTCAAAATCGTTAACTACCGTGGCAATAAATTCTTTATTGATGGTGAGGTAAAACAACCGGGCGAGTTTGCTATTGCTGATGTGCCTGTGTCGCTCTATGGCGCAATTTCTATGGCCGGCGGAGCCACTCCTACGGGCGACTCAAATAATGTCGTGCTAAACCGTAACGGTACTAGCTATAACATCGGACTGGAGTCGCTGCGCCAAATGGGCGCTTCTGCTAACCAAATTTACCTGCGAGATGGCGACTCTATCCACGTCAATAGTCAAGACCGTAATAAAGTATATGTTTTAGGTGAGTTTGGTCAAGTAGAGCCAGTGCCTATTTTAGAGCAAGGTATTAGTTTGGCGCAGGTTTTGGGTGAGTCTAAAGGGCTTAATTCTGCTACAGCAAATGCGGCTAAAATATATGTGGTACGTGATAATTTAAATACACGAGCGACAGATATTTACTATGTAGATATGCAGACCATAACCAGCTTTGCGCTAGCCAATCGTTTCGAGATGCACCCGAATGATATTGTTTATGTCGATCCAACTGGCTTAACGCGTTGGAATCGTGTTATCAGCGCTATTTTACCTTCTACATCAGCTATTAGATCGCTCTCAGGCTTATAGGTATTGGGTTTATAAATAATAGGTAATAATTATTATGGCATTTGATAATATTTTAGTGGTGTGTGTCGGCAATATTTGCCGTAGTCCCATGGCAGAAGCGTTATTAAAACAACGTTACCCTCATAAAAATATCGATTCTGCAGGGGTAGGGGCTTTAGTCGGGCACTCTGCAGATCCTGCCGCGCTAGAGATTATGACTAAACAAGAAATCGATATCACTAGTCATGTCGCCAAACAAATCGATGAAGGTTTGGCAAAAAAAGCGGATTTGATTTTTACTATGTCAGACAGTCAGACCAAATGGATCGAAGAGCGCTGGCCGTTTTGTCGCGGCAAGACTTTTAAGCTCGGTCATTGGCAAGACAAAGATATTGCCGACCCCTATAAACATGAGATGAGTGCGTTTCAGACAGCATATCAAGATATTGTTGTTAGCCTAGAACAGTGGGCCGATAAAATTAGCTAAATAGCTGCTATTAAACGATTAACCTTAAGTGATGACCATACAGTTATGAATACAGATTCAAAGAACTTATCAAACGCTGCTTCTAAAGAAGATAATGACGAAATTGATCTTATGGCGCTACTGTTTGCCATTTTGCGTGGCTGGAAAGTCATTGTGTTTTTTGCTGTATTAGGGTTGGTGATAGGGATTTTGTATAGCAGATACGTCAATCCTACTTTTAAGTCGGATGCACTGATCCAAATTGAAGAGAATTCTAAGGGCGTTGCCGCATTAGGTGCGGATATTTCTGAGCTGATTGGCTCTGAAGTCAGTAAAGCCCAAGCAGAAGCAGAGCTGATAAGATCGCGTATGATCTTAGAGCCAGTGGTTAATTTGTTACATCTACGAATTCGTTTGTCCGATCCTAATATTGGCGCGTTGGATAGAATCAAGAGCAATAGTACGGATACTCAAATAAATAAACCTGAAGGAGTATCTCTTAAAACCGAAGATGGTGAAGTAAGAATTAGCCAATTTAATGTCTCACAAGAGTATTTAAATCAATCTTTTACTTTGACACGCTCCGCGACAGGGTTTTTGTTAACTAATGGTTTTGACGATTTTAAAGGTCAGATCGGTAAGGCGCATTTATTTAAAGGCACAGATGGTCAGATTCAAATCACAGTCAATGATCTTCCAGCTGATGGCTACTCGGTTAATATCACTAAGCAATCTCTTCAAACCACGACTGACCAGATAAATAGTGCCCTATCTGTGGTTGAAAAAGGCAAGCAAACAGGCATTATTCAGCTATCTATGACGGGTACTAATCAGCAACAAACCAGCTTGATATTAAAACAAATTGTCTTATCTTACATTGATCAAAATCAGTCGCGTGGTTCCGAAGAAACTACTAAAACCATTAGTTTTATGGAAACTCAGATTCCAACGTTAAAGAAAAAACTGGAAGACTCTGAAGCAGTATTTAATGATTTCCGTAAAAAGTACGGCACTATTGATGTAGGCAAAGAAGCAGAGTTGTTATTGACAGAAAACTCGCAAATCGATGCCCAACTTAATGAATTGAAGCTTAAAAAAGCGGATCTCACGACTTACTACACAGAAGAACACCCTTTGGTTGTGCAGATCAATGAGCAACTGGCGGTACTTAATGCTAGAAAAAATGAGATAGACGATACTATCGCCGGTTTACCTGAGATACAAAGAGAGTTTTTACAACTGTCAGCTGACACGACGATTAATAGAGAGATTTATCTGACGCTACTTAAAAACTATGAACAGTTAAAAATCGTTAAAGCGGGTCAAATTGGTTTCGCCCGTATCATCGATTTGCCTATCAGTACTTATAAGGCCATTGCACCAAAGAAATTGCAAATTATGATATTGGCCATGCTGTTAGGAGCGATGCTTGGAACGATGCTGGTACTGCTTAAAAATATGCTTAGAAATGTGGTCAAAGACCCTGAGCGTATTGAGGGTAAAACGGGCGTTCCTGTAGTAGCGACGATTCCACGTTCGCCACTATTGACAAGACTGCGTAAGAATAAGAAAGCACCTAATCGTTTGTTGGCTTATGTTGATAATAATAGTTTGAGCTATGAAGCTATTAAAAGCTTAAGAACGAATCTAATGTTTGGCATGCCAGTACAAGGGCGGGCTGGTCAGCGCGCCAAAGTTATCTTGATTACTGGCGAAAGCCCAGGCGTTGGTAAGTCATTTATCTCTGCAAATCTTACAGAAGTATTTGCGCAGTTAGATAAAAAAGTGCTGATTATCGATGCTGATATGCGCTTGGGTGAGCTACATAGAATGTTTAGCATGAGCCAAGATAATGGCTTGGCGGACTATTTATCACAGGATAAGACTCATTTATTAAAATCTAACGCCAAAACTACAGAAGTTATTACTAGCCAAGAGAGTAATAAACTAGCAAGCTTTATTCATTCAACAGGCATAGATAATATTGACTTTATGCCACGTGGTCAGCATCCGCGTAACCCTGCTTCATTATTAGCGAATGGCAGTTTTAATCATTTGATGGCAGAACTAAACCTACACTATGATTATATTTTAATCGACTCGCCACCAGTATTGGCCGCTTCTGACGCTATGATATTAGCCCAGCACGCTGATAAGGTATTGATGGTAACTAGATACGACGATTCTATAGAAGGGCAGCTGGTTTATGCGGTTAATCAGATGAATAAAGCCAATATAAAAGTCGACGGTATCATTCTCAACGATGTACAACAAGGGATTATGAGCAAATATAGTTATCACTATAGTTATGCTTATGGTAATAACCAATAGTTAGCTTTTTGGAAATTCTACCAAAATTCACGTTTTTAAGTGGTTGAGTGTTATGTCTACTAATTCAAAACCGTCAAGTGATTATCCATCACTTAATAGCAAAACTGGCTGGCTACAACGTATAGCCGAATACTTGTTATCGTTGCCCCGTAGCGTTAAGCGAGCGATTTTAATCACTACAGACTTGGCAATGTCTTTAGTTTGTCTGTTCTTAGCTTTGTCGTTGCGCTATGGTGATATCGCTCATAACATTAGCCCTATCATATTATTATCTTATGGTACGCTGCCCATCGTCGGTTTATATTTGATTGGTTTCTATAAAGGCGTAGCACGTGGTTTTTTAGATACGGTTATGGGTAGTGTGGCAAAGCTGTTCTTTTTGCTTATGGTGGTCTATGAGTTCGTCATTTATTTAAATCCTTTAGAAGATATACCGCGCTCCGTACCCATTATATTTCTGTTTTTCTTCTTTATCTGGTTATGGAATAGTCGTCTTATTATTCGTGAGATTTTAATGCGCTGGAGCGGTAGAGCTCAGCGTCGCCTTAAAGACGATGGTGTTTATGATAATGTTGTTATTTACGGCGCCGGAGAGGCTGGTCGAGATTTATTAGAAGGTTTAAGAAACTCACATAAATATAATGTTGTGGCTTATGTTGATGATGATCCACAGCTTGCTGGTGCTTATTTGCTCGGTAAAAAGATTTATCCGGCTCATGATTTAGTAAGCTTAGTAGAAGAATTAGATATTGCGCAGGTATTTTTGGCTATTCCTTCTATCAGCCGCGCGCAAAAAAGACAGATTATAGATAAACTTTCAGGTATTGCGATAAAGATTAAAGAATTACCAAGCCTAGAAGAAATCGCTGATGGAAAAGTGACTGTCAGTAGTATGCGCAAGGTAGATATCCTAGACGTTTTAGATCGTCAAACTGTTGAGCCTGATCTACTGTTACTACAAAAAAACATCAGTGGCAAATGTGTATTAGTCACTGGTGCTGGTGGTTCTATCGGTAGCGAGTTGTGCCGTCAAGTAATCAAGAATAAGCCAAAATGTCTCGTTCTTTATGAGCTATCTGAGTTTGCGCTTTATAGCATCCATCAAGAGCTAACCATCAAACAAGCCAATACGCCTGCTTATCAAGATATTAAAATTGTTGCGGTCATCGGTAATGTCACTAATGAATCGAACCTGCTCAGAATACTAAATCTCTATCATATCCAAACGGTTTATCATGCAGCCGCCTATAAACATGTGCCAATGGTAGAGCATAATCCTTTTGAAGGCGTTATTAATAATACCAAAGGCACGTATCACTGTGCCCGAGCGGCGATTGCAGCAAATGTAGAGACCTTTGTTCTCATTTCAACAGATAAAGCCGTAAGACCAACCAATGTGATGGGCGCATCTAAGCGTTTAGCAGAGTTGGTTTGCCAAGCGCTAAGCCAAACGGATAGCCAAACCTGTATTAGTATGGTGCGTTTTGGTAACGTTCTTGGCTCATCGGGCTCTGTTGTACCGTTATTTACTAAGCAGATAGAGCAAGGTAAGCCGATTACGGTCACTCATCCTGATGTGACTCGTTACTTTATGACGATTCCAGAGGCGGCAAATCTGGTTATCCAAGCAGGCGCAATGGCATCGGGTGGTGAAGTGTTTGTCCTCGATATGGGCGAGCCAGTTAAGATTGTTGATCTAGCGCATCGAATGATTCATTTAAGTGGCTTTGATATTAAAGATGCTGCCCATCCTGAAGGTGATATCGAAGTCATTTTTACGGGTCTTAGAGCCGGAGAAAAGCTCTATGAAGAGCTGATCATTGGTGAAGACAACATTGAATCGACTTATCATCCATTGATCATGCAAGCTATAGAACATAGCTTTCCATTAGATGAGCTTGAATCGGTATTGTTTGAGTTGAACGAAAAACAAAAAGAGTTTGATGTCCCTTGGCTAAAGCAGCGGTTTAAGCAGTTCGTCGCGGGTTATCAAGAAGGAACTAAAGCAGCATAACACTCAATAAATGCCTTAAATATTATAGCTTAGATTAACACATGAAGTGCAATACCAAATGCAAGGTGAAAAAAAGACCTAGATGCGCTAGCATCAAAGTTTTTATCCACCGACCAAAGTGAGATTGCAACCATGAGCTATACACATCTAAGCCTAGGGGAACGATACCAGATTTATGTCCTTAAAGGGGCAAAACATAGTATTAATTTTATAGCGAGGGCGTTAAACAGAAGTCCCAGTACCATATCAAGAGAGCTTAGACGCAATAAAAGCCTACGAGGTTACCGAGCAAAGCATGCTAATAACAAGGCTTGTGACAGACGGGCTAACAACGCCATAACTATTGTGGCTGACATCTGGGCATGGGTGACAGACAAGCTTAAAGAGAACTGGAGTCCTGAGCAAATATCTGGCGTTCATGCTGGTATCAGTCATATGAGCATTTATCGCTATATTTGGCGTGATAAGAGGCAGGGCGGCACATTGTGGCAGTGTCTCAGACGTAAAGCCAAACCATACCGGCAGCGTCTAACCGCTGAGACTCGAGGCCGTATCAATGACAGAGTCTCGATTCATGAGCGCCCTTGTATTGTTGAAGAACGCTCACGTATTGGTGACTGGGAAGCGGATACCGTTATCGGTCAGCATCACAAGCAAGCGATTGTCACGCTCGTTGAACGTAAAACGGGGCTGCTGAAGATGAAGCGTGTGGGTCATAAAACAGCACAGCAAGTATCAGAGGCAATGATAGAACTCTTAGCGCCAGTGAGTTTGCAGGTTAAGACCATTACCTCTGACAATGGTAAAGAGTTTGCTCAGCATAAGAAGGTGAAACAAAAGCTCTTTAGCCCTTTCTTCTTTGCCGATGCTTATGCGTCATGGCAGCGAGGAACCAACGAGAATACCAATGGCCTTATCAGAGAGTACTTGCCTAAGGGTTGTGACTTTAGACAAGTCTCTGATAATGAAATACAGGACATTGAGAACAAACTAAACAACAGACCAAGAAAACGATTAGGGTTTAAGACGCCTATGCAGGCGTTCTATAATATTAATTAGCGTTGCACTTGGTGTGTTAATCTAAG
>NZ_DKGQ01000039.1:123295-143370 GCF_002453355.1 Psychrobacter sp. UBA6766 | reverse complement strand
CGGGGTCGTTAGTGTTCCTGGTATATATGCAGGACCCATTCATGGTTTCTTATTTGGTGACGCTTTTGATAAAGGGCTTACTTTCAAAATGGGCCAAACCCATGTACACAAGTATTTACCACAATTATTAGAATATATTGAAAATGGTGATTTATCACCTGAAGCTATTATTACTCACCGTATGAATTTGTCTGACGCTGCTAAAGGTTATGAAATTTTCGAAAAGCGTGAAGAAGAATGTCGTAAAGTCATTTTAACTCCTTGATTTTTCAAATTTACCCTTAACATTTAAGAGTTAAGTCATAGCTGCTTTAACGAGATTATCTTAAATAATGATTATCGCTAAAGCAGCTAGTAAAAAAATCTTTAACTTATTTTTCTCTGCACACGACAAAAAAATAAAAAAGTCTGTTAAAGCAAAGGCATAAATGTAGAAATCTTCAATCAAAAAAACCAGAGAGCATAAGCAATCTGGTTATCAAGTACTCTTTAAATTGTCATCTGCCAACGGTAAGCTGCCCACCAGAAAAGCTAATACATGATTCGCAGAACCAAGATGATTGTTTTCTGATATAAGGTATACCCTAAGGGAATCAGCTGTTTCACCCCAAAAGCCTATTAACAGACCACTTAAAACAGACTGGTATAATGAAACTACTTTTAACAGACCATTAGCCATAGCACTGTATCGTATATAAAGTGAATCTACTATAAGTTTATAACCACAGCAAACCGCAGTAATTCTTGCTAGAATAATCGCAGTCTTCTACTCATTATTAAGTTCACTTATGCCTGCATTTGCTATTAAACCGCTTACTATTCTTCATACCTCCGACTGGCATTTGGGACGCAGACTTTATGGGCGCATGCGTTATGAGGAATTTGAAGCCTTTTTGAGTTGGCTACAAGAGACCATTAGCGCGCAAAAAGTGGACGTACTTATCGTTGCCGGTGATATCTTTGACACCATGACGCCAAGTAACAGAGCCCAAGCGCTGTATTATGAGTTTTTAGGCAAAGTATCAAAATTGTGCTGCGAGCATATTGTCATCGTCGCGGGCAACCACGACTCCCCGACTTTTTTAGATGCTCCAAGTAAAGTCTTAAAGTTTCTAAATGTCCATGTCATCGGTACTGCTTGTGACGATTTAAATGATGAAGTGTTGGTTTTAGACGCGATTGATGGCACACCGCATTGTATTATCGCCGCTGTGCCTTATCTGCGTGATCGTGACGTTCGAAATAGTCATGCTGGCGAGTCTACGGATAGCAAAGACGCCAATGTTATCAAGGGTATTCGAGCGCATTATGATGAAGTGGCTAGCATTGCCAAAGCAAGACAGGAGCATTTAAGCGACGCTCATCAGCGCCATATTCCTATTATCGCGACGGGGCATTTATTCGCCGCAGGTAGTAAAACTACAGAAGATGATGGCGTGCGCGATCTTTATGTTGGCTCGCTCGGTCAAATCTCCGCTGATATGTTTGATGATGGCTTTAATTATGTGGCACTTGGGCATTTGCACGTACCGCAGCGCGTCGGCGGCTGTGAGCATATCCGCTATTCAGGCTCGCCTATCGCCATGGGTTTTGGCGAAGCAAAGCAGCAAAAGCAGGTTTTATTGGTGCAATTTGGTGCCACAGAGCAGGATATTGAAGAAGATGCTAAAGACAACATCACGCCAGCAGGACCAAACGTGCAGAATGAACCTTCTCTATCCTCTACCAAAGCCGCAGTAAAAAAAGCAGCCACTCAAACGCCTAAATTTATGGATGATTTATTTGCTTTTGTTGAGCAGGAAGAAAACGCAGTAATTAACGTCGATGAAGAATCCTTTACTCAGTCAGAGGCGGTACAGCTTGATTCCACTTTTACAACGTCTGATTTAACATCTCAACGACTGCATCATGATGAGTCACGGCAAATGCAGGTAATCTCGTTGCCGATTCCTTGCTTTCAAAAATTGGCGCAGATAACGGGCGATTTGACTACCATCGCTGCTACGATAAAATCATTGCAACCGTCAGAGTCTATTTGGCTAGAAGTGATTTATGACGGTGATGAAATCGTCAATGAGCTGCGTGAAGAAGTGAATGCCATGATCGAGGGCTTAACTTGTGAAGTGTTAAAAATTAAAAACACGCGAACGTATAATAAAGTGCTCAATCAACAGCAAGCCTCTGAAAACTTACAGGACTTAAATGAGCTCGATGTGTTTGATAAATGCCTAGAAATCAATGGCATTGCCGATACGCAAAAAGCGTCATTACGCAGCGCTTATCAGCAAATACTCCATAATATCTACCATGATGACAGTCGGGCTGAGTAAATGAGCAATGAGCGCGGCATTAAAACATAAGCTCCAAATCCCAATCACAACCATCCATTCAAACGACAAAGACCGAAACATGCGCCTAATCGAACTGCGACTCAAAAACTTAAACTCTTTAAAGGGCGAATGGCATATCGATTTTGCTGATTCTGCGTTTATCAATGAAGGCATCTTTGCCATTACTGGGCAGACCGGCGCGGGCAAGACCACGATTTTGGATGCGATTTGTCTTGCGCTCTATGGTGAGACACCGCGGATTAATAACATCAGTAAAAGTAGCAACGAGGTCATGACGCGGCAAACGGCAGAGTGTTTTGCGGAAGTGGTCATTGATTTAAATGGCACGCAATATCGATGTCGATGGGGGCAGCGCCGCGCTTATGGCAAGGCTGATGGTAACTTGCAAGATGCCACCCATGAAATCGCTTTGGTAACGCCTAAAACTGACGATGACAGTAATGCCGATAGCAAAGATGACAAGCTTAAAGGCGATGAAATACTAGAAAGCAAACTGTCACGCACCAAAGAAAAAATTGTTGAGCTGACACGGATGGATTTTCAGCAGTTCACGCGCTCCATCTTACTGGCGCAAGGGAGTTTTTCCGCGTTTTTAAAGGCTAAGGCCGATGAGCGTGCCGATATCTTAGAAAAAATCACGGGTACAGATATCTATGCGACGATATCGACCCATGTCTTTGAAAAAAAACGCGCGGAAGAAGAGATTTTAAATAAACTACAGTTTGGCTTAGATGGTTTAACGTTATTAGACGCCGATGAAGAAGCACTGATTAATGAAAAATTAACCTCGCATCAAACTGCGCAAACCAAACAGCAAAAACAGTATCAACGACTACAAGCCCAAATCAATTGGCTCGAAACGGTGGCAGAATTACAAAAGAACGTCGATAATTATCAAAATGAAGTTACGGCCGCCAAGCAAGCGCAGACGGATTTCGCTCCTGATGCTAAGCGACTTAACGCCGCCAATAAAGCCTTGGAGATTGACAGCCAATACAGCCAACTTGCCCATAACCGGGACACTGTCAAGCGTTTGCAAAATGATCAGCAGGCGCTAACTCATCAGCTGCCGCAGCAAGAAGAGCGCCTTGCGCACGCGGTGATTACGCTAAAAGCAGCTGACGCTCATACGCAAAGCGCACATGACACGCTGCAAATCACGTTACCAAAAATTGCTCACGCTCGTAAGCTAGATGCTGCAATCGCTCAGCAAATGCAGGTGTTAAATGATCAGCAGAAAAGAAGACATAGCCTAGCGACCAATACGCAAGGCTTACGCCAAGAGATAGAAAACCATACCGTCCAATTCAATCAGGACAAAGCCCAGTTAGCAATGATAGAAAAATACTTGATTGACGCCGCCGCTTTGCGCGATATAGATACCGATGCGGCAAATTTTGATAGTCATGGCAGCCGCCTAAAAGCGCTGCTGAAAGATAATGCCGCTTTGGCAGACGAAAAAATTATTCATCATCAGAACATAGGCCAATATCAAACCAAGCTCGATGAATATCAGCAGCAGCAAGATGCTACCAACGCTTTGATTGCCAAGGCGTATGAAGCGCTATCCGCTTTGCAAAAACAGCAGGCGCCATTAACCCAAACGCAATCATTGGCTGCTATACGTGATGAGCAAGAGCAGATTGAGCACACGCACAGCCAGATAGAGCAAGTGAGCTTTAAGGCACAGCAAATTGAAACGCTTGCTACCCAAATCAATAAGATAAACACTGCCCTGCCGACCATTAATGATGCCTTGACCAAACTGGCGGCGAGCATTACTGACAACGAAGCGCTTATGGCAGACGCCAAGGGCCGCCGTCAAGATAAACAAAAGCTGCTCGATTCATGGCAACAGGTTGCCAGCTTAGAGCGTTATATTACCCAACTAAAAGAGGGCGACCCTTGTCCACTTTGCGGTGCGCGCGAGCATCCTTACGGAGCGCATCATCCCGTATTGAACAAAGAGGTAGCCGAAGTGACTCAAACACAGCAGCAAATAAGCGAGCTGGATACGACGATCAAGGCGCTAGAACAAACCCTATCCAATCATCGTATTGAATATGCCACCACACAAAATCAGATTAAGCAGTTGCAAGAGCAAAAAACCCCCCTCCATGAGCAGATAAAAAAACTGTGCGCGGACAGCAATGACTTAATACAGCCGATTTTGGCTAAAACCTATTCTAACGCCGTGACCGCAAGCATGACTCAGCTTAGCCAAATTGGCATAGATATGGATTTGTTGACTAAGCAAATAGCGAACGATTCAGCTGACGATTCAACCCTTATAAAAGAGCGCTTAGTAAAAGAAAATTTATCGTTGCTAGATACGATTAAAGACCAACTTGGCGAGCGCAAACAGTCTCTAAAAGATATGCTTGTACAGTATGAAGCGCTTAGCGATGATTTTGCTAAAACAAGAAAAACCATTGAAGACTTTGAAAAGCAGCAGTATCGGCTTGCCAATGATATTTATGAGATTAAGAGCAACACTCAAATAAGCGCAATGGCTTTGAACGCTATCGATGAAAAAATCTCGACGAATTTTGCCGAATTATCCCAGCTTAAAGACGCTATATTAGCGATATTAAATAAGTATCTTGCGGGCAAGTATGAGCTAGATGCCGTTACCAAACCTGCTGCTTTGCAGCCATTGCTGGCGAGTATTGACCAGCAAGTTGTGCTAAACAAAGTTAACTATGAGGTTCATCTTGATACGCTGCGTCAGCAGCGTAGTAGTTTGGTGCAACTAAAGCAGCAGTTTACTGCTTATAAAAATGCCCAGCAAAACCTAATCACTGCGATTGGCAGCGTTACTGTGCAAATCGAAACCAAGCAAGCCCAGTTGGATAAACAAGAGGTTGAGCTTGATGATTTGCTGCAGGCAATTATTGCGAAATCTGAGATGCTGGCGCAATTAACGGCTGAGCGGCGCGATATTTTTGCAGATAATATTTTTGCAGGCAATGTGCCAAACACTGATAATGATAATAGCAACATTAATATCAATCCTGATGAAGAAGAAACAAGGTTACGCACTATCCTTGAACAGGCGCATACCGAACAAGCAGCAGCGCAGCGGCAGTTAGATAGCACTGAGCTCACCTTTAAACAATTACAAAAGCAACAGCAACAGCTTGCCGACCAATTAACGAGTGCTACTACTGCCCTCACCGCTCAAGAAGATATCTTTCAAGCAGCGCTCGCCACCTCTGACTTTATTGATGAAGCAGGATTTTTGCGCGCTCGCCTTCCTGCCGCAGAACGTCATAGCTTGACTGAACAGCAGCAGCAAATAAGTGATACGCTCAAACAAGCGCAATCCTTGTTAACTCAAACCATGCAAGCGCTGGCAGAGAAAAAGTCGACACCTTTAACCACTGAAGATAGAGAAACGCTAGTCGAGCAGCAGCAGCTCATACAAAACGAGTTGCAGCGCTTGATTGAAGCAATCGGTGCCATGAGCCAACAGCTGAAAGACAATGAAGAGAAAAAGGGCAACCAGCAAGCGCAGCGCCAAGCGATTGCTCAGCAAAAAGAAACCCTGCAAGTCTGGCGACAGTTGAACGAATTGATCGGCTCAAGTAGTGGCAAAAAGTATCGTACTTTTGCACAGGGCTTAACCTTTGATATTATGGTGACCCATGCCAATGCCCAACTACATAAAATGAGCGATCGCTATCTGCTCACTCGTGATGATAATAACCCGCTTGAGCTCAATGTTATTGACAATTATCAAGGCGGTGAGGTTCGCAGTACCAAAAATCTCTCGGGCGGTGAAGGTTTTATTATCAGCTTGGCATTGGCACTCGGACTGTCGCAGATGGCCAGTCATAATATTCGCGTCGATTCACTATTTTTAGATGAAGGCTTTGGTACGCTCGATGAAGAATCTCTGGATATTGCCCTCGATACCTTGACCAGCTTGCAACAAGAAGGCAAATTGATTGGGGTTATCTCGCACGTTGCCGCCTTAAAAGAGCGTATTTTGACCCAAATTCAAGTCACTAAGCTCTCAGGTGGCTTTAGTAAAATCACTGGGCAAGGCTGTTATCATATCGCCAGTTAACGGCTAAAAGGTGGCTCATTTATGAATAGTATAGTTAAACCCTTTCACATGAATACGCGATTGATGATTACCTTTATAACTATTGCTTTTATTTTGAGCTTTTCGACTGCGCATGCAACGATTCATTGCGCTGGTTACTTACCGAGCAGTTATTTTGAACGCGTTGAAAACAATCAGCCGTTTGCTGGAAAGTTAGTCGAACAAGCCGATGGCACGCAGCAGTTGCAGGAGTTAGATGGCAGAGTCATTACAAAGGATTTAAGGGATGCTTATGTCGTGATGGATAAATACGTCATAGCCAAGCAACACGGTAAATATGGTGTTATCAATGCCGCTGGCAAGATTATCATCCCTTTTAAATATGACACTATCCAAACCGAGCCTGATATTGCGACCAGCTTTATGGTTGGCGTTAATTCAGCAGATGATGAGAACAAGCAGGGTATTATCGATCGTCATGGCGAATGGATATATTCACTAGCTGATGTTCGTATCGAACATGCGCACTATGACTCTGATTATGACCAAGACTATTTTAAAGTGACCAATAACAAAGGGCTTACAGGGTTGCTCGATGATAGAGGTTATTGGGCCATCATGCCGCAATATGAGGCGCTTCGTCCATTAAACGCTTGTACAGGTCAGCCTTTATATCTGCAAGTCAGCTTAAAAGACAAAACGGCGCTCATTGCTCAAAATAACGAAATCATCATTCCTTTTGCAGCCGATCAACACATTGAAGCTTTTAATAGTTCTGCGCCGCCATTACTCTTTCTGCGCAGCACTTTAACCACTGGTAGCACCGCTACGGGGATGAGCGAAGATATGCAAGACAAAATTCTTAGCGCTCAGATTATTGATACTAATGGTAAGCCCATCCTCTCATCAGAAGCACCGATTAGAAAGCTACTATATCATCAGCTTTATACCTATAAACGAGCGGGTAAGTTTGGGATTGTTGATCATAAAGGCGATGTGATACTAAAACCTCAATTTGATAGCTATCGTGACGATGCAGATAAGGTTTGGGTTGAAAAGAATGGCAAAATGCGCCGTTTGAATACATTCATAACCTTAGATTAGCGCTTTTACTGCTCCTATTTATCATCCAAGTATTTGGACACTAGAAAGAAAAAACCACCGTTAAATCATAACAGTGGTTTTTTAGTCAAATGATAGGATTACTTTTATTTGGTCTACTATTTGCTCACTAAGCCACTAAGCTCACTCATCAATACTGATAACGTTGATAAACTGATATCACTTTCATCATTGCTATCAATTTTTTGCATCTCTGCGGTGATGGACTCAAGCTGGCTAGCATGGCGTGATTTCCAGTCACTAAATGCTTCTTTAGCATCAGGTTGTGTTAATAAAGTATCCATCAGCATCCGCAGGCTGCGTGAGACTTCGTTGACAAGCGCGTGACGCGCACGGCGATCCCAGTGGTCTTGCTGCGGTAAGTTGGCGATATTGTCCATCATCCAGTCCAGCTGCAAGACGTGGTAGGCCTCAAAGTACAAGGTCGCAATCTCATCGACCGGGCGCTCATACTGCTCAGCCAACAGCGCCGCATCTAGCGCGTCAACATGATAAGGCAACATCGCAAACATCCCAGCATCATTAGCAGTCAGATCATTTTCCATCAAGCTGGTGGTGTCTTCTTGCAAGTATTCTGAGAATTGCTGCTCGATAAAACCACCTGCTTTGGTCAATTTCTCGACGCTATCCTCAAAGCGATTGATCATATCAGCAACGTGCAAATCCTGACCAAAGGCATTGATAAACCACACGACCCCATTTTCAAGGGCATCACGCAAACGCAGCTCAAGCTCGAGTAGTAAGGTTGCATCGACTTGATTATCAAGAGATTCAAGTTTCTCCCATGCTTTTGAGATGTGGAAAACATCACGAGCAATCGCATAACCGCGCGCAATCGTAGCAAGCGTTTGTCCTGTTTCCTCATGTAGGCGGAATAACGCTTCGATACCTAAACGGTTGACGATGTTATTGGTCAAATAGGTGCTGATGATTTCACGGTGCAGGCGATGTTCTTTCATCTCATCAAAGAAGCGTGAGGCCAGCTCGTCAGGGAAGTATTGACGCAGCTCATTGACGAAGTACGGCGCATCCGGTAAGTCCGACAATAGTAAATTGTCATAAACCCACATTTTGCCGTACGCCATCACAACGGCCAGCTCAGGATTGGTCAGCCCCGTGCCGGCTTTTTGGCGTCTGGCAATTTCTTCATCCGATGGTAGATATTCAATCGCGCGGTCAAGACGACCCTCACTTTCTAACATTTGAATAAAGCGTTGATGATCACTTAAATTTGCCGCCGCGCGCAGATGGCTAAGCTCAAGCGCTTGCGGTTGTAGATAATTTTGGCGCAGCACCAATTCAGCGACCGTATCGGTCATAGACTCTAACAGCTCATTACGCTGCTTGAGCGTCATATCACCTTGCTCGACCACTTTACCAAGCAATATCTTGATATTAACTTCATGATCTGAGCAATTGACGCCGCCTGAGTTATCAATGGCGTCGGTATAAATGCGCCCGCCCGTTTGCGCGTATTCGATACGCCCTTGCTGAGTAAAACCTAAATTACCGCCCTCGCCAACGACCGCCGTACGCAGCTCACCACCGTTGACGCGCACGGCGTCATTGGCACGGTCACCGACATCGGCATGACTTTCATTAGCACTTTTTACATAGGTTCCGATACCGCCATTCCAAATCAAATCAACCGGCGATTTTAACAGCGCGCTGATTAAATCATTGGGTGCTAAAGCATCCGCTTCAATAGCGAATACTTCTTTCATCTCAGGACTGATAGCAATGGTTTTATCTTGACGTGAGAACACGCCCCCACCTTGACTGATGAGTGATTTGTCATAATCGTCCCACGTCGAGCGCGGCAGATTAAATAAACGTTCACGCTCGGCATAAGACGCTGCGGTATCAGGATTCGGATCGATAAAGATGTGCAAATGGTTAAAGGCTGCGACCAACTTAGTATGTGTTGATCTGAGCATGCCGTTACCAAAAACGTCGCCGCTCATATCACCGATACCAACGACGGTAAAGTCATCACGGTTTTGAATGTCCATACCGCGCATACGGAAGTGGCGTTTGACCGATTCCCAACCACCGCGAGCGGTGATACCCATGGCTTTATGGTCATAACCGACCGAGCCACCTGAAGCAAAGGCATCATCTAACCAAAAATTATATTCGGCAGACAAAGCATTGGCGATATCAGAGAAGGTAGCGGTACCTTTATCGGCGGCAACGACTAAGTATGGATCATCCTCGTCATGACGCACTGTGTTGGCTGGCGGGACAATCTTGCCATCAACAATATTATCAGTCACATCAAGCATACCGCGCAGGAATGCTTGATAACAGGCGATACCTTCTGCTTGAAAGGCTTCGCGACCATCGGCCATGGTTTTGGTCTTAACGATAAAACCGCCTTTTGAGCCAACCGGGACAATCACCGCGTTTTTGACCATTTGTGCTTTGACCAGACCGAGGACTTCAGTACGGAAATCCTCCATTCGGTCCGACCAACGTAGGCCACCGCGAGCGACTTTGCCGCCGCGTAAATGCACCGCTTCAACGCGTGGCGAGTAGACAAATATCTCGAACATTGGCTTAGGTTTGGGTAAGTTGGGAATGTCTGCCGCCAAGAACTTAAACGACAAGCGGTCTTTACGTTGACCGTCCGCTTCTCTTTGATAGAAGTTGGTTCGCACCATCGCGTTAATCAAATCTAAATACCAACGCAGGATACGATCTTCATCTAAACTACTGACACCAGCCAAGGCAGTGTTGATTTGCTCTCGAGTTTGACTGGTTTTGCTGGCACGTTCCTCTTCACTATATTTAGGGTTCATACGCGCGTCGAATAGCTCGCTTAGGGCGAGGCTAATTGCGCTATTTTTCACCACGGTTTGCTGGATATAGGCACTAGAGAACGGCGCTTTTGCTTGTATCATATAACGCGACAAAGCTCGTAGTATTACCACGTCATAAGTATCGAGTTTGGTGGTTAATACCAACTCATTAAAGGAGTCACTCTCAACACGACCTGCCCAAATTTGCTTGAGGCTGTCTTCAAACTGTGCGCGCACTACTTGCATATTAATGGTATCAACATGCTCAAGCACCAGCTCATACTCTTGCATCCAAATTGGCTGTTCTGGTAAATCGAACTCATAAGTTTGGGCAGAGATGACCGATACGCCAAAGTTTTCTAGCACCGGTAAGACTTTTGACAGAATCACAGGGTTTTGACGACCGTATAGCTTTAGGTGCAATTGATTGCTGGCGTCGCCCGTTGATTGATATAAATGCCAAATCATTGGCTGCTCATCACTCAAGCCTGCCAAACGTTTGGTGTCTTCGACCGCTGTGCGCGCATCGAAGCGTTCTTGATAGGCTGCTGGAATATAACTTAAAAAGCGGCGCATTAAGGCATTGGCTTGCTGTTCGCCCACATTATCGAGCAGCATTTTTTGGTAATTATCGCTCCATGACTGCATAAGAGCCGATAGTTTATCTTGCAGCGCCCCTGTATCTACTTCGTTCACTTGACCTGGCACAGTTCGAACATGCACATGGACGCGGGCGTGTTCCGACTCGTTAAATTCCGTCGTAAAGCCAGAGGACGTACCACCGTAAGCGTCTTTTAGAACATTTTGCACTTTAATACGCAGCTCGGTATTGAATTTATCGCGCGGGATATAGACCAAGCAGGACACAAAGCGCTGATAATGGTCGACGCGGCTAAATAAACGTAGGCTTTTTTTGTCCTGCAATTGGCTAATGCCAGAGACGATAGGGTATAACTCTTCAACGCTGGCTTGAAACAGATCGTCACGTGGCAGAGAATTAATCACATGCATCATTTTATGATACGCATGACCATGACGCGGTAAATCCGCCATTGCCATGATTTTATCGGCTTTTTCACGCAGTAGTGGAATCTGTTGTACGCTTAGCTGATAAGCTTGCGCGGTAAATAGTCCAATAAAACGATATTCGCCAATCAAGGTGCCATCGGCATCAAACTTATGAATGCCTAAAAAGTCCATGTATACCGGACGATGGACGGGTGACACGCGGCTTGATTTAGATAGCATCAATACGCGCGGCTCGGTTAATAGTTTTTTCAGATTATTTGGTAGCTCATTAAAGCTCTTTGAAAGCGTATCTTCACTACCGCTGCGCAATAGCCCAAGACCACTATTACCAATGGCGTATAAGTCTAAATTATCATCATCCTCTAAGCGGTATTCGCGATAGCCCAAAAAGATAAAATGATCGTCTAATACCCAATCTAAAAACGCTTGAATCTCTTGCTGTGAATAATATACCTCTGGTAAATTATTCGCAGCCAGCTCCGCCTTTATATCGGTCAGCTTGCTGCGAATCTGCTGCCAATCATCAACGACAATATCGAGGGTATCAATTTTTGCGAGCAGCATTTGCTTTAGCGCTGCCAATTCTTCATCGTTTTGATAAGCGATTTCACAATGAATGAGAGACATTTTTGAGGTATTGCTTTCGTGCGCACTTTCAACATGGGTAATGTCGCCATTTTCGTCGCGTTCAACCCCAATAATAATGTTATAGGTGCGATGAACGTCGATACCTTCTGCCTCTAGGCTCATCAAAATGGTATCTACTAGAAATGGTCTGTCATAAGCGACTATTTGAATAACGGTATGAGAGCTATGAAAATGCTGCTCTTCTGCGATTGGATTTAAAATAGCAAGCTGCGGTTGATGGCCGTCATAGGCTTTGAGTAAGGTAAAATGGTGGAGAGCCATCCCAGCCAAATCAATATTACTCATATCTTTTGCCGCTTCTTGATGCAGCGTCTGATAATAGCTATGAATAAAATGGTCAAATAGCGATTTGTCCTTTTGTACATAACTGGTGGCAATATCGCTTATCTGGCTGATCCGCTCTTTTGCGATATTTAGGGTATTAGGCATGTCCGTTGTCCTTTGATATAGGTTTGTTGTTCTCGTTTTTTAATAACCAATTATTGGTCTTCACTGTTGCCAATCTATTAAATTGTAACGCACCTCAACGCATAGCTAAAGCGTACAACATCATTTCATGAATCAATAAGATGTCGATAACCTTTGATAATGAGACAGTCTTTAATAATGAGATAATAATATTCTAACGCTGTACTCTATCTAATACTTGCTGGCACGTGGATACTCATGACAATCACGGCAATTTTTTGTTAGAATACCGCAGTATGTTGCAGCAGATTTTACTGGCTCACTATTAACTCCCAAAAAACTAACTCGCAAACAACTCACAATGAATTTTGATGCTAAGGGCAAGACGTATGATGAATATTTTGGTGATTGGCTCAGGTGGTCGCGAACACGCACTTGCATGGCAGTGTGCAAAAGATGACAACGTACAAAACATTTATGTCGCGCCTGGTAACGCTGGCACCGCTCTTGAGCCTAAATGCCAAAACGTCACGTTAAAAGATTCAGCCGATGCTGATGAGCACAGTGCGGTCATCGAATTTTGCCAAAAAAATAGCGTTGATATGGTGATTGTCGGTCCAGAAGCGCCATTGGTAACAGGAATTGTTGATGCGTGCCGTGCCGCTGGTGTTAAGGCTTGGGGTCCAACGGCTTATTGTGCGCAGCTAGAAGGCTCAAAAACCTTTGCTAAAGAATTTATGGCGCAAAACAAGATTCCAACTGCGGCATACCAAGGGTTTACAGACGCTGCTGCTGCTAAAGCTTACATTGATGAGCAAGGCGCACCTATTGTGATCAAAGCCGATGGTCTTGCTGCTGGTAAAGGCGTTATCGTTGCCGAAACTATCGAACAAGCGCATGAGGCGATTGACGATATGCTTGGCGATAATAAATTCGGCGATGCTGGTAGCCGCGTGGTCATTGAGCAATTCTTGCAAGGTGAAGAAGCCAGCTTTATTTGCATGGTAGATGGTGACAACATCTTACCGATGGCAACTAGCCAAGACCATAAGCGTGCATTTGAAGGGGATACTGGTCCAAATACTGGTGGCATGGGTGCTTATTCTCCTGCACCTGTCGTCACTCAAGACGTTCATGACAAAGTTATAACGCGAGTTATTCAACCTGTCGTTAATGCGATGAAAGCTGCTGGTCATCCTTACACTGGGTTTTTATACGCTGGGCTGATGATTGATGAGGCTGGCGACCCGTATGTCATTGAATTTAACTGCCGTTTTGGCGATCCAGAAACGCAGCCAATTTTGATGCGTTTACAATCATCGATGGTTGACTTGGTCGCCCAAGGCTTAGATGGTAAATTACCGACTAAAGCTAAGTGGGATGAGCGCCCTGCCCTCGGTATTGTTGTTGCGTCAAAAGGTTATCCTGAAACCTCATCAAAAGATGATGTCATCACAGGCTTGCCAGAATTGGATACCAACAATCAAAGTTCGGTAAAAGTCTTTCATGCTGGCACGGCGTTTTCTAATCAAGAGGCGCTTAGCGATGAAAAAGAAATCGTAACCAATGGCGGTCGCGTATTATGCGTGACGGCATTGGCTGATAGTATTTCTGGCGCGCAGCAAGCAGCCTTAGCAGTGACAGGGGCGATTAGTTTTGATGGCGCGCATTATCGCCGTGATATTGGTCACCAAGCGATTGCACGTGAAAACGTCTAGTACGACTGAGTTCATTTAAAAATTATATTTTTAAAGCACCATAATTTTTATAAGTATTCGACTTAGTATAGCGCTAGGTCGTATTTTTTTGCTCTCTAATAGCAAGAGCGATTAATAGCCATACTTAAAATTACAAAGTAACTGATAACGCTTAGCTAAGGCATCTCAACCTATCTGCCATTATATGATACAATTTTGTCCCAGTACGTCGCATCTTCCTTGTATTGTCGGCTTTACGCCCGCAAATCAATAGCAACCGGATGAATGATTATATTTATGGCAAATGATACCTCTAGACCTTCTAATAATAAAACGTCTAATAATAAGCAATCTATCGACAACTTAAAAACCTCAGGGTTTGAACGTCGTATGTCTATTGCTAAAACCTCCTTAAATATTGGACGTCGTTGGGCGGGTAATAGTGTGTCTGGTATGTTTTTAAATAAAGAAGCACGGACGGCACGCAACCAGATATTTATGGAAGAACAGGCAAATTATTTGGCAGAAGAGTTGGGTAAATTAAAAGGATCTGTGGTAAAAATCGGTCAAATGTTAGCAATTTACGGTGAGCACGTATTACCGCCTGAAATCACGCGAGCCCTGCAAACGCTCAATGACGATACTGCAACTCTAGCATGGCCAAAAATTGAGCTGACATTACGGCAGCTACTAGGTACTAAGTTAAATGAGTTAGACGTTGACCCGATTCCTATTGGTACCGCTTCCCTTGCCCAGGTTCATCGCGCTACTATATTAGCAACTGGCGAAGAAGTGGTATTAAAAATTCAATACCCTGGTGTTGCTGACGCTATCAACTCTGACTTGGCTTTATTTAAGCGTCTCTTGAGGGTTAGTAATATCGTGCCACAAACACGGGCGCTCGATGCTTGGTTTGATGAGATACGCGACCTACTCCATCATGAAGTCGATTATGAAGCGGAAGCCGCGACCACAGAGCGTTTTTATGAGCGGCTACTTAACGACCCGCGCTATATTGTTCCCAAAATTAATCGTACTTACTCAACCAAACGCTTGTTATGCATGTCTTATGAGCCGGGCATCACTGTAGTTTCTGAAGCTCTGCAATTATTGCCGCATGAGCGCCGCAGTGCCATCGGTCAAGCAGCTATTGAAATCATGATGCAAGAAATTTTTGTTTGGGGTGAGATGCAAACAGATCCAAATTTTGGCAATTATCTCGTCCGTGTTGCTACTGATGAAAGTGAAATTGATAAACTGGTCTTGCTAGATTTTGGTGCGATTCGCCAGTTTGATGATAACCTATTAACGATTGCACATGGGCTATTGCGAGCAGGATATCATCATGATCACGAGGCAATGAAACGAGCCATGACGGGTTATGATTTCTTTGATAGCATGAGTGATAAAGTACGTTCTGACATTGCTTCATTGTTTTTATTGGCTACCGAACCTTTTAGTGACCCAGCCTTAAATCCAGATATTCCTGATGATTGTTTGGATGAGCAGCAGCGTTATATTTGGGCAAATAGCAAATTACATACTCGCCTTTCAAATGATGCCACGCGAGCAATGCAGTCTTTCGAATTTAACCTGCCACCTAAGGAATTTATGTTTATTAGTAGGAAGTTTATTGGTGCTTACACGTTTTTGACTGTGTTAGATGCTCATACGGATTCTAATAAGCTAGTAAAGCCTTTTTTATAATGTAAAAATTTGGATGTTTTTTGGACCGCCTTTTTGTGGCGGTCTTTTTTTGTTTTGTTTTTATTTGCTTAGGCTATTTTTTAGGTATATCCTAAAATCTATTTAATTTTAATTTTGTCTTTATTAGCTTGTGCCTTTAAGAATAAATATCTTTGCTTAGGCTATTTATTTTTCTGCGCTTTATGGTTAGTTTGTCAATTATCAAACCTGGTCTTATAACCCTCAGGCTTGCGCAAGGTTAACTGCCAACAAGTTTCTCCACGTGCCAAATACTTAACCTCAAAATGAGTGCGTTGACTATCGCTTGCTACTTGATGACGCGTGTTTGGAAGACGCCAAACCTCATTGGCTTGCCGCTCTGCATTATCTATATACGCTTCTATATTAGTAGCTAGAATCACTTCTCCGCCTACTTGCAAACGAGAAAGTAAAAACTCAAAGAAAGGCATATTTAACCATTGTTGATTGGGATTGTGTTGCTCAGGATTGGGATAGAGTATAAAAATACGTTCGATACTGTTCGGTGCGATGGCATGAACAATCCACGCGATGGCATCGGCATGAATCGCACTCAGATTGCTTAATTTCTGCTGCTCTGCCAATTTAGTAAAAGCATCGAACTTATTGCGCGTGCGCTCGATAGCTATTAGATGTTTATCAGGACTTTGTCGCGCAAAGCTAAGCGCATGCTTGCCCTTCCCTGCCCCAATCTCTAATACCATAGGCAGCGGCCTATTAGCTACTACTGCTGGAATCATAAAATTGCGCGGTGCTGAAAGCTTTTGTGGTTGAAAGGCACGCTGCTGCTGATGCGAAAGCTCAAGATTGTCAGTCATTTACTATCCTTAAGGGATTTGTCATTTGTCATTATTCGACCGCATGCTATTATATAGTCAATTAAGCCCAATAGTAATACAACGGCTTTACTCATTGAATGACAATCATTAATTGACAAATACAACTGCACATTCGCTCCTTCATTTAATGCCATAGTGATTTTATAGATGAAAAACACCCACTATTAATATTCGCTATTGATGATAAGCACTGTTTTGAATAGCAGCCTTTACTAATAGCCCATAGGATATGCCCACTTTTATTATGACTGACTCTACTCCTAACAACAGCACTGACGCCTTACCTAAAACCTATCCTTGTCCACAGTGTGGCAATCAAACGGCTTGGCAAGACAATAAATATAAGCCGTTTTGTAGTCATCACTGCAAGCTTATCGACTTAGGCGCATGGGCAAACGAAGAATACACTCTACCTGCCGAATCCACGCCATTTTCTGATGAGCTTTAACCAATCTCTTTAACCTTTACTTATTCCGAGGATGTTTTGCATGTCTGCTACTTACCTGATGCCCACCTATAATCGTCAACCGATCAGCTTTAATCGCGGTTCAGGCAGTTGGCTTTATACCAAAGATGAGACGCCTTACCTAGATGCCTTGACGGGTATAGCGGTGTGCGGCTTAGGACATTGTCATCCAAAGGTGACTGAGGCTATCCAGCAGCAAGCAGCGACCTTGGTGCATACCAGTAATTTATTCGGTATTGATTGGCAAGAACGTGCTGGCGAAGCTTTGTGTCATGCGGCGCAAATGGACAGCGTGTTTTTTGCCAATAGTGGTACTGA
Organism: Psychrobacter sp. UBA6766; assembly: GCF_002453355.1. Lineage (GTDB taxonomy): Bacteria > Pseudomonadota > Gammaproteobacteria > Pseudomonadales > Moraxellaceae > Psychrobacter. The sequence continues at coordinate 125,915 of NZ_DKGQ01000039.1, read as the reverse complement.
AGCCAACGAAGCGGCATTAAAACTGGCGCGCCTATATGCTAATCAGCAAGGGTTTAAACGCCCAAAAGGCATCGTTATGGAACACTCCTTTCATGGTCGCACTTTGCTGTCGTTATCTGCAACTGCCAATCCTAAAGCGCGTGAAGGTTTTTATACCTTAGATGAAGATTTTATTCGTGTGCCCTTTGGTGATATTGCTGCCATTGAGCAAGCAGCGCAAGACCATGATGATATCTGTGCGGTATTCGTAGAGCCTATCCAAGGTGAAGGTGGCCTTAATACGGCAGCAAATGGCTTTACGTACCTTGAGCAATTACAAGCCGTATGCGATAGTCATAATTGGTTATTTATGCTCGATGAGGTACAAACCGGTAACGGTCGAACGGGAAAATACTTCGCTTATCAGCATAGCAACGCTCGTCCCGATGTATTAACCACCGCCAAAGGCTTAGGAAATGGTTTCCCCGTAGGCGCTTGTATGGTTCGAGGTCGTGCCAACGGCTTGTTTGGCGCTGGCAGTCATGGCTCAACCTATGGTGGCACGCCATTGGCCAGTCGCGTGGTACACAGCGTTTATGAGGTACTTGCCGATGGCAGTATCATGGACAATGCCGTTACTGAAGGGCAGTTTATCCGCGAAAGTATGGTTGATGCGCTTGGGCAATATGGTGTGAGCGCGCGCGGCGCTGGGATGATGATTGGTATCGCCCTCCCCGAAGAGATGGACTGTAGCAGCTTGGTTGATCGTGCGCGTGATGAACAAAAATTAATCATCAACGTCACTGGTAGTCATGTGATTCGTTTGCTTCCGCCGCTCAATATGAGCCGTAATGAAAGCTCACAAGTGGTCGAGCGCTTGGTTAATCTATTAAAACCTTCTTTTTAATTGACTGGCTTAATTAACCTTTCATGCTAAAAAAGCCTATGGATAAGTTATCTATAGGCTTTTTGCTTTCTGACAATTTAACGTAAATGGTTTTAGCGTTTAGGCTTAATTCGCATGGAAGTACTTTTTTAATACTTCTAAGCAGCGCGTAATTTTTGCGGGCTGTTGCTCACGGTTTAAGGTAACTGCATACAAAACGAAACTTGGCATTTGATAACCAGTCAACACTTCGACCAAATTACCAGATTCAAGCTCTTTTTTGACATCCATCTCCATCATTCTAAGAATGCCATGACCTTCTTTTGCTAAGGTCATGGCCATAAACACATTATTAGTATGGATACGTGAGTTCATTTTAATACGTGTTTTTTTGCCCGTTTCCGTTTGAGAAAGCTCCACATAGTTGGCATCTTTCATGATATCGATGCAAATCAGCTGATGGTCTGCTAAGTCTTTTGGCGTTTCAATCTTTTTATTCTGACGTAAATATTGCGGTGAGGCGACCAACATTTGACGTACATCAGATAACGGATGATTGCTTAAGGTCGAATCATTGATATTAGGGCTCATACGTATCGCAATATCAATACGCTCATCAATCATATCGATATAATTATTGTCAGCGAAATATGTAATGCTAAGGTCATCATGCGCCGACATCCAACTAGACAGCGCTGGCAAAATATGATGTACACCAAGCTCAGGTGTCGTTGCAATACGCAAGCTACCAGCAAGCTCATCACGTAATTGATTGACTTTGATGCGGCCTTGTTCGGCAGCGCTAACCACATCTTTTGCTGCCTCATAAAAGCTTGCGCCCGCTTCTGTTAAGCTTAGCTTACGAGTTGAGCGATGCAATAACACCACGCCCAGCTCATTTTCCAAAGCACGTATCTGCTGACTAACCGCACTGGTTGTAATTCCCAGTTCACGAGCTGAACCACTAAAAGAGCCGTGTCCGACCACACTGGCAAACACAGCCATACCACGTAAATTATCTAACATATTCTCACCTAAGCTGCTTTTTAGTTTTTAATATAACTTAACCATTATAGCCGATTATAATAAAACTTACAGTTTTTTAATATCACTCTGATAGTCATTCAAAATGATTTTTCGATTAATAAAACCAAAAATATCAAGGCAATGGAGTCATTCTGCTTTGATATATTGGTAAATATCATAAGTTAGATAAGGGTTTATTGATTAAAAAATACCAGACGTAAAATTGTCGATTGTTTAATATAACTGAACCTTGCCCATTTTTCCTTCACCGCGTTCCGTCAAGTATTGCATGACTGGCGTATTGAGCAATCTAGACTCCGCAACGGTTCTGGCTTGGATCAGGCGTTGTTGTTGACGACGCTCAGGCGTCTTATCATCGGCTTGCATGATAGTGCCATCAATCTGTAAGCTGATATCTGCCTGCGTAAACTGCTCTTTCAATTTTGCAGCGAGCTGCTGAAAGGTCGCTTGCAAATGCTTACTATCCACCGCCGTGACAAACACAGCTTGGTCATTGCAGTGACCAGTCATCATTCCTTGACGCGCTAATGCCAACTCATCTGGTGCCAAACTACCAGCTTCACGGGCACATTGTAGCCAATAGTCCCATTTTTCTGGCGTCCACTCGCCTGTCAATTCTTGCGGCGCACAGCGTAATAAGGAGCGAGGATCTTCAAGCTGTGATAATAACTGAGAATCATTTGCGTCAGGTTCAACAACAGGTTCAAC
>NZ_DKGQ01000039.1:0-123173 GCF_002453355.1 Psychrobacter sp. UBA6766 | reverse complement strand
AACAGGTTCAACAACAGGTTCAGAGCTAAGATTATTATCTATTAAACTTAACTCTTCATCATGGTTATGACTAATATATTGACCAAGTTCAGCATTACCATGAGCTGCGCTATGTGACCCAGCTTCACTTTGCATTTGATCATTCGCATCGCCGTTTTGTAGTGATGGTGTTGATACCGTTTCTGATGCTGGTGATACTGGCAAAGACTCTAAAGTTGACACTAATGAGGAAAGCTCAATATTGCTTGATGGCGCTGTATTTGATTCAATTGTAGCAGCGTTTTTTTCGATTAAAGGTGTAGTGCTAGATGATGCGGAGCTATCTGGCGGATTTACTAAAATCTCATCGTCGGATAAAGGTCGAAAAGCCAATAGACGTAAAATACACATCTCAAGCGCTTGCATCGGTGTGCTAGCCAATTTTACGCCTTCACGCGCTTGTACCACTATTTCATAATAAAGCTGTAAAACGTCAGGACTGATATGCTGCGCAAGCCGATTAATCTCCTGCGCTTGTGCTTCATTTACGTTAAGAGCAACTTCGGGCAGCAGTTGCGTCAATGCCAATTGATGTAGCAGCTCAGCCAAACCATCAAACATACTGGTTGCATCGACCATTTGTGCACGCATCTGCTCGATATGAGCAGCAACCGCAGTCTTATCGTGATTATAAATATCTGTGATTAAACGCACCAAATCAGCAGCATCAATTAAGCCAAGCATGGCATTAACCGTCACATCATCTAGCCCACCTTGCCCAAAAGCAATCGCTTGATCGGTCAATGATAGCGCATCACGAACAGACCCTTTTGCAGCACTGGCCAATTGCCAAAGTGCAGGCTGCGTATAATCCACATGCTCTTTGGTTAAAATATTGGCTAAATGCTCACTGAGTAGACGTTGTGATAAAGGCCGCAGCACAAACTGCAAACAGCGCGAGATAATCGTGATGGGCAGCTTTTGCGGATCAGTAGTCGCTAGTAAGAACTTTACATGCTCAGGTGGCTCTTCTAAGGTTTTGAGGAGCGCATTAAAGCTATGCGTTGACAGCATATGCACTTCATCAATCAAATAGACTTTGTAACGACCTTGGCTTGGCGCATACGGCACATTGTCAAGAAGCTCACGGGTGTCTTCAACTTTGGTGCGAGAGGCGGCATCAATCTCTATCAGGTCAATAAAACGTCCTTGATCAATCGCCACGCAATTATCACAGACGCCACATGGAGTGCTGGTAATACCCGTCTCGCAGTTTAAACATTTAGATAAAATACGGGCGATGGTCGTCTTGCCAACGCCGCGTGTACCCGTAAATAGATAAGCGTGATGAAGACGATTATAATCAATCGCATTAATCAGCGCCTGCGAGACGTGTGACTGCCCAATCAACTCGTGAAAGTTTTTTGGACGATATTTGCGTGCTAAAACTTGATATTGCTGCGTCATAATGAATGCCAATGTGAGTAATAATATAAATAGAGATTCAAATCAGCGACGTACCTTAAAATTAACTATCAAAGTAGGTATTGAAACCGTGCAACGAAATCCAGCATTGAAACTGGTTTCTAGCATAGATTAGGATTGCGCGCGTAACTCAGCCAATTGTTCATACAAACGCTGGGTATGTATATCGATAAGCGAGCCATGCTGATGAAAGGCATCAAGATGCACCTCGGTATTGACGCTGTCTTCACAAGGCCTAACATCAACGCCGATTAAAAACAAATCTTGCATAACAGGCTGCTGCATTTGCGCATTGAGCTCAAATAACAAATCTTGATGATTAGCACGGACCGTGTCGGCACTTAATGAGCTGCTGTCATCTTGAGCATAAAACACCATCAGGTAATGGCGCCCAAAGACATTATAAGAGTGCTCATGACGTACGTAGCCGGTCCAACGCGAATCCTGATCGATGGTTCTGTGCGCCAATATTTTTTCTACCAAACAAGCATAGGTATACATAGACTCGTCGACCAAAATATCAACCTGCTCTTTTGGTATTGGCGTCCCCGCGTCATAACACTCCTTGACTAAGCTGTTAAAAAGCTTGTACCACATGCGAGTATTTTTTTGAATTTCCACCTTCAATGCTTTAGCAAACTCAGTTTGCTCAGGCTGTGCCGCTTTTAGCAATCGTGGTTCAATCTCTGCTATCAAGTCATGGCTGACCAATTGTTTTTGAACGTCAATCGCCCTTTGATAAAAGTCTGGCGACTCTAAAAACTGGCCAAGCAAGGTTGATTCATCCTGAAACGCTTCAAACCCAGCAAGCTTACGGCGATGAAAGTCTAAAAATGCTGTCAAATCACTGGGCGTCACCAATTGCTTAAGTACCTCAGTAAAATTTTGATAGCTAAATACTTGCAGCACACTTTCTTCATCGTCTAAATCTAACACACAGTCTTCTGCAAAAAACTGACTGCCGTATTCATAACCAATCGCATAAGATGGCATTTCTATAGGCATGTTTTGATAGATGTTCTGAGAGTTGCTTCGATAGGTATTTTGATAAACAGGCTGAGCACTGTCTTTTTCAGTAACGTCTTGATGCTGAACTGAAAGTGATGTTAAGCCAATAAAATAAATCGCTTTATGCCCTGTTTTGTTAGATATCACTGTCTTGTCAGATATCGACTCATTTCTATAGGTAAGTGCCTTATCATTTTTAAGATACAGCTGGGCATGTTGCTTAATCAGCTGATTGACAACCTCTTTTCTCCACGTACGAACCTGAGCGTTATCAATATCGTGCTGATCAGCCTGCATCGTGACATCATTAACGATAAGGTAAACAATGGCATTAGAAAACTCAAAAACAAAATCATAACCCTGAAGATACTCAGGGTCAGTGATTTTGTCTGCGGTTAAGTCATACAGAGATAAAAAATTCTGCTGAATCATTTGTTGCCAAATCGATGCTGTTGCTTGCTGAGTGTCCATAATATCCCTATACATGCGATCTCATAAAGAACTTGAGACCATTCCGTTAAAAGTAGAAAAAGCCTTCTTATGTTCAGTTTAGTCCCAGCGTGAATTTATGGCAAGCAAAGCCGTTTAGCTATCAAACTTGCGGCGCATATGCGGAAATAAAATCACGTCGCGAATACTGGCCGAATCCGTAAATAGCATCACTAAGCGATCGATACCAATACCCTCACCTGCTGTTGGTGGTAGCCCATAAGACAAAGCTTCGATATATTCTTCATCAAAATGCATCGCTTCGTCATCGCCAGCGTCTTTTTCAGCGACTTGATCATGGAAGCGCTGGGCCTGATCGGCAGGGTCGTTCAGTTCGCTAAAACCATTGGCCAGTTCACGACCGCCGATAAATAGCTCAAAACGATCGGTAATCTCAGGATTGTCATCGTTGCGGCGCGCTAAAGGTGAGGTTTCAGCAGGATATTCTGTGATAAAAGTTGGTTGGCGCAATTGATGCTCAGCGGTTTCTTCAAAGATAATCGTCTGCAATTTACCAATGCCAAAGACGTCTTTGACTTGTTGCTTCAGTGTCGTTGAAGCGTAGTCTGCAAGATAATCACGATCGTTAATACGTGATATATCAAAGTTTTCTGCATATCTAGCAATCGCATCAGGCATAGACAAACGTATAAACGGCGCTTTTAGGCTAATGGCTTCACCTTGGTAAGTCAGCTCCGTCGTGCCCAAAATATTTACCGCCAGCTCATTGAATAGACGCTCGGTCAAATCCATTAAATCATGGTGATCGGCATACGCTTGATAAAACTCAATCATGGTAAATTCAGGGTTATGACGGGTTGAGACGCCTTCATTACGGAAGCTACGGTTAATCTCAAACACTTTTTCAAAACCACCAACCACGAGGCGTTTTAAATAAAGCTCAGGAGCAATACGTAGATATAACGGCATATCTAAAGCGTTATGATGGGTCACAAACGGGCGGGCAACCGCGCCACCCGGAATCGGATGCATCATCGGCGTTTCAACTTCCATAAAACGCTCATTCAACATAAACTTGCGAATTCCACTGATAATCTGACTGCGTATCACAAAGGTATCGCGGGTCGTCTCATTGGTCATCAAATCAAGATGACGATTGCGATAGCGCGCTTCGACATCAGCTAAACCATGGAACTTATTTGGCATTGGACGTAGCGCTTTGGTCAATAAAGTAAGCGCTTCGATATGAACGTACAAATCGCCTTTTCCAGAACGACCGATATAGCCAGACACCCCAACGATATCACCCAAATCTAGTGATTTAATCAGCGCTAATGTCTCTGCATCTAGCTGTTTACGTGCCACATATAACTGAATACGACCAGTCATATCTTGAATAACGATAAATGCCCCACGGTTTAGCATCACGCGGCCGGCAACGTTGACCTGAGTTTTTTCACCATTGGTGATTTTATCTTCGATTTCTTGCTTTGAGACACCGTCAAAAGCGGTTTGTAAATCCTGAGCATAATCCGTGCGCTTAAAGGTATTAGGATAAGGTTGCTTTCCTGACGCCTTGATGTCATCCAACTTGGCTTGCAGTTGAGCGATCAGCTCATTAGCGTCTTCTGGAGCTTGCTCTTGATTCGGATTCTGATTGTTGTGCTTTGACATAATACTCTCAAAATTATTAGATAATTAAAGGAATAAACGAAGTAAAATTAAAATAAAACGTTCAAGTAAAATTTATATTTTTGCTATTAAAAATAGCAAAATTGTTCTGAATTTTGACTTTCATCTTAGCTAAATTAGTCAGCTTTTGACTACCTTATTCAACTCCGCCAATACTGGCCATCAAGTCTGCTTGGTGTTCACGTAACAGGGCATCAAGGATTTCATCTAAATCACCTTCCATAATCGAATCAAGCTTATATAACGTCAAATTAATTCGATGGTCAGTCATTCGGCCTTGCGGGAAGTTATAGGTACGGATACGCTCTGAGCGATCACCACTACCAACCAAGTCGCGACGTATAGAATCGGCCACATCGACCTGCGCTTGTACTTTTGCCTGTTGGATTTTGGACACCAGCATTTTCATCGCATGGGCACGGTTTTTATGCTGACTGCGTTCTTGTTGACACTCTACCACGGTACCAGTTGGAATGTGGGTCAAACGTACCGCGGAATCCGTGGTGTTAACGTGCTGACCACCCGCGCCGCTTGAGCGAAAGGTATCCATTTTAATATCGGCAGGATTGATATCAACCGTATCATCAATCTCAACCTCTGGCATAACGGCAACCGTACAGGCTGAGGTATGAACACGACCTTGGCTTTCAGTTTCAGGGACACGCTGGACGCGATGAGCGCCCGACTCAAACTTTAAACGACCATAAACGCTATTACCAGATACGCGAGTGATGATTTCTTTATAACCGCCATGCTCACCTTCATTGGCTGATAAAATCTCTACCGTCCAACCTTGGTTTTGCGCGTATTTTTGGTACATTCGGAACAAATCACCCGAGAAAATCGCTGCTTCATCACCGCCTGTCCCAGCTCGAATTTCCAAAAACGCTGGTACTTTATCATTAGGGTCTTTTGGCAACATCATGACGTTAAGCGCTTCTTCCATCTCAGCAATGGTCTTACGCGCACTGTCAATCTCATCCTGCATCATCTCTTTCATTTCAGGGTCTGATGATTCCGCAAGCATCGTCTCTGCATCCGCTTGATCCGTCTCTGCCCGCAAATAGTTCTGCCATAACGTCGTGATCTCCATCAAGTCGCTATGCTCAACGGACAATTCACGGAATTTATTATTATCGCTGATGACACTTGGGTCTGATAATAAGGCGGTGACCTCTTCATAACGGTCTACCATCTGGTCTAAACGCAGGCGTAAGGATTCTTTCATAAAAGGACTTTTTTAAAATGAGTAAAATAAGAGAGTGATTATAGCAAATTTTTGCGCTTAATTTAAAACCTCTCAGCAATCTTACTATTATATTCGCAAACGGCTCGCTTTATCCCTAATTGTACTCAAATATGACTTTCCAATTTTCCCTGTCATACAGATAGATGAGAAAACGCAGGTAAAAAAATAGCTAAGAATACTCTTAGCTATTTTTATGATTATCAGAACATTTGAACGAAATATTATACTTTACGAACCAGTACCGAACCAATCGAATAACCCGCACCAAACGAGCAAATTACGCCCAAATCACCAGATTTTAACGCGTCTTTATAACGATGAAACACAATCATCGGACTGGCTGAGCTTGTATTGGCAAACTCGTCAATGACACTTGGAACAATCGCTTTATCAGCTTCTTTACCAATGACGGTACGCAAGATTAAATCCAACATATTGGCATTGGCTTGGTGCAACCACATCATCTTCACATCAGACGTTGGGATGTCGTTTTCTTGCAAGTGCTCGGTAATAACTTCTGACACCTTCGGACAGACTTCACGAAAGACCTTACGGCCGTTTTGCAAAAATAGTTTATCAGTGACGGGTTCTTTGATATCGGGGTACATCTCAGTCTGCGCCGCCAAGAACTCAGAGCGATCCATAAAGCCATATTCGTTTTTGATATTGGTCGAAAACTGAGTAAATAATTTGGCATTTAGAATCTCGTAGCCTTTTGGCGTATCAAGCTCTTCTACGATACAAGCCGTTGCCACATCACCAAAGATAAAGTGGCTGTCACGGTTGCGCCAATTTAGATGCGCTGAGGTAATCTCAACATTGACCACAGCAACGCGTTTGGCAAGACCAGAAACGATAGAACCATGTGCTTGCGATAAACCAAAAGTTGCTGCACTACAAGCAACGTTCATATCATAAGCAAAGCCACCAACCATACCAATCTCATTTTGAATCTCGATAGAGACCGCAGGATAAGTACGCTGGAAATTTGAACACGCAAGAATAATACCGTCTAAATCATTGGCCTCGAGACCTGCGTCAGCCAGCGCATCTTTCAATGCAGCAGCGCCCATTTCTGCCATGATAGACAGCTCTTCGCCCAAGTTACGATAGGCAATGACCGGTGCCATAATTTCAGGATCTAAGATACCGTCTTTTTCCATCACATAACGTGATTTGATACCCGATACTTTTTCAATAAAGGCCGCTGATGAAGGCTGCAACGCCGTAATCGTACCAGCTTCAATCGCGTCAGCATGCTTGGTATTATAATTATCAACATACTGGTTAAATGACTCTACTAACTCTTCATTACTAATGCTATAAGGGGGGATATACAGGCCGGTGCCCGTGATACAAGTCGTCATGATGTGCTTCCTTGTCTACTACAATAGTGCTTGCAATAAGCATAAAAGTGGAGAAAAACAACAGTCGTCTAATTTTCGGTGAATAACTGTAAACTTAAAATAAGTGCCTTTATTATGCCTGAATAATATAATTTTTCTAATACTTTGTTACAAATAATCAGCTTCTTAACGAGAATAAGTAAAGATTGACTTCATTTGTCGACAGCTGCGCTATAATTGCTGTGAATTATCATCGTTTAGTTGCAACTTGTTTGTTAACTCTCGCTTTTACTTTTTAATTTTGGAATAGCAATGGCGGAACTCTTAAACTGGTTATTCGGGCAATACGCCGACTATCCGACTCTATTTATTGTTTTAGAATTGATTGCAGTCATATTTGGGGTCAGTAGTGTCTTACTTGCCAGCAAAACCAATATTTTGGTTTTCCCTATTGGACTGGTTAGCACCGCCATTTTTGTCTATCTACTTTGGAAGTGGCAACTGTTCGGGGATATGTTTATCAACGCCTACTATAGTATCATGAGTATTTATGGTTGGATAAACTGGACGCAGAATAAAGATCGAGACAATCATCAAGATCCTATAAATCCAACTAGCCAGCAGGATAATGGCTTAGACCATGACAATACTCAAAACACCATTTTAGTAGAGCATTTAAGCACAAAGGATCTACCAATATTAGCAGCATTAGCGTCTGCAACCGTCGCCTTTGTCGCTTTGGTGTATTACTTCAGACCTGTTATCAATAATAACTTTAGCTTTGATGGTGCCGTACTGGGCTTGCATTTATTTACCTGGGTTGATTACACCGACATGCTGACCACCGCGCTGTTCTTAATGGCGATGTGGCTGATGGCGCGGCGTAAAATTGAACATTGGCTGCTTTGGATAGTTGCCGATGCGATTTCCGTTCCGCTGTACTTTTATAAAGGGTTAACCTTTACCGCGCTACAATACGTAGTGTTCACTCTCATTGCAATCTGGGCATACTATGAATGGCAACGACGCTACCGCGTTCAATCTCATGCAGCATACGCCTAAAACCGTTATTAATGTCGCGATACTAGGGGCAGAAAGCACTGGCAAGACCACCTTATGCCGCGATTTAGCCACAGATTTTGGCTGTCCGTGGGTGCCAGAATATATGCGTACTTATCTGCAAGCAAAATGGGATAGCGAGCAACTGACTTGTACGTGGGATGATTTACTGCCTATTGCGCAAGGTCAAATTGAGCTAGAAAACAAGCTGGCTAAGCAAGCGGCGCAGATGGCCGATAACAACCGTTATTTATTTTGTGACACCAGTTTATTTGAGCTGATGGTGTATTCCAATTGGTATTATGGCGATTGTCCTGAGGCGCTTGCGCAAGCGGCATTGGCACACCATTATGATTTAGTACTCTTGACCGAGGTAGATATCCCGTGGGTCGCTGATGATTTGCGTGATAGCGCGCATCAGCGTGAAGATATCAGTGCTTATTTTGCCAGTCAATTAACTCATCATAATCAGTCATTCGTTCGGATTGGTGGCGATAGAGATGAGCGCGTTCAGCAAGTGGCCAAAAGGCTTGAGCGATTTGGAAAATAAAACCCTATGATAAAATTCATTTATACTCACCTATTTTAACGCTTGCTTATCAATACTTACCTGATAATCTTACTATTTAAGGCTTCTGCCCAATTTCGGCAGTCATTCTCGCAACGTGGGCATAATTGGTCAGGATCTGAGATAAAGTCCACGTAGCCACAATACATACAAGCGTAATACTTGTCTGATTCTATCTGGGTAACTGCCTGACATTGCTTAGGAAAAAGTGGCAAACCATAGCTGACGTTATCAGATGGACATAGCAATAAACTAAACTTACCATCTGTCTCGAGTAAGCCTGTACGCACTTGGCCCAAATGCTCAACCCCTTGCTGACGCATTTCTGCAAAAAACTCATCGTGTGACATTGAACCTTTTCTGATCTTGTTGCAGACTAACATCCCATCTTCAACGATGTATAGCGCTTTGCCTTCTAGTAAATTTTCGAAAGGTTGGTAGCGCACCATACCCCACGTACAGAGCCGATACAGTAGAATTATCGTACTCATGATTAATACTGCTTGGATAATCGGTAGATCCTCAGTGAACATGGGGTCACCTGCAATAGAGCCTAGTGATAAGATAATGGTCAGCTCAAAGATGGACAGTTGACGAACGCCGCGTTTGCCAGTGAATCGTAAAAAGGAAATAATCAAAAAAAACATGACGCTTGCACGAATCAATATCTCTATGGCAAACGACCAAGTGGTATCATGAATAAAAATACTTGCCCAATCCATATATCTTTCCTTGTTACTATTTTTTAACGGAATGTCTACTTCAAAACAGCTCTAGTTAAAGCTGCCCTATTTTATGCAAAAACCTTGTTAATGTTCGTAGGAATTTTTTTGACTGCTTGGGGAATTTAGGATAAGGAAGGGCTAAAACTAGTAGCCGACGTTACTTGTCCAAATACGAACCACAACATGAATTTACATTTTTTATTGTAAGATACCGCTCAGTGTGACAAACAAAATTCGCTTTCAATCTTGAGGAATATTATGAAAAAATTATTAGCCGTCGTACCTTTTGCCGTACTACTAGCTGCTTGTGCTACTAGCGCACCGACCACTACGGCCCCAACCATTAATTCACAACCAGTGGTTCAATCATTTACTTGTGAAGATAATGGTCAAATCACTGCTGCATACACTGCAAATGGACAAGTCGCTAACTTAAGCGTTACCCTACCGAAAGTTGGCTTAGACAGCGCTAAAGTTAGCATGAAGCAAGCAGTATCAGGTTCTGGCGCTCGTTATATCAACGACGTTAACCCTCAGACGACTTACGATTGGCACACCAAAGCTGATTACGGCATCATGACCATCAAAACGGGAAACGGTCAAGAATATCAAGTTAACTGCCAACTATAAGAACCATAAATCATATAGTAGATTTAATTTAAAAGTGTTACAGCGATGAATTTTGCGCAGCTTCTGGGAACACAGCAAGCAAGGAAAATTTCTCTCTGTATCACCTCTGAACTTATGACAGTTTTACTTTTAATTGACTATACATGGTAGTTAATTAAGTAAAGTCTGTATTTTTACCAAAATTTGTTTAAAAAAAAAGCCAGTAGTCAAACTACTGGCTCTTTTTTTACTTAAGTTTTTGTGTCTATAGTGAGTTCAAAATAAAACCCATCTAAGTTTCTAAAAAGGTTTAGAAGAAAGATTTATCAAAGGTTTGTTTTAAGCTTTTAGGTTCGCTGCGTTTGACGCCGTTCAATTTATGGCGCGTCTCTGAGGCTATTTGATACGCTTTTAAACGTGACTGTTGCAAATTGCCAATCGGACGGTTCTCCTTTAGGCAGCGAAACGGCGTAAACGATAAATTTTCCATAATTTCAAAATGACCGTCATCAGGTATATCTTGGCAAGGAATCGTGAGCGTCGCTACTGTCACAAACGGCGCATCAGACTCTTTCCATTCTGTGGTTATCTCTTCAATCGGCTGCTTTTTAAGGTTACGACAAAGCTGAATCTGGACATCGAACTGATAATCATGCTCACGTATCTCATCAATAATCAACGGACGAATTGCTTCGTCGCGTGCGTTTATGTCCAGTTCACGGCGAGTAACTTTTTTAGCCGATGCCTTGGTTGGCGTTACTCGAATCTTTGCCATAAAATCGCCATGACGCACCACGCCTTGCGAATGAAAATCATAAAGCAGCGTATTTTTTGGCTCAATTTTCATAAATCCGCCAACCGCTTTAAACGTTTTGAAAGATTCTTTCGTCGGCAGTCTTGAGCCGTAGTTGGTTAGCCAGTTAAAGGCCAACTTCGCTTTACCAATTGCGCCTTTTTCAATGTATTTTGGCAATTCTAAAAACAGCTTAGAGATATAAGTATAATCTTCGATTGTATTACAGAAGAATACAGGATAATTAACCAAGTTAAAATCAAAGGTCGTACTGTTTTCTTCTCCCGGCGCCAATTTTTCACCCGGAACATCGAATACCTTTATCGCCAAACCTTGCGCCATACCCAATTTGCGATCAGCGGCAATAAAAGGTGCGCCATTAGAAAAACGAATCACCGCATCGTGAATGCCTGATTTGGCATAAAGACCTTGCGCGTACTCGGTAGGCAAATTATCTACTATCTCAAACTTGGCTTTAAGGACGCAGTAGCCTTTCGCGTGAGCATCGCGCGTATGATAATCGACGTTACTAACTTTATCACTTTTAGAAACATAATTTTTGATATCGTCAGTAATCGCACGAATATTTCGCTCGTCTTCTTCGCTTAGTTGAATATACTTTGCATCATAAGGCACATATTTAGGTTTGAATAATTTTTTTAACATTTTTTAATCCTTTTTATAATGAGTTGTTCTTATAAATGAACAGGTCTTTTTAAGATTTTAAGGCAATTCACTCATCCATTTTAACGCTGATAGACTTGGAATAAATAAATACTCACCGCCGTATAAAGTATTAAAGGTTTCGATACCGTGATAACGCTTACGGATAGGATCGGCAGGAACGGTAAAGGTATCAGCAGCGGCGTCTTTATCGCCATGATGCACACCAAGCATCGGATCTTTTTCTTCTCCTAAGCTCATAAAATTACCATCATTGACCCACTGCGATTGCAAAAACTCAACGGTCTCCATGGCATGGGCGTTGATACCAATAAAGAATAGCCCACGCTCTTTGCCATCGTCTTCCGTCACATCGGGCGGCAATACCTCTCCAAAACCAACGCTGCGTCTAACGATACGGTGAATACGCACGTCCGATAAAATAAAGTCTTTGCTATCTCTTGGATTCATACGCCGTACATGGGCACCAAATGGACATTTTTTGCCAAAAGGATCCTCTTTATAACCAAAATCATTGTTACGATTGGGATCCTCGCCCAAGTCCTTATTATCCTGCTCAGGAGATAAGACTAAAGGCGCACCTGAGCGCCAACGTCCCCACATTTTTGCGCCCAGCAACTCCGCTTCTTCGTCACTCTCCGTATTTTCTTTTAAAAATTTATTAAAAGCGGCAACATGACTGTTATAGGCACGCAATACCATGAATGAGCCGTTTTTACCCAAGACTTCTGGCTGCGGCATTGGTGCTATCGTGCCCGCCTCGCCTTTATAACCTAATACAAACTCCCCTGCTGCAATCGCCTCACCATCGAGACTGGGCGGTGTTTGAATTCCGCTACCTTTAATCTCAGGATTGCTGATGCCATCATGATAACCAAAGACATTTTTGACATTCGTATCCGAGCCAAAAGCGTGCTCCATAAGGATTTCAATATTGCCATCGGCGGGATTATCTTTATCAATGTGCGATTGAATATTTTCCTGTAGCTCGCGTAGCTTAATCTGCCACTTCTCTTTGCTATCAGCGATAATCGCTGCGCCGACATGGATATCGCCTTTATTGCCAAAAGGTGCAGCCCAGTTTTCAGGCGCATTGATATCAAAATCACGCAATTTTTCAGATCGCTTTGCCATACCTGCTTTAAAGGATTCCGGAAAGCTATCCAATGATGACTGCGGCACGCCTAGCGCCTTCAACCCATCATAAGTCATGACAATGGACAGCGTTGCTTGCATGTCTTTATGCCACGCCTTACTGCCAGTTACGTCTGGCAAGACGGTTTTGAGGAGTTGGCGCCCAGCCTCTCCATTATTAATCTTCAGTGCGACGATTGTTCCGTAATAAGGCGTCGGTCGATCGCGTAAAATGATAGATTGAATGTCTTCTAGCTGCATAGTGACTTTATTTGGATTGAAGACGCCACGCGCTTTATGAGTTAATGTTTCAATACCATCGCCCACTTCTTTTTTAATATCCGTTAACCACGATTCAAAATTGCTGTCTTCGATATGATTGCCAAACTCGTCTTTCAATTCGTGCAGCTTGGCGGTTAAAGGATTATTATCTTTTGAAGTAAGATCGTCTTTATTATCGTTATCTCGACTACTTTTACTCATTATTTAACCTATTCATGTACTTTTATGAGTTTACTTCGCCCTTACCTTTTATATCATCCAGCCCGTTTTAGAAATGATGATATAAAAGGAAGGCATAATTAGTAATATCTTACTGGTGCCTAATAGACCCTATGACTGCGCTTCGTCTAGCGCCTTATTAATGCCTTTAACAATGCGCTCTTGGCGGCGAATATCTTGAATAGTCAGATGCGGAACCCCCACATACCAAGCCGCGGCAGTAATTTGATGGTCTAAAATAAACTGTTTGACGCTCGGATTTTTAATACCTGGCCAACCTTCGACGCTGCCAAATAAAATGTCCATTAGCTCAGGGATTTTGGTCGCAAAATCATCGATATAAGGGTCCCAATCGCCATCATAAGCAGTACAAAACAGCACCCTTGTGTCATTGTCTAAAAACACAAAACGTAAGTCATGTAACGTACCAACTCGCGTTGCGCCTGCCAAATTACCACCTGCGATTTCTAATACTTTTTTTAGGCGTTCCGCCCCGCCTTCTTTTAACGGTGCAATGACGGTTAACTCTGAAACCTTGCCCGATTTAAGCCCTTTTTCACCGGCAGTGGTCGTCGAATGATCAAAGCCATCATCGCCGCCTTCTTTTAAATTGGCGACCAATAATTCAGCGCGCAATTTAAAGTCGTCAATAGATTCAGTGATTTTTTCTTTTAGGTCTTCAGAATTATCGATAATGCGTTTCTTATTGCTTTTAGAACCATTGTCCTTAAAGTCATTGTTCTTAGAATCATTGCCCTTAACGTTGTTGTTCTTAAAATCCTTACTCATAATAGTTGCCCTATAATTATGTCGTTATTGTTCCAAAAATATCTGATGAAAAGATACTTTATAAAAATAAGCTATTGTTTGCTGTTAGCTTATTAGCGTTTACCATAACAGACGTTATAAAAAGTGCGAAGCGGAGCAAGTTATTCACACAAAATAAAACAGAGAGTAAACGTCACTCTCCTTTCATTTTTGAACAAAACTTCAGAATTGATCTCATCCTTATTTCTCAAAGACAGTTTTTGCAAACGGGTATCGACATTACCGCAAATAGCATTGGAGTAATCGGGGTTTAATGGCAGCCATACGCATCGAATAAATCATTAGGATGAATACCCAGCTCATCATCACAAACAACTTCTCACAAATAAGTTCTCATAAATAACTCTTCTGCGCAAAATAATGATTGACTCCCACTATATATTCATAATATAACATATAATTAATACATTCATTATTTGATATGTATTAGATGTTAATAGGCTATTCGTGGATAGTCAAATCACGGACAGATTTAGGGGGGGGAAGTCAAATGATTCGTTTCAGCTACACTCTCAAATGTTGGGCGTTAGGTATCGCCTATTTACTCGGCTTTTACTTTATTGTTCTCTCAAGCAATCCCGACTTCGCCAAATATCTCTATATTTTGGCCGTTAGTACCTTACTTTTCCCGATTGCCAAGCGTGCAGTCGATGTCGTTACCGATTTCATTGCACCGCACACCATTATCTTCAATGGCTTATTATCGTCATTACTGATTAATATCGTGATTTGGGTATTGACGCCGATTATCGTCGCACTGACCTTTGTTGCGTTATTTTTTTATACCATGGGTGTGATTACAGAAAATCTAAGGGCAAAGCCCTAAATCAGGTTTTATTGATTCCTAAGTGATGTCATCTGACCATTAAAGCAAAGACAGAGTCATATCGTCTTTGCTTTCAATTTATGGTGTAACGACTTTACCGCTTTACTCAACCCAAAACCCTAATCAAAATGCTGGTTGCTAATCATTTATCATATAAAATATTTTGTTTAATTATGCGCCATACAATAAATATTCATTATTAATTGGCTCACAAAAGGCTTATGCTGTAAGGTTAAAAATTGATTTACCAATTGGCGCTACTGCTGTCATTTTAATAAATGACGGTCTTGTTGCGTCTTAATCAGGGCTTTTTATTGAAAGGATTTTATTGAATGACTACTGCTACTCGCCAAGAACACGACCTACTCGGCTATCGCGACGTTCCCGCTGAGGCTTACTACGGCATTCAGACCTTGCGCGCTTTTGAAAACTTCACCGTCAGTGGGGTACGCTTAAATCAGTTTTCGACCTTTATTCGCGCGTTTGCCACCGTTAAAAAAGCGGCAGCGATTGCCAATAATAAAGTAGGCGTCCTCAATGACACGGTTAAAGACGCTATTACAGCGGCGTGCGATGATTTAATCGCGGATAAATATCATGACCAGTTTATCGTTGATATGTTTCAAGGCGGTGCAGGAACGTCAACCAATATGAATGCCAATGAGGTGATTGCCAATCGAGCCCTAGAAATCCTTGGTTATGAAAAAGGCGATTATCAGCATGTGCATCCAAATAACGATGTCAATCTGTCACAATCAACCAATGATGCCTACCCTACAGCGATGAATGTCGCGTTAGATGATTATTGCGTTCATCTATTAGGTAAAATGGATATTTTGTATAACAGCCTAAAAAACAAAAGTGCCGAGCTTGCTGATCAATTAAAAATGGGTCGCACGCATTTGCAAGACGCCGTGCCTATGACCGCAGGTCAAGAGTTCAACGCCTTTGCAACCATGATCAAAAAAGAGATGGATCGTATCGAATCTACTCGTGCGCTATTTCATGAAATCAATATGGGCGGCACGGCGATTGGTACAGGTTTGAATGCGCCAGCTGGCTATTCTGAAGAAGTTGCCAAAACTTTATCAGAGCTGACTGGCAGACCTTATTATATCGCTGAAGACTTGATTGAAGCGACGCAAGACACCAGTGCTTATGTTGCCTTGTCTGGCAACTTGCGTCTTTTTGCCGCTCGTTTGTCTAAGATTGCCCATGATTTACGATTACAGTCTTCAGGACCACGTGCAGGCTTGGCGCAATATCGCTTGCCTGAAATGCAGCCTGGTAGCTCCATCATGCCGGGTAAAGTAAACCCTGTGATCCCAGAAGTCGTGAACCAAGCTTGTTTCCATGTCATGGGTATCGATCATACCATCGCTATGGCATCAGAAAACGGTCAGCTACAGCTAAACGTCTTTGAACCAGTCATTGCCTTTAACTTGTTTACTGGTATGAGCATGCTGGCCAATATCTGTGAGATGTTTGCCACGCGCTGTATCGATGGTCTGATGATGAATAATGAGGCGTGTAGCGTCGAGGTATTCAATAATATCGGGCTGGTCACTGCGCTAAACCCGCATCTTGGTTATGATGCGTCTTCTTTTGTCGCAAGAAGAGCACAAGAAACGGGTGGTAGTGTGTATGACATCGTATTAGAAGAAAAACTGATGGATAAAGCGACGCTGGATGATATCTTGTCTCCTGCCAACATGGTGTATCCAAAGGTTAGAGCCTTACTGTAATCTATCTTTAGTTAAATAAACAGGCTGGGTTAGCGGTTGCTAATCTGGCCTTTTTTTGAGAAAAAGGTAATTTCTAAGATTTTGAATGTATACATTAACGAGTTTTTTTATTCCCAAACTAAGAATGATCGCTATACATAATTTGAATTTTTAAATATTTACTGATTAACTTCATTTCTTTATAGACTTCCCATGTATGAGCTCTCTTCACTCCTGAACTCGAAGGATCTTTCATTACTAAATAAGATATTAGATTCAGACTATGACAACCTTTAAGTACATAGACTTCGCTCGGCATTCTCAATATTCTCGAAAAAATACTATAAAGTAGAATAGCCTGTTTTTTTGCTAAAACCATTGAAGATAATCTTTTAATTTCATTTTGCACATCTTGACTGACATTATTATTTATAAAACCAGACTGCTCCCTAAGAAATAGAGCAGAAACTTCTCCAAGTACTTCTTTAAACTCTACTATAGGCTCTAACATCAATTTTAAAACAAATTGGCCCAATACAAAAATAGTGACACCTGCAATTATAGTTAAAAACATTTAACAAGCCTCACATTTAACGAGAGATTATATGAAATCAGAGATGAAAAGCAGCTTTAAAAATTTTTAAAACCTTATAATAGTTCGAATAGGGTGTGCCAAGCGTACCGTTAGAAAGTACATCTCATGAAAACGGTGCGCTAGGCGCACCCTACCACTATAAGATAAAATACCATCTTAAATCATCTTATCCCACACCTTACTTAGACGCTTCGGTGATACCGCCATGCGGGTTTTCATCGGCTGCGCAAATAGCTGAATGCGATATTCCTCTACCATCCAGCGATACTCACTAATGGCTTTATCATTGGCGCGGTTCGCAAGCCGCTCCATGTGCTCATCAAGAGCGTAGACCCCGTCAAGGTCAGCTTCAAGATTGTGCTCAAGGCGCTCAAGACGAATCTCTAACGCTTCCAAATAACGCGGATACTGCTGCCAGTGGCTATAATCCATCCGATAAACAAAATCCGCCAAATGCAAATCTTCTAGCTGGTCTTCGATATCTTCGATAGACTCGCCAAATATCTCTCGATCGAGCATCAATAAACTTTGACGGATACGCTGCCAACGGGTATAGACGTTTTTAAGCGTTTTTATGACGTTTTGACCGATCAATAAAAAGTTACCTGTCACCACTTCCAGGGTCTTCTCGTATTCCTCAGTAGTAAAAGGCAATTCTTCAGCTAGCGCCACTGCACTATCATCAGCACTTTCAGGCAAGTCGGCACTATGATCAAACAACACATAATGCTCTTCAAGCGTCGCATCCAATGCCGCATCGATAACGATGGTTTTTAGTTTCTCCATATCGCCAAGTGGTGCAAAGGCCAATTTAAATATCTTATCGATTTGACTGGTCAGCTGCTTTTTCTTCGCGCCAAGCTTACCTTTTATTAAAGTCAAAACCCCGACACGGTATGCCTGCAACGCTGCATTAACGTCGGTATATTGGTGAATCGATACCGCCTCGCCTGCTTCGTCAGCAACCAAAGCAGCAAACTGCTTCATCACCACGCCCGCGCTATGATGGTTTTTGCTAAAGGCAAAATGCTCAGGAAACTCGGTATGCGTGCCTTGCTGCTCATTCACCGCTTGGCGGGTCTCACTAGCATGACGAATTTGCAACGTTTGCAGGTCGCGACCTTTTTCAATAATGCGGTTTTTATCGTCGACGACGCAGATTTGCGGCTGCAAATAACGATCAATGCTAGCAGGATTAAAGCTTTCTGGCGTCACCGACATAATACCGCGACGATTTAAAGCTTGGCACAGCTGCTTTAGTAACCCTTGACCACCCGCAGGCTGCAACTCATCAAACAAACTATCGGCGGTATCAGGAATCGGTACAATTTGACGGCGGATATCCTTGGGCAATGACTTGAGTAATTGCAATACCAGCTCATATCGCCAACCGGGTACCCCCCACAATAGCTCAATCGCATCAAGTTGCGGTAGTGCGGCAAGCGGCACACGAATGGTCACGCCATCATCATCGCTTGACGGATCAAAGACATAACGTAGCGGTAATTTTAAATCGCCCAATTTCCACACTTCTGGAAAATCGCCTGTCGTTGGCGCTTGGCTATTAAGCACGTCATCATCGGTGAAGAATAGATACTTAGTATCAGTTTTTTCCACCTCGGCACGCCAATCTTCAAACGTTTTACGACTGGCAATATGCTCAGGGATTTTTTTATCATAAAACTGATACAGTGCTTCTTCATCAACCAATAAATCACGACGGCGTAATTTGTCTTCGATGCGTTCAATATCGGCAATTTTGTCCATATTATGCTGTAAAAATGGTGCTTGCCGACCTAAGTTGCCAGTCACCAAACCATCACGAATAAAGATTTCTCGCGACTCAGCCAAGTTCACTTGCTCATAATTGGTCAGCTGCTTACTGACAATAATCAGACCGAATAAGCTAATCTGCGCATAGGCTTTGACGCGTCCGGTTTTCTTTGACCAATGCGGCTCAAAGTAGTGATATTTTAATAAGTCACCAGCTGCTGAGATAATCCATTCAGGCTCAATTTTGGCAACCGTTCGCATAAACACTTGCGAGGTTTCGACCACTTCAAAGGCCATCACCCAAGGCGGAACTTGTTTAAACACGGTACTGGCTGGGAAAATTTTAGCTTTTTGCTGGCGCGCGGCTAAGTACTCACCACGATTTTCAGTTTTATGCGCAATCGTAGATAACAGACCCGTTAATAACGCACGATGTAAATTGGCATATTTAACGGCTTTGAGCTCTTCATCTTCAATCGCCGTAGGGTCGCTCGTCACATTCTCTAAAGAAGCTTTTTTATTGCTACCTTTATTAGTGGTTTTTGCATCCTTGACATCGGTCAGTTTCAGCTCAGTGACCATTTGTACCAGCTGACGATGGGTTTGATTCCACTCGCGCACACGCGGGAAGCTCAAATAGTTTTTCTTGGTAAAATTCTTACGCTGATTACCAGACAGTTTGTTGCCGTCTTCGTCTTTTTCAAACAGGGCTTTCCAGAGACTTAAATAGAATAAGAAATCTGAGTCATCTTGGCGAAATTCTGCATGCTTTTGATCCGCTTGCTGGCGTTTATTGGCAGGACGCTCGCGCGGGTCTTGAACAGCAAGCGCAGCAACCACAATCAGCATTTCGCGGATACAATCAAAATCGCTACCGGCGACCAACATTCGTGCCAGCCTTGGATCAATGGGCATGCGTGCCATTTTCTGGCCAATCGCTGTCAAACGTAGATGGTCAAGACCTTTTTGACTTTTGGCATTGTTCGTTGCACCGCCTTTAGAGGTAATCGCGCCAAGCTCATCAAGCAATTTATGCCCATCAGTAACCAAGCGGCTATCAGGTGGTTCAATAAAATCAAAATCATCGACACTACCTAATCGCAGGTTTGCCATTTGCAAAATAACTGACGCTAAGTTGGTACGTAAAATCTCGGGTTCGGTAAATTCAGGACGACCGGTAAAATCCTCCTCAGAATAAAGACGAATACAAACGCCCGGAGCAACACGACCACAGCGACCTTTACGCTGATTGGCAGCAGCTTGTGAGATGGCTTCAATCGGTAGACGCTGAACGCGCGAGCGATACGAATAACGCGATATCCGCGCAAATCCCAAGTCGATTACATAGCGAATACCGGGGACGGTCAGCGCCGTCTCAGCAACGTTGGTGGCGATAACAATACGTCGACCACGACCTGATGGCCGAAAGATACGCTGCTGCTCTTCATAGGTTTGTCGTGCAAATAGTGGCAGCACTTCGGTATGCTTGGGTCCATGACGCTCAAGCACCTCTTGCAACTCGCGAATCTCAGCTTCTGTGGCAGCAAATATCAAGATATCTGCTTGGTCGGCATGACCTTTATTTTGTGCATCGCTAAAACATTCCTCGACGGCAGCAACCACCGCACGCGGCAGATTCTCTTCAAAATCATCATAGCTGTCATCATCCGAGCTATTTACTGGCTCATCAGTTAACGGACGATAACGAACTTCAACGGGGAAACTACGACCTTCGACGTTAAAGATGGGCGCAGGGACGTTACGTTTTAGCTTAGCGTCATAATGGCTAAAGTATTCACTAAAGCGCTTTGTATCGAGGGTTGCTGAGGTAATAATAACTTTTAAATCTGGGCGCTTGGGCAGTAGTTTTTTTAGATAACCCATAATAAAGTCAATATTTAAGCTACGCTCATGAGCTTCATCAATAATGATGGTGTCGTATTTACTCAAAAATCGATCGTGGCCCAATTCAGCCAGCAAGATACCATCGGTCATTAGCTTCACGACCGATTGCGCTGTGCCTTGCTCATTAAAACGAATCTTAAAACTCACGGTATTACCGAGCTGCTCGCCCAATTCTTCCGCGATACGGTTTGCCACACTACGAGCAGCCAGCCTTCTTGGCTGAGTATGCCCTATTTGCCCCCTAATACCGCGACCTGCTAGCATGGCAAGTTTCGGTAATTGGGTGGTTTTACCAGAACCTGTTTCGCCTGCCACGATAATCACTTGATTATCAATGATGGCTTGAACCAAGTCATCAGCACGTTGACTTACGGGCAAATCGAGATTTAATGTGGCTGGCAAATTGGCTGGAATACTATCCATGCGTGCCTGAACTGCTTGCTGTGAGCGAGTCTTTATTTTGTCGTATTGTGCGCGTTTTTTAGTTAACACATCGTCAGCTTTATTGTCAGAATCTTTCTTATCTTTTTTATTATTAGCCACAGCGGCACGCGCCAGCTCACGCTCTAAGCGGCTGAGATAATAGCTATCCTTAGCTAAAACCGGTAAGTCGGCGGCAACCTTAGCGTGCGAAAATGTGTTATCACTGTTTACGGTGATATTTGAGTCATCATTATTTGGGTTGGTAGCTTTACTGGATTCATTAGCGCTTAGGTCATTGGTTATGTTTTTAGTAGGAGTTTCTGTAGTATTCTTAGAAGTATTGGGCATATTTACTTAGGCTATTTATTATTTAGAAGTGGTTAGATTATGGGGATAATTTCGATGTGATTCAAGATAGTTATAGTAGTTGGTTGACACGCCAAAATATTAATCAATTACTGGTATGAATGAGCTGTCGACTGGTCGCAGCTCCCGTAAAAAAGGCATGGAGCTTTTGCAGTGGCAGCATAGGAAAAGGTAGGTGCAACGAAAGTAACAATCTTTCAAACACCACCACCTCATCAGCTAACAATTTAGCGACATCAGGCTGAATCTGGGGATTTTCATAAAGGTTATCAATTAGCCACGTTAATTGTGGAAAATTGGCATTATTGTGGACCTGATAAAGCGTGGTCAATAGCTCATCAGATATCTGGCTACGCGTTTTGCGAATGATATCGTTTTTATAGTACATATTTAAAGCCATATTATCCTAATTTCCTTAAATTCTTGATACTCAGATAACCAACGTACTCTTTATCATCAGCATTCGCAAATTCATCGCTATGTTTAGTCAACGGCTCAATGAGTAGCCGAACATTAGAGATAAGGTCATTGACGTTATATATGTCATCGATATCTACCTCAAACTTATCATCAATATGCGAAGCCGCATTAAATGGCGAGTCCTTGTCTTTATAAGTAAATTGTTTATAGAAATCGCTCTGCTTAGCTTGTTTAATCGCGTCCGCCTGACTGTCAGCAACGATAAGCAATTTATAATGAAACTCTTCAAAACTACCGCACTGATAACCTCCTAGATTGATAAAGAATAACTTTAAATCGTTGGCACTCTCTGTTTGGCTACTTGATTCGATCAATTTAATCACATAATTATTAACTTTGCTAATCGCTCGATAAGAGTCGATGTGCCATTTATTTTTAACCTCAGGCCAGTGCTGATTGATATCCTCTATCAGCTCGCTGACTTGGTTGGCCACGCCAAAAAATATATCGTGCTGCTCAATCAAACGACCTTTAGGGCGACCACCAAGTTGCACCATAAACAGTGTTAGCATTTTACCCATTCCATTCTTAGATATATAAAAATTATAGATAACACAATCAATATTATCAGCTTGATCTAAAGACACTCCGACCATGTTCCAGTTACAATACCCGCCCTGTCCTTAATGCAAACGCCCAATCTTCACGACCATTTGCTAAAGCCAATTTAGCCGCTTCTTCATAATCGTAAGGCACTCTAATATGCTCAGTTTTCCACTGTTTACCTTGTTTATTTTCAACACATTTAATAAGAGCGTAACTGGCATGGGGCGAATAAGTCTGCATTTTATGCACGATTGGTAAATCATCTTTATAGGCGGGATAGCCAACGCTACCTGTATTAATAACAATTTGTCCTGTCGATAGCATGACTGTACGTGGAATATGAGTATGGCCACATACGATAACTGGACTGTCGACACCCTTGAGCAATGCTAAAATATCTGTGTTATTACGTAGCGTCGGCTGCCCTGTTTCTATATTTTCCAATAGATATATCATGTCGTCCGCTGGTGACCCATGGCATAGATATATATCTTCATTCAAATGATAATCAAAAGGCAAGTTCTGCATCCATCTTATCGCCATTTTAGGCAAATCTTTTGTAATGAAATTCAGCGTAGAATTGCTTTTCATCTCTACTATCGTAGCTTCATAAATCTGTCTATCTTGATTACCCCGAATAGTAATAATATCGTCTTGATATTTCGTTAAAAGCTCATACGTGGCTTTAGGTGCAATCGGCCCCTATAGAACATCTCCGAGATTAACAATTTGATCAATATCTCGATGTTTGATATCAGTAAGCACAGCTTCAAGTGCAAAGACATTACTGTGAATGTCTGAGATAGCTGCAATAGTATTGAATTGCTTATTAATAGAATACTCCATCCTTTTTTCTTCCTCAGAAATCACTATGTTATACACCGACTAGCAATAAAAGGAAATAAAAAACCCGACACTTATTAAAAATCGGGTTTTATCTAGAAAAATGAATTACGGTCTAACCTATATTAAGAAAAAATACGCCCACAACCCGACCACAAAGGTAGCAATAATATTGAGAATAACACCAACGCGAATCATCTCGTTTTGCTTAATCAAACCCGTACCAAAGACAATCGCGTTCGGCGGTGTGGCAACCGGTAGCATAAAGGCACATGAGGCGCCAATACCGATAACTAAAACCAGCACTTCATGCGGCAATCCCATTTGCTCAGCAATAGCAGCGAACACGGGAACTAACAGTGCAGCAGAGGCAGTATTAGAAGCAAATTCCGTCAAGAATATGATAAATGCTGATACCGCAATCATCACCACGATAAGCGGTGCAGAAGACAACGCATTTGCTACCGTTTCACCTAGTACTAATGACGCGCCTGATATCTTTAAAATCGTTGATAGCGCGATACCGCCACCGAACAGCATGAGCACGCCCCAATCTGTATTGTCAGATACTTGCTTCCATGACACCAATCCCAAGCTGACTACAGCGGCAGCGGCGGATAAGGCGATAACAGCATCGGTATCAGTAATGTCTAATGCGGCACCGATTTTTTTGGAGAATATCCAGCTGAGTGCTGTAATGATAAACACAATAATCGTCACCACACGTGGTTTATTCCAAGCGATAGGATCGTCATCAATGAGCGTAATCTTACGATTTAGATTGGGCTTTAAGTACAGATACATTGCGCCTAATAATAGTGGCAGTAGCACCAGCATCATCGGAATACCAAACTTCATCCAGTCTACAAAGGCGATATTTAGTGCCTTTGCTGCAATAGCATTTGGCGGCGAACCAACGATGGTACCTAGACCACCAAGGCTCGCTGAATAAGCAATTCCCAATAGGACAAACACAAAGGTGCCACGGTCTTTTTCGCGGTCAACTTGGGTCAAAATACCCAGTGCCAATGGCAACATCATCGCCGCGGTCGCGGTATTTGATATCCACATCGACAAAAATGCCGTCACGCCAAATATCAAGAATACTGCGGTACTTAATTTACCACCTGACATCGATAAAATCTTTAAGGCGATTTTTTTATCCAACTTCTGCACATGCAGAGCCGCCGCCAATGCAAAACCACCAAAGAATAAATAAATGGTCGGATTGGCAAAGCTTTGTAAACCAATTTCTGCGTCAAACTCTGGAATGCCAATTAATGCCCCAACCACCACCACTAAAAGCGCGGTAATCGTGACGTGCAGCGCCTCTGTTAACCACAGCGCACCGATGAAAAATAGCATCGCAAGGCCTTTATTGGCATTGATATCGAACGGCAACACGTTATAGATAATCATACTGATAACCGCCGCGATAGCGACAACGATCAGGCCTTTGCCTGTACCCTTTGGAAAGCTATCTGTGAATAAATACTCATTGCCATCATCTGGAAGATGGCTGTCCAGTTTTTGCTCTGACATAAAATGTCCCTATTTCCTCAAAGACAGTGTAAAAAACCCTAAAATAAAGACGTATTCTAGCGATTGTCATTATTTAATCGACAACCACAAAAAATACGCCGTCATCATAAGAGATATATAAAAAAACTGATTAAGCAAAGGTATTCTTAAGGTTGTAGTAAATATTATCATTACAGCATTCAATAAGTGCATTTTAAGCAATGCGCTTTAAATACTGTTGATACCAAATAAAATGGTTATCACGTACTAGACGCATTATTAACGCATCAATTTTATTAAGCCGTAACTCTCGTGATATGCGGTTACACTTCGTCACCAAACCAACTCGTATGATACCTGTACAACCCAATGGCACTATTTCATACTAAATAAGTTGTATAAAACCAAATACCAATAAATTTGCCCGTTAAATTTTTAAGAATGATTTTTCTAAAAAATTTATTGGATATTAATAAAAACAAACAGGAGTATCTTATGCCAAATTCAAATAAAACCGACTCAACCACCAAGATGGCACCAAAAGACATCAATCAAGATGGCTTGGACAAGGAAGATCAACAGCGTACCGATGACTCTGCGTTAGATATGATGCAAGGTCTTCATGAACATGAAAATCACGAAGAAGACGATAGATAATCCATTTATGTAATCAAACACATTTAAACCACAAGATTAAAATAAAAAGCGCTCATCAAGCAGATGGGCGTTTTTCTTGTTTCGGTTGTCGCCGCTGTCTTTTTTCGGGTAAACGATCTGACATATAGTTATAAAAAAATGCTGCACCTAAAACAATGGTAATAGGCACAAATAACGCACCATAACCGACTTTAGCATATAAAAACGCACCGACTGTACTACCCCCGCAAAAGCAGTACCAGATAACCGCTTGAAAGCCCAATGTCGGCTTACTGATACGACGACCAGCTAGCCAATTACCGATAGCAGCGCCCATATCAGAGGTCAAGCCGGTCAAATGCGTGGTGCGAATGACCGCGCCGCTATAAGTAGCGACCATCGCATTTTGCAAGCCGCACGCCATTGCCGCTGCCAATTGTCCCAGATAATCATGCTGCTGGTATAACCAATAGCTAATCAATAACAGCGCCGCTTCAATATAAAGTGCACTGCCGTAACGCCGACCCAGCTTTAATGATCGTTGGCCAATGACAAAACCGCTTAATATAGCCCCTGCCAAAAATGACAAAAGTAGCGCACCAATATATAAAATACTGCGACCATCTAAATGAGCAATCGCCGCTGAAAACAAGCTGACGTTGCCCGTCACATGCGAGACAGACAAATTGGTAAAGCCCATTAACGCTGCCGTATTGACGCAGCCAGCACTAAATGCCAGCACGGCGCCGCCCCACAATATCCATTTTGGTAATTTGGTTATCATATTCGTCGCCTAATGGCTTAGCACCAAAAAAGCCACTATTATAACCAAAAAAGACAGCCAATTGGCTGCCTTCCATTCTGCTTAAATCGCATTATCTATTGTTGGCAGCTATTACTTTGTCTCATCCATCATCATTAACTGCTCGCTGATGGCGACGGTATTAAAACCTGCATCAACAAACATAATCTCACCAGTGATGCCAGATGCCCAAGGTGACAGTAAGAAAAGCGCGGCATTTCCGACTTCAGTCTGGGTAATATTACGCTGAAGCGGTGCGATTTTTTCACTGATATCGAGCATTTTACGGAAAGATTTGATGCCACTTGCCGCAAGCGTGCGAATAGGACCAGCAGAGATCGCATTGACACGAATACCTTCTCCGCCCATCGAAGTGGCAAGGTAGCGCACGCTGGCCTCTAAACTGGCTTTTGCCATTCCCATGACGTTGTAATTTGGCAATACCGAGATACTACCTTCATAAGTCAAGGTTAGCATAGAACCATGACGCATCGCTAATAGCGCGCGAGCCTCTTTCGCTAATGCCACAAAGCTATAGCTTGAGATATCATGAGCAATCTGGCTGCCTTCACGAGTGGTGGCATTGACGAAATCGCCATCTAGCTGATCCATCGGCGCAAAGCCAATCGCGTGGACAACGCCATCAATGCCGTCGCCCCAATGCGCGGTCACTTGCTCAAAGCAAGCGGCAATCGACTCATCCGATGCGACATCGCACTCAAGCACTAGGTCAGCTTCGAAGGCTTCTGCGGCCATATCAACACGTTTTTTAATTTTCTCGTTTGGATAAGTCAAAATTAACGACGCGCCTTCACGGTGCAGGGCTTCAGCGATTGCCCAGGCGATAGAGAGTTTGCTGGCGATGCCGGTGACGACAAAGCGTTGTCCTTGTAGTAACATAATAGTTCCCTGTAAATCGATTTAAATAAGAGATTATTTTTAATAGCTCGCTCATAAATAGCGAGTGAAGACACAAATTAAAAGATGACCCATTATACACGAATTGATTTAAGTAAACACTCGTATACTGTATTTACTTACACGCTATAAACGCTTAATCTTCTTTCATAGTAATAGCTAATATGGATAAAACGATTATCTACTGAGCATAGCAGTATGAAGTTAAGCTGTTTTCAAGTATAATCACAGCCCTCCCAGCTTGCACAATTTTTATAAAAATCCTTTACAACCAATGTTTGTAAACAAGGATTAGCGTTAAGCTACACCCACATTTTGGATGGCTGCCAAACTTATGAGCAATACCCCAACAATAGCAACAGATTTTCAAGAAAGTGTTGAATCCTATCGCCAGCTAATCACCTCAACTGGCGAAGACTTACAGCGTCCTGGCTTACAAGACACCCCGATGCGCGCCGCAAAAGCATTTGCGCACCTAACTCAAGGTTATCATCAAAGCTTGGAGGAAGTCGTCAACGGCGCGGTATTCCCATCGACTAACCGCGAACTGGTCTTGGTACAAAACATTGAATTTTATTCATTATGCGAGCATCATATGTTGCCATTTCATGGTGTCGCCCATATTGGCTATCTACCAAATGGTCAAGTGTTAGGATTGTCAAAATTTGCCCGTATCGTCGATATGTTTGCCCGTCGCTTGCAAATTCAAGAAAACTTAAGCGAGCAAGTGGCACAAACCATTATGGATGTGACGGGTTGTCGCGGTGTGGCAGTAGTCATGGATGCAGCGCACATGTGCATGATGATGCGCGGTGTTAATAAACAGCATTCAACTACGCGTAGTACCGCGATGCTAGGTGAATATGTTCACGACAATCAAGCACGTAATGAGTTTTTAGATGCGGTGCCAAAGCGTCGTCCTGCGTTTTAAGTTGATTGTTTAATATAAAAAAAGAGCACATTACCTTACCCGTAATATGCTCTTTTTTATTTTTAGCACTTATCAATTAGGATTATTAAGCAGCGTTATCGTTTTTAGCGTCACGACTGGCATGCTCATCACTGGCTTGTTTAATCTTCATCAAAATTGCTTTGAGCTCGGAGGCTGACAAATAAGTTGGCACCGCATAAGTATCACTGACTTCTTTTGCTGCCGCTTTAGCGATATCATCAAAATCACTGCTTTGCATATCTTTGATTGTTGGATCGATATTTAAGGTAGCAATCAGGTCGCGTACTTGTGCGATGAGATGGTCTGCAATGTCGCCATCGCTGCTGCTGGCGGCTTGACCTGCTTTGACCATGCCTATTTTTCTGGCCAATTCAGCCAAGCGCTTTTTGGTTGAGCTGCGATTGACATCAAGCACATACGGTAGCACGATGGCGTTGGCGCGACCATGAGGAATATGGTAGTAAGCACCTAGCTGGTGAGCAATGGCATGGACATAACCAAGACCGGCTTTATTAAATGCGATTCCGCCGTAGTGCGCTGCGATTCCCATCTCCTCTCTTGCTTTTAAATCACCACCATCTTTGTAAACTGCTGGCAGATATTGCATCACAGATTTAGCAGCAGAGGCGGCATAGTAGTCGGTCTCGACGCTGGCATTGGCGCTCATCCACGCCTCTAACGCATGGGTTAACACATCGATACCGGTATCAGCGGTAATATGCGCAGGCATGCCTTTCATAATCACAGGATCAATCGCTGCTGCCAGTGGCACCATTCTTGGGTCGATAGACAAGGCTTTTTGATGGGTTTCGTCGTCTGAGACCACCGCTCCAAGCGTTGCTTCTGACCCCGTGCCAGCAGTCGTAGGAATACAATATAGTGGAACTGAAGGCTTTCTGGCTTTTAAAATACCGATAAGCTGTTTTGGCTTGCAGTTGTTGCCTTGCGACATGGCTATCATCTTGGCGGCATCAATAACCGAGCCGCCACCAATAGCGATGATTGAATCGCACTTAGCGTCAACAGATTTACGCAATCCCTCTTCCACTACTTTGAAGGTTGGGTCTGGCGTAATGCCGTCATAGATTTTATAGCTGATATTTTTGCTATCTAGATAGTCAGTGACCTTAGCAGGGATACCAAGTTTGTTTAATACCGCGTCAGTGACGATAAAAACATTGGTATTGCCTTCATTGATGAGCATGTCGCATAATTCTTCACACGAGCGTTCACCAACAAATAACATCGGTCTTCTGATAGGCACAACGTATGCAAAGGCTTTTAATACTTTGGCGCGCGTCTTGGCAACGGCCAAATAGCCGGCCTGCTGTAATGGGTTATTACTTACTAACTTAGAAATAGTGTTTTTTTTCATGGGCACGAAAATCCTTTTTAATGATGCTAGTACTAGCAATGACGACAACTTTTAATCAGCGAATTATAACCGCTGATTAAGTAAAAAGCAGAAATATAACGTCAGTATCTACCTAGAGCAAACTACTGTCTAAACTTATTGTACCATCGTCATTTTTAGGATACCGCGATTATTATGAACTGCTGTGTTCTGACTGAATCATAGCCCTACATTGATTAAATCTCAAACATTACTTGCCTGTAGCAACTGCTGAGCATAGAGATGCTGCGGATTGTTAAAAATAGATTCGGTACAGCCTGATTCGACGCACACACCATCTTTAAGGACGATAAGATGCTGACATAGTGCGCGAACTACCTCTAAGTCGTGGCTAATAAAGACATAGCTGATTTGCAATTTTTGTTGAATTTCTCTTAGTAAGCTGACCACGGTAACTTGCGTGGTGCTATCAAGCGCAGACGTCGGCTCATCTAATATCAATAAACTTGGCTGCATAATAAGGGCACGCGCAAGGGCGACGCGCTGACGCTGACCGCCCGATAACTCATGCGGATAGCGATGGGCAAACTCCACTGGTAGATGTACGGTAGCAAGACTCTCCATCACCGCTTGCTGTCGTGCTACTTTATCAACGCCTTGAACTAACAGGCCTTCTTCGACGATTTGCATAACGGTCATTCGAGGATTGATACTGGCAAACGGGTCTTGAAATACCATTTGAATCTGGGAGCGAAACTGACGTAGCTGTTTTTTAGACAATAGTGAAATATCTTGCCCGTTAACGATTATTTGCCCACTGACATTTGCTTGATTACTAAGCAATTGACTTAAGGCCAGTGCAATGGTGGTTTTCCCAGAGCCTGATTCACCAACGATTCCCAACGCCTGCCCTTGTTGTAGCGTCATCTCTAAGTCTTTGACCGCATCAAACCAACGCTTAGTACCACCAAACAGGCTTTTTTCTATCGGGAACTGCACTTGAAGGTTATTTACTTGCAATATAATTGGTTGCTGACTTTGCTCATCATTGAAGATGAGCGCTTGACCGAAATCTTGCTGAATAAGCGTTCGGGTATACTCCGCTTTAGGCTGATTAAAAATCGCTGCGGTTTGCCCTTGCTCAATCGTCTGCCCTTGACGCATAACGATCACTTCATCACTGTAACGTCTGACTAAATTCAAGTCATGACTGATTAGTATCATCGCCATATTGTGCTGGCGCTTAAGATTATCCAGCAGCTCAAGGATTTCATGTTGCAACGTCACATCAAGCGCGGTGGTTGGTTCATCAGCGATTAAAACATCAGGCTGCTGCGCCAATGCCATTGCTATCATGACGCGCTGACGTTGGCCGCCTGATAACTCGTGTGGATAGCGGCTCAGCTTATCAGCAGGATCAGTGATATTAACATCAGATAATAAAGCGATGCTTTTTTCGCGCCAGTGTTTTTTGGGGACAGCGCTGATACGCAATGATTCGGAAATTTGTTTGCCGACGGTATGCAGCGGATTAAGCGCTGTCATTGGTTCTTGAAACACCATGCCGATACGCTGACCACGAATAGAGCGCAGCGCGGCATTACGTCCTTTTTCATGGCCTATTGGTAGCGTCGTCATACTCTTTGAATTTGTTAATTGCACCTTGCCGGTGACGGTTAAGTTATCAGGCAACAGTCCCAATAGCGCTAGACTACCGATAGATTTACCAGATCCTGACTCGCCAACGATAGCCAACGTCTGCCCTTGCCTCAGCTCATACGATAGCTTATCGACTAAATTCAGGCCTGCATCTGTTACGATGCTAAGCTTATCCACTGTCAGCATTAACTTATTTTGTTCATTGTTATGACTATTCTCCAGGAGGCTGTTTTTATTAGAAGCAATCGTCATATTAGCGCTTATTATATTATCAGTTGTCATATCAGGAGCGCCTCGGATCAAAGGCGTCGCGCAGCGCTTCGCCAACAAAGATAAGCAACGATAAAATAAAGGTTAGGCTAAAAAACCCTGATAGCGCAAGCCAAGGGGCATCAAGATTGTTTTTTCCTTGGACCATCAACTCGCCAAGCGACGGCGACCCAGGCGGTAAGCCATAACCTAAGAAGTCTAGTGCCGTTAACGCAATGATATTGGCCGTTAAAATAAACGGCAACTGCGATAAGCTTGATGCTAAGGCATTAGGCAAAATATGTCTGAGCATTATTTGGCTGTCTGAAACGCCCAAGTTACGCGCTGCACGCACATAATCAAAGTTACGTGCGCGCAAAAACTCTGCCCTTACCAAACCGACCAAGCCCATCCAACCAAATAGCAACATCATGGCAAATAGCATGGTAATACTGGGACTAAACAAGCTGACCAAAATAATAATCATAAACAGCTGCGGCATTCCGCCCCACACTTCCATAAAGCGCTGCCCTACCAGATCTACCCAGCCACCGTAATAACCTTGAATCGCTCCGACGATAATACCAATCAAAGCCCCTGCTAACGTCAAAGCGATACCGAACAATAATGACACCCGCATACCATAAAGTATACGAGCCAGTACATCGCGTCCCAAATCATCAGTACCAAGCCAATTTTGATTATTGGGCGCCGCTGGATAGGGAATTCCCAGCTCAACGTTTGGTGTCTGATCAGCAAAAGGAATGAGCGGCATAATATAAAAACCCTGCTCATCAACCAGCGCTTGCACCGCAGGATCTTTATAATTGGCTTCGGTCTCAAATACACCACCAAAGGTTGTTTCAGGATAGGCGTTTAGGACAGGAAAGTAATAATCACCTTGATATTGCACCAATAGTGGCTTGTCATTGGCAATCACATTGGCTGCCATACAAATGACAAATATCAGGGCAAAAATAAATAGCGATACAACGCCAAGGCGATTTTGGCAAAAGCGGTTTAAACGTGCCTGCCAAATAGGATTTAGGCGACGTTTTTTTTCTAGAGCAATAGAGGATGCGTTTGAGGGCGCTGAAAATAACGGATGACTTGACATTAGCGCCCCTCAAAATCAATTCGTGGATCGATTAAGTGATAACTTAAATCGCTAATTAATTGTAATAATAGTCCCACTAAGGTAAAAATAAATAGCGTACCAAATATCACCGGATAGTCACGCTGCTGAATCGCTTCAAAACCTAACAGTCCCAAACCGTCAAGTTTAAAGATAATCTCAATAAGAAAATTACCGGCAAAGAAAATCCCAACGATAGCGGCTGGAATACCGGCGATGATAATCAACATTGCGTTGCGAAAGACATGACCGTATAACACTTGTCGTTCACCCAAGCCTTTAGCGCGAGCAGTAAGAACATACTGCTTACCAAGCTCCTCTAAAAAGCTGAATTTGGTCAAATAGGTTAACCCTGCAAAGCCACCAACAGTACTGGCTAGTAGCGGCAGCGCCAAATGCCAAAAGTAATCTTTCACTTTACCAAGGACACTTAATTGATCGAAATTCTCTGAAGTTAAGCCTTGCAGTGGAAAAATATTCCAGTAGCTGCCGCCCGCAAAAAATATCAATAAAATCACCGCAAATACAAAAACAGGAATCGCATGGCCGATAGCAAGCAACATAGCCGTTGCTTTATCAATCCCTGAGCCATGATGCATGGCTTTATAAACCCCTAATGGAATGGCGATCATATAAATCAGTAGCGTACTCCAAAGCCCAAGCGAAATAGATACGGGAAGCTTTTCGACAATCAAATCGGTGACGGTTTGGCCTTTAAAAAACGATGTGCCAAAATCAAGCTTGGCGTAATTTTTTAACATGAGCCAAAAGCGCTCTGGTGCCGATTTATCAAAACCGTATTGCGCATTAATCGCGGCGACCATCTCCTCTGATAAGCCGCGCGTTCCTTGGTAAGTGCTATTATTGCCGCCTGAACTTCCCGCGCCAATATTACCGCTAAGCGCATTGTCTTTTGCGCCCTGCTCAATCATAGCAAGTTGCTGCTCAACTGGGCCGCCCGGCGCTGCCTGAACAATGACAAAGTTCGCCAACAATATCAAAAAAAGCGTCGGTAATATCAGCAGCACCCTTTTTAAGATATAACGACCCATAATGACGGTTTCCTAAAATAGACAAATATGACAATAGAAAAATGCGTAGCGAGCATATATTAATGGAGCGATTATCAAAGCATCATTTAAAGCTTAAAATCTAGCAATCAACCATTAAAAGTTATTTTTAAGCTCACGTAACGCCGCAAATATGGTTAAAGACTTTTCATCATTGATAGTCACTTTAGACTTCACACCTGCAATCACACTTGGCTCGTGCGTCCGTAAAAACACATTGACCGCACGTTCATGTTCTAAAGTTACAGGTAAGGTGGGAATACCTTGAGCGGTCTTTTCTTCTGCTTGTGAAAGGGCTTGCTGCATTGCTTCATTGGCAGGCTCAATAGATAAACCAAAACGCAGATTACTGGCAGTATACTCGTGAGCTGGATACAACAGCGCTTCAGCTGGCAAACTATTTAAACGCTTAAAGCTGTCATGCAATTGCTCAATCGTTCCCGTAAAGACACGACCGCAGCCCGCACTAAATAAGGTATCTCCGCAAAAGCAATGTTTCTGGCCATCGATATCGAGGATGTAAGCCATATGACTTGCTGTGTGACCTGACACATCCCAAACTTGCGCGGCACAGCCCCACGCGCTTACTGTACTGCCATCTTTGATGGTTTGATCCTCTTCAACATTATGCTCAGTATGCGCGACCAGATGGGTCATCGGATAGGCTTCTTGAAGCTCGGCAACACCGCCAATATGATCATGGTGATGATGGGTGGTCCAAATCGAGGTCAGCTCTAAGCCGTTTTCTTCTAAGTAAGCAATAACTGGCTCGGCTTGACCCGGATCAATCACGATGGCTTGTTTATTATTTTCATTAACTAATGTCCAGATATAATTGTCATTAAACGCTTTAATTGGGTGAATACGAATACTCATATATAATCCTTACAGTCATTGTCTTTTTGCTACTAATTTTTATTAAGCATTGTCACTTAAAAGCGTTATCACTTATAAGCAATTATTCACAAATAGTTTTGATTATTGCTTTAAATACTGATTAAAGCGAGCTTCTGCTGCTTTATCGGTCCACCAATAATCAATACCAATAGCATTGGTTGGTAAAGTATCAACATGACGATACTGATCCCAATAAGCGACATTGGTGGAGGGCTTGCCGTATAGTGGCACCAGATAATAACCGCCTCGCAGTAATCGATCGAGTACGTGAGTATATAAGATAATCTCATCGCGACTTTTAGCGTCGCCCAGTTTTTTGATAACACTGTCAATCGCAGGGTTTTTAATGCCGATGGTATTATGGTTACCAGGCTCATCTGCCGCTGTACTACCCCAAAAGCCAACTTGCTCCGCGCCAGGCGACAAGCTCTGGGCAAAGATATCGACCATCATGTCGTAGTCAAATCGGCGCACACGTTCATAATATTGTGGCCCATCGACTTGATGCAAGGTCGCATCAAACCCTAAACGCTTTAGATTGCGGATATACGGCAGTAGTACACGCCCCATGGTCTCGCCTGTCATCAAAATCTCAATTTGAGCCAACTTGCCATCAGGCTGATACAACCTCATATCTTGATAATAAAATCCTGCATCTAGTAACAGCTGCCGCGCTTCTAATAACGCTTTACGATTAAAACCGCTACCATCGCTGGTTGGCAGTTGCCATTCCGCCAATACCGCTTGTCGCTGAATCGGTTCAAGCTTGGCGAGCAATAGTTTTAATACCTGCATCTCAGCCGCAGATGGCGTACCGGAAGCAGCAAGCTCTGAGCCATGAAAGAAGCTTTGCAAGCGTTCATACTGACCGTGAAATAAAGTCTTATTCATCCACTCAAAATCGTAAGCCGCCGTCAAGGCTTGGCGAACGCGAATATCTTGAAAAATGGGCCGGCGCATATTCATCACCAAACCCTGCATTGGCACGGGGTTTTCGCTGCTGATGGTTTCTTTATTAATCAGACCAGCTTTGACGGCTGGGAAATTATAACCTGTTGCCCAATTAGAGGCTTTGTTTTCAGGGCGGAAGCGATATTGCCCAGATTTAAAACCCTCAAAAGCAATCTCATCACTTTGATAATAGACAAACTTAATCATATCAAAGTTATAACGACCGCGATTGACCATCAAATCACGTCCCCAATAATTAGGATCGCGCACATAGCTGACGGAGCGTCCCGCATCGACGCGGCCAAGCTTATAAGGACCACTTCCCATGAGTGGCGTTAAACTAATTTTTTCAAAATCAGTATCGATAGAGGATTTGGCAAAGACAGGAAACTGCCCGACGGTTAATAAAATCTCTTTATTGTCATCAGACTTAAAGACAAACTTGACGCGTTGCTTATCAAGAATCTCAATGTCTTTAATATCGCCCAAGTAACTGCGGATATACATCGGGCCTTTATTTAATATCGCGTCATAAGTGGCTTTGACATCATGACTTGTCACGGGCGACCCATCCCAAAAGCGCGCCGCAGGATTGATATGATAAATAATCCAGCTGGTATCCTCAGGGTCATAAGTGACTTTACTTGCCAGCTGCGGATACATGGTAAAGGCTTCATTGAGTGAGCCGGTCATCAAGGTATCGTATAGATAATCAGTACCAACCATCGCCACACCCGTGGTCATCCATTTATTGGCCGCATTAAAGGTGCCGCGCGCATCTAGCGACAGCGTACCACCTTTGGGTGCCTTTGGATTGGCATAAGGCATGTAAGGCACGTCAATATAATCAGTGGTACTATTATGCCCAAGCGCAGTCGTCGTAATAGGAGCCGCGAAACTGATAGGCATCCAGCTGATAGTAATGGCAAGTAAGACGGCTTTTAGCATGGTATTTTTTAGCATCATGACTATATATTAACCCTCATAACGATCTTCTACTCTAAACCAACTGGGATAAAAAATGCGCGACTGACGACAAAATAAACGATTGACGAAATTTTATCATAACAAACTTAGGTTTTTTAACCTAATGCTTTGCGGTGTTAAGGTTGCTATATGAGCCATACGCCCTTTAAAAAATGCTAATAAGCACAAAAAAAGACGCAGCTCATAAAGTTGCGTCCTTTGTTTTAAAGCCTGTGTTGACTTAAGCGTGCTTTTCTTCAAAAGCGATCATAAAGTCAACCAATTGCTGAACCCAATCTAACGATACGGCATTATAAATACTGGCGCGCATTCCGCCAACATCACGGTGGCCTTTTAAATTCATAAGCCCCGCCGCTTCTGACTCTTCTAAGAATACTTTATCAAGGCTGCTGTCTGCTAACGTAAACGGCACGTTCATGATAGAGCGATACTTAGGTGCTACGGGATTATTATAAAAATTGCTGCCATCAATCGTTTTATAAAGTAAGTCGGCTTTTTGCTGATTAATCTTGCCGATCGCTTCAACGCCGCCCTGCTCTTCTAACCAATCAAATACCAGTCCTGCTAAATACCAAGAATAGGTCGCTGGTGTATTTGACATGGATTCTTTTTCGGCTTGATGCTCATAGTTCATCAGCAGTGGGCACCACTCGCTTGCCTGCCCTAATAAGTCCTCACGAATAATGACAATGACCAAGCCCGCCGGACCGATGTTCTTTTGTGCACCCGCATAAATCATACCAAACTTAGTCACGTCGATTGGCTGTGACAAGATGCAAGAAGACATATCGACGATAATAGGCGCATCTACTTGTGGCGGCTCAAATATTTGCAAACCATGAATCGTTTCATTGGCACAGTAATGGAAATATGCTGCATCTCTGCTCAGATTCCACTCATTTTCGGCCGGAACATCAGTAAAGTTACCGTCTTTACCCGAGGCAACGATATTTACTTCACCCAGACCAAGCTGAGCATATCGCTCCGCTTCTTTGGCAGCCTTTTGTGACCACGTTCCCGTCGTCAGATAGTCTGCACGGCCACCATTTAATAAGTTTAGCGGAATCGCTGAAAACTGTAAGCTGGCACCACCC
This sequence comes from Psychrobacter sp. UBA6766, assembly GCF_002453355.1. GTDB lineage: Bacteria > Pseudomonadota > Gammaproteobacteria > Pseudomonadales > Moraxellaceae > Psychrobacter. The sequence continues at coordinate 85,357 of NZ_DKGQ01000039.1, read as the reverse complement.
TGTAAAAACAGCACTTTATAATTATCTGGAATGTCCATCAACGAGCGCAATTTGGCTTCGGCTTTTTCAGTAATGGCGACGTACTCTTTACTACGGTGACTGACTTCCATGACCGACATACCGCGGCCTTGCCAATCAAGCAATTCTTCTTGAGCGCGTGACAAGACGGCGGTCGGGATGGTGGCAGGACCCGCAGAAAAATTGGGTACACGGTTAAGAGTGGCCTTAGTAGTCATAATCAATATCCTAAATATGATGAAATCATCGTGGTTATTAAGCGTCAAAGATAAGTCTTAGCTCTATTTTTAATCGTTAAAACAACTCGCAGACTTTTAATTCTGATTTGATAACTGCTGCCAAAGTTGGCGCTTTAAGCTGCTATCTGCAAGCATGTCATCTAATGCGGGAACAGTAGTAAAGTTCGGGTGCTCAAGGCCATCAGGTAACGCCGTCAATGCGGCAACTTTGATATCTTCGCTACGGCCCATTTTAAAGACATATCCTGCAAGGCTAGCATTGGCAAGCTCAGCCGTATCCATGCCTTCACAAATAGGAAACGAGGTGGTCTCGCAAGTGATTGATAGCGCTTGGGTGATGTTTTGCCAAAGCTTTTGGCTGTCGTTATTGAGCGCTTGGATATCAACCAAAATCACCCAATCGCCGTAGCGACCGCCTTGTAAATCAAATGGGGCTACTTTTTTAAAGCTGCCTTCTTTAAAGTCGTCACCTTTAAAATTGCTATTTTCAAAGCTCGCAGCATCATTTACATGATCAATCGTAGTTTGCTGAACGATAGTGTCTACGAGGGAGTTAACGGCGCGCTTAGGGACGTTAGGAACAGTCGAGTCAAAACTATAGGTAACGGGACTGTGTTGGTCAGAACGGTTTAAATCCGTCTCACTAGCGTCATCATAATAATGACTGATCGACTCTTCATCTACCATGTTTGATATAGCTTCAATATTTGAAGATTCGACGCTTGGCTGTTCACCGCTTATAGCGGACGAAATAGACTGAGCATCACTATCGATATCAATGTCATTATTAGCAGGCGCGGAAATATCTGCCATATTCATCGTCTTAGAGCTTGGCTGCACCCACTGATTGATTCCCATCATCGCTAAAATCTGCCGCTGCTGCGTACGGCGCTGCAATATAACTAGCGGGTCTTGGGTCTCACTCATGCGACTTTACTATCCTATTTTCTTACATATATTCAAGGCTATAGTTTATTCGATTTAAAAATATTATTGCGTGACTGGAATAAATTTTGCGACGCCTCTGTCGGCGTAGGCACAGCAAGCAAGTAAAATTTATTCCAGTCACGTAGATTAATATTCATAACGCTTTTATTTTGAACTGACTATATCAATATAAAAAACCAATATTAAAAAAAATGCTAAACGCTAAAAAAGCTGCCGAACCTGTAACCAATGCTCTGACAACAAGGTTAAACAATCATATTCATCTTGACTGACTATCGTATCGTGTAACATCGCCGTATGCAATGTACTCAGCCATTGCCGGTAGTCATGGTAACTAGCAAGCTTATTTACTTCATTATAATCTATTTGACCGCTGCCCTGTTGCCACTCTTGTGGCTTTTCTTGACTATTATTATGCTGATGCTCCGCCGTAGAGGACGTAAAAATAGATACCGCTTCCAGTAATGCCAATAGCTGAATACTATTTAAATGTTGAGCGGTCAATAGCAGCCATTGTAAATTTGCCTCACTAACGGCGGTCAAATCAATATCAATTAATCGCGCTTGACGCCGTAAGTCAATGGTATAACAGCTACTGCTAGCACTACCATCGTTTGATAAACGATAAGCCAATAAAATAACTATCGAGCACTCAGCGGCTTTTATATTTTTAAAAATCTGACCGGAAGGATCAAGTTGGGCAATAATATCATTTCGACTTACTTGCAATTTTTGCTGCCAAGACAAGTATTGATTTGAATAGTCGTCATTTAGCACAGTATTAATGACAGGTAATAGCTGCTGAAAATGCAGCGCTTGCCATAATGCTAAAATCGATGGTGTTCGTGGTTGGATACTATTTAAACACGTAGATTTGGGTTTAAATTCATCAAAATCACCTTCTTCATCCATCACGTTATCAGCAAAATTTTTGCTTAAATCTGCCGTTAGATAGGTTTCAAAAATCTCAGTAATCCCCTGTTGATAACGCAATAGCATCGTCCGGCATTTTTTTTGCTGCACGTAATGTTGACGATCTTGATGGCTATGACTGGCTTCATACTGTAAGCGCAATTCATCGATAGCGCTTTCTGATAAATTATGTTGCCGTAGCTGTTTTAGCGCCAATACAATCAAAGCGCTATCTAATCGTCTGTCAAGAATTGCGACTGTCTCTAATAACTTATGATCTAGCGTATGCGGTAAAATTCGCGTGTTATTGATATCGACTTTAGTTTCAGTAGCAAAAACTCTATCGCTATCAAGCCCAAGCCAGATATCAGTTAAATCATAAGTGGCTGTTGTTGACAGCTCACAACCCTGATGACAAAGCAGCACGGCTTCAATCAAAGCTTGGGCCCCTAGCGGATGATAGCTATGGTTAAGAATATAGGGCGACAGCGAGACTTTTTTTATGTCATCGCTACTGATTAAGTCTTTCGCTGGCAAGTCGCTATCCCGTTTTGCTTGCCATGGTTTTAAAATGTTATAAGTGCCAATGTCTTGGGATTGTACTTGCAAACGCCCATCAATAACGATGTCTTGCTCTATAATAAACTCAAGCCCATCCTCTGTTTCTGACTCACTTTTTATTTTATCAGTGGCAAAGGCGGTCACTTCTTTATCTATCGATTCATGAGAGCTATTAGTGATTTCTTTAATTGTTGAATAGCTGCTTTTATTCTTACTTAGGCTATTTGCAGTTATCACATCCCAGTCACCTAATCGGTGCTGCTCATAGATTTCTCTGATTTTTTGCTGATTAATACGTTTCTCTTTTGCTACCTGAAGCGCAAAATCATGATAAGCGTTGGCGTTAATGGCATTCATGCGCTCAGCCAAACTTGGGTGCGTCGCAAACCACGACAAGTCCCCTAAATCTGCCCCACTACTGGCAAAGAAAAAATGACTGAGACCATTGATATCAGCGATGCCCGTTAAACGTGAACCCAGCGAATCTTTATGAATGGCTTTTAAAGTTTCCATAATCGCTGGCGAGCGCGTGAGCTGTACACTGGTCGCATCAGCCAGCAATTCGCGCTCACGGTTAAAGCTGTGTTTGATGAGCTGCGCACTGGCCATGCTAGAAAAGCTCAGTCCATGTATTAACAATGTCCAAATATTGCGCGGCGCTTGGCTATCGAACATATTATTATGTTGTAACCATTTTGATTGACTCTTAGCTAAAGACTCTTGGCTTTGTGACTGGCGTTGCCAATAGCTAACCCATTCGCTATGAGTGTTAAAAACAGCAGTTTGCGCTTCAATGCTACGCGCATGACGATCGATCGATCTTTGTGGTAACGGGCTGCTTTGATTTACCGCGCCATTAAAAGAGCCATCAAAATAGTTTTGCTGATTGCTTTTATAACCCGCACCGAAATTATTAATAGAATCACTCCAGTCATAGAGTAATTGTAATCCTGCCAATACAATCATTAACTGCAAATTAAACGTGGCATCACCATGTAAAATATGACCATATTCATGCCCGATTAGCCCATATAATGCTTCATCGGATAACTTGTCCAGTGCGCCTTGGGTCACGACTAGCACCATATCTTGGCTGTGACGTCCTGCTACAAAACCATTAATGCCTTGTTCTTCAGGAAGCACATATAAAACTGGCATTCGCAAACCCGAAGCTATAGCCAACTGTTGCGCAATCTCATAATAACGCCGATAAACAGGAGGAAAATTGGGCTCATCACGAACGGCAATCTGGCGCGCGCTAAAGCGAACCTTTGGTATCGGCTCATGCTGATGGGCAACTCCTTGACTGTGCTCCCAAGCGTCTTGGCTATGGTCTATAAACAACCTAACTGCCCCAACGCGCTGAGCGATAGCACGACCACCTGCTTTTAGGCGACCATATTCTAAAAAGCTACCAATAACGAAGCTGCCAATTGTCCATATTAAAACCAGTATCAGTACCCAATGATAAATACCACCAGTAAATATCGTCAGCAGCAGTGCCGTAATACCGAGCGCTACAGCGATATGGGCAAAGACAATAAGAAAAAACAGCCCATACAGCAACAGACTGCGTTGAGTACGGCTACGCTGTGCACCAAAAAAGTCCATCTACTTTTCTTACCTAAAGAGTGTCTTACCCAGAATTTGCGCTGCTTAATAGAATACTTTACCTGAAAACTGCTAAATGCATTTGAACGTATTGAAACATTACCCCATATCGACAATTGGCGCTTGAGCAATCGCCTTTCTATCTTCGAATATCAGTGAGCTAAGGGGTCGAAAACCAAAAGTCGTGCTAATCAAATTGTTTGGAAACACCTCGCGGTCATTATTATAAAACATCACACTATCGTTATAATGCTGACGCGCAAAGCCAATACGGTTTTCAGTATTGGTTAGCTCATCCATCAACTCTTTAATGATACTGTCCGCTTTTAGCTCAGGATAAGCTTCTACCACAGCTGAAAATTGTCCCAAGGCTTTCGACAACATACTCTCAGCCTTAGCAAACAGCGCCATATGCTCAAGCGAGTCAGGCTGATGTTTACTAGAGTCTTGCAGACTTTGGGCATGGTTTCGCGCGCTAATAACACGGGTCAAGGTTTCTTCTTCATGGGTTAAGTAACGCTTGGCGGTTTCAACCAAATTTGGAATCAAATCATGACGGCGTTTGAGCTGAGCATCTATCTGCGCAAAGCCATTTTTTGCTTGATTGCGAGCTCGTACTAACTTATTAAATATTGATACGCCGAAAACCACGGTCAATATGACCACTGCAATGAACAACCAAACAAGCATCTTCATCATCAGGCTCCAAAAGGTTTTGTGTTCACATTATTGTTGTTAAAGGTTACTACATTGTATTTTAGCCTATTTATCTTACTCAAAGTTTAAAATCGGACGAAATGCAGACGAAAAAAAGCCCTTTACAACGAAGGGCTTATTACCAATATTTATCGTTTTAAATGGCTATACACTTTATCATCAAATTTTAGGCAAAAAAAAGCGACTCCATCAGTCAGCGTCTTTGATATAGCTTGCAATAGTCTGCTACACCTTGCAACACCGACCAATTATAGCCTTTTTAATCGTTTGCTATTGCATACCGTTTCAAACTGTTGCAATCTATGCCAAACAAGATGGTCATCAACTGGTAATCAAAATGGCAAATCAAAAATTAAAAGACGCTGGCATCAAAACCGATTCACAAATCAAGCAAGCTATCAAAGAGCATGACGGCGGCGATGAGGTTTATGCTATCCAAGGTTATAAAGGATTGAATCTTTATATTCGAGATAATAAGACTACTACATTTCGCCATCGATTTACTAGCCCGGTTACTGGCAAGCGTAAAAACTTTACCCTGGGCGCCTATCCAGTTTTCACACTTGAGCAAGCCCGTGATATGTACCGCAATAATTTATCGTTATTAGCTGGCGGTATTGATCCGGTATTCCATCATCAAGACGCCCACAATAAAAAGCGAGCCATGCCAACTTTTAGCGAGCTGGCTGAAGAATGGCTGCAATCACAAATAGCGTCAAAACAGTTTGAGCATCGCACCATTGAGCAAAAGCGCACGCATATCGCTTACGCTGCTACTTATATTGGCCGTATGCCAGTCGACCAAATAAGAACGCCTGACGTACTCAGGGCAATTAAAGAGATTGAGCGCAAGACAATACCAACGGCTAAGCGCGTGCGCGGCGTCTGTCAGCGCATTTTTGCATTGGCTATTGGTCAAGGCTATATCGACAACAACCCTGCTATTGCCGTTGCAGACTTAATGCTGCCAAAGCCAAAGACTGAGCACCATCATGCAATCATCGAGCCGGTAGCGTTTGGTCAGCTACTGCGTGATATTGATAGCGTGACTGATTTTTACGGCCATGCTCAAAACATACTGAGATTGCAAGCAATGCTATTTCAGCGCAGTGGCGATATGTGCTCAATGAAATGGGACGCTATCGACATGGACGCACAGACGTGGACGTTTAGCCCGCAGAAAACAGGCAATCGTGGCGATATGGTGGCTAGTCTGATTGTGCCGCTACCAGCGCAAGCTATCGAGCTACTACAGGCGATACACGAGCAAACAGGTCATACGGATTATGTATTTTACAACAAAAGGCGTAAAGATAGGTTTGAGCATCAGCAGCAGCTCAATAAGTTTTTAAACCGTCTTGGCTATACTGGCAAACATACACCGCATGGCTTTCGTGCGTCTGCCCGTACATTGATGGTTGAGCAATTAGGTGTGCCCGAGGTGTTGATTGAGCATCAGCTTGGGCATAGCGTGCGTGATGCGAATGGTCGTGCCTATAATAGAGTAACTATGATTGATAAGCGCCGTGACATGATGCAGAAATGGGCTGATTATTTAGATAGTCTAATAGCAGCGAATTCGCCATAATTAGACCAACTAACCGGGTTCTTCGGACAGTTCAAATTTCAAACAAATAAAAAGCTTATTGAGTTAGAGTTGAGCTTACTTACTGTAACCTAATCGTAATATTCATTGCTTATAATGCTAATGCCAGTGACAGTAAAGCCTAGCTACTAGGTCTGTGTTGCAGAGAAGTAGACAGTACCAGCCATCGGTGTACTGCATAGAAAAAACAATGGCAATTAACGCATGGCTCACCTTAAGGTTACATTCCACCATGTGAGTTAATCGGATAACGCACGAGACGCATAGAAAAAGCCGCTACAAGATGACTGGTAGCGGCTTTTTCATGTCTGATTTTTGGTAAATAAAAAAAGCCCACCAAATTAAACATAGCTAAAGGTAGCTAGATATAGCTAATTATCTTTAGCCGCCCATCGCAGATTACCAACAATGCGACGTGACCAGCCTTTACCAAACGTTGACCATGTACCCAAGTTAGTGAAAAACTCTAATCGCTCAGCAATGAACAACATGACAATGCGATCTGAATCCATACACTTAACTGCAGTTAGCGTCTGATTACCTATGATGCCGTCAACGTCTTTACCAGTAATGCCAACCGCTCGCTGTAGAAACTTGATAGCCTGCCTATTGCCATGATTGTAAGCGGCATCAAAAACTTGCCATGCAACATCGTCCGGTAATTCATCGCCTCTGATAACCCGCCAATAGTCTTTGTGGGCAATCGCTTGAGCTGTGGCTTTTGGTAAATTACGCATTGAGCCATTATAGCCGTTTGCACGGGCAACACGTTTCGTCACGCCCCACATCGTTTCGCCGCCAGGGTCGCTAGGGTGATTGATATAACCGCCCTCATGCTCCATCAGCCGATTAAATAAAATATCAAAATTAGCCATATTTAGCTCCAAAAAAAGCCCCAATTAAGGGGCTAGGTTTATTTATTCTTATGCCGTCTGATGGTCGGCAGACACCAATTAAGGGCTATAAGCGTTAGCAGCCAACACACCCCATTTAAAATACGACTTGCCGTATAACCCCATGTGCCAAACCATTCAGTATTAATATCGAGCCATGATGGTATGTGATAGATAGCGGCATACGTGACTAACAGTAATGCCGCCCAATACAAAATGCCGCTACAGATGACCATCGCAAAAATCAAAGGTGTATAGCTGCGACGATTAAAAGCTCCTATTTTGATAAACATAAAAAAGCCAGCGAATAAGCTGACTATGCAAACAATCAAGTCGTAGTTAATCGGTTTCATTACTGCTATCCTTTTTACTCTTGCGACCAAATATTCGATCGGTAGCGGCATCTTTGCCCAAATCGTAAATGCTGTTTTGACGCTTTTGGCTGCTGATATAAACCATAAAGCCTGCACAAATTGGTGCACTAAAACTTGATGCCCCAATCGTAAACAGCATAATTGCGCCCATAGGCGTATCAGTTAACGCATCAATCGCTAAGCTAATTGCCATACCCCAAAGCGTACCTAGTACAATCTTTGCAGCAGTCGGATACTTTAGGTGTTTTTCGACCTCGGCAATATAAATAAAACTCGCACCAATACCTCCGCCGATTGCAAACACCCAAACCCCTATCCATTCAGGCGTAAACGGCGGTTGTAATCGCCCCATGCCTAGCTGCTCAGCCGCATTAGCTGCAAGCGCTGACATGGGGTAAGCAAATGCGATTGTAATTGCAAACGCCCATATCATGCGCTTTATATTCATTCGCGGCATACATCCTCCTTAAATTTCAAACATAAAAAAACCACTCGATTGAGTGGCTAGTAACCTGCGATTGCTTTGCTGTCTTGTAGCTGTTGTAGCAGCGCCATTAATGCGCCCTCTTGATTTTCTGGCATAGTAAGCGACGCCGAAGCACCGCCGAGTTTGAAATTAACGTCAATCGTCTTAGAGGCAGTCGGCTGACTGTCAAAGCGGCCGTATTCCTGCGTAGTAATTCTAGCCGTTGCCGTCCTTGCGGTTTCCCTGCTATCACGCTGACGCTCAGCATCACGCGCCTTGCTTGCTATTTCAGCCAAGTACATTGACGCCGTTTTAAACTTACCCAAATCAGCATTGGTTAGTACCTGACCATCTTTATAACCTTGCAGATCACCGAAGTTTAACGCGCCGTCACGCTTACCTGATTTTGCATAAAGTTTGCGTGCTTCCTCAATCGCTGCGGCTTCGGACAATCCTTGTGACTTCAAAAAGTTCTCAACCGCTAACTTTGATCCAAACTGATTACCTTCCGCTGGTGCTTCCTCCTTGCCATAAATCCGCAAGTTTTTAAGTGTTTCATCGCCCTTTTTAAGCTCCATTGCTTCTTTGGCGGCTTGGATTTTCTTTTGCAGCTTATCGTAAGCCGATGCAGCTTGATTGGCAGCACCGACCATTGCTTGACCTGCTGCGCCTGCGCTACTCGCAATGCCGTTATAAGCTGTTTTAATGCCATTGACCGACGTTGTGACTTTATCATTGGCCGTCTTAGCCTGACCCATTTTTTCAACGGTGACACGCCCATTTTCATCAACGGCGACGGTAAAGCCTAATGCGGCAGCCTGTGACTTGGTAAATGAATCAATGACGCCATTATTTGCAGCAATATTGGCTTTAGCTGTTTTCTCAAAGACTTCTTGCTGCTGCTGCGCTGTCAGCTTACCCTCAGCCATAACTAACTTGTTGGCCTCGGTATAAAGCGCCGCATTTTTAGCTAGTTCCTCACGAGTTTTAATACCTAAAAATCCGTAAGCCTCGGTTACGCTGTTAATACCTTCGGTTAATAGATCGGCTTTATTATTAACGTCATCTAAGCCGTCCTTTAAGTCCTTAGCGCTTAACTTTCCCTCCTTACCAAGCTCTATCCACGTAGCCCTTAGATTGTCCAATTCAGCCGTATTTTTAGCCTTATTAGTCATTTCAGTAAGTGCGCCAACCAAAGCGCCTTTAGCGTCATAACCTGCTTTTTCTAAGTCGTCAAAACCATCGACAAGCTCATTCAAGCCCTCGCTAGATTTAATAAACTCTTTTGACAGACCGACACCGACGGCACCTGCCAATTCGTCAATCTGGTCTTTTGTGCGCTTACTTGCGATAGTTGATGCGTCAAGCTCGGTAATCATGACATTGCCCGTCTCGTCCATCTGTATTGCTAGATTTTCAAGACTTGCCGCGTGCTGCAGCTCAGCAGTGATGATATTGCCGTTTTTAGCAAGCACCCCTGCTGCATAATCGCCAAACGTTTCCATGTTTTGGGCGATTTGCGCCTCAACATTACTCATTTGTGTTTTGGCGATATTCTGACCAAGCGCCAACTGTTCGCCCGTTATCAAGCCTTGATTTGCCATCGCTTGTAGCGAGTTTGATATATCCTCAACTGCGCCGCGCGTGTTTGCCTTGTGGATAGCCTCTGCTAATGACAACTCAATGCTTTTGCCCGATTCTTGCGCTTTTAATGCAACTTCTGCAAAGCTCTCACCAACTCCTAAATAGGCCGCCTGTGCTTCCTTGGCGGATTCAATAGAGACTTTGCCGGTATCACTGATAACAGCCTGTAGGTTTTTTTCTGCTAGCTCAACACGTAGCTTATCTGAAACTACATTATCGTTGGCTTTAATGCTGTCTAGCGCGTATTTAGTAAGTGCCTCTTCTCGCTGTTCAGCGGTTGAATTAGCATCATCGACCATTTTTCGATACGCTGCTTCTGAATCAGCCGCTACTTCTGCAAAATGCTCTTTTGTGGTTTTACCTGCATTAACGATAGCTTGTGCGCCTGACGATTCCCAATCTAAAACATCTTGCTCGGCGCTTTCCCAAGTTTCTTTGGATTTAACTTGCAGCTCGTCAGCAGTCTGCTTGAAGCTCTTAGATACATCGCCAAAAGTGATACTTGCTGCGATATTAGCCAAGTCAGACATAGCACCGTATAAGCTCGCAACAACAAACCCGGCTGCCACACCGATAGCGCTAAAACCATCTTTAACAAAGCCCATAAGGATATTGAGGCCATGCAGTGCAGCGGTTATCAACCCCACTTGCTCAGCCGCATCAGCCGAACCGCCAGATATTGCGTTTATTACCCCATTAAAGGTGTCGTAAACCAGCTTTATACCATTGGCAAGCTCAATAACCACACCAACCGTGCTTTCAAACGAACCGGTTAACGCTGTTACGATGCCAGGGTCTAAGTCTTCAAGATTATTGCCGATATAACTAATAGCGTCTGCAAGCTGTGACGTTTGATTTAATGCACCGTCAATCTCACCAACAAAGTTAAATATTTGGTTTTTAAGCACCTGTAGCGAGTTGCCAACCGTGGTCGGCAGTGTACCAAACTCACTGGCAATTACATCACCTTGCGAGCGTATCGCATTAATAACGACCTCAGATGACAGCTTGCCGTCCATTGCCATCGCGCGTAATTCGCCACGAGTCACGCCCAAACCATCAGCCATTGCCTGAGCAAGTCTTGGCGATTGCTCCATGATAGAGTTAAACTCGTCACCACGTACCACGCCCGACTGTAAGCCCTGAATCAACTGGGTAATTGCAGCGTCAGCACTGGCAGCGCTACCACCTGATAACTTGATGGCCTCGTTGATTGTGCGAGTAATACTTAATACTTCACCTTGTGCTAGACCTAAAGCCTCTGACGCCTGCGTGATACGGGCAAAAAGCTCGCCTGTATTCTCAACGCTACTAAATGTCTCATTGGCAATCTGCTTAACGCCTGCAAAGCCATTAACAAACGATGCACCTTCACCAGTCGCAAGTTTTACCCTTGCTTCAAGCGTTTTGAAAGCATCGGCTGTCTCAATGATTTCACTAACACCAATACCAAGCCCAGCCGCCGCCAATAGCCCTTGCAAGCTGCCAAATGCGCCACGTAAGCGATTGACGCCACCGCCTAGATTATTGCTGCCCTCGGTCGTTCTATCTTGCGTTTCATCAAGACCGCGCAATTCAGCCTCAAGCCGTCTAATTTGCTCTTGCGCTGCTCTTGTTACTCGGTCGATTTCCTCGGCTGGCCGTCCGCTGTTACGCTGAAAATCTACTAATGATCGGCTGATTTGGTCAATCTCACCGCGTATCGTTTCAGGCACTCGAATGTTTGTAATGCGATAGATAGCATTGCGTGCGCCATCTGCCGTATTAGACGCACGATTCATCGCACCTGATAGCTCATTCGCCAAACTGACACTTGCACTACGCGCTTCGTTCAATTCCGTTTCTAAGCGATTGACCTTTTGCGCTGCTGCTTCCAAATCTCTAGGACTTGCGCCTGTCTGCGCTAATCGTGCTGCTTCTAACTTTGCTTCGTTTAGCTCAGTGCCTAAGCGCGTTACCTGACCGGCTGCTGTATGCATGGCGTTTTGTACTTGCTCACCTGACAGATTGGCACCAGCACCCATATTTCTTAACTGGTCAGCGGTTGCGCGTATTTCAGCCGTCAATCTATCAGGACGCACATTACCAAGCCCTGCCAATGATGCAGTAGCTCGCTCAGTGTCGGCGTTCATCTGTGTCACATTGCGCTGCACGGATTCCGCATACGCTGTAAACTTGTCACGCGCCTCATTGATGCCATTATTGAACTGGTCATTCAATAGCCGCAACTGTACGCTAAAATCTAAATCACCTGCCATTGGATTACCTCAAATTTTGGGCATAAAAAAAGCTCACCGATTAGGGTGAGCTACGTTCGTTTGTATGGGGTTTATTTGATCTGATATTTTTCTTTCATATCTTCTATTTCAGCCGTCAATGTCGCACACTCTAATTCCTTGTCGTAATACTCTTGTTCTAATTCCAAGTAATCAATTTGACAATGCGTAAGTTTTTTAAGCGCAGACATATAAGCGACCACCATAATGACCAAAAAAATTGTAAGTACAATTATAAGTATGAAAATAATATTCACAAATCACCCATTTAGTATTCGATTTAAAATCTCGCATATTGACCAGTCATAAGCAAATGGCATAGAAAACCCACCATCTAATCGGTGGGTTTTTCTTTATAATTAATAATTAACGTTCATCGCTAAACATCATCTTGCTCTTATCATAACCTCTAAGATTAAACTCAGACCCAAACTCTTTGCTTAAACCCACAATAGGCAGATAAACAGTAGCTCTATTAGATTGCGTAGTTTTGTCAAATAACTCAGCTGATGACTGCTCATTTACTGGGGTTAACACACCCTCAGTACTCTGCAAAAAGCTATAAGTCGCTGTATTGCCATTAAACTTAATTCTTATGTTGCAACCTGGCGTACACTTAACCTGCTCAGGTGCAAAAATCAGAAATCTTTTTGAGATACTACCATCAAATGACTTCCTCTTTTCTAACTCAATCCATGATCGCTGCTCAAGATTTGGATATTTCGGAACCGTATATGTATTGGTAGCATCTATTCTAGCGGTTAAAGAAAACAAGCCGTTCTCATCACTTGTGTTGCCATACTTCCAATTGCCTTTATCTGTAGGAAATGTGCTGCCGGCACCGATTGTCCCACCATTCCCATTGCTTACTTGTGGCGGCAAACTATCATACCCACCGCCGCACGCGCTCAGCGCCAATGCCAAGCCAACCGCCAATAGCTTTTTCATAGCCAATACTCAACAAATTTATAACCAACTAACTTTAACCGATTAGTCATTGTTACGCTAGTCTTTCATAAACTCTTTCCAACCTTTGCTATCCGCTTGCGCCACTCGCATTGCAAGTGTCATGTCTTTAATGCTTTGCTGCTTATCTTTAGCCAGTGCTTTAGATAAGCCCCACCATTCACCAAACGCCATATCTAAGACATCGGATTCTCTGAGTCCGATTTTGTAGAATGGTAGTAAGCTGTCGTACCAAGTAACGCTAGCTGTGCCCCCAGTTGCTTTAGGGGTATGAAAATCTGACGCATAAAAAAATCGCCACTATGGGCGACGACCTCCTGCATCACTTGTAGCATTTCTAACGGCTCAAGCTCTCTATAAAAGCTCGGCGGCTGGTCTGTCAGTGTTGAGGCTAAGATAACCGTTTCATCAGTAAACGTGCCGATAAGCGCCATTAATTCGCTTTCTGGCATACCTTTTTTAGCTTTCACAATGCGCTCAAACTCAGCGACAAAAGGCGTAAATGCTCGCGTTACTTCATGTAAGTTTTTGACCTTGACGCGCTTGATCTCAATATCTGTATCAGCGACGCGGATTATGTTTTTATCTGTCATACTTCAATCTCCGTAAATGGCAGCTCAGGCGCCTGCCCTGTGATTTTATTATCCTGGACAAACACCTTGCTGCCAATCTCAAACGCATTGCTACCGCCATAGCTCACTTGGCTAATATTGCCTCCGATATACTCAACATCGTAGGTACTGCCATTGCGAGCTAAGACGGTAGCCATTAGCGTTGCAGGTTGCTCAGTGACGCTTTTGAATAGCGCCCATAGATTGCCGCTTGCCATCAGACGCCCTCCTTGTCAAAGTGCCTTTCAATATCGACGGTTTGCTCAATCTCAAGCGCTCGACTGCTGCCAAGTTTGCCGCTGATTGACGTGCCTCTGACCATACCAACCCATTGCTCACCATCATTTACACCGATAAGCGTTGATGGTTTTAACACACCAAAATCAGCGTGTAATGGCATGGTGATACCGATATTGCCAATCTCGCCAACGTCACTCAATACGGCAATGCCACGCGCTGTAGCAACATCATTGTCCGTAATCAGGTCACTGGTAATCATTGGTGGTTGATAGCCGCCACTGGTTCCAGTGCGCTTGATTAATGCCCCGATACCGTTATCATTCTCACCGTAAACCGTAACCCCGTTATAGTTTGGCTTGGTCACGCGGCTTCGAGTACGATTAAGGATTAGCGATTGCGGCAATACAAGCTCAGGCGTTTGCAAATACCATTCCCACGACTCAACCGGATAATGTGCGAGTACGTGCAATATATCAGCACTCATGTCAGCATTAATAAAGCCACCGGCTGCCTCAGCTATCCACTGCAAGCTGTTAATAGGCGTTCTGCCTGAATAGCTGTAAGTGTTAGCCGGAACGTTCCAACCGTTTACCCCGACCAAATCCCAATCTAGCGTAAAGCCACTTGGTACAGCATTGCGGTTTAATTCATCTTCCGCGATTTGCCTTGCCGTCATTGCCGTATCGTATTTATAACCACGATGCTTAGCGTAAGGATGCGCTAAAAGCATAGCGCGTGACTTACCCTTGATTGTCAGGCTGCGCTCACCAAATGCTGTGCTATCCTCACAACCATCTAAGATAAATCGCCACAGATGACCATTGACCGTTAAATCAACGCCGATACGACTCTCGATAGCCGTATTAACTTTTGATAGCTCGCTGATAGGCACGGACGCGCTAAACGACCACGCATAGCTATTGCTATCAATACCGACGCTAAAGCTAAGAAGGGTAATATTGCGCCCGTCATCAGTGCGTTTTAGATTTACACTATTTGTCACAAAGATCAATCCTTTTGAGTAGTCCGGTGGCTGCTTTTGTTGACATTCCGCGCCAAAATTAAGCGTTGTATCAGGCTTTAGCCACTTACATAAAAAGTTAAGGTTTGCTTTGGTTTGATAGCCGTTTGGAAAATCAGGGTCAATCTCAGGCGGTATCGGCTCAGGTGGCACATACAACCAATCCGGCAGTTTTGCAGTCTCTATAAGCAACTGCCAATGATTGCCAATAATACGCCCAGCAAAGCTCTTTAATAGATAATCGCGGCTAATATATCGCGCAAATTCTTGCTTAAAGCTGCGCTCAATTTGCCTTCGCGCCATTGCCTCAAAGCCAAACCAATCATCACCGCCGATAAGTTTTGACTGCTCTGCCCTAACCGATGTTTGCTGCTGAATGTAATTCATATTTTCAGCGAGCTGCTGACTGTCATTACCAATAAGTTTTGATTGCTCAAACAGTGGTGTTTTTTGCGTACCTAGTTTGCCGCTTGGCTCAAACACGCCTTTGATATTGTTTGCTGTTAGCTTTGATTGTTGCCAGTCGCTATTTATACTATTAACTGCATTTTGACTATTTTCAAAACCGCTACTGGCGGTACGACTTGCAACTTTTGACAACTCCGAGCGACTACCAAAAGACGCGCCAATCAGTTTAGTGGTATTAGGGTCGTAACTTACTGAGCCTGTAGCTACCGCATTTAGGTCATAAAAAGCAGTGACATAAACGCCCGTTTCGGGCAAATCAGCACTTACCGAGCCTGATGCGCCAAATGTATCAATAACACCCGACACGCTAACATAGGTCGGTGCGTCCTCGGCGGTCATGCCACCTGACGCAAGCAGTGTTATTTTGCCATTGATTGCTACCGCTACATTTTTGCTATCAGGCGCTTCACCAAAATTTAGATTGCTTGTTTTGTGCCATTTTCGTGCAAAATTTAGGTTGGCATCAGGTGCAAGTGGTGACTCAACCACACCATCGATATCAGTGGTAATTCGCCAGCCACCGACAAAATCAAGACCGACTGGCTTATCTGACATAGCTCACCTATATTTGTATTTTTAAACTCATTAAGCTGACATAGCCGCCAAGATAGATTTGCTCTTTATCGAGTGTAATTTCTGTTCCAACATCAAACGTCACATTGCGCGTACCATCTGAACTAGATAACACTGCTTTATCGGGCAGCCCTGACGCAATCGCCATGACGCGCTCAGGTAGCGCAAAATCAAGCAATCCGCCCGATATGGTTTTCTCAATCGGCTGTGGCATTGCAAAAGTGGCAGCCACCGCATCGGCAATATAAAGCGTAAGCAAGGCGTTAGCCCCACTATTAAACCCATTTGCCAAGCCTTGTAATGTAGCGTTTTTTGCGCCGTCATCTAATGTCATGGCACTATCCTCGCATCGTGATTGCCCGATATTAAGTCCTGACCGACTAGGTTATATTGCACCCCATCGTTTTCATCATCAATAGACACAGCAAAATACAGTGTTCGTTCATTTGTACGCTTAAACGTGTAATAGCCGTCCTCGTCTGAGCGCGTTTGACCTGCATAAGCGCCAGTTTTTCGCTCATAAAGCATGACGCGCCTTGATACTGGCAGACCGTTTTCAGTGACGCGGCCAGTGATTGAGCCACTACCTGTAGGCACGTTGCCGCCGCCTGTTAATTTACCGCCACCGCCGTCTCGCATCATCATGCGGACATTGGTGCGAAATAGATTAGGCGCTGCAATCATAAGCATAGCTATATCCCCACATAAAAGCCGACATTGGCAGGTGATGGTGAGTTGGTATTTGACCTCTGCGTCCTTGATATTAAGCAGCCATCAATCACCTGACCGTCATTATTACCTAACATTTGATGCTCGATAAATAAATAGGCAGGCATAAAGCCGATGATAGATTTTGTAGTATCTAAAACCTTTAAAGGCAATGTAAATAAAAAGTTACCGCTAGGCGATGGGTATGAACCACCAGTTATACCTGAATAGCCGCCAATATCGGCTGCAAAAGAAATTATGCTTTTGTTGAAAGCGCCATCTACGCTAGAGAAAATATAATTACTTGATAACATACCGAAATTACTACCAAACTCACTGTAGTAGCTAGTCACAGAGTCGTCATTACTATTGGGCGCTATTAAAAATGTAGAATCTACCGTCTTATCAAGCGCTATGTACTCGCCAAAACCGTATGTTTCTTTCATGCCACTTGATTTGAAGGAAGAGTAAGAGCTAAACCCAATGCACAGATAAAAGAAATCACCATTCCCTACCACCATCCAAGGTACAGTAAAGCTGTCGATACCTGTTGATTTTGTCGCGCCGCGAGCCTGATACCAGAACAAAGCGCCATTTTTATTGGTCGGCTTGTTATTAATTGCGCTTGTGTAGCTATTAATCTCAACGCCAAGCGTTTGCATATCCTCGCAAACATCAATCATTGCGCGACGCGCAGGTGCGGTTGCATGATATCCTGCACCATCAGGGTAGCTCATATCAAGATATATTACACGCTTGGCAGACGATGCAGCGAGGCTGCGATAAGCACGCTTTAAAGGGTTGGTCATGCCAAAGATTGACTCATAGCCGAGCGGTGCAATCTTAGCTTTAATAACACCTGTATCAACAAGAGCGCCTACAACCTCAATCGTTGCCGTGTTGTTAGTCATATCAATGACTTTGTGATTGCCGTTTATGAGCACGTCATCAGCACCGCTGATATAGATAATCTGATATAAGTTAAAGCCATGACCTGAGCCAAAATCAAGCGTCACCTTATTACCATCAATCGTGACTGATAAAACTGAGCGCTCAATACCTCCGTTGATTAGGCAGGCGTCTAATATTTTAATAATGCCATTTTCGTCCATGCTGTTAATGGTTGGCATACTTGATTGGGCAGACGAAAACCACGTTACGTTGCTCGGTGTTGAGTTGATAATCATACTTATTCTCTCTCTCTGTCTATATTTGCATGGTACGCCACAGTAAAGTCGTAATTATCTTTGCTGCTACCTACGTGCTGTCCGATTGCATTACCGATCCAAAGCGGGTAGGCGGCTGCTTGCGTGTTAAGTCGTATCGCATTTCCTGCCGCGCCACCACCGCCCCAAGCTGCAATCTCGATAACAAAATAGGGCTGACCAGTTTGCGGATTAATTGGCGCTGTTCTCGAATTAACCGAGCTTGTGCCAATTTGACCAAGCGTCCGACCGATAATCCTAAACTCAGTCACACTGGTAAACACAAGTGCCCACTGCTCGGTAATCGCGTCTTTGTTAGTCACAACGATAGGGTTGTTAGCCGTCTGCAACTGAATTACGGCAGACTCCCCTATCAGTGTATCAGACCAAACACTGCCCCATGTTTTTTGACTAAACACGTTATATGCCCTTGCTTGCATATCTCCTGCAATCAGCATTGATGATAAAATAGCATCGGTGCTGTAGTCATGCGTGATAGGCGTTGATAGCGTCACACGACCTGATATATCAGTTTCAATGACCAACGCAATATCCATAATGCGATATTTAGCAGTGAGTGGCGCGGTGTAAAACGACATATCAAACATACCGTTGAGCATTAATGTGCCTGCGTCTAAATCAACATCGAGATAATCGCTATTAACTTTTAAATTATTAGCATCTATGACATTGACATCAGATAAGCGCTCAAAACCTAAGTCAAAGCTATCATTAGGCTCATTGGTTGGCAGCGCCATTGTTTTAAGCTCAGTAATAGCCACGCTATCACCTTTACGCACAAACGGCACACGACCGTCAGTTGGTAAGCGCACCGGATCAAGTCCGATAAGCTCTTTATCTAATGGCAAATAACTATAAGCAATCGCGTTATAACGGATTGAGTCCGGCTTAACGTATATCGGTTTATTGATATAGTTTGTGCCGCCGTCGCTATATACGTACTCTGCGCTATACCACGGCTCATTAACTACATCGGGATTGTCACTGACTTTTAATTTTTCATAAAAGTACAGCGCGACAACGCCCGCTTTAAAATCAACCTCGCCGTGAGCAAACGCATGACCAGTGATAGCGCCTTGCTCATCTGTCGATAGTGATATTGCTGTACCATCTGCTAATTCAGCACTGATTTGCAATGATGCTTTTTTAAGCGGTGCCACTGGCGTTCTAAAAATCAAATTAGCGAGCGGCACTGGGTCATTTTCGCGCAGCATTGACTTGAGCGTAGCGGTGTTTTGCTGCCCTGCTTGCCACGTTGTCAGCTCAATCACGCCTGAGTCGAGATTGATATCGCCGACCACATCATCGCCATTTTTTACTCTGCCGTTATCATCGCGCAAACTATAGCCGAGCGCATCGACAAACACTGAGCCGCTGACGACTGGTGTGTCTGACGCTACTGGCGGCGCTATTAACAATTTATCAGCAGTCATGTCAAAAGTCGCTGACTCGGTTGACGCGCCTAGTGTTGCTATGCCCGTCACTTGTGCGGTCTCAATAAATAACGACTCATCAACGTTGCTAGTGGAAAATAACGGCTTTTTATTGATACCGCCAACCATTACAACATCAGTCACTTTCTTTTTTCGCGTCACCTTAATTGTAAAGTCGATTTTGCCTGTTGATTTGTTTACGCTGCTACTTACTAATACCGGCGTCCAATCGTTAGCACTACTGCTAGTATAGGGCATCCAAGATAGTTTAGTGTCTGTCGTTGCCGTATTGCCTGAGTATTGCTGCGTGTGTTGATAAGACGGATAAAATACACCTTTTACAAACAAGCTGTTATTGTTGTCCGCGATACCTAAATTAATCATTACTTGTGGCTGTCGCTGATCGCTAAGCGCAACTTGTAAATCTACGCCCTCGATAGCACTTGCAACATCAATACTACCAGTAAATACGCCGCTAGAGTTTTGCGGTGAGTGGCTCGCATTGATAGCCGTAGTCATCGAGTCTAAGACTTTGTTATAAGTCACAGTAAACGCAGTGTCTTTAGCGACTGTCTCTTTTGGTGCGATATGCAGCTCTCTACCTTCATACGTGCCCGTAGCATCGCCAGTAATAACGCCATCACTCATAGTTGCTGTTTTATCATCGCCCCATGTGATAGTAATATCGCCGACCACCTCGTCCTCGATAATAGCCGCGTGATAAGCAGGTGCCAGCGCTTGCTCGCCATATTTGACTGTATCTAAATCCACGCCAAAACTATAAATAATATAGCTTGCAGCATCAGGGATTGCAGCAGTCGTGAGTAATACTGTTTTGCCCTGTACTGTCCCGCGTCCGTTGCCGTCATCATCGATTAAATTGCCGCGTCCGTCATCGTGTACGAGATAGTTATTACCACCTACCGTATAAGTGATTTTTAGGCTGCTAGGTATTGGTTCAGCACCAAGCTCACGCACATAGTTATAACCTGCATTGTCATCGACGACTTGATAGTCAGTTTGCGCTACTCGGGTAAACTCGCTTGCAGGCTTATAGCTGCCCGTAATTGTCGTTTGCCCAAGACTCAGTAGGTCATACCAAGTGATTTGACCAATGCCGTACTTAATCGAGGCATAGGCTAAGCCGTTGCTATTAACTAGCTCGCCGTTACGGTCTGTTAGATTCTGAGCGCCAACCGATAAGCTAAGCGTACCGACTGCGACACCTGACGGCAAATTAAACGCGGTGTTGGTCGCAACATTGACCGACTGACTGATTGCGATCATACCATCGCCACGCGCTTGAGTAGCGACTTGGTTTGCAGGGTCACGCTGCAAAATAGGCGTTTCCACTTGCGTACTAGGCACGACCTGCGTATAGATGCTATCTAGTCGCACCTGACGGCTGGCCATTGCTACTACTGGCTCAGCTAAGCGACTGGCGCTGTAATATTTAGCAGCATCAGCAACGCGAGCTTCACGTAAGATAGCGCGTCTGCTTGTATTAGCATTTTGGTAAAATTCAGGAACAGTTAAGCCGTTAAAGGTCTTGTTTAGCGTATCGCCAAACTCAATCGTCGCAACAGTACGTGTTACCGGTTCACTAACCGTACGTTGAAATCTGCGCTCTACGGTATCAACTTTAAGTGGACGGATGTATTGATAATACTCGTCGCTTTGACCCTCATTTTGCACGATAACAAGCGGTTGACCGACTGCTGGTATCTGATCGCCTTTATCAAGTGACACCTGAATAACGCGCTGCCCTGCTAATTGAGTTTCAAGTAAATGCCCCGCCCATTTTGAGCCAAAAGCAAGATATGACTCAATCTTGTTTTGAGCATCGCTACGTTTATCTGCAAATGATGTCGCTTTAAATGCGAAAACGCTGATATTAGGATTGGCAGGCAGCTCGGTAAAAATCAATCGCGCTGCTTGCAATAGGTCACGGTTTGCCGTCTGAACGCCCATAAAGATTTTACGCAAGCGGACGCGCCCAATCTGACGGTCAAGGTCTGACACATCGGGAAATAAGTTATTTGATACACCATCGGCAACCACGTTACTTGTTGGCAATCCGCCGCCGTCATCAGTATCAGCTTGAACCTCGGCTTTTAAAAGCTGTAAATCGTTTTGAGTAATTGCCATCGTTATCATCCGTCAAATTTTAGGCATTAAAAAAGCCCTAAATAAAGGGCTGAATAATTGAATAAGGTCACACGCTTGGTATCTCTAAGAATTTAAGCGTTACATTGTAGTAATCGGTCAGCTTTGGGCTTGTGCTGCCCTTGATTGGCGTCGCATTGATAGCGTCTTGTGTTGTATCAAACATGACCTTAACGCGCTTAACTGCACCATCTGCTAGATAGTCTAGCCAAAAGGTAGCGCCTAGCTTGTCACGCTCAGATTTGAGCGCATTAACCGTTGCTCGACTGAGTACGCCGTGACCGTCAGGCGCTTGCATCACGTATGGTCGCCCTGCTTGTCTTACCGACTGCTCGACTATCATCGTACCGTCTAGCGCGTACTTGGCATTTGATACGATAGCCGACCAATCGTGCTCAGCATCAGGATAAAGGCTGTCTGACAAGACGATGACCGCGCCTGTAGCTGTATTTGTCAGTTTGGTTTGTGCATTAGTACGCATAATTTATCCTTTTTATTTGAGTAAGCCATCGACACGCAATGACTTAGTTAAATAAAAATAGGTCAGTCGGTAATTCGACCAACCCATACGTTACAGTTTCACAATCTCATACGTCGCATCTTCAGCTTCGTCGTACATCAAGTCGGCTTCAAGCGTCATCTCGCTAAAGTCGTCGCTGATTAGATCGAGCGTATCGGCGGGTGACAGCTTGGCGCGGTACGCCGTAACGACTTGCTTATCTTTTTGACCGACCTTGTTTAGGCCATCAACGCGAATACGATAGTAATCAACATCATCAGTCATCGGCTTCATGACTGTTGCTGTGCCGTAGCTATAAGTCACGATTAGCGGTGATTTAAGCGTTTGCTTTTCTAGTAGCTCAATCGTGCCGTATTTTTTATCAATCGTGTAGTCGATGCCTTCGACCAAATCAAGCGCAGTAACTTCTGTGCTATCCTTAAACGATGTGATTTCAGTCACGTTTTTATGTTTCAAAAATAGGATGTCACCCACTTCTGAGACAGCATGTTCTTCGCCCGTAGCCGTACCAGTAGCAACCTCGGTTACAGTCGCTTGCAGTGCTGCTTGCATGGCTGCTTGGCGGCGCTCATTTAGCGTAATACTAAACGTGGTTGATTTGTCACCGTCGTACTTATCCCACGTTTGGTTTTTGCCAGAGTGGTACTCTTTAAGCTCTTTCTCGTCCTCGACTGAGTGACCAAAAGACGCAGCGTTTGCGACACCAACCCAAAAAGGCTTGCCCTCTACGCCATTTTTGACTGGCGTAAAATACACTTTACCGTTACCGATAAAAGCGTGTGATTGTTGCTTATTGTCTGCCATGTTGATTGTCTCCTATGGCGTAATAGTAGTTTGAAAAGTGAGCGGATATAGTGCGAACGTACTAAAGTAATCAGGCCGTCCGCTTGTACTGGTGCGCTCTAGTGCGTCGTGATAGTCGTCAAGCTGATAGCCTTGCACATGATTGATAACCTTGCTCACAAGCTCGCCTGATGACTGCATAAGTGCCTTAACGTCATCTTGTGCTGCCTGATTGCTCACAGCGACAACGACCGTCCATTGCTGTACGTCACGACTGTCTATCGAGCCATTAGCGTTTGGATTGTTACCTGTGTTAATAACGTAAAGCGCAGGTGTAACGTTTTTATTAATCTTATTGATACTAGCGACGGTGCCGACGTGCTTAACACCCCACTCAGCAGCTTTTGCCTCTAAATGCTCGATTAGGCCAAGACCTACCGCAAAATAATTACTCATAAGTCCACGTCCATAATTCGATTGATGATGTTGAGTACGCTCGCTCTGTCGTCGTCATTCATGCCCATGTATGGCCTAGCAGGTATATCACCCCACAAGTGAGGAAACATTGCTTTAGTGCCGCCGTAGTGCATCATGCGAGCATAAACAACATTAGTGCCCCACTTAACGCCATCAGGTAGCGCAATATAGGTCAATGATGATAATAGGCGGCTAGTATCGCGCAGCGTTTTACCGCCTTGCTCTAGCGCTCGTTTAGATGGCAACCACGGTTGCCGCTGTAAATCATGCTGATTATAAAAACGCTCCTCAGTTTGATGTACCATTTCAGCGCCAGCTAATCGGCTAAACTTCTGCATTTTTTGATTATCAAAATACAAAGCGCCCAGCCGTCTAATTATCTCGTCACCGCCTGATAAGTTTGCGTCAATCATGACTCACCTCACTTAAAGCCTGGCATGGTAGCGAACACATCATCACCAAAGACTTGACCACGATAACTATCACCGATTGGTACAGCAGGTTTGATGTAAGTCGATTGCTGCTCGTCATCAGTCAATGGCTCAGCAAACGTCACATTCGCTTTACCCGCACCCACGTCTTGCAGCCATTTAAGCGCTTCTTTATAACGCGCCTCTACCTCGTCGGTCGGCTCGTTCATATAAAGCAAATAGCGAGCAATATCAGCGCACACCAGTTTTAAATGCTCAGTCTTATTCAATGGCGTTTTATAGCGTATGGATAAATAGCTGTTCATCTTCTCACTGGCGTCTGATAGCGCATTGGTGACTGCAAGCAAGCCGTCATTGTGCATGGACTCAAGCTCAGCTATAGCAAGCTCACCAAAGCGGCTTATTAAATCGTCATGAGTCGCATACATGGCTTAATCCTTCGGAAATAGCGCGATTAGCTCGGCTTTAGTATCAGACTTGTTGTACTTGATACCTTCTTCATCAAGTAACGCCTTTAACTCATCGTTTGATAATCCTTCAAGCTCGACCACTTCGCCGCCATCACCATTATCAGCATCATCTTCGGCTTCAGCTTTTTTGATAGCACCTTTACTTAGTAAAAATTCAGCGCGCGCTTTTGGCAATCCTTCAATCGCCTTACCATCTTTGACGGCTGCTTCTAGCTCGTCATTAGTAACGACTGGGATTTGATCACCCGTGTTGTATTGGCCAATAGCTTGCAATGCGATATACATTAATTTAGACATAATTTGCTCCAAAAAAAGCCCACGGTTAAGTGGGCCATTAAGTTATGGGTTGATTAAAGAGTGATAAAACCAGTACCACCAGTGGCACCGTTTTTATTGATGGTCACTGGCAATGGGCTTGAATCAGCAATAAACTCGTCAACCGATGGGTTATCACCAAACACATGATAGGGCATCAATTCCATCGCTAACTTAGCAGGGTTTTTACGATGTTTAATCATGCAGAAGTACAAGTTATTACCACGCTCAGACACCAACCAAAAACCATCTTCTGGAATCATAAGCTCGCTTGTGCCGTCTTCTTTTTCAAACTCAACGTCATACGTCCAAAACTCGATACCGTCTAAAGTACCGCGTAAGGTTGCTTCTGTTTCTCCACCGAAGCCACCGCCAAACACGCGGGTAGCGTTGGTATCAAGCGCATTGGTAAAGCGCTTGTTAAACGTTTCATTGTCCGCCAATGCTTCAAATACGCGGCTAGACATGAGCGCATCAACCGCACGACGCTTGCCGTGCTTGGTTAAGTTTTTGACCATTTTACGAATATCTTCGTAAGGCGTTGCGCCTACCTGGTCCCATGCGACAAGTGGGCCGAACGTTAAGTCAGCATGACGACCATAATCAACGGTCACACCCGCATTATCATCACCTTGTACGACTACTTTGCCGTACAACAAGGCATCACGACACATCAAAGCAATACGTGCAGCGATTGACTGGCGGATAGTCCAGTAAGAGTTAGCAGCTGCCATCTCCCACTCGTCTTGCAAGGTCGGCGGCACACCTGGGGCATTGGTTGCGATAACGCGCATAGACTGCAATAGTTTTTGCATCTTAGCGTCAATATCACTCAATGGCTCAACGATACAGGCGGGCTTTAAGTAAGGCGCTTTGATATAGCTTACGTTTAGTTCAACTTTATCTTTAATCACACGACCTTGCGCTGTCGGCAGTACGGCTGGTGCAAGTGGTACATAGGTTTTAATATCACCTACTGGCACTTTGTCTTGACTATTTAGGTAAATCGGATTACCAAAATAACGGTCACGTAAAAAACTATCAACTGGCTTGCTGTGGTCATAAACCGCGCCAAGCTCCTCAAAAGATGCGGTTTCAATTTGCGCATCATCAAATACAAAAGTAGCCATAGATTCTGTCCTTATTTAACAACGCTAAGCGTGATTTTAGTTGAGCGATTAGCATACGCACGCGCTGCCAGTTTTTGAGTCTCATCAAGTGCCACGCCATTGAGCTTGACCTGTGCAACATCAAACTTACCTGCAACGTAGACCGGCATTTCAACACCCATCGCTAGTTTTTCAGTTGCTTGCTCAGCGGTCACATCAGCCAAACAGATAACATGCCAGTCAGCTTGTGCGCCAGTTGAGCTATCGCTATGCGTCGCTACGTTGGTGTCAGCAGCAATTTTTAGCAGATCGCCTTTGTGGTAAGCGGTTGCCGTAGTCGGTACGACACTATCAGTGATAGGCTTCACATCAACTGGTAACGACTGCTCGGTTGTATAAGTGAAATCAACCATTATTTAGCTCCTTGTGCTTTTGCGGCTTCAACAGCCGCTAGAATTTTACTTTCGCCACTTTGACGCCCATTGGTTGCTTGCTCTTTATCAAGACCGGCTGGCAAATCAGGTACTTTAGGCTCAACTGGTTTTGCCATAAACTCAGCAACAGCAAACTGTGCATCGTCCATCGCTTTAAACGCGGTCACCTGGTCTTCAGTAAACGTGCGACCAGTATCAGCGGCTAATTTCTCAATAGCTGTTTGACGGGTTGCCGCTTGCGTTTCTGCTAATGCGTTTTGCGCTGCTAGCGCGGCGGCTTTTGCGTCGGCTGCCTCTTGTACCGCTTGAGCTTTTTCAGTCTCTAGCGCTTTGATTTTGGCTTGCGCCTCTTGTAAATCCATTGATTCCCCCTCGGTTTTTGGATTCGTGTTGCTCTGTTTGGTGCTGCTCGACGCTGCCACGCTATCCGCAATCGCATCAATTAGACCTAGTTCTTTTGCTTGGGCAGCCTCAAAACACCGCCCTTCAAGTGCTGCAATCGTGTCAGCTTGTAATCCACGGTGACTTGCCACATGCTCAAAAAACTCTTGAGCATTGGCATCTACACCAGCCTGTATTTCTGCCTCTTGCTCATCGCTCAACGGCTCATCATCGCCAAACACAGCCTTCCATTTACCGCTACGGATATTCGTCACCTTGACGCCTATTTGTTTTAAGTAACCGGTTCGCTCTGTATGCTTGACTATGGTGCCGATGCTGCCAATGCCTGCAAACTGTGACGCTGTGATTTGGTCGGTCTGCACTGCAATGCGATAAGCTGCTGAATACGCATTACCACTGACAAACGTTTCAATCGGCTTCGTAATGTTTGCCAAAGTGTCGTCAACTAAGTGCTGACCTTTAACATAACCACCAACACTATCGATATCTAAAACGATACGCTCAACCGTGTAATCATCATTAGCTTGCTGAATGTAGTCCGCCAAGTTTGCATAGCCTGTCACGCCCCATGAGCGATAGTCGCTTGAGGTTTCAGGCACCAACAGACCGCGCACATCAATAGTCGCTACGCCATTCTCGACTGTGTAAGCAGGTTCGCTATCATCATCGCTGTATCGCGCTAAAGACTTGAAGTCGATAGATGCAAGCTCGCCTTGTAAGTCGTGGCAAGCCATGAGCGCATGACTGTCAATATCGCGCTTAATCTTTGCTTGTAAGTTCATGTTTTTTGCCTTTGATTTCGTTATGCAATAGTTCTATATAAGCCGTAGCACTACCTTGGTCGTCAGTCTCTCCAACCTTTTTAACAACATTCCCAACCATCACGATAGATATATCAAACCCACCGTTGACGTTAGGCGTGGCATCGACGAATAGTAAGTTCTCAGTATTCACAAGACGCCCGGCTATAAGTGCTAAATTAGTCATTTATACTCACCCATTAAAAAACCGCCCTTATCGGCGGTCTTGTTTTTGTTTCTTGCGTTTTGTGTAGATGGTCATCGCTATATCAGCTATCAGCGCGATAACCTCTATTATTCGTTTGCGCTTATTCATGCCTCTTGCTCCTCTATAAGCTCTTTAGCCTCGTCAATCATCGCAGCAAGCTCAGGTATAGGCTGTGCCAACATAACTGTGATAGCCGCTTCAATCCGTTGTCTTGCTGCCAATATTGTACCTGACTGCTTGTAGTACGTGATAGCGAGTTCGGCTATAGTTTTGTTGACCAGTTGATTCATGTTGCCTGTGTACTGAGCCGGTGTGCCGCCAATCCAGCCCTTATCGTTTGGCACACTTGGTAAATCGTCATCTACGGTTATACCTTTAGCTTCAGCTTGGGACTTGGTGAGTGAGCGCATTATGCACCGGCAGCGATAACCGCTTGGAGCATAGTGTTGTTGCCAAAATGGGTCATCAATATGTCTGACCACGCCATCTAGCACTTTATGCGCTGGGCGCTGTCTAATATCGTTAATGCCATCGCGCATCAGGTAAGGACGTTCATCTTTGTTCTGTTGCTGTTGATACCATCGGCCGCGACCATAAGCGCCTTGGATGTTGGTACGAAAGATATTATCTAGCCGATGCTTTGGTAGATTAATATCAATATCGCCCGCTTTGACCGCCTTTTGAAAGTCTGCAAACGTACCGCCATCAACCAATTGCTCATTGACCAAGCCCATCACATGCTTAATCTGCTCAGTCTGTGCAAGCCCTGCAATAGATACCGCTTGCTGACGTTGGATAGGTGTCATGACGTTGTAGTAGTTATCAGGTAAAACCACCTCACGGTTTAAAGCGTAAGCAATGGCTTCGATAAACTGTACGTCAAATCCTGCTGTTGTCGTTGCCATTGGTTACTCACTTTATTTTTGACAATAAAAAAGCCCTATTCGATTGAAAGAGCTCTTGTACCTACTTAAAACGTTTTAAGTGTTAATTTACGAAAATCTCAAAGTATTTTTGCTTTACATCCTCTTGAATTGGAATACCAAGAAATGTTGAATATTCATCAGCAGATGTATGTCTTTTAAAACCTTCAGGATTAAATCTTTTAAAGGTCCTATGATATAAAGGGTGTAGCCGTATTAAAGCAGGGGTTTTTCCTGCTATTTCAACCGCTTGTAAATCGCTTTTTATATCATTAACTAGCTTTGTAACTTCCATTATTAACTCCTTGTTTTGATAGGGTTAATATAACATCAAACCTCACTCGATTCATCAGCAAAACCGTGCACATCAGCGACCATCAACGCGGTATTAACCAACTGAGTGAATTCACTCTCAGCCAATCCATCACCGCATAGGTTAAATAATGCCTCACGTAAGCTGTCTACGTCCGTAGTGTTACTTATAGCTGATAGCACCGCATTAGTATCAAAAGGCTGTACGCTCGCATTTAGCGCATCATCTGCTACTGCTTCAAGCTCCATTTGCTCGTTGGTAAATTCGCTATCACTGTCAGCAGCTTTAAATGGCAGCCATGTTTTGCTAGCGAATGAATTAGCCTTGGCCGATATTGGTAATGTAGTCGCACCCGCAAACGTTTCAACGTGTGAGATATGACGTTCTTCATAACCTAATTCATCAACAAAGTATGATTTGTTAAAGCGCAGGCCCATGTCATAGGCTTTCTTGTCAGCATCCAACTGGTCAACTGGGATAACCTTTTTGGCAATCCACTTAAACTCTGGCGCGTCATAACCATTGGCTAAACAGATAATATCAATAAATTGCTGTACCGCTTTGAGCGCGTGCTTGCGGTCACTGTTAAAGATAATCTCTTGCTGCTCTTGGTGTATCTTGCCTTGTCCGTAAGTACCGCCATTATCCGTGCCGCTTGTCAGCGTCTGACCTAGCAGATAGGTAGTGATACCTTGCTTGGTCACATCGTTATAAGCAACGAACGCCTCGCCATGACTGCCGCCCGTTACTGGTGTTACGTCCTCGTCGATACCAACCGTAACAACGCCGGAGTTATGAGCCGCTAGCAGTGCGTTGGCAAAGTCTTGCGCGTCATCTTCGGTTGCCGCATCCGTCTTACCTATCAGTAGCGGACTACCAAAGCGCTCTAAGAACTTAGACCAAAAACGCCAGCCATTCGTCTTAAAATAATGCAACCAGTAAACACGGCTTAATAGTGACTTACCTTTTGGCTCCAAGTACGTTGGCTTGTGCTGCTGCAATAAATAGCGATACTGATAATCATCTTGGTCGCTAACGGTCTTAGGGTTGCTACCATCGTTGGGATACCACAATAAGTCGCCATTAGCTTTAGGCTCAAACCAATCAATCGGCTTACTTGTCAGCTTAATAACAACATTGCGACCGCTGCTATCTTTGCCCCATACCATTTCGGCAACATCATAGCCGTAGAGTTTGCTATCAATGACGCCTTGTAATATCGGCTCAAGATGCAAATCTAATTGCTCATAGATAAACTCAGCGACCTTGCCCTCAGACGGCATCAAAGTATAAAGCGAGCTTGTTAACTCCTCAGTACGTCTATCGACTGCTTGGTCAATATCAGGGTCAGTAAGTAGTGTCTTAAGCGCATAGCGACTGATACCTGCTTTTTTGAGTATCTCGTCAGTATCTTGGCGTATGAGCTGTTGGTAAAACAACTTACCGCGCAAATCAATCGCTTGCTCTTGGCTTAGTGTGCCGCCAGCTTTGACACGATAACGCGGCTTTTTAGTCATGTCTGTCATCTGTACGTCCGTTTGCCAGCTGTGGCTCTATGTCGTTTAGTATTAGCACCACGCTTCATGGTGCGCTCATGTGCATATCTGAGCGAATCAATTAAGTGGTTATGCTTATCGATAATCTCAGGCAGTATCTCACCGCTTAACCGGTCCGTCTTATAGCTGTAAAGCCTAAACTCTTTGGCGGTCGCGGTACAACGTGGATGGATAACAATTTGCTTATAACCTTTGAGGTGAGCAATGCCATCCTCAACACTGCCCTTACCTTTAACGCATGCCTTAATCTTCGGTATGCCGTTACGTTTCAGGTAGCTGATTGACTCAGGTCGAGCGTTATCTGCTATCAACTCGTAGTTTTCAATACCTGGTATATTGTCTTTCAAATAATCCGGCGTGTCGTCAATCTCAAGACCGACTTTGCATGCTTCATATTCAATATAGAGCGTGCCATCATGTTCCCATGAGTTTGTCGCGCCCGTTGGGTCGGTAGCAAAACCAAAGTCCAAGCCGTTATATGGCCCATTCCATGTTGGGTGTCTTGTAAATTCTTTAACAACAAATTTGCCATTAAATATCTGAGCATCTGAAGCCTCATGATAAGCACCTTCCCAAATCCAGCAGTAAGTTGCATCATCCAGGTTTTCTTGATCATTAAGTCGTTCTTGCTCAAGAACATCCGGAAAGAACGGGTTATCGTTGTAATTCATCTCAACAATAAATTCGTTATGCTTCTGCCGGAATCGTTTGTCTGTTGCACTACCTTTGTGCTCAGGGTTCCAAGTTATCCAAACCTCAGAATCATCTTCACGTACTGTTGGTAGCAGTTTGCGCCAGGCAGCCTCACTGACGTTTTCAGCTTCATCTACCCAAGCAAGTAATATGCGCGACTTACCTTTAATGCTGTCTAGGTTATGACGTAAACCAGTAAACGCATAAGCAACACGCCTATTCTTGGTACGAACATATTTTTCACCAATCTCATAGTAATCATTAAGCCAACCAACTGAGCGTATCGCCTGTTTGATTTCCTCTAGCGACGACTCTTCTAGTGAGTTCATATACTCACGGCCGCATAGGATTATGCCGCTAGCGCCTGCTTCGGCTAGTCGATAACCCTCTACGGCTGTCATCAATGCGAATGTACGTGTCTTAGCACTACCACGGCCACCGTAAGCGCCTTTGTAGCGCGACTTGGCACTAAATACTGGTATTAGCTTATCTGGTATGACTACATCGGCATAAACTTCATCATTTAATTGCTCGCCCATTTTCATCTACCTTTGGTGCAACCAGCCTAACTACTGTTGGCTTGGTCGCCATCGAACCATCACTAGACGTATTGTCTACCTTCTGCTTATTAGTGAATACTTCACCAACATCCTTAGCTGCCTGCTCAAGTAAGCTTGCTGCTAGAGGTCTGTTCTTTGACTTCTCAGCATCACGCGCCATACGGTCGAGCATATTCAATCGATACGCTTTATTAGCAATCGGTATTGCTTGGATGTCGTTATTAAAGTCATCGCGGAATTGCTTAAATAGGTCCTTCCATTTTTTGGCAAGATTCATTCCTGATGCTTTGGTTGGATCGTAAGACGATACTTGTTGACGTGTTATTTCTAAGTCAAATTCTTTTTTGACAGCCTCCGCCACTTCTGAAGGCATCATATAGGTAGCAAGCCCTTGTACAATAAAGGCTTTCACCTTATTATTAAGGGTTGCCATTCTCTTACTCCGTATTACACAGTATATAATTTAGCCTTTAATCTCAGGCTCACAATCTTGTAGTTCAGCCATCTTAATAACCGCCTCATCACCGCCATATCTTCTGACCACGCCAAAGAACTCTTCAACGTCATGGCTCGTTATCTCAAGTGCCGGCTTACCGTCTGCTCTAAATGCAGGATCACCAAACATATCTGTCTTGTGTACGATGTGATACAGCTCATGCTCAACCAATGCAGCAAACTCAGCGTCTGTACAGTCACGGCAATAATTGGCATCTAAAGTGATTAGATAATCCGGTACCGCACCCAATGTGTCTTCAAACCACATTTCTTGACGTGCTTTTTTCCAACCGCCGGCCATCATCATGACCTTTTCGCATTGCCCTAATATCTGCTTACCTTGTTTGATGTACTCACCTTGGGCCCATAAAAAAGATATCTCATGAAACTCATAATCAAGTAGATGCTGATGGTCACGGTTAAACCATTCATGATCAGGATCAAGTATCGTATCGTGTAGCCATTCGTGTATTTCTGGGGCCGCTAAGAACGATGGCATGTCATTCGGTGGTACCGGTCTTGCTAACATGCTCACCTCCAATTAGCGAGTATAAAAAATGCCCTGCACGAGCAAGTGAGGGCAAAAAGGATTATTTACTTAATTCAATCTTATCAACATACCGCCTTGCATCACTATCGCCACGGCACGCCCTATCTCTCAATGTTTTTAGTCTGTGCGCCTTGAGCGCGTCTGTGCTATCTCTATCGTGATAACTGACATAGAGCTGTTTGTTTGTCATAGCATCCCTGCTAAATCGTAGATATAAAAAAGCCCGATATGTGATTTTCCATATCGGGCAAAACGTAGGCAATAAAAAAGGTGACTAGAATTAACCAGCCACCTAATTTAAATATCAAGCTTACCCCTCGTGTGTAATACAAGACCCTACTGTAGGGTATTAATCTGCATTACCACCTAAAGAAGTACCAATGCTTCTAAAAATTGCTATCGGTGTAATACCAAAGGACGTATTAGGACGACCAGCCATGTTTTTCAACTGCTCAACAAAGCTTCTGATTACGCCTTGAAGATCGGAGTCACTTTCAGATTCATATGTGAAATCATCATGTGGCAAGGCATCTAACACTCCTAGCAAATACCATTCGCCAGCCATAAACTCACCATGCTTAAAATTTGTATCATGAGTTGGCGTTGATAGCTCATCCCTATTTAAGGTCATCCATACTTCTTGCACACTATTACTGACCTCAACTAAAAAACGGCTTTGTATCGCAAAAGGAACATTTTTTATAAATGCAATTAAATCCTCTTTAACCTTGGTTATTTCTTTAGCTTGATCACGTTCAGCTTTGTCTTGTGATGTTTTAGCCTCCCTTAGATAGAAGTTCAGAGCTGGCTCTACAATTCCTCTAAGCATATTTACATCTACGATTCCTAACTTTCCTTTCATTAGGACTAACTGACCTAAGTTAGATTCGCTTAACTCTCGATTTATAAACCCCAACTCGTCTAGCTTATCAATCATTTCACGAGGCATTGTGTCAGTAGCATTATAAAAACGCTCGCCACCACTATTTGAGGAGCCTTTTGTTCCAAGCTTTCCACCAGTAACAGTTGGTACGCCTATTGTAGCTTCCATAGCTTTTTCATCAGAAATACCGTGTATTTCTTTATATGATTCAATAGAACCATTGCCGGTTAGCTGAGCATAGAAAGAACTTATCTTTCTATTGTCCAAATAAAAGAAGTCAAAGAGAGATTCTATGATTGGTAATTCTTGTGCCATTCTTTATTTCCTTCTGGTTAGAATCCCTATGGCTATTGTACTTGGCTAAAGATTTATTCAACATATTAAAATAAGTGTTTGTTGCATCCGCCAACACATCTGCAGGATTTAGGTTCTCAGAGGTTTTCTTGTTGTCGCTTTCATTTTTCATAACCTTCTCCTTACCGATGAAAGTATGATGATAGGTAACATACAGACATTTTGAAAAAGCATCTACCTTAACCATAAAGGCATAGATGAAACGCGAATACAAAACCTATAACCCACGCCATTATATTTATATAGTAAAGTATATTAACATGATTATATGTAGAATTTAATTCCTATATTTGTATTCATTTATTTTGCACTTGCTTCTATCTGGCATGTGTTGATTGAAACTGGCAACAAAAAAGGCGCTTAGAATTAACTAAACACCTGATATTTTGGCTTTACTTACAACTTACGCCAGTATAGTAAATATAGCATCAACTGCAATCAAGGGTCAAGCAGTAAAGCTATTTTGGAAATATCGGCAGTCTTTGATGTCAAACTCGCCCATACAGCAAGTTTCACCATAATCAATACCACAATCTGAGTTACTGCACTTTACTTGCTCAGCCTTAATTAAATGGTCTTCTATTTCATCAAGTCGCTGCTTCAATATTAAGCGCTCATAGAGTATTGCATTTTTATCAGCACCTTTAAGCCCTGCTAGGTTCTTGGCTCGTTGCTTGTATTTCTTATGCCGTCTAGCAATCTCGTCCTTACTTGGACCTGACGTTCTTTCTGCTGCTGCCATTAATTCAAAATGTTTATGATCAGCGTCTATCTGTTCCTGTGTTTTATATACCTGCATAATCATTACTCGCTTAATTCTTTGTCGTTTAAGTTAAAACGATAATTAGCCACATCGTTGTTAATAAATCTCATAAGATATTCGATATCATGCAGCATTTTGTCCTGATACTTGGTCCAGATATGGCTGTAGGTGCTCGCTGACATTTCGATGCCACTAAACAATAAACGCCCTTCGACTGAATATAATGGCCATAAATTATATAACTCAAAATGTAATGTCATCCGTGCCATCTTGTAAGCCAGCTCATTAAGCGTGTACTTGCTCTTAGGTGCGCCTCTGTTGTCCTCTACGCAGTATTTAATCATGTTGGCTGCTAAGTGGTTAACCACGTCATTAAACGCCTCTGACCAGTCGTACCGTTCGTTATCGCCCCATACTAAGAGCGAAGCTAACGCCTTACCTGTTTTGCTCTTGATTAATCCAATAGCCGCGGCTTTATCTTCCCAATTTACTTCTGGCGGCAATCCACCTTGGCCAATATCAAATTTTACGGTCTTGGCGCCTAGTCCTTGCTTCAGCCATTCACCGCTGAGCAACTCTAAGCGTGGACTGGTACCGAATCTTTTAGCTAATAGTTTGGTCATTTTGAGTCCTCAATTTAATTCATCAATATACTTTTTTATACTGCGTTATCTGCCATAAACAATCATGGCCGCATCCCTGCTGTGCTCATTCGTTCTGCCTGTCCACTTAGTAATGCGCTTAAACTCTTCCGCTGACTTCTTGAGACCTTTACCCATCGGTTTGACGAATACCGCTTGATAGCCATTCTCTTTGCACCAGTCCTCCCAAATTGCTGCATCGCGCTTAACGCTTCCTGCGCCTTGCAATCTTGCATCAGTGGTTTTGGTCTTGCCGTTGAAGCCAATCCATTTACGTGCATCTTCAATAAATAATTTAGTGGTACCAGGCGGATATTCAGAAACCAATTGCATGGCCTTGGTGATTGTCATGGACTCAACTCGCTGTAGTGAGCCGCCAACTGATATTGCAATGCCCGTCTTGGTTCCTGTATCGATACCGATTTTTGCTATGGTCATCACCTACCCCTTAATAATTTGATTGAAACTGGTTCGGCTCATGGTTTCTTTGCTGCCGTCTGTGTAAGTAATAACTACGGTATCACTCTTAATCCATTCAGTGCCTTGCACCGTCTTTTTGTTGATTATATTTTTCATGTTTAGTACCTATTCGCTAAATTCTGATAACTGACAACAACCGTTGTCGCAACCTCCATATCTTCGTCACAACTACTGCAAGCAATAACAAACTCATCTCCATCAAATCCGCCATACTCAATCCAATCGGTAGTGTCTTGCATCGCATCACAGTTATTACATATAAAATCACTCATACCGCCAATCTCCTCAAACTTGCCAACTGCTCAGTAATCCGCTTGTCTGCTTCACTACCAGGCTTTACCACGGTGCGCTCGTATTCGACCTGATGTGACTGAGGAATAACAAACTTGGCCCCGTTTTGATGCTCTGTGACGACCTGCTCATAAACACTGGTAAACGTCTTCAGGAAGTAATTATCAGCGTTTTTAAGTTTGCCCCAACCAATACGGTTTGCTGTCTCTAACACCACTGCATGGGCCCATTGGCGCTTAACATATCGATCTTCAATCAATCCACACTGGTTGCACGCATTATCAAAGGCTGCTTGTGCTGATGGGTATTCGTTGGTTTGCTGTGTGCGTACCAGTGCCAAAAATTCTTTTGCGTTGCTTGGCATCCAATCTTGATCAAACGATAATTCACTGGCTCTGTTGAATTCAGACTGGGTAATTGCTTTCTTGGTGAGATAACGAGCCCAAACTAAAACCATATCGAAAGACCAATCAAAATCATCATCACGAGTTTTCATCTTGTTTTTAAACCATGCTTTCCACTGCTTAAAAAGCGTTCTCAGTGCTTCCGTTAGCTGATTGCTGGGCGATTGCTGCTTGCTCTGCATAGTAGGCGGCTGCATCTGCATCGAGCTTAGCTGCATAGCCTGCTGTGGTGCTGGTGTCGTACTGTTGATGCTGGTTGTTAGCTGGTTGAGTGTTCGCATTAGTGTTCCCCTGGAATATGTTTGATTTAGGTTGTTTCTTTGCCTTATTTTCTAACCACTGCCTCAATCTATTTTTTCTATTCCTATCACCAAGTAGAGGTTTTCCAGTTAAAGCGTTTTGCTCGAAGTGAGCCTTAAAATCACCAACGTAAATTTGATACTGATCGTCAGTCATCTGAAGTGCTGATCCTGCTCTGACTAATTCTGCTTGCATAGTTTCTTTGCTAGGTGCTTGCCAATCTAAAATTGATTGAGCGTTTTTATTCATCACTGAAATCACGTCGTCGTTTTTTTCGTTTTCGCTTATATATATATATTCTTTATTATTGTCTTTAATGTCTTTATAAGTGTACGGTTCATCCGTACTGGTTTCGGCAAAAGCGGTACGGTTCATCCGTACTGGTTCTTTCACTTCATCCGTACTGGTACGTTTCAAGCGGTACGGTTCATCCGTACTGGTTTTAGTGGCAACAGAGGCTACTTGATACCAAATATCGCACTGCCAATTGATAGAATAACTGGTAGTTTTGCCATTCATTTTTTGCACTTTGATGAGTTTGTTGTCGGTCAATTCTTTGATGTATTTACCGATAGTTTCGCGCCTCTTTGCTCGAGTTTTACGCATAAAGAAAGCATGGGGTATCTGCGCCCACTCTCGCCCTTGCATACCCTCAGTGAAGCGTATAATTGAATTTAAGATGGCAGCAGCCTGTGGACTGATAACATCGCCTGTTATGTCGTCTACCACCGCATTTGGTGTCTTAAACCATTTATCCATCATCACACCTTGCTCATTCATCATAGTCATGTCATACTCCAATTTCTAAGTTAGTAAGTACCAAGCCCCGACCAGTTGCACCTGATCGGGGTTTTTTATTGCCCTAATTCGTAACGGACAACTCTTTGATTTTTCCCTGTGGTACCACTCACCGTGTAACCCAATTCGCGAATCTGTCCAACAATATTGCTCAGGTAAGACTGCGACAATTCGAAGTCATTCACATCGTAAAATCCTTTTTCTAGCAACTGCTCTAAGACCTGCTGGCCTTTTTTTGTGGGCATATCACTGGTTGTCTTAGGCCTGCCAACACTGCGTTTTACATTCTGCTCACCGTCAACTACCCTAGCTTTTGCACTATTCGCTACTCTCAAACCTCTAGGGGGTTTTGGTCGCTTCCATGTAACTGGACTTGCTTCGTTGCATGGCTTAAAACCCATATCTATTAAGACGGCGCGTACCGATGCCTTGTTTCTTATACCGTTAAAGTCGGTATGCTTGACTGAGCCATGAATCGCTTTCTGTGCCACTATTGCTTCAATCTTGCTCCGCAATGGATTGCTTAATGTTTTGCTGTACATATCAACCTCACGCAAAATGAATAAGTGTATAAACAGCGATGGCCGCGCAGGTTATAACAAAAACGACGCTCTTTATGCTGTGCCAAAACTGCTGATTGACCGACTGTTTGCGGTCGTTTTCTTTTTTGATGGTTTTCATGTTCTGAGCCTTTAGTTTCTTTTGCTCTTCTTGAGCGTCGATTGCTAATTCGAGATATGCGCCGTGTTCACTTTTCATAATCCGTTCCTGTTTTGTGCCAAGTTAATGCAACTGTTGCCAGATACGCTGGCGGCACTCTTTTTGCGTCTGTGGCGCCAATCGTGCCGATCTGTTTAGGTTTCCGCTGCATCTGCATCATCTGAGCATGGCGGTCTGCTTCGTCGTTTGCTCTATCGTCTGTAGATTTCATAAAACACCCCTTGGCCGATAAGTGCCTTCTGCGATTTGCGTCTTAGCGTCATCATGAAAGAAGTCGTCAACTTCTTCTAAACGCTGAAAATTGTCTTTGGCCAAACGGAATAAGATGTCAATTTTTGCCGCGTCATAGCACTTCATGTCAGCAGGTACGACCTTTAAGCCGCAAAAAGCAAGCATGTCGCAGAATTGAACAATCTTGCTATCAGGGTTTTTGGCATCCAACCAGCGCCCAACCGTGGTCGTATCTACCCCGATGCAGTCCGCTACATTCGATTGCTTATTTACTGCAACTGATTGCATGATTTGGGATTGCATATTGCGTGACCATGCAGACTGTTCATCTGATAATTGATTTACTGACTTGGTTGTCATGGTTAGGCTTCCTCTGTTAATTGAGCTAGTTTCCGCTGTTCGCGCTCGTACTCCCAATTGATATCGGGGCGTAACTGCTCAGCGGTTACTTGATTGTTAGTCAAATCTTGGATGTCTAGACAGCGTTCTTTAGGTGGACGATTAACATTCCATTTGTAAACGGCCCAGGGGGTAATGTTTAGCGCATAAGCAAGTTGGGCAGGATTTCCCAAAATACCGAATGCTTTTTCTAAAGCTGTTTTTGATGTCATATCTTTTCTCCTATTACTACTTTAAGTAGTAATATACTACTTTTAATAGTGATGACGCAAGGAGATATATGACCTAGAATGTAAATTACTACTAGGGGTAGGAATAAAATGAGTGAATTAGAGATTAAGCATCCTGAGTTTGCAAAAAGACTCACAGA
The DNA here is from genome assembly GCF_002453355.1 of Psychrobacter sp. UBA6766. Taxonomy (GTDB): domain Bacteria; phylum Pseudomonadota; class Gammaproteobacteria; order Pseudomonadales; family Moraxellaceae; genus Psychrobacter. Next base: position 46,007 of record NZ_DKGQ01000039.1, on the reverse strand, counting down.
TTTAATGAATGCCAAGAGTCTGGATAAGAATGGATTAAGTAGTGAAACAAAAATCAGCTACGAAATGATTCGTAGATACTGTGAGGGCTTTGCTAAACCTAGAAACAAAGGAATGCAAAAAATTAGCGACGCTCTTGGGGTAACAGCGGCTTATCTTGAATATGGCGAGCTTTCAAAAAACAACCCTACCGTCAATGAGCTAAAAGCCAAAATAAGAACCATGCAAAGTGGCGGAAGTACAGAAGCTTTCAACCCTACTGACCCCAAAGACACGCAAAGAGTTTCAATTGATCACGGCATGAATGGAATGTTGCCAGTAATCAGTTGGGTGGCCGCTGGTAGTTTTTGTGACGTTCTGCCTACAACGTTAGATGATGTTCTTGAATGGATCCCTAGGCCTACGCACCTGTCTGATAAGGCGTTTGGATTGATTATCCAGGGACGTAGTATGTGGCCTGAGTTTAAGCCCGATGAGATTATTTACGTTGAGCCAGAGATAACACCATGGGAATTGGTGGATGGCGACTTAATCGTTATTCACTGTAATGACGATAAACAAGCTACGTTTAAGCAGCTTGTGCTTGGTGATGGGCCAGAAGATATGTACTTAAAACCTCTTAACCCCGATTGGCCTGATCAGAAAATAATACCGATGAGCGAGTGCCAATTGGTAGGGATAGTTGATAGTAAGTATGTGCGATATAGAAATCGGAATCAGAGGCGCTTATGAAACCTTACGAATACTACTGGATATGCCACTTTCTAAAGTTTGCCAAGCCAGTCGACACGCTGCCATTGGGATGGTGCGTGTATTCTGAGGCTTTGGATTGGGATTGATACAAGGATGTAGTTATGAATAAATATGTATTATTTAGCGTTTTATTATTTCCCTTTACGTCCTACGCATCTAACTGGGTTGATCTAGGGAAAACTAATGATAACAACTATCAGTCATTTTTGGATTTAGACTCAGTCAGACCTGTACATGTAAGTGTTGCGGGTGACAAGTACGGCTCCGAATACATATCAGCGGTAGTGCAAGGGACATATATAAACAAGCATCCAAACAGAAAAAAGGGAGAGTATTACACTAAAGCGCAACTGTATATAAACTGTAGTCAAAATACCTTCTTCCTAAACAGCCTTATAACCTATGGTTTTAAAGATGAGGTACTGGATTCATGGCGCTCAGGCAAAAGCATTCTTTCATCTGGTGACTTTCAGTACGCATTTCCTGACACCATAGCTGAGGCCAATGTTGAAACGTCTTGTTATGCCGCAGAATATTTAGCTGAATAATACAGTTCGTTGGTTCAATAAAAAGGACTTTGCCCATGCATAAACTACTACTAGCAGCAGCACTATCTATCTTTGCTCTATCAAGCAATAGCGCTGTGACCACAATAGACAACCCCTTTCAAAGCAATACCACCTTAAAACAATCTGTCGAAGTTGATCATCCGCTATTTGCTAAAGGGAAAGGCGGCGCTCAGTGCAAGGGCCTACCGCGCACCTGTGGGCAGATGACTAGTTGTGAGCAGGCTAAGTTAGCATTGAAGTGTGGCAATACTAAGCTGGACCGCGACAAGGACGGCGTACCATGCGAATCAATATGTCCAGGTGGTTAATCATCCTAGCCGCTCTATCCGTAGCTGCATGTACACCGATTGAACAGAAACGTACAGGTGATGGTTATGTGATAGTGCAAGAATTGTTTTGGGGTGCTGATCATAATACGCCCTATCCTTTCACTACCCCGGGAGAAATATCTTGTAACTATCATGTAGAGTTTGGACGTGGAGTATTTTTTAACCCCGTAGGGTTTACTGACGAATCTTATGTTGGTACACCACTTAATAAGGCGGCCGCTAACATACTTAAACTGACAGGTATAACGCCAAACGTGCCTTATAGCATTAAGAAAGGTGCCGATTTGAGTGAGGCTAGAGAGGTTGGGTTGAAAGCGTGCGCTGTCAAGCAATAGATTGGAGTTGGTGTAGATTTTACTTAAGAATGATTAACTTTAGGTAAGCTTCATATATAGATAGCTATGTTTTTGGTTGAAATAATAGAAAATACATCCTGACTATAAATTTAAAATCATTTCTCACTATAGGAGCAAAAAAATGGGAGAAACAGCAAATACATCGAAACTGGCAAATAGAGTTTCAGATGATATTTTCAAATGGCTAAAATGGAGTGAAAAGCCATTGACTGATGTTGACTGGGAGTGTGTAAATGTTGAAAAGCATCAAACACACAAATTTAAAAAACATCCTACAGATATTGTTTTCTACTATACACATCCCTACTCTGGAAAAACAATCTACATAAATACAGATTTAAAAAGTTATAAATCTACAAGTATTACCGAGTCTTCGGTTAGAAACTCTTTGAAAAGCTTAGCTAGGTCCATCGAATGCGCCTTGATTAGCCCAGATTGGCAGGAGAAATTTACCGATCCCAACGATGATTTTGAAGTATCAGGACTTTTATTTACATTCAACTATGATAATCATTATTCAAAAGATTTTCTAAAGATATTGCAAGGTATTCGCTTAGAAACACTAGGTATTCAAGAGGGTCAAGTTGTAGCTGTCTTTGGTCCAGAAACTATAAACTACTTAATAAACTTAGTTAATGACTTAAGACTTGTAGTACAGGATAACGAGCAGTTGGGCCCTAATTCTTATAATTTCTTTTATCCTCAACTGGTAATGAATAAAAAGCACTCATTAGATAATTATGCTGCAACTACAGAAGCAATTCTTTCACCTTATTTAATAGTTGAGTTTAAAGAAATCTGTAAAAAACAATACGTTATATATTACAAAGAAAGTGGCGATACAGTAGATGAATTCATTTATCTTATTGATATTTTATCGAACTATCAGATTTTAGATACAAAAAACAGTATAGAAGTAGTGCTATATAATACAGAATGTAGCAATATATTAATTCACTTTGAAAGTGCAAAGAGACAATATGCAAAGGCTTGGGGTTTAAGCCTAGAGGATAGTAATTTCAAGAATCTTACTGCAAGATTGATAAGTAGAATACAACATACTTACAATCCTTTGAATGAAGGTATGCAAAATGAATAGAATCAAAAAAAGCTTATTTTTTAAAGATGATAAAGACGTTTATGACGCGCTTGTACAAAAAACTCCAAGTAAAAAAATATTGCTTAATCATTTGAAAAATAAAGGTCTACTCCTTTCAGAAGCTGAAGATAAAAACGAAATTGCTGAATATATCTCGCCATTTTTCACAGGGTTTTTTGATCAAAAATTCATAGTAGACGCTAACAATGATACTAAATCAAATAAGAAATTTACTTCTGTTAGTCTAGATGTTGACTATGATTATTCTGAATTTAAAAAAATATGTGACTCTATAAAAAAGCAGGAAGATGGACTTATAATTCAGAAGCATGGAGATAACATTAAGATAACCCAATCTTATACAAAACCAGACTACTCTAAAAATGTTTTATCACAAAATACACCAAGAATGGTAGAAATAGAAATTGAGAAAAATTCGGATGGTACAGTTTTAGTACGTTCAAATAACGATGAACAGGCAACTAATATAGTATCGAAAATAAAAAAATGCGTTAAGGAAAAACATGCTGAAGAATACAGTGAATTCAATATTTCATTTTCCGCCTTAACTAGCCCAATAGCTCGAACTGAGTTTTTCTCTAATCTAATAAAAAGCATAAAGGGTTATAGGCTGACTAATGTTAAAATGGTAGCTGTTAGTAAAGAAAGTCGATCCATGGTAAGCGATGAAGATGCTGACACCAAGCTAGGTTACATTAGAAAAGCTGTCCTAAATGGAGGTTCTGTTAACTCCTCAGAGGAGTTCTTGAGACTAGTTGAATCAGGTTTTTATGTGACCAAAATTGAATGGACGATTGAGTCAGATATGCATAGTGGCGATAAAATCGATTTATATGCTGAATTTAAAAATATAGAAGATTGTTCAGATTTTATATACTCATTACAAAGAGTTTATAAGAGAAAGGATAATGGTGATTTCTTATCTAATGGATCTTCTCCTTCAGATATTGAGAATTCAGTTATGTTGCCAAAAATAGAGTTAGCTGCCAAGATTTCATATGAGTCTATATTGTCTGAATATGGCGAGCTAAATGTTACTGCCGAGATAACTAATGAAAACAATAAGATGGTTTAAAATAAAGCTACCAATAGATGCAGAGAGCCTATCGAAAACATTTTTAGACAATCCTTTCTCTGAAGAAGCAGGTGAAGGCTTCATTATAAAAAAATCTACACGTTCTGAAATAATCGGTTCATTTGTTAAGACTAAAAAATTTATAAAAAAGGTTGAGAGTCCTAGAGGTGAGATCAGTACTATTTCAGGAATCGAATATTTTACTATTGAATTTAGGTTTATGTTGAATAATGTTAATTTATTAGAAATATACTCTAAGCCTAGGACTCTTTTACCATTTATAAATAAAATAACTCAAGAAGTAGGCATCGGTTTTTCCATTACAGAAATAGATATTGATATTTTTAATTTTTTATCTGTACTGGAAATAGAGTTCGGTGATATGCATATCGAAAAAATAGTTATAGAAAACATTAATATCAATAACTATGCCCTTGGGCAATTAACTATAGTTAGTGATAAAGACGCTAGAGAAAGTATAAAAAATTACTTATTAGATGGTAGGGATTATACAGTAAAATCAATAAAAGCTCGCTTGACTACTCAAGAGTTTAAAGGTGGTCTAATTGAAATAAACAGAAACTCTAGGATTACTATCAACGATCTACCTTATAAATTATTTAGTAAGCGTTACTTACAGATATATTTAGAATTTATAGGTTGCGCTTAATTATTAATAGATATTTTGATGTTTACTCCATCATTTAACTCACCTTGAGTGGGTTTTATATTGCCTATAGATTTACCAAACCCTAACCATTGCACACCTTCTTAGACTGACTAATCTTGCCATTCTTACAAACGAACTTACCATCTTTACAGTGCGATACACCGCCCATGCTCTTGGAGCAAGGATAGTTGCGAGCATTCGCTTCCATCACTGGCGCCATCATAAACATAGAGATAAGAAGTGCTGACCAAATCTTCATAGGCTACTACCTTAATAATTGAGTAGAGTAAATTTAACGATAGCACCAGGCACTACTTTTATCAATCACTATCTAACCCGCCTAGAGCGGGTTTTTTTGCACCAGTAAAACCTTGAATTAAAAAGCATTACTACTTTAAGTAGCAATTTATCCTATTTTTAGTTGCAATATACTACTTTCGGTAGTAATATTAATTTACTGGCTAGCAAAGAGTTAGCTGAAGTACCAAATTTTTGACAACAAAAAGCCCCTTCTCGACTGGACATCAAAAGGGGCTTACTCAACAAGGAGTAAAAAGATTATGGCACAAGACAATGTATTAAACAATATTTTTGGCAACCCAAGTCTTTGGGAGCAAATGAGAGCAATCGAAGCTCTCCGCCTAAAGCGTATCGAACAAGAACGCGAAGCGCAGAAGTTTTTACCAAATTGCGCGCGCTGCAAAACTTCAAAAGTCTATAAGTCAGGCGCAAACCTCTGCTTGTCATGCAGCTATTGCTAAGGAGTTCATCATGAAAACTTGGGAATTAACCTACGTTATAGACGGCTCTCATATTAGCGAGTGCATTAAGGGAGCAACCAAGATGGCCGCTCGCAGCGTGATAGTTCAGCGCTATAAGCGTCAGATAGATTTTAAGTCAGTCGTCGAGGTGGCTCATGGATAAGCTGATTATTGTCGCATTAATCAGCATTGGGGGCGCGGCATGTACCGCGCTACCTAATGCCCAAGACCGAGCCGACCAAGCGCAAGACGCCATGATTGCTGAGCATAAACTATCAATAGCAGACAGCGACGCAGCTAAAGAGCAAGCAGCTATTGACTACTACCAATCTGAGCAGTATCGCCAAGCAAGACATGCCAACCAATTTATCGCAACAGCATACGGGAGAAAGTAACCATGGGAACCGCAATCAAGTTTGAAAAATACGAAGACATTAACGCAATCAAGACAAGCGGTCTTTGCCGTGAGGATTGGCTGACTTTACGTCAATCAGGTATCGGCGGTAGCGACATAGCAGCCATCATCGGCGTATCGCCCTACGCCACCGCTTATGACGTGTATCAGTCTAAAACGCAGCCGCTACCTGAAGAAGATATGAGCGAATTTGCGTACTGGGGCACAGTATTAGAGGACACGGTAGCACGTGAGTTTTCTAAGCGCAGTGGCCTGAAGATTCAAAACGTTAACTTCTTAATGCGTCATCCTGAACATCGTTGGGCCATCGCTAACATTGATCGCGCTGTCGTTAATAGTCACGTCAAAGGCTGGGGCAATGTCCGCTTTAAAAATGGACGCCTGACGACCAATGAGATTGTCGAGATTAAGACTGCATCTGAGTATGTCGGTAAAAATTGGGGCAACGAGGATAGCGATGAAGTGCCTGACCAGTATCAGTGCCAAGCTCAGTGGTACATGGGCGTGACTGGTGTTGAAGTCTGCCACATGGCTGTACTAATCGGTGGCAACAAATACCGCCAGTACAAGATTGAGCGTCATCAAGACTTCATCGATTACTTGTTTGAAGCAGCCGAAAGCTTCTGGAATGACAACGTACTAGCAGGTGTTGAGCCTGACGCCACGACCTTGCAAAACGCCAAGGATAAGTACCCACGCCACAATCCTGATACGACGCTTGATGTTGAGCCGGATAGCGAAACCGCCAAAGTCTTTGAGCATTACGAGTCATTAAAGGCGCAAGAGAAAGAAATTAAGGCTTCGCTCGAGCTCGCCCAGACCGACCTGATTTGTCAAATACAAGACAACGAGGCATTGGCAATCGATGGTGAGGTGGTCGCTACTTACAAGACGCAAGTGAGCAACCGCTTTAATAGCAGCCAATTTAAAAAAGACATGCCAGAGCTTGCTGAGAAGTACAACAAGCAAAGCGAAAGCCGTGTAATGAGAGTTAAGTGATGAAAATTCATGAGACTACTATTGTTGGTATAGCTGAACTGATTGCTACTAAAGAAAAGATAATAGAAAAAATGAGAGCTGATCAGGCTCTAATTAAGACTGCAGATATCAGAGATATCATCGTCAAAATAGATAACAGCCTAGATAGCAGTTACCTTTTTGACAACCCTCAGGACTCAAGCGGCCTGGTTGATGCAGCTTTAGAACATAAATTACCTTGGATTATTGATCATGTTTACGATCATGCAATCCAAAAATTGGAATCTAAAATCGAAAGCAACATCCAGCAACTAAAACTCGACTTAACCAGTGACACTAAAAATAAGGAATAACACCATGGACAATCAAGAAATCGCAGTAATGGAAGATCAGCAATACTCACCACAGCAAATCACGCTTGATGACAACCTGTTCAACAAGTGCAATCGCTTAGCTGAAATGATGGCTAAAGGCGCTTGCACTGTGCCAAAGCATCTACAAGGTAACGTCGGTGATTGTTTTGCAATTATTGGCCAATCACTACGCTGGGGAATGGACCCATACGCAGTAGCTCAAAAGACACATTTAGTTAATGGCACATTGGGCTATGAGGCACAGCTTGTTATCGCTGTAATTAACAACCGCGCACCTATCGTTGATCGTATCAAGTTTGAATACTTTGGTGATTGGTCGAAGGTTAAAGGCAAAGACGACAAATCTACTGACATTGGCGTCATCTGCCGCGCTACGTTTAAAGGTGACGATGAGGCAACCGAGTTATCACTGACTATGGCACAAGTTGGTCATGTTCGTAACTCGCCATTATGGGCTGCTGATCCACGCCAACAGCTTGCATACCTAGCAGCCAAGCGTTTTAGCCGTCTGCATTGCCCTGATGTAATCTTAGGTGTTTATACACCTGATGAACTGGCTGACCGTGGTAATAACGAAGTGCCTCGCAATGTCACACCAAGTGCTAAAAATGCCGGTGCATCCGCCCTACTTAATCGCGTCAAAAAGCAGCCAACCGCTGAAGCACCAGTGATTGAGTATTACGACACAAGCGAACTACTAAGCACGATTGAGCAAATCACCAATGTTAAGCAGATTAAACCAATCGGAGAAGAGATTGCGGCGATGGTTAACAATGCAGCTATCAATATCAAAGATGAAGATGTTAATGAGCTACGCCAGGCATTAGCTGATCAGAAACAGTCAATCATTCTGGCTGATGAATACGACAATATTATGAAGCACGTCAAAGCTTGCGAGTCATTAGATGATGTTGAGCGTATGAAAGGTTTGATTAGCGATAAGCAGCAAGACTTCGACGAAGGTGATATCAAGATGCTCAACGATACGCTGGATGTTGTTGCTGAAGAAATTGGTGCCAAAGGTTAATACCAGTCAACCATCAATCGTTTGAACAAACCTGTATCAGCTAGTTGGTGAGGTGATGGCTCATAAAATGCGTGTCCGAGCACGGGCGCACCAAGGCGACGACGCAGGGGTAGCTTGAGAGGATAGCTACTTGTTCAAACACCCTATTCATACTGCAAGCGAGGCAAACATGCCAAAAGTAAATAACAGCGGCGAAGTAACTCAGCAGAAGTTAAGTAAGTTAATCTCAGAAGTAAACTTGTTTTTGTGGGACTTACGAGGCGAGTTAATCGCGATAAAGGGAAAACCTAGCGAATACGCGCCGCCTATCGACTTCCTAAAAGAAGCGCACCAAACAGCGGCTTTACAGCCTAAAGTACACGGCTTGATGGGCGTTCATTTAATGATAATGATGATAAAGCATGGCGAAAAGAACAAAGCCAATAACGAAAAACTAGACAAAATGGTTTGGGAAATTGGTGACTTTCTAGTCAAGCTGATGACAGACGTTTAAGGAATGATCATGAAATACACCGAAGAAGAAATGGAAGCTCTAGCCGCTGAGCTGCTAGAAATTGATTTGGGATTGCCGCAAGTTTGTCCGACTTGTGGCCATGAGTTGGAGGGTTGATTGTGAGTGATTTTGAAAATGAAGTTAAGGTTTTAGGTTTCACTAAGACAGGCTCTATTTGTTCTGCAACCGTAATAATCAATGTTGAGATTGATGTAATGGTTGGCTTTTCAGGTAAGAGCGAGATTGCAGCTAAAGACGCATTACTATCTGAAGCATTTAATCAGCTACGTACCGATGTGTTAGGTGAAGATTATGAGTGATATTAAATTAAAGCGTGGCGACTTGCACCCACTAGAGGTTTGGGGTTGGAATTGTCCGAAGTGCGAATATTGGAATGAAACAGATCGCGACCCTGATAGCTGCCTTACCGAGCAATACGATTGCGATGGGTGCTTTCAAGAATTTGAATGGAATAGCGAGGTGACAGATGATTGAACAAAACGAACAAATCGAGGGATTGAACCCAGATGGGTTTACCACAATGGCTAATGTTGCAAAATTGTACGATGTAAGCACATCGACTTTACGACGATATTGGACAGATGGAAAGTTTCCAGAGCCAATATTATTATTTAGTAAGAATTATTTTAAGAATAGTGACTTGCTGGAATTTAACGAGACTTTAAATAATGAACCCGCTTAATGCGGGTTTTTTTATGTCTAAAATAAAGCGAGTGGTAATCAAAGAGGTAATCAAAATCTAGTTTTTTAGGCTTAATTCTATATAAATCAAGGAATTACAGGCAAAAAAAGCGACTCCATCAGCACATCCTCGGCACACATCATAACTATTACCGTTGCTACCTTCCGGTCCTGGCGGGATTCATAGAACAATGTTGCGAGGCTACCAATGGAGCCACCAGATGCAGATTATACAAGAATTTTTTATTATTACAACCCCCATCACAAAACTGTTTGCTTTATGAGATAAATAAGCCTGTGGCTTATCGCTATAAATAATCTCACAATCCAATCTAAGCTCTCATTTAATTGACAAAATTCTCACAGCAAATTATTGAATTTTTGCTATTTTAGTCAGAGCATGTTGACCAAAATGAATACAAACAACGCTGATGTAAACATGTGCTCTATAACGATACAAATTACAAATATTATGACCATTTACTAGGAGATTACTATGAAAAAAGTCTTGATGAACAAAGCCGCACTTGTTACGAGCGTGGCAGCATTATTAACCGCGATGATGGGAAGCGCTCATGCAGAACCAACAGGCTACGATCAGCTGACTTTTCAGGCAGAAGTAAAAGAAGAAATCCAAAACGATGAAGTTCGCGCCAGTATGTACAAAAAGGCGCAAGCAAGCAATGCCAAAGCACTGGCCACTACGCTTAATACCTCTATCAACAATGCCATGAAAATTGCCAAACGCTACCCAACTGTCACGGTGAGCACAGGTCAGCAGCGCACCTACCCGCGTTATGATAAAAGTGACAAAATCATTGGCTGGACAGGACAAGCTAGCATAGACCTAAAAAGTACAGATTTTGCGGCGACCAGTCAGCTGATTGCTGATTTGCAAGAAACTTTGGTGATGGAAAATCTAAATTTCGGCGTATCTGATGCTAAAAAAGAGGCGCTTGAGCAAAAGCTTATGACCGATGCTTCCCGCGCTTTTCAGAAACAAGCAAAAAACTTAACTCGTGCTTGGGATGCACGCGGCTATCGCGTCGTCAATGTAAATTTGAATACAGGTAACAATTATCCGCAGCCTATCTATAGAGCGATGAATATGAAAGCTGAAGCAGCAGATGCCTCAGTGCCTAGCCAGAACTTTGAATCAGGCAACAGCACCATTTCAGTGACAGCTAATGGTACGATTGAGTTAACGAAATAAACGTAGAGGTAATGGGTTAAACAATAGATATTATTACTAACTCCTACAAATGAGGGCAGTCGCTGTATTTAGTGGCTGCCCTTATTTGTAGGAGTTAGTTTAAAATAAAAATGTCATGAATATTGATCTACGTGACTGGTATAAATTTTACTCGCTTGCTGTGCGCGTCACACTCCAAAGGCGTCACAAAATTCATTCCAGCCACGCTATAACATTTTTAAATCAAATATACCTTACATAGCTTCTTAAATTTAATAATTAGCATCATTTATCGCTATCTATAACTTATTACTTTATGACTGGCTCTTCAAGTGTCGTCGGTTTATCCGCTTGCGGTTTGGTAAATGACAACATATTTGGCTGCTTGCCATCTTGACGTAATTTTAATAACACTTTTTGATGCCAAGGCAGGCGCTGATATGCCAACAGCTGCTCGGCAATTTTCTTATTATTTTGCAAGGTTTGTGTATTTTGAATCACATAAACCGTCCGTGCGGCTTGATTTACGATTTGGCCTTTTTCGTTTTTAAGAACGACTTTTATCGTATGTGCGCCGGGAAGAATATCAACCGTAGAAACCGATGTACTTAAACCTTGCGCCACTTCGTTACCATCCAGCATAATGCTCACTCTATCACCCAATTGTAGTGCTGGTTTTACTTGAACATTGACATCGATACTTTGAGCTGGACGGCGGTAGGCGCGTTCTTCACTAGGCTCGGTAATCGTCAGCTGATAGTTAACAGACGCTTTTACAGTAGATGGTTTGTCAGCAGGTGCAGGCGGCGCTTGGGTACTATTGGTAAGCTGATTGCTGCTGCTATTTGATTGACTGGCAGCGTTTACACCTACACTATCGTTTCCAGTCGTGACACTGGTTTGGCTAATTTGCTTGCCTGCTTGCTGCTCATAACTCTGTGGACGATCGGTAAAGGTGACTTGGCCTGTCTTTTCATCGACAACCTTATAAATAGCAGCGGCACTTGCCATCGGCGCGTAAAGGCTAGCGGTACTAATAACCAAACCTGTTAGTAGGCTTAGCGACAATCCTTTATTGAAAACAGTATTTTTTAATGATGAAATCGATGAAATCATAGTCAGTCAGCCTAAAGCGATTTGTTATTAATATATAGATGCAACCATTATGCGATATTTTTGTCATTAAATCAGCAATGACTTCACGGTAAATTTATCAATTAAACTAGCGCTTTAATTGTCCACAAAAAAACCAGTTAAGATTCCCTTAACTGGTTTTTGTTTATGGAGAGTTTAGCGTGTTAACTGTAGATTAGCAGCTATAGTACAAATCAAACTCGACTGGATGAACAGTGATATTGACGCGTTGAACTTCTTCTTGTTTAAGCGCAATGTAAGCTTCTAGCATCTCTTTAGTGAACACATCGCCTTTTAATAAGAATTCATGGTCATCTTTTAACGCTTGTAGCGCCACTTCTAAGTTTTCAGCAACCGTTGGAATGAGTGCTTCTTCTTCTGGCGGTAAGTCATATAAGTTTTTATCAGCGGCTTCGCCTGGATGCATTTTGTTTTGAATACCGTCAAGACCTGCCATCAATAACGCCGCAAACGCTAAATACGGGTTAGCTGCTGGGTCAGGGAATCGAGCTTCAACACGCACCGCTTTTGGACTACTAACGTGCGGGATACGGATAGATGCTGAGCGGTTAGACGCCGAATAGGCCAATTTAATAGGCGCTTCATAATGTGGCACAAGGCGCTTATAGCTGTTGGTCGATGGATTGGTAATGGCATTTAATGCACGCGCATGTTTGATGATACCACCGATAAAATATAGCGCGGTTTCTGATAGACCGGCATACTCATCGCCTGAAAAGGTATTGACGCCGTCTTTTGAGATAGAAACATGCACATGCATACCAGAACCATTATCACCAACGATAGGTTTTGGCATAAAGGTTGCGGTTTTACCAAATTGATGGGCAACGTTGTGAACGGCATATTTCAGCTTTTGTACTTCATCAGCTTTACGAACTAACGTGTTAAAAGCCACGCCAATCTCTAACTGGTTTGGTGTCACTTCGTGATGATGGACTTCAATGCAACCTTCGCCAATCATATCTTCGATACGATCACACATCACCGCACGCATGTCTTGTGAGCTATCAACGGGTGGTACTGGTACATAGCCGCCTTTAACGCGAGGACGATGGCCCATGTTACCCCACTCATAGTCTTTATTGGTTGACCAAGCGGCTTCTTCAGCGACGATTTCATGGCTAACACCAGACATATCGATAGACCATTTTACTTCATCAAAGACAAAGAACTCAGGCTCAGGACCAAAAAAAGCGGTGTCACCAATGCCCGTTGATTTTAAATACTCTTCTGCTCGGCGCGCAATAGAGCGTGGATCACGGTCGTAGCCTTGCAAAGTTGATGGCTCAATGATGTCACAAGTCACAACCACCGTCACTGCATCAAAGAATGGATCGATAAATGCCGTTTCAGGATCAGGACGTAAAATCATATCTGAGGCTTCAATCCCTTTCCAGCCAGCAATCGATGAGCCATCAAACATTTTGCCATCTTCCATCACCTCTTCATCGACACTATGCGCTGGGAAAGTCATGTGATGCTCTTTACCGCGGGTATCGGTAAAACGGAAATCGACCCATTTGGCATTGGATGATTCGATAAGATCAAGTAGTTTATTCGACATGGATAGTTTCCCTTATGGTTATCGTGGTACTGACATTAAAATGTAGGATTAAAATTTTAGAAGAAATTTTTTTTAAAAGGCTGTCTTTCTTAAAACTGAACTGAGTTTTTCGCGCTTAGTTAAAATATTTGTTTTGAGCCAAATAAATGCAGGTGCTATTTTAGCAACATCTGACTGATAATGCTGAACTCTTCAAATGCATATTGGTAAATAATCTTACATTGCTTTGACAACAAGTGATTTACTCCTACGAGAGGGGCAATCGCTATGCCAATTCATTGTTAATAAATCCAATGGCTGGCATAATAAAAAGCAGCACATAATGAATATTTTTAATATATTCAATTACTTATAAATTGTATACTTTCCTACTCAAGCATAATTTATATACCAATCATAATATCTAACTAACCATCGTAAATACTCACACCTTAAATAACGTCCTATAAAAGTGCAATATTTTAAAAGCCTAACCTAGAAAATGCACCTTTATGGTGCTATTGCTATCTATCAGGGTACGTGACCACTGCATTTGATAGATAACAAAATAGTGTTAAGATGACAGCGTTTAAAATCGCATCGCTGTTGAACCTATTAAGTTAAAGACATTAAACTAAAGACACTAAGTTGAACAAATTAAGTTGAACAAATAATGATTTTGATGATCGATAATTATGACAGCTTTACCTACAATATTGTCCAGTACTTCGGCGAATTGCAGCAGGACATCAGAGTTTGGTATAACGATGAAATCAGTATTGATAAGATTAAGGCTTTAGCACCAGATGCCATTGTTATCGGTCCCGGACCTTGCGATCCTGACCGCGCTGGTATCTCGTTAGAAGTCATTAAAACTTTTAAAGGCGTCATTCCCATACTAGGTATCTGCTTAGGTCATCAGGCGATTGGACAAGCGTTTGGCGGTAAAATCGTGAAAGCGAGCGAAGTCATGCATGGTCGTTTATCGGCTATTTATCATCATGGACAAGGCGCGTTTGTCAACTTGCCAAATCCAGCACAATTTACCCGTTATCACTCACTGGTGATTGATAAAGCAAGCTTACCGGACTGCTTTGAAATCAGTGCTTGGACACAAAGCGCGAATGGTAATATCGAAGAGATTATGGGCATCCGCCATCGCGAATTGGCGATTGAAGGCGTTCAGTTCCATCCCGAGTCTATTTTAAGCGAAGCAGGTTATCAGCTGTTGAATAACTTTCTGCAAACGCATCAATTAGCAATAATGCCCTCGGATAACTTGCCAAAAGTAGGATAGCGACTTTAAAAGACACGCTTTATTTAACCCAATCAATTTATACGACAATTATGAAAGATAATAATAAGTGAGAATATCATGACCTCTGCCGCTATGCAGGATGAAAAACCAACGCTAAATCAGCGCAACCAAAGCCTGCAAAATTCTGAAAGCATCAATCAGTTGTCAGATGAGAGTATTCATAAGCTACTAACCACCGCGTTAGGTAGGATTTTTCAACATATTGACTTGACCTTTGATGAGATGTATCAAGTGATGCTCATCATCATGCAAGGCAGATGTAGCGATGCCATGATGGGGGCGATCTTGACGGGTCTGCGGATGAAAGGTGAATCCATCGACGAAATCACCGCTTCGGCGAGCGCAATGCGCGACTTAGCAGCAAATATCAACCCAAAAGAATGCCATTATATGGTCGATATCGTTGGTACTGGTGGCGATGGTGCTAATTTATTTAACGTATCGACAGCTTCGGCATTGGTCGCAGCCGCAGCGGGCGCGCAAGTTGCTAAGCATGGTAACCGCGGCGTTTCGACCAAATCTGGCAGTTCAGACTTACTTGAGCAAGCCGGTATTAGCCTCTCTTTGACACCAGAGCAAGCACAGCAATGTATCGAAAACCAAGGCATTGGCTTTTTATTTGCACCCAACCATCATAGCGCGATGCGTTACGCCAATCCGGTACGCCGTGAGCTGAAATCACGGACTATTTTTAATATTTTGGGGCCACTGACCAACCCGGCTGGCACACCAAATTTGGTGATTGGCGTTTTTACCGCGCAGTTATGTGAGCCTTTAGCAAAAGTCATGAAAAATCTGGGCGCGCGCCATGTAATGGTCGTTGGTGCCAAAGATGGTTTGGATGAAATCAGCCTTGCGACTTCGACCACAGTAGCTGAGTTAAAAGATGGTGAAATCTCTGTCTATGAGATGATGCCAGAAGATGCAGGCATCGAGTCACAAACTCTGATTGGGCTTGATGTAGATTCTCCAGAGCAAAGTTTGGCACTTATTCGTGCTGCTTTATCAGGAACAGACACTCATGAGCGCGCTGTGCTAAAAGCTCGTGATATGATTGCGTTAAATGCTGGAGCAGCGATATATACCGCGGGTCTTACCAGCAATTATCCAAATGGCGTCAGCCGCGCACAAAAAATCATCCAAAATGGTGAGGCCTTAATTAAGCTTGAAACATTAGCTAAGTATACGCAGCAATTAGCAGACCAAGCTTAATAAGCTAAACGCTTAGAATTAATGAAAAAATACGTTACTCATAACTCTATTAATTGCCGCTATTTATGCAGCCTTAATTTATTAGCCTAATTGTTACTCTAAATAATGGAATGTTGCTATGACCGCCCATATAAAATCAGATACCGCGATTCCTTCAGTTTTGCAGCGTATTGTTGCTACCAAATATGAGGAGGTTGCCGCTGCTCGTACGGCATTATCACTTGAAAAATTAAAATCTCAAGTTGCTGCCAATACTCAGCCGCGTCGCGGTTTTGCTCATGCTTTGCGCGCCGCGGATATCGGTATCATTGCAGAGATAAAAAAAGCCTCGCCTTCTAAAGGCATTATCAATCATAACTTTGCCCCAGTGTTATTTGCTAAGCAATACGAGCAAGCGGGTGCAAGCTGTCTGTCGGTGTTAACCGATCGAGATTATTTTCAAGGTGATGACAGCTACTTAATTCAAGCCCGCGAATCTTGCATTTTGCCAATATTGCGCAAAGATTTTATGGTTGATGTGTATCAGATTTATCAGTCTTACTTGATGGGCGCTGATTGCATCTTGCTGATTATGGCCTGCCTTGATGATACGCAAGTTCAAGAACTGCATGCGCTAAGCATTGAGCTAGGTATGGATGTATTGATTGAAGTTCATACAGCAGGCGAGCTTGAGCGCGCGCTCCAGCTGCCACACTCAGAGCACAACATTTATGGCATTAATAATCGCGATTTAAATACCTTTGATGTAGACTTACAAACAACACTTAATTTAAAAAACACCTTGCTGCGTGAGTTGGCGATGCATGATGCGTTTGCTGCCAATCCAAATGACAGTCTAGAGCGACCGATTATTGTGACTGAAAGCGGCATTCATAGCAGCGATGATATTCGTTTGATGCTCAATAACGATATTCAGCACTTTTTGATCGGTGAGCAGTTTATGAAAACCGATCACCCGGGGCAAGCGTTACAATCCTTACTTGCGGGCGTCGCAGTAGACGAGTAAAGTAATTAAAATAATTCGAGAAAAGATAGCACTCATTCACCAACCAACGATACGTTAACTATTATGTCAAACTCTCTGTTTTCAAAAGAAATGCAAGACCAATTAAAAGAGCTTAAAGGGCAATTGAGTAAAGGTCGTGATACCAACTCACCAGAAGGTGAAAATGAAAAGCCAACCGAACCTGTCTCACTCTTGACTCAAAAACAAGTCAAAAAAACGGTTAAGCAATTAGATAGCGAACATGTCGATGACGATAAAGTTCTATTTATGCAAGCGATGCACGGCGTCAGCAAACTAGAAGATAAAAATGTCCGCTCGCCCGTCAATACCTCAAAAACTGGCAAACTCGATGCCACGACGCTTTCAAAACGCGCAGCCGCTCAAGGTAGTGAAGCAGATGATTTGGGTGCAGGTTTATCGGATATGCAAGCCCTATTAAACCCTGTCGCAGGTGAAGCGTACTTATCGTATAAGCAGCCCACCCTACAAAACAAGATTTTCACCCAATTAAAACAAGGCAAACTGCGCTGGTATGACGCGGTAGATATTCATGGTTGCACCATCGAAGAAGCGCGTGCGGCAATGACCCAACTGCTCAGTCAAGCCAAGCAAAATAATGAAACTGTGGTAAAAATCGTCCACGGTAAAGGCTCTGAGGCCATTTTAAAGACATGCGTCAATGGTTGGTTACGTCAACTGCCAGAAGTACTGGCATTTTGCTCTGCCCCGCCGAAAGATGGCGGTAATGGTGCGGTACTGGTACTACTTAAAAAGACCAAGACTGATAAAGAATAAAATTATAGTTCGAAAAAAAAGGACTGCCATGACGCAGTCCTTTTTTATATCAAATATTTACCCTCTCGTTTTGTAGTCGCGCTTTGATAAACCTTCCTATCATTTTGCTGCATATTTTTTAGTAAGTGATTTCTCTATGAATATACAAATCATCGAAAATAAACAAGAATTAAAAGCACATATCAACGCTTTGATTGCTCTCGAACCAAAATTTGCGCCTGTTTATGAGCAAATGGGTATGCCTGATTTACGCCATAACGCGGGCGGCTTTACGCAAATAATGAGAGCGATGGTTGGGCAACAGTTATCAGTCGCGGCGGCAGCCAGCATTTGGCAACGCTTGGTAGAGGCAGGCTTGACAACGCCATCAGCGATTCGTGCAGCGACAGACGAGGATTTACGGGCGCAGGGGCTCTCTAAGCAAAAAATTCGTTATACGCGCTCTCTGGTCGAGCACGATATAGATTTTGCTGCCTTAACAACCTTACCCGACGACGACGTTATCGATACTCTGACTGCCGTGGTTGGCATTGGACGCTGGACAGCCGAGATGTATCTGCTATTTTCGTTACAGCGCGCTGATGTGCTGGCAGTTGATGATTTAGCGATTAAAGTAGCAGCGATGGAATTATTAGGGCTAAAAGAGCGCCCAACGCCAAAACAATTAAAAAACCTGACCCGAGACTGGTCACCGCACCGTAGCGCTGCCAGCTTACTACTTTGGCAATATTATGGTTTTTTACGTCAAAAAACGGCTGTACCTGTTTAACTGTTTAATCAAACGTTCATTAAGTTTATTAAATGACGTTTTAAGGCTGATTCCAAATAGAAAAACTGAATCTCTTTTTGGTATGTTTAAACTTACCTTTTTTTAATATACGGCCTTTATGTTTTAGCATTTTTTGCTTTTTAGCGGCTGATGCTGCTTCTCTATTGGTTGCTTTATCACTCTTGGAGCCACCATCATTTTTATTTAAATTAACGACTTCTTGCTCATTATCAGTATTGTTATTCCCATCATTATCTGCTTTATGATCATCGCTTAAAGCATCTTCTGTAGGTTCGTTTTTATTGTCCTCAGTCACCGTTTCTATCTTAGGCTGAGGTTCAAGCTCGGCTTGATTGACAATCAATTGCTGCGTCGGTAGCGCATGCTCAACATCGTATTTTTTAACCAGGTTTAATACATCGACCAATAAGGCATCTTGTTTACCATAAAATTCTATCGTGTCGAGGGCATTAATATAAGCGCGCAGTTGGACAACGTAGCAGTCTTGACGCAACTCCAAAATATTGGCCTGGTTCCATTCTTGATTAGTCAGCTCGTGGTCATTCAAAAATTGATCCAATTTTTTGACCATGTTAAAGACAACGTCAATATCGGCATTACGTTTGATATATAAGTTATGTAAAAAATGAAACATATCACGCGAGGTATAGTTCTCAATTTGCATTGAGGAAAAGTCGCTATTAGGAACAGTAACAATCGTGCGATTCAGCGTCCGTACCCGTGATGAGCGAATACCGATATCAATAACCGTTCCCGCTTGATTACCAAAACTACAGTAGTCGCCGATGCGCACAGGTGAATCTGCTACCACCACCACACTACCGACCAAGTTCTCAATCGTCTTTTGCGCACCAAGTGCCAAAGCTAAACCACCGACCCCTAGTGCAGCAATACCTGTGGTTAAGTCAAAACCCAAATTACCAAAAATGACGATAACCGCAAATATCAATAACAGCGCTTTAACTACCTTACGCATGAGACCCAAGATAGAAACGCGCTCTGTATAATTTTTCTTATAACTTAAATTGACCGCGCGGGTAAATATCGAATCGATTACACGTAATAATAGCCATGTTGTCGCCACCCAAGACGCAATATCAGTAAAGCGTTTAATCGGTTCACGCAATGTCACTGAGATGCCAGCATAGACCATCACCTCGGATAGGATGAGCGCCGTGATGACGACGGTCAGTGGCAATATCACATTATTAGGTAGAGGTAACGACTCACCTCGAACACGAGGATAAATCAGTTTTAATAAATGGTATAGCAACCAAACCACAATGTACGTCATGATAAAGCTACTGACAATAATGGTTAGTGCTGCAACTACATCCACCATCTGATAGCCAAGTAGCTTTTTACCTTCTAGTGAGTCAATGGTGTAGCGAGAAACCAGCGTCGGCTGATAATTTTCTATTACTTCTGGTATTGAGCTCAGCGTATCATTCGAAAACTGCCAATACTGCTCCCCTTGTTTAGAGACGACTCTCTCAAGCAGTAGCGGCACGCTTTTATCACCGACGTTAATCACACCGACGTTTTCTTGGCTTGGCGGCAGCTGATCGCTTAAATTACCCTCAGGCGTATTGTTAATCTGTAAATCAGGCTGGAAACGTCCGCCGGCATCTAGCGCCTGCTTAAATTGACGTACAATGGTGGTTGGATTATCAGATTTTGATAAATTTAAATAATTGCTTGCCAACAAGTAGTCGTTATCGCCCAATGCCTTAATAAACCCTTGCACGGTGTGGCGCGGCGTGTCACGTCCAAAAGAATCAGGTGTCGACGTGTTGGCCACCTCTTCAGTTTGACCACCCACGCCTAATATACTGGCTTCGGCAGCGAGCGCACTAGGCGAGAAGAAGACGCTTAATACAATCAATATCAAAGCAAATAAAAACACCATTATCATGAGCGGCGCTTTTATTTTTAAAGATGAAAATGATGAAGGTGGCGCGGTATTAGCACTCAGATAACGCTGAATAGACAAAACAAACCTCTTAGCTTTAGGGATGGCAGCACAGAAAATAAATGAAACACGCCACTATAATAGCAATTATTAATCACAGCAACGCGTTCGATTGCAGATTTTTATTACTATCCTTAACAAAGCCTATCCTCACTTTAATCGATGACCATATAATGAACTAAAAACGACCAAATAACCAAAGTGAAAAGCCCCTCATCATGAATGCCGCTCAGCGTATGCTGAATAAATATTAGGTCAAATTGGTTTATAAGTATGCTGCTTTTGTAGATAATAAGCGCATGTAATCAGCGTATTAACTTTTGTAATTTTTTACTTTTAGGCTCTCGCTTCTGTAACTTTTTACTTTGTTCAATTTGTCATTCAACTTTGGAATTCAATATGGCTTTATCACGTTCATCTTCGACCACCTATTTGCGGTTATGTATCTTAAGTGTTTTAGGCGGATTTGCTATGAGTGCCACAGCAGCGACTGTTGATAGTAGCGTTATCAATGAGAGCGAGCTGCCACAAGTTGAGCTTGATAAAATTGTCGTGACGGCGACGCGGACACCGACTAAGGCCAGTAATGTCATCGCTCAAACTCGGGTGATCGATAGCGAAGAATTACAACGCTCTCAAGGTCAAAGTGCGCTTGATGTAATTAAGCGCCAGCCAGGAATTAGTCATTACACTAACGGTGGTTCTGGCACCACATCAAACTTTTATATGCGTGGCTACAATAACAACCAAATATTAGTTCTTATCGATGGTGTACGTTATAGCTCAATGAGTGCAGGCGGCGCTACTCTCAGTTTGTTACCTGTAGATCAGATTGACCGTATTGAAATTTTATACGGTGCCTCAGGCTCAAGTATCTACGGTTCAGATGCGATGGGCGGTGTTATCCAAGTATTTACTAAGGGCGCCAATGTCGATAGAAGTAATGTATCAGTAACTGCTGGTGTAGGATCGCATAACGAAGACTTATATGGTGCTAGTGCTCAGTTTCTTAGTGAGAAAGGGACAACATTGAGCTTATCAGCCAATCGTAAAGAAACAGATGGATTTAATGCGACACTACCAAGTAGTTTGCCCACTCAAACAGATGATGATGGGTTTAAAAGTGACAACTATAGTATTTCATTTGGTCAAAAGATTAGCGATAGCTTGAAATTTGGATTGAGTGGACTTTATTCAAAGTCGACTACAGATATTGACGCTTATGATGACTACCTTACTAATGCGCCTGCCCTAAAGCATGCTTTTGCAGAACAAAATAATGGAGCTGCTACTGCCTATCTTGAGCATTCTGATGACACTAGCAGTACTAAATTCACTTATGGCTACAGCATTGATGAATCAACCACCTATGAAACAGATGTAAACAATGGTAGTAAATATGATAATAATCAACAACAAATAAGCTTAGTGAGAACTCAGACGTTGCCTATTGGTAAAGCTATTATAGGTGCTGAACATTTAAATCAAGAGCTAAAATCAAATGTATATGATGCTAATGATCGTAAAGTAAAAAGCGGCTTCCTAGGCTATTTAGTCTCGCATAACAATATCGATGCCCAAGCTAATGTACGTTATGATGATTACTCTGACTTTGATAGTGAAACGACTTATAACTTAGGGGCAGCCTATCATCTTACTCCAGAATTTCGTGTAGGAGCTAATTATGCAAAAGGCTTTCGCGCCCCTACTTTTAATGACTTGTATTACCCAAATTCAGGCAACCCTAATCTAAAACCTGAAACCAGCGATAACTATGAGGCATTTATTGAGTATAATACTGGACTTCAATCCACACGCCTAACCGGCTATCATAATAAAGTTGATGATTTAATTAGCTTCGTTTCGATATTTGATATTGATGGTACCTATGCTGGCGGTAGCAGTGAAAACGTTGATAAAGCTAAAATTAAAGGTTTAACCTTAACGTCAGACTGGGTCTTTGATAGCTACTTATTTGGTGGAAGTTATGATTATCAGCAAGCTAAAGATGATAGTGGTAAATTCAATGACGGTAAATTTCTTGCCATTCGTCCTGAACATAAGGGTTTAGTTTACATCGGATATCGCTTACCAAGCTTAGATATTCGTACTGAATATCAGTATGTAGATGATTACTATAGTAGTATTGATAATACTGATAAACAACGTGTTGACAGCTATGGCTTGTTGAATATCAGTGGTAATTACCAATTGACTGATAACTTAACAATGACTGCCCGTCTAAATAATATTACTAATAAGCAATATATTACGCTGCCAGGTTACAATACCGACGGCACCAATTTCTTCACCTCATTAACCTATAACTGGTTCTAATTCCTCTCAAATCAAATGAAGCGCAAATGAACAATCAAGGTCATCCATCGATGGCCTTTTTTGATAAAGCATGATAAAACCTGATAATCTCAAAGCCTTTATTTCACATACCTTTAGTGCTAATATGTCACTTGTGATAACGTTAGTGCAAGTGTGAAAAAGCCAATTAAATGGCTACCAAAATGGCTACCAGTTTGCAGGTGATAAGATGACCATCAAAACAGACTTAACAACCGATACCCAAATCAAACGGGCAATCAAAGACACTATTAAGGCTGGCAAGACTATCAGTTATCCTATAGCTGGCTATAAAGGCTTAGAGATACGTATAAGACCGCATAAAGAGAGCCTAGACGCTACAGCCGATTTTAGACACCGTTACACCCACCCCATCACTAGCAAACGCCCTTACATGACGCTAGGACAATACCCAGCGTTAAGCCTTTCCGATGCCCGTCAATACCATAGCGACAATATGCAACTATTAGCCAAAGACATAGACCCAATAGAGCATAGAGCCGATGCCAAGCAAAAAGACATAACAGACCGTCAAAATACCTTAAATCATTTCATCAACGAATGGTTAGAAATTCAAAACAGCAAAAACTTATCCAAATCTAGTATTAGACGGCATAGAGATGCTACTAAAGTTATTGCACAACAGCTTGGACATATGAAAGTAACAGATATTAGCCCTAGTATCGTCATTAAGTTTATTAAAGACATTCAAAAAACATATTCATATAAAGGCTTACAGGTCAAAACCATATTAAAAAGTATTCTACAGATTGCTAAGGCTCATATGATTATTGAGTACAACCCAGCCAGCGACCTACAAGGGACACTTATTAATCACAAAGTAAAACATCATGCAGCACTAACAGACCCTAAAGAATTTGCCGAACTGCTAAAAGATATTGACTGCTTAGACGATGCAAGCCAGCTACACAATAAGCGCGTATTACAGCTATTAGCATTAACGTTTGTTCGAGTTGGTGACATGTGCGCTATGAGGTGGGCAGATATTAACTGGTTTAAAAAACAATGGGAATTTAAGCCACAAAAAGCAGGTAACAGGGCCGATATGGTGGCCAGCATTGTTATACCACTAGCACCGCAAGCCATTGCTATATTAGAGCAGATGAAGCAGCTTACAGGTGATAGCGACTATGTATTTCATAATACAAGGCGTAGAAAAGAGCCTTATCACCATACCCTAGCAATAAACAAAGTATTGAATAGTGATCTAATGAACAACGAACAAGGTTATAAGGATATTCACAGCCCACACGGTTTTAGAAGTAGCGCAAAAACCATGCTGATGGAGCGACTAGGCTATGACGAATTGATAACCGAACTGGCACTAGGCCACCGCATGCTAAACGCTTATGGCACAGCATATAACCGCATGGCAGGCTTAGAACAAAGAGCAGATATGATGACCGCATGGGCTAATTACCTAGACGATATTAAGGCTGGCAAGTTTGATAACGTGATACGTGCAGACTTCAAGAAAGCAGCCAAACAAAAACATGGTTAATAACCATTAGACTGAATTGCAAGGCTAGGACTAATTAACCGAACGGCAGCGATTTACACACCTTAAAGCAGCCACCGCCTTGCACCTTATTTTATAAAAGGGTGTGTAAAGGTGTGAGCAATGAACAATAAGTGCGAGAATATAAATACACTACTTGAAGTTATAAGACACAGTGAGGACTTTAATACGGCACTTAGAGCTTATGGCGATAACGATCAAGTTAAATACTTTGATGGAGTATCAGACACTTTCAGTTGGCACTTATATGACCTTGCAAAAGAGAAAAGCCTATGTGTGAAAGAAACCACTAATGAACTTATGAGATTGCGCATAGATATATTCAAGATATTCTTAGAGCTATACCCTAATATTAATGACGATAAAGAGTTGCTTTCAATAGTTAAGAGTAAGCTTATAACTAAATATTTCAAACATTTAGGTTTAGGCTCAGAGCAATTAACTTTTACAGCGATCTTATTGGCTTTTACTGAAATATACCTAAGCTTTAATAAGATAGATATGTTTATGAATTATCTTTTATCGTCTAGCAACGCATTAGGGATTGTTTTAGCAAATCATAGTTATGTATCTTATGAGGAGTTAGAAAAACGAACATCCGCACCTATACAAAAGCATACTGAGGAGAAGAAAAAAATAGCATTACCTTTAGCAGACAAGATATGGAGTTACGATAAGCAAGATAACTTATTATTGCGCAAGCAAGTAGCTGGATTGGTAGTTGAATTATTACCTGATCTAAACTTAACAGTTAATCAAGTAGATAACTGGCTTAAAAAATCCGATAAAGTACCGCCAGCTATTTTAGAGAGGTACAAGAATACAGATTATGGCAACTCAACACCTGAAAATAAATTGCGCAAACAACTATTATTAAGAATACGTAGCGAGTTAAGCCCTTTTAATTGTGAGAGTTTGTAATAAATATCCCCTAAATTCTAGAATTACCCCCTGATTGCTAGAATGCCTATCTACCACCTTATCTATCATAATCCTAATATGACATCTGTTACTAACCATTAACTAACAGGTGTTCTTATGACCCATACCAATACAATCATTAATAGCAGCAACCAAGTTAAAGATGAGCAACCTACCCCGTTAAACCCTCAAGGCTATTCACGCATTCAGCCCACAGCCGAACTGATCGGACTACACCACCAAACGTTACGCAGATGGTGGAAAGCTAACAAATTCCCCAAACCTATCAATGTAAACGGTATTCCAATGTTTAGGAATAGCGATATTTTGCGCTTTCTTGAAAGTCAACAATCAGCTAGTGAGGTGTAAGCCATGACTACCCCACAGCAACCCCCAAAGACCCAAGCCGCAATTATCAAAGCCCATCTAATGACAGGTCAAACTATTGATATATGGCAGTCTATCCATGAGTACCATATCACCGCTTTATCTCAACGCATAGGTGGCTTAAAGCGCAAAGGCCTGCCCGTTAAAAGTGTAATGGTTAAAGAGAACGGCAAGCGTTTTGCTCGCTATTGGCTAGACACAGCTGCTATTAATAAAGCTGATGAGGTGAACGCCCATGAGTAATGACGAATTAGTCAACGAGGTAATGCACAGATTAAAAGAGCAAGGTTTTTTGATGATAACTGATGACTTTATAGACCAGTTAATCATTACCTTACACGCTAATGTGACCATCATTAATACCATGACCCAATTAGCAGAGCTAGAAACCAAGATGCTAGGCGGCTTACTACCTACAGGCAGTAGGCAAGTAAATTCACTCAAAGAGCTATCCACACGCATAGCAGAAATTGCTTTTAACATAGAGGACGTAAGAGATGAACAACGATAATCAGCAATCTAAGCGAGGCTTTATATTTTATATGGTGCTAATGGTTGGCTTGTTTATGTTATTACTTACAGCTTGCGAACCAGTAAATATTAAAACAATAACAAAATTAGAGGTCACTAATAATGCTTAACTCAATTACAACTACCCAAACGAGCCAGCGCAAGGTTATAGACCTTACTAATCAAGACGATGACGAAGTTATTTTAATGCCGTCTATCATGCTGTCCGATATTGCATGTGACATTAACGGCGCTGCTACTGTTTTGCATGACATAGGGCAACTGCTACACCTTATCGCTACCCGTCAAATAGAACCCCATGCCGCCATAGCATTGGCCCGTCTGTCACAAGATGCCGCCGATACTTGGATTAATCTGCTTTATAGCCAACTGGACATTATCAACGAACCATTAGCCCAGACAGGTTATGGCAAGGAGGACGCTTGTGCCTATTGATAATGACAACCCTAAAACCTTTATGGACGCTCAACTTGCCTATGCAAAGTCAAAGCATGGTAAAGAGCAGAAAAGAAAAGATGCACAAGGCGGCCGCTACTATCAAATCAAACGGGCAGCGGACAAGATACAGCACTCATATGATGATGACGGCAAGGAGGGCAAACGATGACCACACCAACCGACAGCCAAGAAAAAACCCGCGGCAAGGCGGGCTTAGTTAGCATTTTAGGTGAACATCAACCAGCAACGGCGGAAACGCTACAAGATGACGAACTGCTAAAAAAATTATACGATATTTTAGAACCTAACAGACTACTAGATATTAAGGTTAATTTACCCGTAAATCAAGGTGACATACTACCAACCGCTGGCATGGTGGGCCTAGTATTGCATAACAAAGACTATGAGCCGGTAAACTTGTTATGTATGCCCCCAAACGGACAGCCTAAAGATTATATAGTGACTGATCCTTTTGAAACGGCGGCTTTTATCATTGGCACGATGGACAGCAAAGACGAACGAATAGCCGTTAATAATGTAGCTGATGCCGTAGAGCTGTCTTATCTTTTGTTAGGTGAACCGGTAACGATACTAGCCAGCCGTGATGACTGGTCATTTAATGACATGGTTAAGCATTTCTCACAAGATGCACCCGTTACAGTCATGACCACAGCGGACGTTAAAGACAAGTTTATAAAACCATTGATAGGCTCAAACGTGAGGGCCATTATTACTAGTGATCGCACTGTATTAGAGCACTTAGAGTATGGCGGCTTAACTTATCAGGCCATACTAGCCCTTGATGATACAAAGATAATCGACCTTAAAACCATAGCATGGCCCACACCTGAACCGCTATCAAGTGACCCCAGCAAACCGACACGCTATCCAATAGAAGCATGGGACGGACTGCTACAAAAGGTTATTAAGAAAATAGCTTACTATCAGCAAGTACC
Source organism: Psychrobacter sp. UBA6766 (assembly GCF_002453355.1). Lineage (GTDB taxonomy): Bacteria > Pseudomonadota > Gammaproteobacteria > Pseudomonadales > Moraxellaceae > Psychrobacter. The sequence goes on along the minus strand of NZ_DKGQ01000039.1, from coordinate 18,276 downwards.
TGATGCTATGGCCGGTCAATGTATCTTAGGCGCATTAGCCCACATGGGACAGGCCCACGTTGACGCGCCGTTTGGCTATAAGCATATGCCGGCAAGCCTGATCTTAATTACTGAGGGTGAAAGTGGCAGCGGCAAAACGCAAGCAATGGACTTAAGCCACCATAAAATAAAAGAGTATGAACAAAAACAATATGAGGAATATATAACAAGGCATGATGAGCACAAAGCGCAAATTGCCAGCCTAAAAGGTGCAGAACTCAAAGACTACTTAGCAAACGAGCCAGCACCCCACAACCCCGAGCGGCTATTCAAAGATGCCACTATTGAGCCGGTACTCGATAAGTTTGTGAATGGTGAAATAACAGACGCATCATGGTCAACTGATGACGCGGCCCAATTCTTTAATGGTCATACAATGAAAGGTGACACAGCCGGCAACGCACTGGCAGCCATTACCGACCTTTACAGCGGCGGCGAAGTGAACCGGACACGATCACAAAAGAACGCTTATGCAAACCCACGCACCAAAGCCTATAACGTGCGTATGACGCTTATGCTAATGGCTCAACGTATCATCTTAGAACCGGCCTTAACTGATGACATGATGAACCAGCAAGGCTTTTTAGCAAGGGCCTTGATTGCATGCCCTAACAGCTTGCAAGGTTATAGAACATGGGACGATATAGAGCGTAGGCAGCAAAGCCCATTTATGGACAGCGACCTACAAGCTTATTGGAGCAGATGCAGCGACCTATTAGACCCCGTGGACAGCAACGCGCCCACCGATGACAAAGGAGCACCCAAACGCTATAAAATGCGCTGGCAGGACAAGCAGACAGAACAAATATTCTATGAGCATATGCAGGCCATAGAGAACCAACAAGCTAAGAGCATGCCACTGGAATACTTAAAAGCGTATGCCTCACGTATGGCAGAAAATGCCAGCCGCATAGCCACATTGATAGCATTCTTTGATAAGCGTAAGGCTATTACTACCGATGACATTAAACGGGCTTTTATGTTGGTGGAATACTCAACGGCCGAACGCTTGCGCTATCAAGATGCAACGCCAACCGGTGAACAACCCGACATTGAGAAGTTAAGCAACTGGCTAATAGACAAGGCTAAAGACAAAAACCCAGCGGTATTAAATAAGTCTTATGTGACCCAGCATGCACCCAATGCGCTAAGAGGTAAAAAGCTAAACTTCTTACTTGATGATCTTGAAAGCATGGGCCATATCAGGTTAGAAAGTGAGGGCCGCCGCCGCTTAGTATATGTTAATCCCAAGCTACTTACTGATTAGCGACCAGTAAAAGCCGCTAGACTTGCTAAACTTATCTACAGCCCTTACCAGTTAAGGGCTTTACTTTAGCTGTATGACTACTAAGCATTGCTAGACTTGCTAATCTTTAGCCAATACAGACGAACTATAGCAACTTTAGCAGTTATTGTTAATTGTAGGGTAATAAAAAAGCCCTATCTAAAATAGAGCCTTTGAAAGATTAATTAATTTTATGCAATATTACCAGTTATCATTACCATTAGATGTTACTTTAATATCATTAGAAAAGCGATCAACAGTACTATCTAGTAGTTTTTTCGCATTCTCTTTTTCTTCATCTAATAATAGTTTTGAAGTTGATTCAGGAATAGGAATGCCAGAATTGTAATTATAAGGAGTATGTATCATTAAATCATCGAACGTTATACGCGCCCTGTTATCTTTAGCATCTACTTTGACTGTAAACTGTAAGTTTCTTGGAGTACCTATACAAGCCATACCGCTACACGACATTTTAGCATTACCCTTACCAATAATGCTGCCAGACTCTTTATCTTGATACCTAAGAACAGAGTTAGAATCTCTAAAACTCTTAGCAAACCACTGTCTAGCACCCTCGTAAACTTCATCTTTACTAGTATTAGGTATATCTATAACTTTTTGATACTGAGTCATAGGTGGCTGCTTAACCTGCTCCATAGTAGCGCAGCCAGTCACAGCTAAAAAAGAGGCGGCAGTCACAGCTAAAAAAGTGTTTCTCATAAAAAACTCCTGAAATACAACATTGGAAAACCTTTTGTTGATTAGCACCTACTATCATTAGTAACGTGTAATAACGTGTAATCAAATGCAACTATAACCTACTGTTATATATTAAACAATTGTAAATAATATTTAATGATATTAATTCTGATCATATCTTACCGCCAACTAAGGAGGGTTGTGGACAGTATTAACTACGTAGAGCTTAGTATTATCCATGTTACAATCAAGGTTATAATTTGCTTAATGATTTAGATAACAATTAGAGATCATCATGCCAGCCATTGCCACTACTCGCAGCCTTAGCGACTATTCAAAGATTAATATCTCAACATATCGCAATCAGTTAAAACAAGCAGCCGAACCATTCATAGATATTAATTATCAATACCGCGGCAAACCTTATGACTACTCTATTCAAGTATCAAAGACCCCATGCAACTATGGAGGTTATCGTCATTGGTTTTTATGCCCGTCATGCTCAAAGCGTACAAGCGTTTTATATTGTGCTGGCTTATACGTCTGCAGACATTGTATGGGCTGTAATTATGGCTCACAACTACAACAGCCCATTGATAGGTTATTCAGTCGCTTACATGCGATTAGACAGCGTTTAGGCTGGCAGGCAGGCATTGCCCACGGTATTGGTGAACGACCTAAAGGAATGCACCACAGCACGTATAACAAGCTGGTGAATGAGCATGAGCAGCTAACAGCTAAGGTATGGCAATCTACACTTGATAAACTACATTGCACCCATTGAGGCTAAAAGATGCGACTACCTGACATTAACGACCTGATCCAAGACTTACAGCTTGCAAAGCAGATAGCGATTGAGGATAGAAACCCAAACGCCCTAATCATGGCCACCATTAGCCAAGCTAAATTACTAGGATTAGATAAGCCACAGATTAGAGATGTTAATGCCGATGCTGTGCAGTCAATCAGTGATCTAATGAACGAGCTATCAAGCGATGAGCATACAAGGGCGGTAACTTATGAAAGTAACAGTTAATGACTTAATAAAAGAATTGGACGATGCAAGACAGACAGCCAAAGAGAACGGGCAAGCATCTGCTATGGTGGCATCAATACTAGCTAAGGCTAAATTACTAGGACTGGATAAAGCAGACAGCGAGCATGATAACGAACCACAGCCAGTACAAATCATAGTTAATGTTAAGAACGCTCGCAAAGCTGACAGGTAACAGCTAAATAATTACATTGCCCTATGGCTACCAATGGCCAAAAATTAAAGCTACTGGCTACCAAAACGGCTACCAAACGATATTGTATTTTAATAATATATAATAAAAACAATAACTTATGTATTAAATAATGCTCATCAATCGTGGCCTTTTTTTATGACTCAAGCACTTACGATTTTCCGCAGCCAATAGGTGACAAATTAATCATCATCAATTACAATAACGACCTCCGAGAGGTGTTGCGCCATAATCATCGATTACTGCACTTAAGCTTTATTGCTTTGCAAATCAATCATTATGTTAGGCTCGGTTAACTGTTTATGACCATTTTTGGTTATAAGCAGCGCAAATAACGGCACCTGCGTTTTTATTCTTTTTATCTATTAACTGATAGGAGCATATTATGGACGCAGTGTCTAACACCCCATCTGCCCATACGATCGACCCCTCTTTCACTGACTATAAAGTCGCCGACATCAGCCTTGCTGATTACGGTCGCCGTGAAATCACTTTAGCTGAAGCCGAAATGCCTGCCCTGATGGGTTTGCGTCGTCGCTACGAAGCCGACCAACCGCTTAAAGGCGCAAAAATCGCTGGCTGTATCCACATGACTATTCAGACGGCTGTCCTTATCGAGACATTAGTTGCGCTCGGTGCCGAAGTACGCTGGACCTCATGTAACATCTTCTCAACTCAAGACCATGCTGCTGCGGCGATTGCTGCTGCTGGTATTTCTGTTTATGCTTGGAAAGGCGAAACCGAAGAAGAGTACGAGTGGTGCTTGCGTCAACAAATCCATGTAGGCGGTGAAGAGTCCGGTCAGCTTTGGGATGCAAACTTAATCTTGGACGACGGTGGTGATTTGACTGCTTTGATTCATAACGATTATGCCCAAATGCTTGATAACATCCATGGTATCTCAGAAGAAACTACTACAGGTGTTCATCGTTTGGTTGAAATGCTAAATAAGGGTACGCTAAAAGTACCGGCTATCAACGTTAACGACGCGGTTACCAAATCTAAAAATGACAACAAATACGGCTGCCGTCATAGCTTAAATGACGCTATCAAACGTGCTACCGATATGTTCCTTGCAGGTCGCCGTGCGCTAGTCATCGGCTATGGCGATGTGGGTAAAGGCTCAACGCAAAGCTTACGTCAAGAAGGCATGATTGTCCGTGTATCAGAAGTTGATCCTATCTGTGCCATGCAGGCCTGTATGGACGGCTATGAAGTATTGTCACCCTACATCAACGGCGATAATACTGGCGGCGCAGAAAACATCAACACTCGCCTGCTTGAAGATACTGACTTAATTGTTACGACTACTGGCAACTATCACGTTTGTGATCGTCACATGCTAGCGGCATTGAAGCCAGGTGCAGTCGTTTGTAACATCGGTCACTTCGACACCGAAATCGATACCCAATTTATGCGTGATAACTGGCGCTGGGTTGAGATTAAGCCACAAGTCCATCAAGTTTTCCGTTCAGACGATGAAAATGACTACTTGATTTTGCTTGCTGAAGGTCGTCTAGTAAACTTAGGTAACGCAACCGGCCACCCATCACGCGTGATGGACGGTTCATTTGCCAACCAAGTACTGGCACAAATGTACTTATTTGAAGAAAAATTCGCTGAGCTGCCAGTCGATGAGCGCTTTGATAATTTATACGTCAAAGTTTTACCAAAGAAACTTGACGAAGAAGTTGCCGCGGCGATGGTTGCTGGCTTTAACGGTACCTTAACGAAGCTGACTGAAAAGCAAGCCGAGTATTTGGGCGTACCTGTCGAAGGCCCATTTAAGCCTGATGCTTATAAATACTAGGGAGCCAGACTGTGAGCAAGCCTGCTTTCTCCTTTGAGTTTTTCCCCGCTAAAACTGAGCAAGGTCACGAAAAGCTACTCAATACTTATGATGAGTTAAATAAGCTATCCCCTACCTACTTTTCGGTGACCTATGGGGCGGGCGGTTCAACCCGTAGTCGCACCTTAGATATCGTTCAAGCTTTGTGTGCGCGCGGCGATACTGACATTGCACCGCATATGTCTTGCATCGGTGATGATAAAAGTCAAATCGCTGAATTGCTTGAGCATTATAAAAGCTTAGGCATCAAGCGTTTAGTCGCGTTGCGTGGTGATTTGCCATCAGGACAAGTGGGAATGGGAGAGCTACCGTTTGCTTTAGACTTAGTGAAGTTTATCCGCGAACACTCAGGCGATCATTTCCGTATCGAGGTCGCAGCTTACCCTGAGATGCATCCGCAGGCACGTAGCTTCGAGTTTGATGTTGATAATTTGATCAATAAATATCAAGCGGGCGCTAATGCGTCGATTACCCAGTTTTTCTATAACGCCGATAGCTATTTATATCTGCGTGATACCTTAGAAAAACGCGGTATCGATACAGTTGCACAGCCTTTGGTTGCTGGCATTATGCCGATTACTAATTCTAGTAATCTGATGCGCTTTGCTGATGGCTGTGGCGCTGATATTCCGCGTTACGTTCGTAAGCGCTTGGCTGACTTCGGTGATGACCGCAGCGCTATTCGTGAGTTTGGCTTTGATGTCGTTTATCGTCTGTGTGAGCGCTTAATCAGCGAGGGCGTACCTGCCATGCATTTTTATAGCATGAATAAGGTTGAGCCAAATAAACGCTTGGTCGAAGCACTCGGACTTACTGCTTAAACCTTCATCAAATGTATCGATTAACAACTGGCGTTCTTAGGAGCGCCAGTTTTTTTGGTATGGCAATTGCACTTATATTAATTCTACTCCTAACAATCCCTTTACCCACTCAATTGATATTCTGCTAACATACTGAACATATATCATGAATCCCATTATAGGAATAAGCAACTTTGCGACGTTTTTTTTATGCTACCAACGATGATAACAACTCATCAGAGAACAGTTACCCTCGACTTAGTACCTTATCTATCGGTGCCAGCGTCGAATTAACCGAAAGTATCGCCCATCATTGGTGCCGTGTCTTACGTGCTAATATTGGCGATGAGGGTATCTTGTTTGATGGTTTTGGCGGTGAGTATCAGGTGCAGCTTGATAGCATTAGTAAAAAACACGCCTCTGCCACATTATTGGCGCACCTAGAGACTGATCGCAATGCCACTGTCTTAACTAAAATCGGACTGGTCATGAGCCGAGGCGAACGCATGGATTATGCCATTCAAAAAGCTACCGAGCTTGGCGTGACTGCTATTCAGTTGCTAACCAGCCATCATGGCGAGGTTAATCTAAAACCTGCTCAAGTAGAGAAAAAACTGGCACACTGGCAGCAAGTCGCCATTGCTGCTTGTGAGCAATGCGGCCTCAATCGTCCGCCCCTTATTATCGCACCCATTTCTATTGATGACTGGTTAAAAAACGTAGCAGCTAACGAACAAACAAACGAGCAAATCAACAAGCGAACAATAGCAGTCAGCCCTATCGTAGCAGAACTTAGTCAAGACGCTTACTATCAAATATTACAACAACCAGCAGATTTGTGTCTACAATTGAGCGTGCCAGCAGCCGGGCAGCCAGCGATGCCTGATTCTCTGCCAGTCGTCTTAAAACAACAATCTGCTTATATTAAATTATTAATCGGACCTGAAGGCGGACTCAGCGCTGACGAATGCGCTCGCGCTGCAGATATTGGTTTTGCACCTTGGCAAATTGGCTTAAGGATACTACGCACTGAAACCGCGCCCGTGGTTGCGCTAGCAACTTTGCACGCTTTAAGGCTTGTTTTATAAGCGGTTAGTCTTCAAATCGCCAAACCATCAAAACGCTATTGTCAGAGCTCCATTTATTATTTAATTTGATGTTATGAGTCCCATTATGACCGCTTTTACTCCTATTCCCATATCAGATAAGCAGCAATTGCTGGTCAAATTATGCGAAAAATTTGAAGACGCCATATTTATATTAGACGCTCAATTGCGCTATTTATCCGTCAATGCTAGTTATGAGTTGATGCTTGGTTATACAGAAAGTTTTTTACTTGGGCGCCCGCTTGGTATTTACGCTGCCGAATTTTTGTCAGACGATGAACAAACAGTGCTCAAGAACCTCATTAACAGTCTAGATAGCACGGGTTTTTGCGAAATTGACTTCTCCATGGCTAATCGCTACGGACAAATACTTGATTGCCACATCACTTACCGGCGCATTTATTTAGAAGAAACTCCTTATTATATTGGCATCATTCGTGATATGGCGACGCTTGCTAAAAACAGAAAGAAAGTCGTGCACCTGCTGAATTACGATCAGCTTACTGGACTGCCAAACCGTAAAGTATTTTTAAGTCAAACCAGCGAATTGTTGTTAGACAGCTATCAAGAAGTGGTCGTTGTACGTTTAAATATTGACCGCTATCGCAATCTTGCCAGCCTATTAGGACCTGATAGTATCAACACCTTGATCGAAAACTTTGTACGGCGCATCAAAGAGCTAGAGCTTGAACATTTACGCTGCTTTTCTCACTTTGGCGGTGATGATTTTGCGTTATTATTTGAATGCAGTGATGCCAATATGGTACGCAATCAGTTAGATAATTTGATGCAAACATGTGAGCGCCCTTTTTTCTTAAATGACAGCACAGATAAAGAAAGCCAAGTTTACTGCCATATTTCTGCTGGGGTCAGCTATTTTCCTGAAAATGACCATGAGTTTATTGGGTTATTAACCAAAGCGGAAAAAGCGCTGAACTATGTCAAACAACAAGGTGGCGATGATGTCTGCTGGTACCATAAATCCATTAACGAAGCTAACGCGCACAATATACAGCTAGAATCTGAGCTGAGGGTCGCTACCAATGATGGCCAGTTCGTACCGCACTATCAGCCCAAATTTGCCTTAGATACGGGAATGATTACCGGTTTTGAGGCGTTGGTGCGCTGGCAACACCCTACCCGCGGCTTACTGAAACCCATGGACTTTATGGGCGCGGTCATTTCTCACAAACTGTCGTTTGAACTATTTTCGCAAATGGCCATTCAAATCGTCAAGCAGCTATCGATATGGCAACGGTTGGGCTTTCATCAACATATCTGTATCAATGCCGATGCCGCTGAATTTAGCCAGCCAGATTTTTTTGATTTGGTGAGACATTTACTGATAAATCACAATATTGCCGCCCATCAGCTGCACATTGAAGTGACGGAATCTTCCTTGATACAGCGGCACACTAATGTCAAAAAGCAGCTTGATTTGCTCAAAGCGCTTGGCATCTGTCTGGCACTTGATGATTTTGGTACTGGTTACGCTTCGTTAAGCTATTTACAAGAATACCCGTTTGACTTTATTAAAATTGATAAAAGTTTTATTTCCAAAATAACCAATGATAAGACACAACGCGCGATTGTTAAAGCAATTTTGGGTTTAGCAGAAGCGCTTGATATGCAGGTTATTGCTGAAGGCATCGAAAACGAGCAGCAACGCGATTTACTGCTCAGCATGGGCTGTCAGTATGGTCAAGGCTACTGGTTTGGTCAACCTATGCCTGCGGAGCAAGCAACTGAGATGTTAAAACAGCAACATTTGTCCAAAAACAACTCGTGTTAATATGGTTCAATAAAAGTAGATCGACAGCGTTTTCGTAGAGTTATTGCGAGTCGTTTTATTCTGTAAGGTCGATGATATATAGGATGCAAGATAGGTTGATGACTTATCAGTATTGTCACCAAACTTGTATATTTGCCAGTGAACGCCTATCTTTTACCAAGAATTTACGAATTCAGTCATAATTCTTTTTTACTCTTCTCAATTTATTTCATATGATCGGTGTTGTTGTCCGTTATTCACACAGACAAACCCCATACTAGTAACCGTTGAGCGACTCAGATTTAACCTCTGACAGTTGCCGCCTTACTGCCGGTCGCATCTTAAAAAAGGACAGGAAGTTATGCAATATAAAGCGCCCTTACGTGATATCCAATTCGTGATGCATGAGTTACTTGACAGCGAAAGCCACTACAAAACCTTGCCTGCGTTCCAAGAAGCCGATCGCGAGTTGATGGACAGTCTGTTTGAAATGGCGGCAAGTTTTGCTGAAAATGAGCTGTCACCACTCAATCAAAGCGGCGATGCTGAAGGCTGTCATTTTGACAACGGTACTGTCACCACGCCAAAAGGTTTTAAAGAAGCCTATAAGCAATACTGTGAGCTTGGCTTCCCAGCTTTGTCTGCTGAAGAGGAATTTGGCGGTCAAAACATGCCATTTTCATTATCGACCGTCATCAATGAAATGGTTGGTACAGCCAACTGGTCATTTTCTATGTACCCAGGCTTATCACATGGCGCGATTCAAACCATCGAGCATCATGGTACGGATGAGCAAAAACAAACCTACCTAGAAAAAATGGTCACCGGTGAATGGTCAGGAACCATGTGTTTGACCGAAGCACATGCCGGTTCTGATTTGGGTATTATTCGCACCAAAGCTGAGCCAAAAGAAGATGGCACCTACAGTATCACTGGTCAAAAAATCTTTATCTCAGCCGGTGAGCACGACCTAACCGACAACATTATTCATATCTGTTTGGCTCGTTTGCCAGGCGCACCTGCTGGCACCAAAGGTATCTCGCTGTTTATCGTGCCTAAAGTATTGGTCAACGAAGATGGTAGTCTAGGTGAAAACAATAACGTCGTTTGTGGTTCTATCGAACACAAAATGGGAATCAAAGCTTCAGCCACTTGTGTGATGAACTTTGATGGCGCGACCGGTTATTTGATTGGTCCAGAAAACCGTGGCCTTCAGTGTATGTTTACCTTTATGAACGTTGCTCGTATCGGTACCGCCGTTCAAGGTTTAACGGCAGCAGAATATGCCTTCCAAGGTTCATTGACTTATGCCAAAGACCGTCTAGCGATGCGCTCGCTATCAGGTGCCAAAGCGCCAGATAAAGTCGCTGACCCTATCATCGTCCATCCAGCAGTTCGTAATATGCTGTTGACCGAAAAAGCCTTTGCTGAAGGTGGTCGCGCGCTAGTTTATTACCTCTCACACTTTGCTGACACCGTGGCAAAAGGCGAAGGCGATGACCTGAAGTTTGCTGACCAAATGCTGTCATTATTAACTCCTATTGCCAAAGCTTTCCTAACTGAAACTGGCTTGGAAGCGGCCAACCATGGCGTACAGGTTTATGGTGGTCACGGCTTTATCAGCGAATGGGGCATGGAGCAAAACGTCCGTGATACCCGTATTTCTTGCTTATACGAAGGTACCACTGAAATTCAAGCGCTCGATTTGTTAGGTCGTAAAGTATTGGGTTCACAAGGTAAGCTACTTGCTAACTTTATCAAAATCATCCAGACCTTCTGCGAAGAAAATAAAGACAATGATCAAATGGGACAGTTTATCCGCCCACTTGCTAAGCATCTTAAAGAATGGAGCGATTTGACGGCTCGTATCGGTATGCAAGCGACTGAAAATCCTGATGCGGTTGGCGGCGCGGCTGTTGATTATTTATACTTCAGCGGTTACGTGACCTTAGCTTACTTATGGGCTCGAATGGCATTAGTGGCGCAAACTGAAATCGCTAACGGTAGCAGCGAGCAAGCATTTTATGATGCCAAAGTAAAAACCGCTCAATTCTACTTTGCGAAATTATTGCCACGAACCACCACCCACGTTCAGCGCATCAGCACCGGTGTTGAACCGTACATGACGATGGACGTTGATCAATTTGCGTTTTAATTAAAAAACGCTTCAATTTTAATATCGTAGTATAGTTTCTAAAATTCAGTTCCTATCGGCAACATACTCAGGTGTGTTGCCGATTTTCTTAGCATTTTTGTGAGGACATGATTTAGTAATTCTTTTGGTGTACGCACAATTCACGAAGAAAAACACCTGTCATAACGCTAATTTGCTAAACTTTAGCTATCTGTACTTAAACGGCACTCACAAGAACAATTGAACGCTTTGCCCTACTCACTTTTATTTATTTAAACCAAAGGAATGTTTATGGCTGTTTATAATGCCCCTCTTAACGACATGCGCTTTATTTTGAATGATGTATTTAATGCGCCTGAATTTTGGCAAAATAACGAAAACCTCGCTCATGTCGATATAGAAACAGTCGATATGATTTTAGAAGAAATGGCAAAGCTGTCAAAAAACGTTTTATTACCGATCAACCGCAGCGGTGATGAAGAAGGCGCAACCTTTGAAGGTGATGGCGTCGTTACGACTCCAACAGGCTTCAAAGACGCTTATAAACAGTATGCTGAATCTGGCTGGGTTGGCTTGAGCGGTAATTCTGAATATGGTGGCCAAGGTTTCCCAAAAATGGTGACCATGCTGACCGAAGAGATGGTATTTACCGCTAACCAAGCATTTGCTCTGTATCCAAACCTAACCGTTGGCGCGACGCTTTGCTTAAATGCCGCTGCCTCCGAAGAACAAAAGCAAACTTATTTGGAAAAAATGTACAACGGTGAATGGGCGGGTACCATGTGCTTGACCGAGCCACATGCTGGTACTGACTTAGGAATTATCAAAACCAAAGCCGTGCCTAACGATGATGGCAGCTACAATATCTCTGGTACCAAAATCTTTATTACCGGCGGTGAGCACGACCTTACTGACAATATCATTCATTTGGTATTGGCAAAAACGCCGAATGCACCAGAAGGTTCAAAAGGTATCTCGCTATTTGTCGTTCCAAAATTCTTGGTTAATGAAGATGGCAGCTTAGGCGAGCGTAATACATTGGCGGTTGGCTCTATCGAACATAAAATGGGCATCAAAGCCTCTGCGACTTGTGTGATGAACTTTGACAACGCCAAAGGCTGGATGGTTGGTGCAGAAAACACTGGTCTGTCATCAATGTTCATTATGATGAACTATGAGCGCGTAACCATGGGGCTGCAAGGTCTGGGTGGTTCTGAGCTTGCTTATCAAAATGCAGCGCTATATGCCAATGACCGTGGTCAAGGTCGTAGTGATACCCAAATTCAAAGCCCAGAGAAACCTGCGGACGCTATCATTTATCATGCCGATGTTCGTCGAATGCTATTAAATGCAAAAGCCAACACCGAAGCATCTCGCTGCTTTGCCATGTACGTGGCTAAAAATCTCGATGAAGAGAAATTTAGTACCGATCCTGAAGCCGCTCAAGCCGCCGCCGCTCGCGTTGCCTTACTGACGCCAGTTGCCAAAGCCTTCTTGACCGATAAAGCCTTAGAAGCGACTATTGATTGCCAGCAAGTATTTGGTGGTCACGGTTATATCCGCGAATGGGGAATGGAGCAAATCGTTCGCGATACTCGTATTGCACAGATTTATGAAGGCACCAACGGTATTCAAGCACTTGACCTACTAGGCCGAAAAGTGGCGCGTAACAACGGCAAATACGTCACCCATTTCTTAGGTGAAATTCGTGATTTTGTCAGTAATATGCAAGCGGATCATGGTATCAAGCAAGCAACGCTAGACGCTGCCGATACGATTGAAGAGCTAACCACTGCTGTGCTTAGTAATATTGGCGCCCGTAAGAGCGAAATCAATGGCTGCGCCGTTGACTACATGCACGCGTTTGGCTACCTTGCCTACTCATATATGTTTGCACTCATGGTTGAAGCTGCGAACGGTAAAGAAGGTGAGTTCTACACTAACAAAGCCAAGCTTGCCGATTATTTCGTTGGCCGTATCTTGCCCCGCATCGATGCTCACGCGCAGATGGTAAAAGCTGGTAGCGATCCAATGATGAACTTTGATCTTAGCTATTTTGATGTTCCTGCAAGCTAATTAACTTTAAGTATTTATTTATAAAAATCCAAAAAAAGGGACAGTGTGGTTACTGTCCTTTTTTTTGCCAAAGCAATATTCATAACAATATGTTCAGTAAAAAGTGATACTGATACCTCATTTTTTGATAACAAAATTTCTTAAAATATTCTGGTTTTTACTAAAAAATAACTGCTAACAAAATAATTAACTATCAAAGCATGGTTACGATTAAAATAATGCCATATAAAGTATCGCTCGTCTTTATAAGGGCGAATTAAAATAACGATAATAAAGGATACAATGTGTCAGAAATAAAACACATTTTGCAGCAGATTACTGCCTTAAGTGATGTGCCCGATCCTGCGGTACTTAAACGCTTGATTGATGAGCTGCGAGTTAGCGATAAAGAACCGGCGCTCGCCAATGCAAACATTCAAATCTTGATTGACATCCTGCGTCAACACCCTGAGTATGGTGACGGGCTATCTAGTTTTGTCTTAAAACTTATCATTCAATACCGCCAAATTGCTCTGTATACCGACACGGGTATCATGTCTGATCAAGGGTTTTTTATCAGCTTGCGCCGCCTCCTTGGCCATCGTTTTTTACCGATATTGCCGCAAGAAGACTCCGTTGTCGAACTGGTTGGCTATTTGTTTGATAAACGCTCTGATGAACGCTGGCTCGCCAACATCGAAAAAGACAAGTGGGATGAGTTGGTAGAGTTTCTCAAAGTTAATGATGAGCATTTACACTTAGTAGCGACAGCGAAAAACAGCATTTTAAACGCGATTATTATTTTATCTTACCGTATTAGTGGCATAGGCTTACATCCAGATTTGATGGAGTTTTATCCTCAAATGCTGAACTATTCAGCCTCATTTGTCGCCCAAAACCAAGAAGCCGTATTGTACGTCAATCAATACCGAGAAGCCCATGAGCTTGATAACTTAACTGATATCACGCCAGAAAAAGCTGTGGATCCAGCACCTTTATTGGTTATGATTGAACAGTGCGAAGATATTGTCGCTACCATACGAAAACGCATTTATAAAACGGGTATCTCTATTCGTCTAACCAATATGCTGCTACGCTTGGATCAAAGCCTTCAGCGTATGCGTATCTTAATTGAGCTAGTAGCAGACAAACACGATAAGCGCGATCGGGCGGTGATTGAATTGGTTCAAGCGCTAATTACCACAGCCAGTCGGCGCTATAGCATCAGTTATTTGATTGACAACAACACCAAGCTTTTATCGCGCAAAGTTACTGAAAACGCCAGCCGCGTTGGTGAGCATTATATTAGTACCGATAAAGCTGGTTATCAAAAGATGTTTAAAAAAGCCTCTATCGGTGGTTTTATTATTGCTTTTATGGCGACGACTAAGATATTGGCGTACCATCTGGCGCTTGCACCGATGGGACGTGCCTTTATCAATAGTATGATTTATGGTTTGGGCTTTGTATTTATTCATATCGTCCACGGTACAGTCGCCACCAAGCAGCCTGCCATGACGGCGGCAGCCATCGCCTCTACTATTTCAGATGGTTCAGGAAAAAAATCACACCAGTTAAATAAATTATCAGAGCTGGTGGTCGATATTTTACGCACTCAATTTGTCGCCATCATGGGTAACGTGATGGTCGCGATACCCGTTGCCCTTATTATCTCCTTTGTTTGGCTTCAATATACGGGTTCGCCGATGATCAATACTGATAAAGCGGGTCATCTACTCCACGAACTTGACCCTTTTCGCTCACTAGCACTGCCTCATGCTGCGATTGCTGGCGTTTATTTGTTTTTATCAGGTCTGATTGCCGGTTATTATGACAATCTAGCCGTTTACAACCAAATCGGCGCTCGGATTCAACGTCATAGATTTCTTAAATATTTATTGCCCAAAGCATGGTTGCAGCGATTAGGTGGTTTTGTAGAAGCCAATCTTGGCGCTATTATGGGTAACTTTATATTTGGGGTATTCTTAGGCAGTACCGCTACTATTGGCTTTTTATTTGGCTTACCCATCGATATCCGCCATATCGCCTTTGCCTCGGCGAATCTAGCGCACGGACTGTTTAATATGTCCGCCAATCAATGGGATTGGCCAGTTGTCTTCATCTCTATCTTGGGGGTTGCCCTTATCGGAATGGTCAACCTGATGGTGAGCTTCTCGTTGGCATTATTTGTGGCGCTGCGCTCTAAAGAAGTCAAATTCATGGAGTGGAGCCGTTTAACCAAGCAGCTTTTTAGTCATATGCTGACTCACCCTTCTGACTTTTTTTGGCCACGCGATAAACCGATGAAGTACGCCCGTATCGACAGCCAAGGTCATATGATTTTTGATGATACCAATGCTCATAAAGGTGGACAACCCATCCCCCATAACTATGTCGTGCGCCGTTTATCGGATGTCAAAATCCTGCCCAAATCTAAGCAAAAAAGCATGCAAAATGAGCAAGCTATTACCGATATAGATTATGATAATAATATATCGGATAGTCATGGTGACGCGGCGCTAAAAAGCCGAGAAGCGCAAAGCACTACTAAGCAGATGAGCGCCAAAAAGACGATTGATCTCGATGATGGCTTAATAGATGAAGAGCTAAATAGCGTCCCATACAGTAACGATATCCAGTACGATAAGACGCATAAAGATGAGGATAGCGATCCTGACAGTAAAGCGGCTGGCGATGCCAAAACGCCCTTACCCAAACCAAAGAAACCACCAAATCTACCCAGTTAAGTGGGCGGTTTTGGTGGCTTAAATACCAGCTTAGCAAACGGTTTAAGTGCAAATTAAGCGTTAAGTTGTTTTTTTACGGTTTTTATCTAAGACAATGGTCTATAAAGTAGCATGACTATTGTTCTGTTGGTGGTATGCAGTGAGCGTTTGAGGTGATGGCTTTGCCGTCGCCCAAGCGATAAGCAAATAGATGATTACCCCAAACACAGCCACCATCAAGCGCACGCGCATATGGTAAATCAACCTCAGCTTTAAGCGCCGCCCAATGACCAAATAAAATCTTGCGTGCACGTGGTACTTGCCATTCAAACCAAGGCAAAAAATCTTTTGGCATTGGCTCATCTAACCCTGCTGAAAAATCAAATTCAAGCGTACCATCTTGTTTACATAAGCGCATTCGCGTGAAATAATTGGCAATTGCCCGCATTTTAGTATAGCCATGAATGTCTGCATGCCACTCATCGGCAGTTTTGCTATATAGATTCGGCAATAAACGATCAAGCTGTTCTAAGCTGCCTTTTAGCTGCGCCTCTAACTGCTGTGCATATTTCGCCGCCGCCGCAATACTCCAATGCGGTGGGATACCCGCATGTACCAATACCGTCTGCTCATCAGGATAAGCCAGTAATGACTGATGGCGCAGCCATTCTAACAATTCATCGCAATCATCGGCAGCAAAGATAGGCGCAGTTTTGTCTTTTTTCTTGATGGGTGTCGCACCGCGCCAAACCGCAATTAAATTGATATCGTGATTACCCAATACCGTTGCCGCAGCCCCTTGTTCACATAGTGCTTTGACATGACGTAAGGTACTTAACGAATCTTCACCGCGTGCTACCAAGTCGCCAGCAAACCATAACTTATCTTGCGCTGGGTCAAAATCTAAAGTTTCAAGTAATTGCAGATAGGCCCTGTAGCAACCCTGCAAATCACCGATGACATATTGATGGCGAAAACTCATAAACCCTCTATCATTTTTGTTTGATAAATTAAGCTTCTATTTGACGCGCTTGATTGCTTAAATTAACAAAATCTTTCACACTTAAGGTTTCAGGACGCGCTTGCGGATCGATGGCACAAGCAGCAAAATCTGCTTCGCTTAGGGTCGGCAGTAGCGTAGAACTTTTAAAGATAGCGCGTAGCGTCTTACGACGATGGTTAAAGGTTTCGCGCACCACAAGTGCAAAATACTCTTCATCTTCAGCCACGATTGGTTTGTTAATATGCGGGGTCAAGCGAAAAACCGCACTGGTGACTTTTGGCGGCGGATTAAAAGCGCCGCGCGGTACGGTCAATAAATAGTCGGTATTACAATGATATTGCATGATAACCGATAGACGACCATAGATTTTGCTGCCAACTTCAGCGGTGATACGCTCAACCACTTCTTTTTGCAGCATAAAGTGCATGTCTTGAATCACATCAGCATAACTGAGCAAATGAAAGAGTATCGGCGTAGAAATATTATATGGTAGATTACCGACAACGCGGAGCTTGCCGCGCTCAGGACTATACAGCTCACGATAGTCGACATGCATGGCATTGTCTTTGATAATCGTAAAGTTCGGATGGCTATTAGCCCCAATACGAATGCGCAAACTATCTGCCAAGTCACGATCTAGCTCTACTACGGTCATCGCATCGACTTCTGCCAATAGCGGCTCTGTTAGCGCGCCCATACCGGGGCCAATCTCGATTAAATTGTCATCACGCTCTAGACGAATGCTCTCAACAATCTCACGAATAACACTACGGTCATGTAAAAAGTTTTGACCAAAACGCTTTCGCGGTTGGTGTTTGGCAGAGCGTAGGCTGTTAGAAATAGATTGAGCATCAAACGTAGTTTTGGACATAAAAAGGTCTTAATCGATAAAGGATAAATGGGCTATAGCGCTATGACAGCAATATACTGGATTTATATGCGCTTTTATTTGCTGGCTTTATAATAAGAAATTATAGCACAGCTCATAATTACACTGTATTTTTGAGGTGTTTTATTAGTAAACTATCCATACTTTAGCACAACCGACACAGCGTCTTATTTTTGTTCTAAAATCATTTATTATTATAACGACGATTATGAGAGTGAGCATGGTGCCCTAGTGAGGACTTGAATCTTTGGCTGTGGGCTAATAGTATCAACGACTTTACTCACGAAACAGTTCCAGTGTACTTCGTGGTGTACCTGCCATACACATTCTATCCGTGAGTACGAATCCACTTTTTAAAGCCTGATTAAGAGCACAATTTAGTTTATGGTCTTAAATTTGTAGTTTGTGTTTTGTATACAGCTATTTCCTATTTCACTATCTATTTTGTCAGAATATCTGTCTTTGAGAATATTTTTTGCAATACTCCTTTGAGTGCTTTGGCATTCATCAATATTTTTAGACCATCTAGGGTCTATTTGGCTACAGTTCCAGTCCCCGAGCTTACATGGAAAACACCCTGACAATATTAAACAAGATATCACTATAGAGCTGAGCTTAATAAGGCTCTTCATTGTATTCAAACTCCTTATTCCTACCTATATTTGGGATC
>NZ_DKGQ01000015.1 GCF_002453355.1 Psychrobacter sp. UBA6766 | reverse complement strand
CCAAGTTTCGGGGGTCAGTTCAATAAGTGGTTAAGCTTTTTTGTTTATAGACCGTACATTTTAAATAAAAGATTACTCTTCCATCGATTGCTTGTGCATCAGCCAGTATTGAACCAAAGCATTAAGCTGTTCTTGCTTAAAAGGCTTGGTGCAATAATCTTGCATACCGACATCAAGGTATTTTTTACGCTCGCCATCCATCGCATTGGCAGTCAAAGCAATGATAGGTGGCAACTCGTGCGGATCATAAAGCTCATGCAGCTTAATAGTCGCCTGAACACCGTCCATAATTGGCATATGGTGGTCCATCAAGATGACATCATACAGCTCGGGATTCATAGCAAAAACCTCAATGGCTTGTTGCCCATCAGTGACGTGAGTGACAGTATGCCCGCTATTGTTAAGTGCCTTTTTAGCAATCATGGCATTAACACTATCATCCTCAACAAGTAAGATATGACCGATAAGCTCATGACTCGACTCTGTCATATCAAAGTCGTTCGAGTCCTGCCAGTTCTCGTAGCCTGCCTCATCAATTAGAGGTAATGGCAGTAATACGGTAAAGGTTGTTCCGACTCCGACGACACTGTTCACTTCGATATAACCACCCATAAGGTTCACTAAAGATTTACAAACCGATAAGCCAAGTCCCGTACCACCATAAAGACGATGAGTATAGGTATTGGCTTGATCATAAGCATCAAATATCGCTTCTAATGATTCAGGCTTAATACCGACCCCCGTATCTGTAACTTTAATACAGAACGTCATGTCTTGATGATTAATCAAGCTACTATCATCAGTATTATAATGAGAAGTCTGCTCTACATGAAGTGCATTATTGCACGTAGCATTATGATCTCCATATTCATTACCACAAGGATTGTTTTGCATGTGCTTGACGTCAATCGTCACCCGGCCACCTTCGCGGGTAAATTTGATCGCGTTATTGACCAAATTTACCATGATTTGCTTAAGCCGAACTGGATCACCCTTGATATATGGCGATAACGACTCCGTAAAATGGTAGTCTAAAACCAAACCGCGCTGACGAGCTTTGACAGCAAATAAGCTCACCACTTCATTGCAAAGGCTCGAGAGGTTCATTGGAATAGAATCAATGGTCATTTTGCCCGACTCAACTTTTGATAAATCTAAAATACCATTGATAATTGCCAGCAGATGCTCATTTGAGACCTTTATATTGTCGACGTATTCTTGTTGTTCAGCGCTCAGCTTTGTTTCGCTGAGCATCTCAACCATACCAATAATGCCATTCATTGGTGTTCGAATTTCGTGGCTCATATTGGCTAAAAACTCGGACTTCATCTCATTGGCATGCTTCGCATGACGCTGCTGATCTTGTAGTTTTAAGGCATCGGCTGCCATCATGGCAAATTGCGCTAATATCTTTGCTTGCTTATCAGTAAAGTCGTGGTGCGGCTGTACATCCATCAAACATAAAGAACCCAAACGGTAGGGCTTATCATCCTCACTTATAATAATGGGCGCACCAGCATAAAAGCGCAAATACGGTGCTTCTGCTACCAGAGGATGGTGTTTAAAGCGGCTGTCCTCTGACAAATCTGGGACCACCAAAACCTCATCTGAGGTGAGGGTAAAATTACAAATAGCCACTTCACGCGGCGTCGTACACATACCGTCAAGCCCATGACCTGACTTTAAATATTGCGTGTCCTCATCTATAAAGGTAATGGCTACTATGGGCATATCAAAAAACAGTTTAGCAAGCTCAGTTAAGCGTGCAAAAGCTGGCTCTTCATTCGTATTGAGTACCTCATACTTTTTAAGTCTTCTGATACGCTCAGCATCATCCGCTGCGATAGGATAACAATAACCGTTTTGGGGCAAGTTGGATGTAGACAAAATGGACTCCATTAATTCATATCAAACGTTTGGCTTAACCGCCGTCTGCTTGAGTAATAATTGTAATGCCTCACTCACCATCAACATTGCTACCACCGAAGTGACAACTACCGCCGAGCCATAACCGCCGCAGTGTAACCCTCCCATCTGACAGCTTTTATCGACGCGCGGGGGTTCTGTCGAATAGACACACTTGATACCAAACTTTTCTTTAAGCGCACTATTGATGCCTTTTTCGTGGCGCAGTTTGTTACGTAGCTTAGCTAATAGCGGATCTTGATAACTGTCGCGCAAATCACTGACGCGAATCTGGCTTGGGTCTATTTTACCACCCGCCCCGCCTGCGCAAACCAATTTTAATTTGTTAAAACGACAATGCAGCGCAATGGCAAGTTTGGCATTCATATCATCGACACAATCTAAAACGACAATGGGATTTTTTTGCGCAGCCGCTTTGGCTTGCTCACGATTGGGTAATAACGCCGCGACGTTTTCAGCAGTCAAAAAATCATCCACTAAATGTAGCGTGACTTTTGGATTAATCTCACGGATACGTGTCGCCATCGCGGCAATTTTATTTTGCCCAAACGTACTGTCTAACGCTGGTAGCTGACGATTGATGTTTGAGGCCACCAAAATATCCAAATCAATCAACGTAATCATCCCAACCGCCGTGCGAGCGAGCGCTTCTGCTGCCCAAGACCCTACCCCGCCAACACCAATCACATAAACATGCGCTGCAGCAAACGTATCTACTGCCGAGGCACCATAAAGGTTTTGCGTACCTTTAAAACGGCGCTCATACTGCTCATCTTTATCTTCGTCTAAGCCCGTTATGTCCAAGTTTTCAGAAGGAAGCTGTTTATTAGTAGCAATGACATTTTGGTTCTTTAAAGTATCTGGCTGTGCCGTAAGTGTTTGCAATTGTGCTTCTTCAGTCATAACAGGTGAAAGCTCTTGTAAAGGTTTTTAATTAGTAATCAGCAGGTTTTATAACAATTATCACGTATAATGCCAGTCGGTCTGTAAAGCACTGCAACTGTTGTGCCACAATTGCTCGGCAAGCGTATTTGCTGGTACGTCCAGTAATTCACTTAAACTGCTTAATACATAAGGCAGATTGGCAGGGACGTTTCTATTATGAGTCGGCGCATCATCCCTTTCATCATCTGGACTTTGTCCATGCGCTGACTGATTATCGCTCGAATCTTGGCACATTATAGGCGTCATATCCGGGCAGTCGGTCTCGATGACCAAACATTCAGTGCCATAAGTGTCGACCGCCGCTTGAACTGCACGGCGCAGCTTCTTTGCATTTGGATTGGTCACTTGACCGGTCACACCAAGTTTAAAGCCCAGTTTTACAAACGCTTTTGCTTCTTGTTCGCCGCCACTAAAGCTATGAGCAATGCCGCCAAGCTTATGGGCATCATAATCATGCGCTTTTAATAGTGCCAACGCTTCAGCATGCGCTTTACGAATATGGAGCATCACAGGTAGTTGATGCGTGACCGCCATGTCTAGCTGCGCGTTAAAAAAACGCTGCTGTTTTTCTAACATCTCAGGCTGCTTCATTTCATTGGTGAACGTATCTAAACCGATTTCACCGATGGCTAAAGGACGCTTTTCATTTAACCTCTGCGCCATACTCTGTAAATGCGCCTCTGTATGCTGGTCGATGTAAAAAGGATGCAGACCTAGGGCAATATGCGCCGTAAGATGCGATTCTTCTTGTTCAGCAGTTTGTCCTGCAATAGAGGGCGACTGTTTATTAATCAGTTGCTCAGTCTCATACAGGCGCTCAAAATGTTGGTGCAAATAACCTACTAGCACCAGATGGCGTACGCCATGTTGATAAGCCTTTTGTAGCTGCTCGTCTCTATCAACATCAAATACCGGTTCATCAAAGTGGGTATGCGTATCGATTAAAGGGAAAATAGTAGGTAGGTTCTCATTAGCGTTAAATGAGGCGTCAATCGTCGTCATCAATAGACTCCAAATTTAATGATTTTAATAATATTTTTTAAATAAAAACGTAGCTTTAATCGGTAGTTATTGCCTTTAATAGAATAGCTTTTAATGTTAACAGCTTCTATTTTAGCGCTGAATTATCCTTAATATCTGTCTGATTAGGTACTTTGCCAGGCACTTTATCATTACGATTACTTTTAGCATCATCTGATAATTTTCTATCGGCTTTTTTACTACTACGCCGCGGAATCAGTAACAAAGCCATGCCAACCGTACTTAGGGTCAACCATTTTTTTCTATTTTTGTTAGGATTGCCCATTATTGTCGCCTATCTGTTTTAACTGCTCTTTATTTAATTGTCTTAAAAGTTCTGCTACTCAAAACTTCTGCCACTTAAAATTAGTGCCATTTAAAGTATGGTTATAAATAAATGTTTATAAAAGCCATACGTTATTAAGTCTCTTTTAATTATACGCCGCTCGAGGATACGCTGTGTTTAACTGTGTTATGAATACGCAAGCTAATGTACGGTAACGCCATCATGCCGTATATTTACTCGCTATATCGTTTTATTTTAACCTAGAGGTCGTCGCTTGCAATATTAACTGGCAAGCGACCCATATTTGAATTTAACGTTTTAAGGGATAAGTCGTCATGCCATTATTACCTGGACTGTCCACTTTAGTGAAACCTTGCGAGGTCGATTTTGGCGTTTGGTCGCGCTTAGGAACCAGTGGATTGAGCGGCATCAATTCATAGTCTGCGCTAACATTGCCATTCCAGCCTTCTGTCCCACTAAGCGGCAACTGTTTAATCGTGCCGTTTTTGTCGATAACCAGCTGTAGGACGCGCATTTGATTGTATTTACGCTCGGTCACACTAGCGACAGCCCCGCCGTCACGTAAGATGGTCGGTTGTAAAAATATGATTAAGTTACTCTTTTGCGTGCTGTCATTATCAGAGCGGAACAGTCGCCCAATGACGGGCACACTACCCAAGCCGGGAACTTTTTGTTGGCGGGTGGTGGTGTTATCGCGCATCAAACCGCCCAAGGCAATCGTCTGCTGATCGTCGGCTAGGATGGTGGTATTAATCAGGCTTTTATTGGTAATAAGACCGCTGGCATTGGCCGCGCTGCCGGGTACGACTGATGAGACCTCTTGCGAAACCTCCAAACGCACGGTGCCATTGTCACCGATATGAGGTATAACGTTTAAATTGATACCAATATCTTGGCGGTCAATGGTTTGGAATGGATTGGTTGAAGAGTCACTGCCGGTGGTATAAGAACCGGTGACAAAAGGCACGTTTTGACCAACTAAAATACTGGCTTTTTCATTATCTAAGGTCAAGATTGATGGCATAGACAACAAATTGGCACTGGTCGATGAATCAAGCGCTTGTAAGATAGCGCCATAAAACTGCGTATTGCCTTGGCTGTCTTTTTTACTATCGCCGATGCCAATCAACGCGCCAGCAATAGAGCCTGCCGCTGAACTAATATTTGCCCCGCCCGACAACGCTGCAGCAGCAAGCGAAACGGCACTTGCACCAACATTATTAAAGTTCACCACTCCATACCCACTATTGGCATTGCCTAGCGCCCACTGCACGCCAAGTTGGGTAGCGTCATCGCCTGACACCTCGACAATCGCCGCTTGAATCAATACCTGCGCGCGGCGGCTGTCAAGCTGATTGACGGCATCTTCAATCTCGAACATCAGCTCGGGCGCGGCATTGACGATGACCGCATTTTGGGTTTCATCAGCGATAATACTAAAGGGACGACCGCCGAT
This sequence comes from Psychrobacter sp. UBA6766, assembly GCF_002453355.1. Lineage (GTDB taxonomy): Bacteria > Pseudomonadota > Gammaproteobacteria > Pseudomonadales > Moraxellaceae > Psychrobacter. Next base: position 11,318 of record NZ_DKGQ01000015.1, on the reverse strand, counting down.
ACCGTTACCTGCGCCGCCTAAACTTGACGTGGATAAAGCCGCGCCACTATTGCCAGCCGTATTGTTCGTAGCACTATTGGCAAGCGCATTAGCGCTACTATTAATGGTCGACCCCGTACTACTGGCACCGTTTAGGGAAGCTGACTCTAAGGTTGAGGCGGCACCAGAGCTATTGATAGATTGACTGGCAAGCAAGCCGCGTAGCATCTCTGCAATGTGTCCAGCACTGGCATATTTTAAACGAAAGACGCGCAGACCGCTCAAACGCCTTGATGGCGTGGTGTCTAGCTGACTCACCATTTCTTGGACTTTGGCAATCATCTCAGGACTGCCTTTGACGAGTAGCCTATCGCTAGAGGTATCGGCGATGACTTTTAGCTGATTACTACCGCCTTGCGCTTGCCCGCTACCCGCGCTTGCTACCAAGGCGCTGATCAACTCCATCATGCGCTCGGCATCGACATGACGCAGCGGTATGACTTGCAAACTGTCATTGACGTTGCTGTCTAAATCGCGGATAAGCGCTGTCAATTGGTTTAGGCTATCAGCGCGATCAGACAACACTAGAGCATTGACGCCCGGTACTGCTGCTGCGTGCGCCGACTGTGGCATCAAGGGTCGAATGACGCCGAGCACTTCTGCGGCTTGGGTATTGGTCAAATAAATCACCCGCGTTGCTAGCGCTTCACCAACGCTATCTCCGCGTAAGTCCACCGCCACGCCAGATTGTTTGGCGACGTTATCAGGCACCAGCTTAATCGTCGTACCCGAGTCGATAGCGGCAATACCATTCACCTGCATCACACTTAAAAACAGCTGAAAAATCTCGTCACGCGACAGCGCTTTGTTAGAAATAACCGTCACATTACCGTTGATGCGCGGATCAAGGACAAAGTTTTGATTGGTAATGGTCGCCACTTCATTAATAAAAGCTTTGATATCAGCGTCTTGCAGATTAACCTTCCAGCTTTCTGCATTAACAAGGCCCGTACTTGCCGCCCACAGTGGCACAGCTAGGCAAAGCGGACGACACAAACGCATCAAACGCTGCAAGATATGGTACAAAGGCGTGACTGAAAAGTTTTGAGAACTGACCATATTGATGATTACCTACAGTAATGTCGCATGTTACTTGATGTCGTGTTTGCTGAGTTTTGTATGCTGAATTAATATTATCTAAATTAAGAACTGATGAATATTTTTAATTAAAACTGCTGACGAATGGTAATGATTTGATCGCCGCGTTGTACTTCTATTTGTGCTTCGCCAGATTGTTTTACTTGTTGCAACACGCTGGCATCTTGCCCAGGATTGCTGCCGACACTTTGACCATTAACGGTCAGTACCTTATCTCCCGGCTCAAGCCCTAAGCGATTACGCAGTTTCGCTGGCATAGCTGCTGTGACCTGATAGCTTTCGCCGGATGCCATCACGCCCATTCGACTTAAATAACTGGCAGGGTTTTCTTGTAATTCGGTGACGGCTTCATCAATTGGCGACTTCGGCTCGCTATCACTACTTGCCTCCTCATTTGCTTGCATCTCAGGATTGGCTTGCCCTGACAACGGCGCATTAGATGAGTTAGGCAACATAGTGTTATTTGGCAGACGTTGATTACTCACCGCACCCGCCATCATAGCACTTTGATCAAGCGGCATGGCTTCCGGCATTCTGATGACGATTTCTTTATCATTAGCATCAGCAATGATGACTTCATTCCAATCAACGGCAACCAGCGTATAGTCGCTGTCTTTTAAAGTATCACCGATACGGTAATTTTTCACTTCACCATTGACGTCCAACATCGCTGAAGACAGACTCTCTGGTATAGCAATCAGTACACCTTTTAACCCAATATTAGGCGGTGGCTGCACTGGCGCAGCAATAGGATCAGGGTCAGCAAAAATGGCAAATAAACCACTATAATCTGTACTTGAATTCGCCGAACTTTGTAAAGGCGCAAGTGGCAATGCAGGAGCTAATGGTGCCGCTAGCAATAACCACAGTAAGCGCGCGGCTGTCCAGCACAACCAAATAATGGCTAATAGTAATAACCACGCTGAAAAGCGATTGAGGGTATTAATAATAGGTTTTAAACGACTAGATATATTGGTAACACTCATCATCTAGCGTGCCCCCAAACCAGCAAGTAGTGGCTGCCGCACACTAACCACAGGCGTATCTTGCGGTGCTTGTCCTTTATATTCCGGCATGTTTTCTAGTAGGCGCTGCGTTAAGCTCACATCCAACATATTGTCGCCATCGATATACAGATCGCCCAAGCGTTTCTCTTGGTTGTTTAACAGATTGATATGCAGCAAATTTTTATTATTCTTTTGCTCGGCACTAAGTTCGGCTCGTAGCGTGGGCATGGTGATATAAAAGACCTTACCGCCACTAGGATAGCCAACTTCGCCGCCAACCCACGTTAGCTGACCGCTCGCTTCACTAAATCCCGCCGCATTTTTACCTGATTTTTCGCTTGAAGTGCTTGCAGCATTCTTTGCCGCTGATTGACGTTTTAATGAAACATTATTGACCTGAATTGGGGTATTAGGCAGTTGCCAATCAACCACTCTGGCCAAAGTTTCAGGGGCAATTTTACCGTTCATGTTTTGAATCTGCCACGAGCTAAGGCCTAGTTTTACCTGACCATTTAGTCGCGTCTGTTCTGAGCTGATATCGACCTCTGCACCTAGTTTGCCCAATAATAAATGCCAAGGTTGCCACGACCACTCAGTGGTACCAGTAAGCGGCGTTGCTGACACAGGCAATTGCCAAATCGCAGAGCCTTGCCATAAGTTGCCCGACACATGTTGCACATACGGCGTATCTGGGACATATTTTTCAAGTAGCCATGCGGCGGGCATTTGCAAAACGGCAAATAGCGCGAATAATATAAACCCAAATAGCCACCAGAGCTTGCGGGGACGCTTATCAGACGACGTGGATACTTGGGACACGGTTACCTAACTCTTATATAAGACAAAAACGTCATTATCATAGCAAACAATGGCATACAGTTGACAGAAAAAAAGCCAGTATCTTTATACCAAAATATCGGCGATAAAGAGACTGACTTTTTTCTATCGACTTATTGATTAAACAATCATTATTAATGTGGCATTAAAGCACAATAATATGAGAATTTAAAAAGAAATTTTTAAATAACTAAATCGCAAAATCTTCAAGTTTACGACCGGCCGCTAGCGCGTCTACCAACCAAGTTGGTTTGCGTCCGCGGCCTGTCCATGTTTCTTCATTATTATCCGTATTACGATATTTAATACTGCGCTTTTTCTCAAGTTTCTCGCCCGCTTGTAGAATTTCTTCGATGCTCGCATCGCTGTCTTCAGCAATTTTTTCAAACTGCATGTAGGCATCATACAAACGCTGATGCTGTTTTTGCTCAATAAGTTGCTGCGCATTTTCAGTAATAGCGCGCAACTCATCGACATTTAAATTATTTAAATCAATGACGTTATTTTTGTTCATCATAATCTCCACTTTTATATCAAAGTTATAATCGAGTTGAATTTTTACTAAAAACTTATTAGCAATTAAGATCTTAAGTAGCAGTAATATAAACAAAAATATAAATCATCACAAGTATTGATTGTTATTCGATAAAAAATACGAGCAATTAATTAACTGTTTTTTAAACACTACTGATCGCTATCTTAAACCTATCAATTACCATTACTCAAAACCGAACGTTTTATCAGTCATAGAATTAAATAAATCTAATGGCATAAAAAAAGAGCCTGCAAATCAGACTCTCTTTTTATAATCTTAAGGTATATCCTAGAACGGAATATCATCATCTACAGGACCGTCAGGCATTGCCGTCGGTTTTGATTGAGCAGGTTTATTAAATTGGTTTTGCTGCGCTGGCGCATTTTGATTGTTAAAGCTGTTTTGGTTGTTGCCTTGATTTTGATTGTAGCCACCTTGTTGATTGCTTCCTTGTTGACCAAAGCTATTTTGGCTACCTTGATTTTGGTTTTGACCACCAAACCCGCCGCCCTGATTACCATAGCCGCCTTGACCTTGATATTGATTTGAGCTTTGACCGCCACCAAAGCTGCCACCGTCATTACTACCACCCGTCGCACCATCCAGCATTTGCATTTGCTCAGCGCGAATCTCAGTAATATAGCGGTCTTGACCATTGGGATCTTGGTATTTACGCGTTCGCAAGCTACCTTCGATATAAACTTTACTACCTTTACGCAGATATTGCGCTGCGATTTCGCCTAAACGATTAAACAGTGAGATGCGATGCCATTCGGTCGCTTCTCTTTTTTCACCGCTTTGCTTGTCTGTCCACTGCTCTGATGTCGCAACCGAGATATTGGTCACGCTACCACCATTATTAAATTGACGTGCCTCAGGGTCTGCTCCAAGGTTACCGATAATGATAACTTTATTAACTCCGCGCATAATGTCGTCCTTTTACTTATAAAACGTTTAATGGATATTTTAATCACTATTTATAGAAACTGATTAATAATATCAGTAATATGAGTTTACTTTAACCAATTGTTGTTTAAATATCTACCGCAATCATCGTGTAGGCGACGTCCGATGTCGCATATATTTACGGTTAAAGGCTTACAATTAATCGACCACATATCCTAGATATCTAGAGGGCTTTGCGCCAAATTCGACAGCTTTTGTTTGGCTGCATCAGTCAATTGCGTTTTGTCTAATTTTAAATAAGCAACCTGCTCTTTTGCCATCACCACCAGTTCATCAACGCCATCTATCGCCAGCATTTTCCGCGACCAATCTTGAATATCGATATCTTTAGGAATCGTCACGGTGGTGCTTGATAAATACGGTGGATCGGTAATAGGAATAATCAGTAGCAATGCCGCGCCCATGATAACGGCTAATACGCTCCACGCTAGTAAATTCGGCTGCGTTAATAATAATCCGCCCATCGCCCCACCGACAAACGCGCCAAAGAACTGACTCGATGAATTGAGTCCCATCGCCGTCGCTTTATTAGCAACTGGCGCACGTTTTGATATCCATGAAGGAATCGTCGCCTCAAGCAAATTAAATCCCATAAAATATAAAAGCAAGCCTAGAATGATACCAACACCAACCTGACTACCAAGCGCCAACAGCGCTAAAGCAGCAGTCATTAAGGCAATCGCTGCTAAGAATACTTGGCGCATTTTGCGTTTCTTTTCGGCAATAATGATAAAAGGTATCGCTACCGCAAAGCCAATAAACAATAACGGCAAATAAACCAAACCCTGCTGACGTACTGATAAACCAAGTACTTCACTGAGTTGATGCGGCAAGATAACAAAGATAGCCGTCATGGTTAAATGCAGAGCAAAAATACCGATATGCAAACGGTTTAAATCGCCAATTTTTAGCACATCAGCCAACTGCTGACCGATCGATTTATTGTCCAAATTATGCTTAAGCACCCGTAGCGGTGTCGGCACGAACAATAATAGCAACATTGCTAAAACAGCAAAGCCCGCGGTTAACCAAAACAGCCCTGAGATACCCAGCGAGCCGACCAATAAAGGCCCAAAAGCAAAGGCCAGCATAATAGAGGTGGCAATGGTCAAACCCATCGTCGCCATGGCTTTGGTTCGCATCTCTTCGCGCGTCACATCAGCAAGTAATGCCATCAATACCGCCGAGACCGCGCCACTTCCTGCCAGCGCCCGCCCAACAATGACCTCATAAATGTCGGTTGCATTGGCAGCGATGACACCGCCAATAGCAAATAATATAAGCCCCAAAAAGATAATCGGCTTACGCGGAAACTTATCCGCGGCAAGGCTCATCGGGATTTGAAAAATCGCTTGCCCGAGCCCATAAATACCGACAGCCAAGCCAATCAGAAACGGCGTCGCGTGCGCATAATTATCACCATACACCGAAAACACGGGCACAATCATAAACAGGCCAATCATCCGTAAGGCGAAGATACCACCGACCCCAATAATTGCCCGTTTTTCTACGCTATTCATACTTGCCTCACTGGTTCATCATTGCTGGTTTATCACTGCGACTTGCTGGTATTATCACGCCGTTATCAAGGCTTTAGCCTATAAATTAGGCCCACTAGTATAAGCCATTCGCGGTTTGGTTGCCGAAACTTTTATCTTACTGCCGCAGCCGCCCTGTTAGCACCTACTTATGCTTTTTATGGAGACGAAAATTTTGTTACCAAGTGCATCTAATGGCTCATCACACCTTGAATAATGCCGCTGCCATGACAATAAAGTAAGACGTTGACAAGATACTTGCCTTGACCGTACGGCTGTTCTTAAACTGATTTTAATGATAGAGATATATAGCAAGTATATTGGCTTTTAAAGCAGCCAAGCTTTTAGGAAATACGATATTTAAAATAATAAAATCTAAAGCGGCATGATATAAACAAGTAATACTTAAATAAGCAGTACTTACAACTAACAATATTCAAAACCGACATTTTTTCGCAAACTATGCTGAAAAACAAAGCTAGATTCAATCTATAACAAAGCACTTATGTTAGTTAACAAACATTTCATTTAGATTGTTTTAATGATTTCAAGGTTAAGAATTAAGTTAGCTTTGAACGTTACGCTTATATAAACCTTCATCACTGGCACTTTATAAAAACTATTGGCTTGTGAAGAACCATTTTATGACTGTTATTTAATTAAGAAAATTTCGTGATAACGGCAGATTTTTATAAAGCCATAGTAACTTAACAACCAAATATGCTTTTAACAGCCCTTTCATTAACTACATTTAACGCTTAGATTTTATATACCATTTAGCAAATAGGAAACCTATCAACGATGGCACATGACCATATTGCAATTCGCGGCGCACGTACGCACAATCTAAAAAACATCGATTTAGACATCCCACGCGATAAATTCGTGGTAATTACTGGTTTATCAGGTTCTGGTAAGTCGTCCTTGGCGTTTGATACGCTTTATGCTGAAGGCCAGCGCCGTTATGTCGAAAGCTTGTCGGCGTATGCGCGTCAGTTCCTCTCACAAATGGAAAAGCCAGAAGTTGATAGTATCGAAGGCTTGTCGCCAGCCATTGCTATCGAGCAAAAATCAACCAACCACAATCCACGTTCAACGGTTGGGACGATTACTGAGATTTATGACTATTTACGTCTGCTCTATGCACGAATCGGAACGCCCTACTGCCCTGAGCATGGCGAGCCAATGGTTGCACAGTCAGTGACCGAGATGGTCGATCAAGTTATGGCATTGCCAGAAGATACCAAGTTAATGATATTGGCGCCCGTCATTCGTGAGCGTAAAGGCGAGCATACCGTTTTGCTTGAGCAATTAATTGGCCAGGGTTTTGTCCGCGTGCGTGTCGACGGCGATGTCTACGATACTGATGAGCTACCTACGCTCGATAAAAAGAAAAAACATACCATCGAAGTCGTCGTTGACCGCTTTAAAGTCCGTGATGATTTGGGCAACCGCGTTGCTGAAAGTCTCGAGACTGCGCTACGTTTAGGTCAGGGTCTAGTGACGCTGCACTTTATGGACGGCAATCCAAAAGAAGGCGGCGACGCTAATCAGGTGATGTCTGCCAAGCATTCTTGCCCTGTTTGTGATCGCGCGGTTTCTGAGCTTGAGCCGCGAATGTTCAGTTTTAACAATCCGTATGGCGCTTGCCCAAGCTGTGACGGTCTTGGTAAACGTCAGTATTTCTCTGCTGAAAAGCTAATTACCCACCATGAAAGATCGCTTAACCAAGGGGCGATTAACGGTTGGGATAAGCGCCATGCCTATTATTTTGGCTTGCTATCGACCGTTTGTCATCATTTTAACATCGATATGGATACGCCATGGCAAGACCTGCCAAAAGCGCAGCAAGATGTCATCATGCATGGCTCTGGCAGAGAAAAGCTGACTTTTAACTTCACCGATGAGCGCGGTCGTAAAACCAATAAGACCGTGCCATTTGAAGGCGTGCTGCCGTATTTAGAGCGCCGTTATGCCAAAACCCAAAGTAACCTTGTGCGTGATGAATTAGCAAAATATTTGGCTGATACCACTTGTAACGTCTGTGATGGCGCACGTCTCAATGAAATCTCACGCAATGTGCGCGTAGACGATCAAACCATTGCCCAAATCGTCAAGCTGTCTATCGGTGACGCCGCTGACTATTATAAAACGCTCAAGATTGGTGGTCATAAAGGTGAAGTGGCGGAAAAAATCTTTAAAGAGATTAATGAGCGATTAAATTTCTTGGTCAGTGTTGGGCTTGATTATTTGACCCTTGCCCGCTCTGCTGAAACGCTATCGGGTGGTGAAGCACAGCGTATTCGTCTTGCCAGCCAAATCGGTGCTGGTCTGATGGGCGTGATGTATGTACTCGATGAGCCCTCAATCGGCCTGCATCAACGTGATAATGACCGCTTGCTTAAAACCCTAACGCGCTTGCGCGATTTGGGCAATACCGTCCTCGTCGTTGAGCATGACGAAGATGCCATTCGCCAAGCCGATCATGTCATCGATATCGGTGTCGGTGCGGGCGTTCACGGCGGTCATATCATTGCGCAAGGTACGGTCGATGACATTATGGCAACCAAAGGCTCACTCACAGGGCAGTATATGTCCGGTGAGAAACGAATCGAGATTCCAGCCATTCGCCATAAAGCCAAAACCATCGAAGTGGAAGCAAAAGGTAAAGCCAAACCAAAACAAGTACCGATGACCATTGAGCTTAAAGGCGCAACCGGTAATAACTTAAAAGATGTTGATTTGAGCTTACCGATTGGCATTATGACTTGTATTACGGGCGTCTCTGGTTCTGGTAAATCAACCTTGATTAACCGCACCTTGATGCCTATCGCTGCCACTCAGCTAAATAATGCCTCAACGCTGATTGCTGATAAACATGACAGCATTAGCGGACTTGAGCATTTGGATAAAATGGTTGATATCGACCAAAGCCCGATTGGCCGTACGCCGCGCTCAAACCCTGCGACCTATACTGGTGTATTTACGCCAGTGCGTGAGATGTTTGCCCAAACGCAAGAAGCGCGCGCTCGCGGTTATAAAGCCGGTCGCTTTAGCTTTAACGTCAAAGGCGGTCGCTGTGAGATGTGTCAAGGCGATGGTCTTATCAAAGTTGAGATGCACTTCTTACCTGATATGTATGTGCCGTGTGATACCTGTCATGGTAAACGCTATAACCGCGAGACGTTAGAGATACACTATAAAGGTAAGAACATCGCTGATGTGCTTGATATGACGGTTGAGGACGCGACTGAATTCTTCTCAGCGATTCCAGCGATTCATCGTCGCCTGCAAGCGCTGATGGACGTTGGTCTGAGCTATATTCGCTTGGGTCAGTCCGCGCCAACGCTATCAGGCGGTGAAGCGCAGCGCGTCAAACTGGCGCGTGAGCTTGCCAAACGTGATACCGGACAGACGCTGTATATCTTGGATGAGCCAACCACTGGTCTGCATTTCCATGATATCGATAAGCTGCTGCATATCCTCCATACCCTTCGCGATAAAGGCAATACTATCGTGGTCATCGAGCACAATCTCGACGTCATCAAAACGGCGGATTGGGTAATTGACCTTGGCCCTGAAGGTGGTAAAGGTGGCGGAATGATAATCGCGGAAGGCACGCCTGAGGAAGTAGCAGAAGTGAAAGGCTCGTATACTGGTGAGTTCTTAAAGCCGATGCTTAAGCAAGCGATGAAAGAAGTGAGCTGATAGAAATTTAATTGTTGATGAAAGGCTACTCTTTAGGGGGTGGCCTTTTTTGTTGGGTTTAGATTCAGAATTATCATATTTTATCTATTTAAATATTTTCTGTACTTTTTAGAATCTTTTTTGTCAATAAAGCTTAAGATTTCTTCTCTACGTTTTAACACTTTTTGTTCAAACAAGTGTAATGTAGCCTGTAGCTCATTATACTTTTCTGAAGTGAAAAGTGACTGAATGGATTTTCTGCCTTCTGAATTAACTTTAGTAGTTTTGAGCATACCAGCACCAAATTCAGATGATGCGTTGAGTACTGTAGGAAGTAATTTCACAATTAAGATATCGAAATAGTTGAAAGGATATTCATAATAGATTTCAAAGTAGAATTCAATATGAGTACCGTATTCCTCATTAGAATTGTAAAAGAAATAATTTATAAGTTGATTTTGACTTTCATCAAAATTAAAGTATTTGATATATATAGTTAAGTCTTTATAAAATCGATACAGCCCATATCATGAAACAGTTTAGGCAGATTATTCTCCATCCACCTTTGGCGTAGAAACTTAGCCTGTGCCCATTTTTTCTCGATAGGGTTCAGATCAGGGCTGTACGGCGGCAGCCAAAGAATACGATGGCCATGTCTGTTGAGTAGTTTTTGGATACGTCTGCTTTTATGAAAGCGGGCATTATCCATAACGATCACGCATTTAGTCTTGAGACTTGGAATTAGCGTGAACTTACACCAGTCATAAAATATATTGCTATTGATATTTGTCTCAACGTACTCAAGCGCAAACAGCATTTTTTCATAGAGAGCTCCGATGACATTCGTACGTCTCGAAGCTTGCCAGTTGTAGCTATCGATACAGGGTTTACCAATCGGTGCATAGCCATGAGAACGAATGGTTTCAGACTCAAAGCCGCTTTCATCCATATAGACAATGGGATAGCCTTGCTGCGTAAAGCGATCAAGCCTACTCTGGAATATCGCTCTTTTTATCGGACACGCTTTTGGGTGTTCTAAGGTCTTTTTTTTGACTGATACCAAGACGCTTTAAAGCATTGAAGATGCCCGTTTTACTACAGTTCAAGCGACGAGCTCTTTCATAGTTATAATCATCTGGGTATCTTTTTACGTCTTCAATCAATGCGTCATCAGGTATTTTAGTTGGTGCTTTATTTCTGGTTGTTTTAGGAGCTAAAATCTTCTGCCAGCTGTGAATGGTACTGGTGCTAAGTCCATAAAATAGCGCAGCTTCTCGTATGGTCATACCATCAGCGATGCTAGAAAGTACCTGTTTGCGATAGTCTATTGAATAAGTCATCGTTTATTTCATTAAATGCTATTGTTAATAGGGTTGTATCGGTTTTATTTGGATTAGACTAGACCTCTTGCAAAAGTCATAAACCAAGCTCGAAATTAACAACACCAGCGAATAGCTTCATTCTAAGATCATAGCGTTGACGACGGTTGCGATATTTATGAGCCACAATTTTGAATAATTTAATTAAGCCTATTTTGTGCTCAACCATAATGCGAAACTTTGCCAGATAGTGATTGGCTTGTTTGCAGAGCTCTAACAGCTGACCCCCACG
>NZ_DKGQ01000050.1 GCF_002453355.1 Psychrobacter sp. UBA6766 | reverse complement strand
TTTTAGGTGGGCTTGACTATATGTGACTGGGCTGGGCTGGAATGCCCTGATAGTGACGCGCATTGATGATTTAACCATAACAAATTTACAAATCGCAACTGTAGTAGAAACCCATTGCGTAAAAATGTGGGCTTTTTATTATCATCGCCAGTGTCATGAGAATTTGTGTTATCTTAGGCCTAATCGTTATGACTATATAACTTTTGGTAAGTGAACGTCATAAAACAAGAATTATAATTCTTAAAAGTCCGATAACTTTTTCTCATCTCTCGTTTATATTACATAAGGCAGTTGATATGCGCTATTGTCTACAATGCGGTCATGAAGCAGAACGCAAAATACCAGCCACAGATAATATGCCGCGTTTGGTTTGCCCCCATTGCGGTTATATTCATTACGAAAACCCAAAGGTAATTTGCGGCTCACTCGTGGTGCATAAGAACAGAGTGCTGCTATGCCGCCGGGCGATTGAACCGCAATATGGCTTATGGACACTGCCAGCGGGATTTATGGAAAATGGTGAAACCATGGCCGAAGGTGCGGCGAGAGAAAGCTTTGAAGAAGCAGAGGCCGTGGTCACTGACCCACATTTATATTGCTTATATGATATCCCTGACATCGGGCAGATCTACAGTATCTATATTACTGAGCTAAAAGACGGTGCTTATGGCATTGGTTCAGAAAGTTTGGATTGTGCGTTATTTGCTGAAGAAGACATTCCATGGGATAAGCTCGCCTTTGAAGCCGTTCGCAGAACGTTAAAAAGTTACTTTGAAGACCGTCAGCATTTCGATAGCCATAATCAATTTCCCATTCACCAGGAGTTGATTGGTAAAGACCAAGCTATTAAACGCTTTTAATAAAAGGGTTCATTTTTTATAAATACTCATCACATAGAACAGCAACATTACAAAAACAAATCGTAAAAACCGTCGATAAGAATTATCCTAAATTTACATCGACGGTTTTTTATTGCCTAAAAGTCACCACTCAAGCCAATTTGCGAGAATATCATGTTGACTGTTCTACAACGCTCTTTACCACTACTGCCAATGGTCATTGCTATGAGTCTAACCAGTATCACAAGCTTTGCAGCTGATGCTCCGTTAACTGCCAAAGAATCAGATCCAAAAACCCTAGGCTGGATGCAAGGTTTTCCACCCCCTAAAGACAAGTTAATCGCTCAGCCTTCCTCAGATTTTTTTAGCTTTCCTAAACTGCGCTGGACGGTTTGTCATATTCGCGAGCTAATGCCGACTACCGAAGTCAGTCGCGGTATCGGTGCGCCGTCCAAACTTGATTATGATCTTGATAAAAATATCGACGCTATCACTTTTACTCCTACTGGCGGTAAAAGTCCTATGACATGGAAGCAATCATTGGACGCCAACTATACCGACGGTATCATGATTATGCATCATGGTAAGGTGGTGTATGAGCACCAAAACGGCTGCCTAAATGAATTGGGTAATCATGCCGCGATGTCGATGACCAAATCAATGACTGGGCTATTGGCCGAAATTCTCGTCACCGAAGGTAAGCTCGATGATAGTGCCTTGGTTGGCACCATTATCCCAGAATTAAAAAACAGCGGTTTTGGTGATGCGACCGTTCGCCAAGTCATGAATATGACCACAGCGCTTGATTATAGTGAAGACTATGCTGACCCTGATTCTGACATTTGGCAGTACTCCGAAGCCGCAAGCCCCCTACCTAAACCTGATGACTACACTGGCCCTAACGGTTACTTCGAGTACTTGCAAACCGTCAAGAAAAAAGGTCAACATGGCGCAGAGTTCAATTATCGAACCATTAACAGCGATGCGCTTGGCTGGATTATCTCGCGTACGACGGGCAAAGCAATTGACGATTTGCTTTCAGAGCGTATTTGGCAAAAAATCGGCGCTGAACAAAGCGCTTATATGACCGTTGATAGTAAAGGTACGCCGTTTGCGGGCGGCGGAATCAGCGCAGGATTACATGACATGGCACGAATCGGAAGCCTAATGCTTAATAAAGGCGAGAGTAATGGTCAACGCTTATTCCCAGCCGCGGTCGTTGATAATATTGAAGCAGGCGGCGATAAAAATGTCTTTGCCAAAGCGGGTTACGACCAGCTAAAAAACGGCAATTATAAAAGTATGTGGTGGTTGTTTAATAATCCAACACCCATTTATGCGGCGCGCGGCGTCCATGGTCAAACCATCTATGTTGATCCAGCTGCCGACATGGTTATCGTTCGTTTCGCTTCGTACCCTGAAGCCAGTAACGGCAAAATTGACCCGACCTCATTACCTGCTTATAGAGCGGTTGCAAATTACTTAATTAAAAAATAAATTTTTAAAAGATAATCCTGTACGAATATAAATTAAAATAAAAATCGCCGCCTTCAAACATTGAAAGCGGCGATTTTTTATATATCAGTTAAGTTATTAGAATCTCATTGCTTAGCTTTTGATTTTACAAACGTTAAAGCCAAGCTCTTTTACGGCTTCTTCTTTATCATACGGCGCCAGTACTGCCCGCACATGGTCTTGACCTTGCAGATATTGTTTAGCAACGCGCTGTAAATCCTCAACGGTCACCGCCAATATTGCCGCGCGCATTTTGCGCTGCCACTCTACACCGCGATGATGCAGATTGGCAAAGCACGCTTTGATGGCCTCGCCTGCTGGAGAACCAGGTTTATCCATTCCTGAGATAATTCCTAAGATGGCTTCTTCTAATTGCTCATCGGTTTGTGGCTCATTTAATAACCATTCGATACTAGCGTCGAAGTGCGCAAAGGTTTCAGCACACTGCGGATCACGGTAGCTAAAGAATTTAAAGGCGCACGCATTGGCATCGTAACCCGCACCGCCGCCATAAGCACCGCCACGTTCACGAATGGCGCTATGCAAGTAGCCATTTCGTAAATATGGCGCCAACACCATCAAAGCTGCGGTATCAGGGTGGTCAGCCGCAGGAACGGTATAAGCGCTGGCATTGTGATAGACGTTAGTTGGAACCAACCATGCCAAATCTTCAACAGCAACTTCTTCTAATTGAGCGCCTTTATCTTCACCATTGAGCGCCGCCTCAAGTTGCAATTCGGCAAACTCACTTGGAATGCTTGCTTCAATAGCCATTTCAGTATTGCTTAATTTTTCAGCAATTTTTGGCGCTTGGCTGTCTTTCCAGCTATCAACGATTAAATTACTTAAACGTTCGGTTTGCTCCGCTTCACAGATGATAATCGCATGCTTTGGCAAACTGATTAAACGTTGATGTAAATCCATCAAACTGGTTGCCAATTTATCCCACTGAGCATCATCGCTACTATCATGGATTAAGAAGCCTTTTAGGGCGTTTAATGCTGGTAGACCACTGCGAACATACTCTAGCTGCGCTTGACGGCTCATGCCGCGACTGGCGGTTTGCATCGCATATGAATGCCCAGAACCTGCAAGGTTTGACTGCCAACCAGCTGCTCGCTGCTGCAAGATTTCCTTAATACGGTCATGCTCACTAAAGACGCTGTGCTCCATGACTTCTTTGAGCAAATCAATTGCTTCAGGCTTACGATTTAGCGCCCGCGTTGCCACGACAAAGTAGCTGCTAATCGACTGGCTATCATAGATATTGGTACGCTGACTGATACGCGCCGTCACTCCTGATGAATGCGCCGCTTGCTTGGCTTGCATTTCATGGGCACTTAGCGAATCGGTTCCCAACTCCGACAATAAACTTAGATAAATCGGCAATAATGGATGGTTAATCACCTCATTAACCGGCAACTCGCTTGTGTCCTGATGACCAATCGCATCGGTCAACGGCACAATCACTTGATAATAATACAAGCCATTGGTGCCCGCTTCATATTCAAATAAGGTGCTGTCTTGCCCGCTTAAATTGACCTGCTTTTGTGAGCCTTGCTTAAAGCTAATGTCGGTTGGAACGTCTTCTAGACCAACTTTCGGCAATAAGCTTAAATCATCAGGCGCTGCTTGGCGCGCAGCCAAATCTAACGCTTGCTGCTTTAAGATATCTTTATCGTGAGTGGTCAAATCCATCGCAATGGTATCAAGACGGGTTTGCTCGGCTGCTGCCAAACGGGCAGACTTTTCGCTGTCAGGTGTTAAGGTGACGCGAACACGATGCTGATTATCGAGCAAATGGGTTTTGATTAAGTTCGGTAGCCATTGTTCGTCTTTTACTTGCTCACGAAGCCATTGCAAATGCTCGTCGACTTCCCAAACATCGATAGGATTGCCATCATGAATCGCTGTGCTAAAGCCTTCTAGCATCAAATTCAGACCATACGGCATGCTATCACCACCGATATGACGCTGATCAATCTCGATTTGATGCAAAATGGTTTCGATGGTTTCATCATCAATTGGTTTGCTAGCAACTTCGGTCAGCAAGTCCATAATGCCCTGCTCTACCGCCTCGGCATGCTCAGGGTTTGAACCGCGAAGACCGGTATAAAAGACCATTTCATAATGACTGTCATCAAGTCCCAATAGCGGACTTGGCGCTTTACCAAGTGGATGGCTATCTAAATACGCCCGTAGCGGCGAGCCAGCATGTTCAACCAATACGCCTTCTAATAGACGCAGCGCCAAACGCTGCTTTGGATCGGTAATCGACGGCAACAACCACGCAACCACATGGTGAGTTTGATCCGGCCCTGCTTCGTCAGCCGTATAAGTGTCGACCGCGCTGATTGGTGCAGATAGACGCTTTTCTGGACGCGACACGTGTTTTTTGCCGGCTTCAAACTGAATCAAGGCATCTTCATGGATTTTTGCTTGGGTCTCAGCAACGGGAATATTACCAAAGCTCATAATCACGCTGTTTGACGGATGATAATGGCTTTGATGAAATTCAACCAACTCATGGTGGGTCAAGTCAGGAATATCCGCAGGATCACCGCCCGAATTATAATGATAGGTCGTCGTTGGAAATAAATGATGGGCAACCGTATGATAGAGCTGGTCAATCTCGCCACTCATAGCGCCTTTCATTTCATTAAAAACGATACCTTTAAACTGCGGCTTATCGTTTTCGTCCAATTCAACGCGAATACCTTCTTGGGCAAAATCAAGTGGATGGATATTAGGGAAAAATGACGCGTCAAGATAAACGGCTAGCAAGTTAAAATAGTCATTTTTATTTTGCGTGGCATACGGATAGGCTGTCCAATCGGCTGCTGTCATCGCGTTCATAAAGGTATTTAGCGAACGCTTAATCATCGAAAAAAACGGATCACGGACAGGAAATTTCTTAGAACCACACAATGCGACGTGCTCTAAAATATGCGCTTCCCCTTTTGAGTCCATCGGTTGGGTGCGAAAACCGACCAAAAAGGCATTTTCATCACTTGGATGCGCCAAATGATAATGCATCGCGCCTGTTTTGACATGCTGGCTTATCAGCACATCCATTGATAATGCCTCAATATGGCGATGCTCAAGCAGCTCAAACGCTGGATGCAGGGTTAAATCAGCGGTAAATAGCGTGTCTGTCATAATTTTCCTTATAGATTATCTTGATAGCTTCTTCGTCAAGCGCTCATGTGATCGTTAACTAATAAAGCATCTCAGGATAAGCAATCAAAATTGGTAAGATTTATATTTATGAAATTCGTTTGTATAAAAATAGCAGCGTTATAAAAAATGTCTGGGTAATCTTTAAATAGAATGGCAGTTATCAGCTAAAAAGAATTTGCCTAACGACATTAGATGGGGCTGAGAACTTGATAAGTCAAGACATGACAAGGATAAAAGTGGCTATATATAAAGGTAGCGTGGAACATAAAGGTAGTGTGGAACATAAAGATAATGTGGAATTAACAAAGTACACTTAACAGTAGTCAGTAGTAGTGCTATAGTTAAAATCATCTGTTATAAGGAGCCGATCATGAGTTACGAACATATTTTATTGGTTACCGACTTGATGTCCGATGCTGATGTAGTCGCCCAAAAGGCCAAACGTATCGTCGAAAATCGCCCTAACGCCAAGCTATCGGTATTACATATCGTAAGAGATACTATGGTTGGCTTTGGCTACGAGCTGGTGCCTGCGTCAAGTTTATACGATGAGATTGATGATGAACGCTGCCAAGAAGCACGTGCCAAACTGGCGCAGTTTTTGGATCGTAACAACTTGCATGCGGTCAATTCTGAAGTGACCACTGCCATCTCAAACAGCGAAGGTATCGTCAATTACTGCCACAAACATGAGGTGGATTTGTTGGTCATCGGTCGTCATGAGCGTCATGGGATTGCTGCTTGGCTAAGTGGCGCGACGGCGGATAATATATTGCCAAATGTGCCCTGTGACAGCTTAGTGGTTCGACTGGATAAACCAGTTAATAGATAAGTTTAAGAGCAGACTTAATATCGATCTCAAGTTATTCAAAACTATTAAAAAAAGCGCATTGTTGACATTGCGCTTTTTTATTATTTATCAAAATAGTAAATATTCTCACCAATAATTTTACACGTATTGCTAACGTGAATCCTCTCTTAAAATATCAATAAAGCTTTGCCAAATGGGGCTTTGATGGCGAGATTTATGCCAGACTAACCACCACGTTCGCGATAAATCTATTCCTTCTACTTTGACCTGAACTAGCGACCCTTTCTCTAATTCTGCTTGAATGACATACTGCGACAAACAGCCAAGCCCAATATCGGCGCTGACCATATGCTTAATGGCTTCTGACTGCTGAATCGCCATAACAATCTCGGCATTCGGCAGGTACTGTAATAGTTGCTCATCAATGATTTGCCGTGTCCCCGAACCCGCCTCTCGAACCAATAGCGGTAGCCTTGCCAGTTGTTCCGTGCTGAGCTCATAACAACTTTCTTTCTCGTTATAGGTCATGTCAGCCAACCATTTGCTATTAGATTTAGCAAATACCATCAAGGTATCGGTGCGCCAAGCTCGCTGCTCAATCACCTTCATATCCATCGGGCGTGGCATACCCTCGACCAGAGCAATATCAATATTTAATTGCTCAACTTCACCGACCACTTCTTGGGTATTGGCAATATACATATCGATATGGGCATCCGGTAGTGCCGCGTATAATTTAGCAAGTAGCGGTGGTAGCACGTAATTGCCGATAGTCGTGCTAGCGCCAATATGGATTTGCCCCGCTTGATGCTTATGATAATGCTCTAGGGCCAAAGCCTGACCCAAAATCGCTTGCGCCTGAATATAAATAGGATGAGCGTTTGGATGTTGATTGAGCCTGCGGCCGACGCGCTCAAACAATGGCATCTGCAACCTTGACTCCAGCTCAGCGAGTGCGCTACTGACCGCTGACTGTGATAGATGCAGCTCCTCACTGGCTCGGCTGGTACTACCAGTTTGGTAAATACTGACAAACACCGATAGCTGCTTAAGGGTAATCCTCGGTAGCAGCTGCATAACTTTTTTCATGATTGGATCACCTCTTTCACCAGCCTTTTATCTTCAACTAATTAGGACACGACCTAGCCTACAACAACTTATCAACCTAAAAAATCGATAGTTTATATCTTATTAATCTGTTTTTATTATAAATTGACTTGCCTTATACTGTCTAGTCATAAGCTTATGCTTATTTAGATTATCAAATAGAAAGAATAGGATGTGTACGCTATGAACACTTTAACCCAATCTATGAATCATTACTGCCCGCATAACCGTCATATAATGGGGCTTATCGTCGTGCTGATTGGGAGCTTGTTTTGTTTATGGTTAAATATCAGCCTAGACACATGGTCAAATGGACGCATTGTTGGCCTATCCTCTTTGACGTTGGCAATTTTACTTGGCATGGTAATTGGTAATACGGTTTATCCCAATTTTTCTGATCAATTAAGCGCCGGTGTTGGTTTTGCTAAAGGTCAAATCTTGCGCCTTGCCATTATTTTCTACGGTTTTAAACTGACTTTAACCCAAGTCGCAAGCGTTGGTATGCCAGCAGTAATGACGGATGCACTGGTACTGACCTCGACATTTTTAATCACCTATTGGCTTGGCACAAAATGGCTCAAAGTTGATAAGCAAACAACGTTATTGATTGGATCAGGAGCAAGTATTTGTGGCGCAGCGGCAGTGATTGCAGCAGAACCCGTGGTTAAAGCCGAAGCGCATAAAGTCACCATCGCCGTCGCCACGGTAGTCGTATTTGGCACGATTGCCATGCTGCTCTATCCATTTTTGTATCAGCTTGGTTGGTTGCAACCTTGGCTAAACGCGCAGCAATACGGCATATATACGGGCTCAACCATTCATGAAGTCGCGCAAGTCGTGGTCGCTGGTAACGCCGTTAGCACCGATGTTGGTAATACAGCGGTCATAACCAAGATGATTCGCGTCATGATGCTCGCCCCTTTCTTATTGATTTTATCGTTCGCCTTGACTAAGACCAGTACCGATAATGGTGAAAAGCCTTCATTGATGAATCGCGTGCAACAAGTCAAAGTTCCTTGGTTTGCTTTTATTTTTATTTTAGTGGTACTACTACATACTTGGATACCGATGACGGCAAGCTTTGAGCATAGCATGGTCATACTAGATGATGTCTTATTAACGATGGCGATGTTTGCCCTTGGTTTGACCACACATATGAGCGCTATTAAACAAGCTGGGGTAAAACCGCTGATACTTGGGGCGATTATGTTTACTTGGTTGATCGTCGGTGGTGGTTTGATTAATATTGGTATTAGCTCTCTTTAAGTAATTGAGCAACTTCACACCTATCAAACAATCTAACTTAGCTTTAAATAACATTAAAAAAGCCTACGACTGCTATAGTTCGTAGGCTTTTGCATTATAGAGACGTGTGGTTTGTTTATTAATACCAAATGCTTGCTATTAAAAGTCAGACGAAAAAAAAACGAACCCGAAGGCTCGTTTCTTTATTCATCTTGCTCTAATTGTCTAGAAAGACAAATTAGATAGCAACGATGTTATGTGCTTGTGGGCCTTTTTGGCCTTGAGTTACAGTGAACTCAACTTCTTGGCCTTCAGCCAAAGTTTTGAAACCTGAACCAGTGATTTCGCTGTAATGAGCAAAAACGTCTGCGCCGTTTTCTGGAGCGATGAAACCAAAGCCTTTAGCTTCGTTGAACCACTTAACTGTACCTTTTTGAACGTCTGACATAGTCATAACCCTGATATTTAATTTATTTTTGGCCTAATTGGCCGATAACGCTTGCAAATAGCTACTGAACGATAAATATTAAAACGAAGGATTATAACTAATACTACGAGGTAATGATTTGGTGCAGAACTGCTCTTAAGCTTGGAGGTATTATAGGTGGCCTAGCGCAGTATCGCAAGCCTTATCTTATCTTTAGTGTAACAAAGCGCAATTATTGGCTATTTTTTGCGCTTATTTGCTTTATTTTTAGACATTTAACAAATCTTTTAAGCATTTAAACGCTAAGTCTAGGCATTTGGCAAACGAAATAAATATATAGCGACGCTACTACATACCAATGCAACTAGCCACGCTACCCATAGCATATCGGCTGGCAACCGATAAAATAACATCGCCGTAGATACAGACATCATAATCGTCGCTAACCACTTGGCATACAGCGGAACAGCGCGGCGCTCTTCCCAATCGCGAACAAACTTACCAAAATACTTATGATTAATCAGCCAAAAATGAAAACGTCGTGAGCTTCGTGCCCAGCAACCTGCTGCTAATAAGATAAAAGGCGCGGTTGGCATCACGGGTAGCAAAGCTCCAATAATTCCCAAGACAAAAAATATCCAACCAAATATCAAAAATGCCCAACGCACCGCTGGGCTACTGTGCTGATTCGTCTTTGGTCGATAATAAAAAGCTTTTTTTGGTTGAGTCATATAAAAGGCGTCGTTGGCTGGTATTTATTAGAGGTTAAGCATGCAATATCACTCGAAACGGTACAAGGCTACTTTTGCAAGGTTTTTGCTATTAATAGGTATGTTTGGTTAGATGTTGGGTAAGTGAGTTCACAATCTTTGACTGAATTTTTAGTACTGAAAAACCGCTACAGCTAGACTATGAACAGTCTTATTATTGAAGATACTATTCTAATTTATTTATTTCGCTATCAATCCGATCTCACGTGCTTCTTTGAGCCAGCTTGGAAACTCTTCTAGCATATTTTCATATAAGGCTTCTTCGCTAACATCATCTAAATCGTCCAGCTCAAAAAAGCTGCAATTATCAAGTAGTCGGCCTGTCATATCATCTAGCTTTTTTAGGATGCCGTAGCTACGACCGCCTAAACCAACGAATTGCCAAAAGATGGGAAGCTTTGCTGCTCTAATCATGATGTCAGTAATACCGCGCGTATCTCGGACGCCGCCATCGCTGATAAATAAAACGTAAACCGGAACGTCAAGTCCGTCCTTTTTATAAAAGTCAGTGACTGCTTTCATTACGCCCGCTTCGTTATTGGTACGTGCGCCTAGCTCCCATTTGCGCCACCCACCTTGTACAGTATCAATAAAATCGGTGTAATTATTGAGTCCGACCTCACCTAAATAAGAACAATGCTCACCGAATGTCCAGCAGTCTAACGCTTGGTCATCATCGAAGCTGACTGCTAAGGGTAATAAACGATTAACGACTTCTTGTACGCGACCTTGTTTATACTGGCGATTCATCGAACCTGTCGCGTCTAATACTAAAGCGACTTTAGCAGTTAGCTGTTGTAATTGACGCTTTTCTAGCGAGATCGTGGCTTTTTTGGCCAGATTGACCAGTTTTGGTGCTTTTTCTAGCATGACCTTTTCGAGCGATGGTTTTGTTTGCACTGGCGTTGTGGTCGCCTCTACTGCTTGCGAGCTGCCATCTTCTACCTCGCCACCGAAATGCTGCACGATGGCGGCAAGTCCACCATTAAAGCCTTGTGCCACATTAGATACTCGCCAAACGTCGCTCTTACGATACAACTGCATCAGCATACTGGCTTGCTGCTGGGCAAAGCCTGCTGCTTGATACTCTACCTGCACTTTTTGCGATTGCTGCCAAATGCCAATCTCTAACGATTGAATTTGATTGAGCGGGGTATCGGCTGATAACACAAAAAATAAGCTGTCTATATTCGTAGCCAGTTTGGATAAATTAACCTCAAACTCGGCTTGAATGCCTTTATTCGCTGTTGGCTGCGACTCGTAATGGGTGAGCTTGATTTGCCCACATGGCGAGGCTGGCTGATTATAAAACACCATGTAATCATCATTGACCAGTTTGCCCGCTGCGTCTAAGGCAAAGCAGCTGATGTCCATCTCTATTGGGCTTTGACGGGTAAACTTAAGCGTAATTGGTGCGCTGTCATCAATAGCAAGGTTGCTTAGCGGCGCGCGTTGTCCGACGGTGAGATGGTTCATGGTGTTCCTTACACAATAATTTGAGAAAATAATGGCTTAAATTTTTAAGATCGGCAACATTTTTTGTATTTCTTACCACTTCCACAAGGGCAGTCATCATTAACACCCACTTTCGGAGGTTTAACTTTAGTTTTCAAATTAATTTGACCTGATGGCTTAGCCATTGTAGATAACTTATTCTCCATTTTTTCTGAAAACTGCCACTCATGATTTAAATTAATACCGAATCTGATTTTTTTTGTTTGCGGATCGATACATATACCGTGCCACTCTGGAACTTTACAGTAATACTTTCTTAGTTCTG
Organism: Psychrobacter sp. UBA6766; assembly: GCF_002453355.1. Classification (GTDB taxonomy): domain Bacteria; phylum Pseudomonadota; class Gammaproteobacteria; order Pseudomonadales; family Moraxellaceae; genus Psychrobacter. The sequence goes on along the minus strand of NZ_DKGQ01000050.1, from coordinate 1,426 downwards.
CATGTGATTTAAGTGTCCGGCTGGCCTCTGATAATTCATCATTATTGCAATGTATCGTTAAACCATCATTATCAAAACCCATTGTTAAATCGTGATTTTTTCCGTCGTGATTTGATCTTCTGCACAACTCTTCTATGGCTTCATTTATTTCAAATATTGTATTTTCGCTTAATTTAAGAAGTTGCAAACCAAAATCAATAATTCTCGAATCATTACGCCTTTCAACTTGCTTGATCATGCCATCAATATTGGTACCTGCATATTTAGTAAGTATACCTTCAAAGGTGTCTTTTCCATTCAAGCCATCCCTTCTTGATAACATAGCTAAATCAAGTTCAGCACTGAAGTCATCATGAAAATGAATCATAGAGAAATTACTATCAAACCATAAATTATTTTTCAAGTGATATGCGAGTATAGTTAGCTCATGTGATGCCAATAGTTTTTCCGCATAATCAGTTCTACGCTGGAGATAGCTCAAAAAATATAAGGGGGTTTTTAGCATTTCAGTTAGAACATCTAAACAAAAAACGTCCATGACAAATGGTGACTTTATGACATCTGTCACTTTATACTTTAAAAAGTTTCTTGACTGAAAAAACAAGGCTGGATAATGATCAGAAACAATACAAATAGGATATATTTCTTTGAATAGTATATTAGATACATCAATTTGGCTTCCCTGTTCATCTATAAGAATACTATCGTCACTTAAGAGTAAATTAGAACAGGAATATGCTTGATCATAAGCATCTTGTACCGCTTTCTTGAAGTCATCTTGAAGACTTTGGTCATTACCTTTGCGTGAAGTAATAGTCAGTTTTTTAGACTTAGCCTGTACAGCTATTGCTCTATCAGCAAACATAACCAATACATCGATTTCTCCTAAAATATCACCTTTCGCGTTCGTTATAATTACATTTGGAAAAACTCTACTATTTTCGAAAACTAAGGACAATCTTGCAGCAGAAAACTCTTCTGTAAATTTCCCTCTATTAGTCATTGCTTGATTACGGTAGTTTTTATCATTAATAAACCAAAAAAAGGGAGATTCATACAAGGCTTCAAATAAACTATAGCTTTGAAACAAAATATATTGATCTTCGTATATTTGTATTATTGGAAAGGCATTTTTTTGATTAAAGTCATCAAGAGCGCTGAAACTATAATTCTCATTACTAACAAATGACTCTATTATTTTTCTAACAGTAGCTATTTCAAAACTTGATTTTAATTTTAGTACGACTTCTTCAACCGAGAAAATATGAGCATCAAGATAAGTCCAATCTCTTGGATGCTTCTTTAGCATTTCAGGTAGAGCTTGATTCATCTTATCTAGTTGCAAGCTTCTAACTGCATTAACTACTTCAAATAACTCATCTATAGAATAGCCTTTGTTATTTATTATAGTCAGTTCAAAATAAAA
>NZ_DKGQ01000017.1 GCF_002453355.1 Psychrobacter sp. UBA6766 | reverse complement strand
CCAACTTATGGGGTTCAGTTCAGATAGACACTATCTCTCCCCTTTTTTTGAAATTTAAATTTAGCTTTACTGACGTGATATTAAATGATTGACTTATAAGGCTGGAACCAATAAGTTTTCTCCAGTCATCTCTGTTGGCTGCTCAATGTGCATCAACGCCAAAATAGTTGGCGCGATATCACTGAGCTTACCGCCGCTACGGACTTTTACTGCTTGCTCCCCAATATAAATCAATGGCACGTGCTCTGTGGTATGCTGCGTATGCACCTGACCGCTTTCGTAGTCTTGCATCTGCTCGCAGTTACCATGGTCAGCGGTGATAAGCATATCGCCACCTGCAGCCCGTACTGCTTTCTCTACTCGGCCAATGCACACATCTAACGCCTCTACCGCTTTAACCGCAGCATCAAAGATACCTGTATGACCAACCATATCGCCATTGGCATAGTTAACCACTAACACATCGTATTTACCTGACTCAATTGCCGCTACCAACTCGTCCGTAACCTCAGGCGCACTCATTTCTGGCTTTAAATCATAAGTGGCAACATCAGGCGACGGCACTAAAATGCGCGTCTCGCCGTTATACTCTTCTTCACGACCGCCGCTAAAGAAAAAAGTCACATGGGCGTATTTTTCAGTTTCAGCGATTCGTAGCTGGGTTTTGCCTTCATTTTGCAAATATTCGCCAAGCGTATTGGTCAATGAGGTTGGATAATAAGCAATATTGGTTTTTGGATTGCCTGCTAGCACGTCAGAATACTTCGTCAACATCACAAACGCAGCAAGTTTTGGTTGTTTATGACGAGCAAACCCCGAAAACTCATGATCTGGTAGCACAAATGCTTGCGCAAGCTCACGGGCACGGTCAGCGCGGAAATTCATAAAAATAAGCGCATCATTATCATCAACAGTATGAGGCACTTCATCACGACCAACCACCACGGTGGGGTTGATGAACTCATCAGTTTCACGGGCTTTATAAGCGGCCTGTATCGCGCCATCTGCCCGCGTCGCTAAGCGATCAGCTTTTCCTTCGGTCAGTAGCTCGTAGGCTTTTTGCACGCGGTCCCAGCGATTGTCACGATCCATCGCATAATAACGCCCAATAATACTGGCAATTTGGACGCGGCCGCCTTCATAATGGTCATTGAGTTTTGCGATGTGGTCACGTAAACGGTTGATATACTTATCAGCAGACTTTGGTGGCGTATCACGGCCGTCTAGGAAACAGTGAACAAAGACATTTTTGGCGCCGTGTACCAATGCTGAATGACACATTGCTTCGATATGGTCTTGATGAGAGTGGACGCCACCATCTGATAACAGTCCCATAATATGGACGTTACCGCCTCGCTCACTGGCTGCTTTTACCGCATTGACTAACGCTTCATTTTTGTAAAACTCACGATTGGCCACTTCATTTGAGATACGGGTTGAGTCTTGATAAAGCACGCGGCCAGCGCCCAAATTCATATGCCCCACCTCTGAGTTACCAAACTGACCGTCTGGTAAACCGACGTCTTTTCCTGAAGCCGATATCAACCCATGCGGATACTGCTGATAAATCTTATCCAAATTTGGCATATGGGCAGCAGCAATCGCATTATCCTTATCGTCTTCACGATGTCCAAAACCATCTAATATCATTAAGACATGCGGCATTTTTTTATTTTGCTCGCTATCTTGTTTATTATTGAGCTTAGCCTGACTATCGTCGATAAATTCTGATTGTTGCTGATTGTTGGTCATGGATTACCGCTCCTCAAGTGAATGAACGCCTAGAATGCTATCTTAGGATGTTTAAAGGCCTCTATATTAACACATATCTCAAAATAGCTGAAAAATCGTCGTTTAGGCTAAACTTTAAGCACTTGAAAGACCTCTAATTTTCTAGAAAATAGGGTTAATACTCAACATCTTTAATGCTGATAATGACCCCTACGTATCAATCTGTAAACCGTACTTGCAATCACTCAAGTCATTGGTTAAGATAATTATATTCTGAAGTGTTGGCTAGTAGATGTATATTCCCTGAGCCGATAATGCTTTACCAGGATGTGGTACCTATTGCCTCATTGTGTATGCCTGCACTGCTTGCGGTGTCTCAGGAAACCTGCAGAGGCAGTGACGCATCCGCCCTGAACTTCACGGTTCATGGGTCACCATCTTACGGCGGCACTTCGGTTGTTTTATTTAGTTATTGACTGTTTTTCATTCGCTTCATTTATAGAGATAAGCATGATAAAAAATAGTTTTTAACCACTAAAAAGCCTCTTTTATCAATGATAAAAGAGGCTTTTTTTATGGTCGTTTATTGCTTATTTAACAATAAATCCATTATTCATCATTAGCAGATTTGGTGATTTTCTTTACATCTTTAGGGACGTTTTTGGCGGTGCCATCAACCGTCGTATGCTGTTTAAACACATTACCGAATGGGTTTTGTTGCTGCTGACCAAACGGATTTTGGTTGTTCATGCCGCCTGGGCCGCCAAATGGGTTCTGACCACCCATGCCACCAAACGGATTTTGGCCGCCGCCCATTTGTCCACCCATCTGTTTTGCCATCATTTCCATCATTTTTTGCTGATTATTCATGACATAATTATTGGCAAAGTCTTTGAGTTTTTTCTGCACTGGCGGTAATATAACTAATAACGCTAATAAATCACTAAGCACACCTGGAATTAGTAGCAAAATGCCCGCGGCTGCCATAGCCACGCTTTTAATCATAGTGGATTCTTGCGGACGCATTGCTGGGTTCATCATTCCACCAGCTTTCATTTGCTGTGCCATTGGATTGAGTGCTGCCATACCTTTACGCACGAGCGAGATACCGATGACGGCGGCGATAATAAACCACATAAACACCCACCAACCGCTCATAAATTGAGCAAGTAAATACCACAGTAGCATCTCGATAATAAACCAAACGATGGCAATACCAACTATCTGACCCATAAAGTGTCGTCCTATAAGATAAAATCTAAAAAATTAAGCGCCATGCAAATTAATATGGCTAACATATGATGTATATGGGGATTGATTGCTATACTATCAAACTTACGGCTGATTTTTAAGCCATAAAACAAAATGTAAGCAAGACGGAATACTATGGCAATTATTATCGGGATTGATCCGGGTTCGCGCATGACCGGTTATGGCATTGTTCAACAAACTGGTGATAAACTGACCTATATTGACGCAGGCACCATTCGTACAGATACCAAAGAGATGCCGGAACGCCTAAAGCGTATTTTTAATGGTTTGACGCGTATCACCCAGCACCATTTAAAATATACCGATGAGCCTATTTATACGGCCATCGAGCAAGTATTTATGGCAGAAAACCCAGACTCAGCTTTAAAGCTTGGTCAAGCTCGCGGTGCGGCTATAGCAGCAATGGTCGCACTCGATTTAGAAGTATCCGAATACACCGCTCGCCAAATTAAACAAGCTGTTTGCGGCTATGGAGCAGCGGCAAAAGAGCAGGTGCAAGAAATGGTCTGCCGCATCCTGTCTTTAGAAGTTGTACCGCAACAAGATGCCGCTGACGGCTTAGCCTGCGCCATTTGTCATGCGCATTCAAGCCATTCAATGAACAAACTGATATTAAACAGCGCCATGCGTGGTCGCGGTGCTTCGAAGAAAAAAGGCCGCTGGCGTTTGACCGAAGAAGACTTAGGAAATTTGCGTTAAAAAATAAGTTCGCAGTAAAGTGATAGAAGTAATAAATATAAAAAAACACGCGTCCAAACGGCGCGTGTTTCTTGTTTAAATTATCTCTTCTATTTGAGTCATCATTTTAAATAATAAAAATGACCAACAAACCTACTCTAACAAAGCATTACTCTACCACGCTACTTTCAATCACTGCATCGAGTACATAAGCATATTCTTGCACTTCTTCATTCTCGTTACCGTCTAACTCATAGCGCTGGAGACGTAGTACTTCATCATGCATGCCATCAGGCTGATAGCCATCGATTTCACCGTTAAAGGCTGACCACTCACCTTCGCTCACTTTAATGCCTTGGTCATCATAGGTAATGGGTTTTACTTGAATACACATCTCTGAGCCACCATTGGTGCAGGCTATTTTTTTAGCATTTACTGCCCAAAATACCGTTTCACCTTTACTATTATATTTGGCTTGCGAAGTCAGCTTTCCTGCCCAAACTAACGTCGCCGCGTCGCTTGTGATTTGCGTTAAGACTGGTTGATGACTTTCAGTTGTTGCGCTATCAGCATTACTATTATTGTCTTTGCTGTCTAAGACTAAGGTCAATTGACTTTCACCTTGCATCAGCTCATTCAATTGGTTTTCAGCCTTATCAAGCTCACCGCACGACATTTTGGTGCTCATACCGTCTTGGATGGTCAACGTCTGACCTTGAAGCTGATAACTTGCGCTCATGGTATTGCAGCCCACACTATAGTTTAGGCTATTCTCGCCTTGGTATTGACTAAAGGTCAAGCGCACTTGGTCTTTTATATCTGACAGCAGATTTAACGGCTGGGCGTCTTTATTTTCCACAGACATGAGTGTCCAGCGATAACGTGACAGACGGGCTATCATTTGTTCTTCAGCGCTTACCTCATCTGTTACGGCCTCATCGTTTGTTATGGCATCAGACGCCGTAACGCTACCATCTACACCGCTGTTATTCATACTGCTCTCGTCTTGTACATTACTTGTATTAGGCCCAGAAGCATCTTGGCATGCCCCTAGCACCAAACTTGCCGCTAGGATACTTGGCAATAGAGCCAATCTCGCTAGAGAGGTGATAAAAGATGATTTCATAAAAGACAGCGTTGTAAAAGATACCGTTCTAGAAGACGAGGCCATAGCAGTCATACCTTGTGGTTAAACTTTTTATAATCTATTTTTACAATTCAAGGAGTAATTTTATCCCCTTATCTAAAGCATATTACCCAGAGCGTAATAATTTGACTACTATAACGCTGATGACTACTGGCATTGTTACGAAGTGTTTAATTTTATATCTTGATAGTAACTGATATTGTTTATTTTTCTGATTTAACAATGAAAAAAACCTTAAGTAGCTAACCATCACATCGGCTACTTAAGGCTATAGGTAAACACTGCTGAATGATAAATCGGCGTTTATTCTACTCACTCATGATCAGGTTTGGCCTTTGCCATATTTTTAATACTAAAACGCTCATTCATCATTTGATAAAATCGCGCAAGGTTTTCACCTTGCTCATTCGGGTTCACTTTAAGAAGTTTGCCAAAATCTAATCCTAAATATAGCACAATATCAGCAAAGCTTAATTGATCACCAATCAGATAGTCATGACCTTTTAAGGCGTTTTCAAAATAAGGCAACGCTTTTACCGCTCGAGCGATGGATGGCCCCACAAATTCTGGCACTTGTTCAACTCGCTGCGCTTTTGATGGATGACTGTGCTGAAATGCCAGCATAAAGTTATACAATACTTCAAACTCAGCGATACGACGCATCGAACACACTTGAGCACGCTGTACCACGTCATTTCCCATCACCGAACGCTCGCCATATACTCTATCGAGATATTCACAAACGGCTTGCGAATCATTAAGTATGGTGCCGTCATCTAACTGTAATACAGGCACCGTCTGCATCGGATTTATTTTGGTAAATTCATCAGACATCTGCTCGTTAGTAGCAAAATCAATATCGACGACATCAAGATCATCCATGTCATCAACATCGATACCTTTTGAGGCTAGTAGAATAAGCGCTTTACGCGGATTCGGTGCAGTTCGGGTGACATATAATTTTTTCATGACAAACTCCTTGTAAGGTAACGCTAAAAAGCGACTCAGCGCCATTAAATTTTATAATAAACAAACTTAATTATAATTTTAAAAAACTATCTTCTCATAGCTAACTTCTCATATAAACAGTGAGCATAAAGCATGAGTAAAATTCAATTCTCTAAGCGGTATATAAACTCACTCTCCCCATCATAGCAAAACCTTGGCGCTGCTTGTTATATGTATCTAGTTAACTCCAAATAAAACAGCCATAGGATATTTTTATACCGAGCTCATAATAGTAAAAAGCCCCATAACCATTCGTTATAGGGCTTTTTATGATTAATAAATGATCAGATTCACTGCTTACTTATTAGGAGCTGGTGTGGTACGGAGATAAGGCTTAACTTCGGTATGACCTTTAGGATAATTGGCAGCGATATCTTCATTTTTGACGCTTGGAGGAATGATAACGTCGTCACCCTCTTTCCAATCAACTGGCGTTGCGACATTATATTCATCAGACAATTGCATCGCATCGATAACACGGACGATTTCATCAAAGTTACGACCACAGCTGGCTGGATACGTAAGTATTAAGCGTACTTTTTTGTTAGGATCAATGATAAACACACTTCGAACCGTCGCTGTATTATCAGCATTTGGATGAATCATGTCATATAAATCAGCAACGTTGCGATCAGAGTCAGCGATAATAGGAAAGTTAACGGCTGTGCCTTGGGTTTCTTCAATGTCCTTTGCCCAGCCTTTATGATCCTCTAATCCATCGACCGATAATGCGATTGGTTTAACATTGCGCTTTTGGAACTCGCCACCCAATGCTGCCGTACGCCCAAGCTCGGTGGTACACACTGGCGTATAATCTGCAGGATGTGAAAATAAGACGATCCAGCTATCTCCAGCCCAATCATAAAAGTTGATATCACCTTCAGTGGTTGACGCGTCAAAATTTGGTGCGGTATCACCTAAACGTAAATTTGCCATGCTTCATTCCTTATTTATGTTAGTAGTGAGCTCTAAGATCCAAACACATTCATGCGCTCTATTATTATAAACGTACCTAGCTATCAACGTACTCAGTCAATACTACACAATAACTCAACGTACGTCAGCAAGAATTCTCTTTTATCTTAGCAAATTGGTTATGAATGTCTTGTGATGGATTGTAATGCGCTTATTCCATTTATTACTAAGTAACTCATGAATAAGCGATCTAATAGCAAATTTAAATCCTCATTAGATAACCATTCCTGAATCCCACAAACAAAACTCACCAAATTTACCACGTTTACTGGTTCCGCCAGCGGCACGTCCAGCATCTGTTAATAACAGCTCCCCTTCTTGCTCTTGCAGATAGCCAGCCGTCAATAATTTGTCATTTAACGCTTGTGTCTTTAATCCTAACTCTTTAGCAAGCTTTGCGGTCGTTAGTTTAGAATAATTAGGCGTTTCGTTAGAAGTCGCCGTGTTATTGATAATATTGTTTTTAGATGGCGTATTAGCACTCGCTGTATTATCAGTTCTACTTTCAGGCTCAGTCACTTTCTCAAGCGACATGCGCACTTCATCACTAATACGAATAATACGCTGTGCTTCTTCATACGTATCAGCATAGAGCTTAGCGTCTTCATTACGATAAATTAATACGCCCATCTCATTATTATTGACTTGACTAAATTCGTAAAGGTTCAAACTGGTGATAATACATTCATTTTCGTTGATGTAGCATTTAGCATGTAAGTTTTTGCAAAAACTGGTACGAATAAAGGTTAAATTTTTAAGCCAATTTATTTCTTCAGGGTGCAAATCATTTTTACCATAGACAATTCGAATATCAATCTTGAGACGATTACGGTCTTCTAAGAGCTCTTTAATACGTTCATTAAGCTTTAGATATGGACTAATAATAATTAGCCTATCAGACGCATTTTTAATCAATTCTTCCAAATGATAAGTCGTACCGCTACTGTTTAAAAACTTTGCCATTTAACTACCCTCACCCTTTATTATTAAAATCCATGCTTATACAAAAAAACCCATCCCTAGCGTACTAGAAATAGGCAATTTTGAAAACTACTATTGTGGAGTATTGTCTTAAACACTGGTTCAACATAAAATCAATAATGATGTGCGCCTGATATAGACTTTCCTTGCTTGCTGTTATCACAGAGGCTACGAAAAATTCATCTCAGCCGCCCTGGTCACACTGTCTCGATTTTAATGTGAGTTCACTATAGTAGAGCTAATAACTATAATTTAAGCCGGTTTATAGCTGTCGCGCAGGCTAACGATTTGGTTAAATACAGGCTTGTCACTGCTGTGATCTTCACTATCGGCAATAAAATAGCCTTCACGCTCAAACTGAAATCGTGTGCCTGCATCAGCATTTGCCAATGACGGTTCAACCACAGCGTCCAATTCAGTCAGCGAATTGGGATTTAGCGCTTCATGAACGTCAGGAACACTGCTTGGGTCTTCCGCGCTAAACAGCTGCTCATACATTCGTACCGTCGCTGGAACGCCTTGGCTTGCTGAGACCCAATGAATGACGCCTTTTACTTTTCGGCCTTCAGGGTTATTACCCAAAGTCGCAGGGTCAATCGTTGCTTTGAGTTCAACAACATTACCCGCATCATCTAGCACGTGCTCAGTGACTGCCAAGACATAGGTATTACGCAAACGAATTTCATTTTTCTCTGGTGATAAACGTTTATAACCTGCCGGCGGTTCAATCTCGTAATCGCCTTGGTCAATATAGAGGGTTTCGGTAAACGGTATTTCACGTTCACCCATATCGACATTCGGATGGTTTGGTTGCGTCAACCATAAAGTCTGTGCATCTTCATCCCAGCGTGCATTAACGCTGTCGGCTTTTTCAGTTTCCCAGCTGCTAACCGCTTCGCTAAAGTTGGTAATGGTAACCTTTAATGGCTTTAATACCGCCATACCACGCCCTGTGGTGGCTTCTAATGACTGACGAATACTAAATTCTAATAGACGAAAATCAACGACGCTGTCTACTTTGGTCACGCCAACGCGCTCACAAAAATCACGTAAACCTTCTGGCGTGTAGCCACGGCGGCGCATTCCCGCAATCGTTGGCATTCGCGGATCATCCCAACCACTAACGATGCCTTCATCGACCAGTTGCTTAAGCTTGCGCTTACTGGTCAGGGTATGGTCGACGTTTAGGCGGCTAAACTCATATTGATGTGGCGGCACGTCAAAGCCAATTTTTTCAACCGCCCAATCATAAAAGGGGCGATGGTCTTCAAACTCCAGCGTACATAATGAGTGAGTAATACCTTCAAGCGCGTCAGAGAGCGGATGAGCAAAATCATACATCGGATAAATGCACCATTTATCACCCGTTTGATGATGTTCTTGATGCATAACGCGGTAGATAACAGGGTCGCGCATATTCATATTTGGACTTGCCATATCAATCTTGGCGCGCAATACCGCTTCACCTTCGGCGTATTTACCATTTTTCATATCATCGAACAGTTTCAAGTTTTCTTCGACACTGGCGTCACGCTGCGGCGAGGACGTTCCTGCTTCGTTAAATGAACCACGGTTATCGCGGATTTGCTCAGGAGACTGCAAATCTACATATGCATCGCCTTGCTCAATTAATTGCACTGCCCAAGCGTAGAGCTGGTCAAAGTAGCCTGACGCATGATGCGCATCCCCTGCCCAATCAAACCCAAGCCATTTCACATCGTTTTTGATATTATCGATGTAGTCTTGCTTTTCTGCCGTTGGGTTGGTGTCATCAAAGCGCAGGTTGCAAACGCCACCAAACTCTTTGGCGATACCAAAGTTTAAACAGATAGATTTGACATGGCCCAAATGCAAGTAGCCGTTTGGCTCAGGCGGAAAGCGGGTGACGATTTGAGGGTATTTTTGCGCTTTGACATCGTCGCGAATGATATTACGAATAAAGTCATTTTTTTGTTCGTTTTTTTGTACATTGTTGCTTGAGTGCTCACTCATCGGGTATTGCTCCTAGCGCAAGTTTTCAGTGTATAACGCGCGTCATTACGCTTTATAGAAGGTTTAAAATAATAAAGTTTAAAACAATCAATCAAAAATCACTGGTAAAAGATAACGTTGCGTTATTCTATCAGCTTTTGCAAAGGCATTAACAGCCTGATACATGACAGACGACAAAAAAGCCGTTAGACTAGCCATAACTTTTTAGTCACCACTCAAAACAGTGCTATTTATAGCGCTATAATCAAAAAGGAATATCACATGGTAGACATGCCACCAGTAGTAGAACTTGACACCAATATGGGTGCGATCGTTATCGAACTCAATGAAGAAAAAGCCCCAAAAACGGTCGAAAACTTTTTAAACTATGTTAAATCTGGTCATTATGACGGTACGATTTTCCATCGCATCATTGATGGCTTTATGATTCAAGGTGGCGGAATGGACGCTGACATGAATGAAAAAGCAACCAATGCGCCAATTGAAAACGAAGCCGACAATGGTTTGAAGAATGATAAAGGTACGATTGCAATGGCGCGTACACAGGACCCGCATTCGGCAACCAGCCAGTTTTTTATTAACGTAAAAGACAATGACTTCCTAAACCACTCTGGCAAAAACATGCAAGGTTGGGGCTATACGGTATTTGGTAAAGTCACCAGTGGTATGGACGTGATCGATAAAATGCGCGGCGTACCAACGGGCCGTTTTGGCATGCACGCTGATGTGCCAAAAGAGCCAGTAATCATCAATTCAGCGACTATCATTACGCGATAATAGTTTCTTGGTAGACAATATAGAATAAGCGTTTTATTTTTAATAGCCGCTTATGATAATTCATAAGGAAAAAGATAAATGCAAACCTTTAATCATTTAATCACAACCCGCCCTCATGAAGTGCGGCAAGTTTTGATTAGCGATTTGCATTTATCGCCTGAAGAGCCTGCCTTAGTGCAGGCTTTTTTGGCACTGCTTGATGATTGCCTTGCCCTGCCTCAGCTTAAACGATTATTTATCTTAGGCGATTGGTTTGAGGTTTGGATCGGTGATGATGGGTATTTGTCACTGTCAGAAGAAGAAAAAATAACGCATTGGCTCACCCCGCTTATCGTTAAATTAAAAAAACTGCGAGTCGCTGGCTGTGAGATATTGGTCATGCATGGCAACCGTGATTTTCTGCTAGGTCAGCCATTTTGCAGTCTATTCGGCGGTGAGCTCATTTATGAGCCCTATACCTTAACCGTCGGACGGCAGAATTATCGTTTAGAGCACGGTGATGCATTGTGTACTGATGATAAAAAGTATCAGTTCTTTCGAAAAATGATGCGTAATCGTTTGACCCAGTGGTATTTACTGAATAAATCACTGGAAAAACGCTTGGTTATTGCCGATAAAATGCGCCAAAAAAGTCAGCAAAACAATGCCAATAAAGCCGCTTATATCATGGATGTCAATGATAATGCGGTGCTACAAGCCATAACAGACAGCGATGCGTTACTACATGGTCATACCCATCGTCCAGATATTCACCAAGCTACCAATGATAAAAAACGCTACGTGCTTGGTGATTGGCGACTGTTAGATAAGGATGCAAGCCAGACAAAGGTCAGCGCAGTGATTGGGACAGTGACGGCAGATTCGAACTCAGACGATAATGGCGCTAAATTTGGAATGGTTGAGTTTACCGTCACCCTTTAAACGTCTGCTCTTAACTTTCAAATCATAAAAAAACTCCGTCATTAACGGAGTTTTTTATTCATCAACATCATTATTTTTTAAACAACAGCCTAAAATAACGATTGTCCAAAAACAGTGACTTTACTCTGTCTCACCATCCCGCCAGTGAAGACGCACTACGCTGAGTGATAAAACCATCTGGGGTTTGACCATTGTCTGCTTGCCAGCGCTGGAATGCCTTACGAGTATTAGTACCGACGATACCATCGGCGCCTTTTGTATCATAACCTGAGCTGGTCAAGCGCTGCTGTAAATTACGAACTTGAGCGGTCGATAATGGTCGCTCATAGCGCGGCCATGATTTTCGTAAGCCACCTTGTCCAGCAATGGCTTTACCCAATAAGCTGACACCAAGCGCATAATTTGATGAATTATTATAAACCTTTATCACATCGAAGTTCGGACTGAGTAGCAATACTGGACCGTCTTTACCCGCAGGCAGCCATAGTTCCATTTGAGTATTACCATCTAAGGAGACATCAGCTATAGTATCCACGCCCATCGCCGCCCATCTGGCAGCCGTTTGCTTGGTACCAACGGTCGAATAATCAAATGACGACGGAATAGTCGCTTCATAAAACGGCGCCAAGCCACGCACCCAACCTGAATTGCTCAGATAATTGGCAGTAGAGGCTAAAGCATCGCTTGTTGACCATGGGTTTCGGTGACCGTTACCATCGCCATCAACGCCGTGCTTCAGCCACGTATCAGGGATAAACTGCGTCTGCCCCATGCCGCCTGCCCAAGAACCATCGAGCTGAGACCAAGAAACATCACCACGCTGCAATAAGGTTGCTAAAGACAATAGCTGGGTTTCAGCAAACTCTTGGCGGCGACCATCATAAGCAAGGCTGGCAAGCGAGCTTGGAATGCTGCTATTGCCCGTTACAGCGCCATATGACGACTCCATGCCCCAAATCGCGGCGATGATTTCTGCATTGACGCCATACTGCGATTCTAATTGCGACAAAAACGCCCGTTGTTCAGCAAATTTACGCTTACCCATGCTCACGCGTCCATCTGACACGGCAGAATCAGCATATTCCCAAGGCATTTTAGAAAACTCTGGCTGTCCTGAATCCAGCGAGATGACTTGCTGGTTTAAATAAGCAGAATCAAGCAAACGGCGTACCGTCGAGGCATCATGACCCGATGCAATCGCGCGCATAGAAAAATCCGACTTCCAATCAGAAAAACTGTTATAGCTTGGCTTGGCAACTGGCCGCGGCTTGACGACTGGTACGGGCGTTGGCTTCACTTGAATGGTTTGGGTTTGGGTAATTTGCACATTACCTTGGCGTACAGGTTTACTTGGCTTTTGCATTGCTTGCTGACTGGTACAGCCGACCATGACTAAAGCTGGAAACAGGGTAAGGTATTGCTTTTTTAATAACATAAAATTCTCAAGTATCAATAAGTAAAGTAGCCAAGCAGTTAAAAGCGACTATTAGCCACTAGCAAAATTGCCGTAAATTTAACGTCCTAGTACTGCGCGCGGATCGATAGGATTACCATTTAAGCGCACTTGGAATTCCAAGCCGACTTGATTGGTTTCGCCGCTGCTACCCATATTTGCAATACGCTGACCGCGCTCTACTGCCTCACCTTCTCTGACCAACAACGCACTATTATGCGCATAGGCAGTAATATAATTATCGCTATGACGAATCATAATTAGGTTGCCATACTCGGGCAGCCCGTCACCTGCATAAAGCACGGTTCCTGATTGACTAGCAAGTACAGGATCGCCCATACTTCCCGCAAACCACATTCCCATGTTGCCAGTGGCGGCGTCAAAGTTACGGGTCACTTGGTTACGACTTGGATACTCATAACCTGACGTTGCGTTGGCTGTCACTTCGTAGACTGGGGCTTGTGAATAATTTGGGGTGCTGGTCACTGGCGGCGTATAGGTTGGCCGTGTCTGCGCAGGCGCATTGTAACGATTGTTATTGGTAGCTCGTACAGGCTCACCTTGCCATAATTTGAGCCATTGACCAGTATAAATCGTATATTTGCTGTCTAAGCCATTTAGCGCCCCGATTTGACGATAATTTAGGCGATAGCGCTCAGCAATTTGGCTGACGGTATCGCCGCGCTGTACATGATGATAATTGGGAACGCCTTGTCCGTTGGTGATGATCCTAGGTCCTTGATTGGGGCCTTGGTAAGTGGGTTTGGTGGCACAGCCGACCATCGTCAATGTTGCTGCTAACGTACCCATCAAGGCCACTGTTGCCATGCGCGATCCAGCAATAAGCTTCTTCATACAGATTTCCTATTCTTTACGTTACTCACAAACTCCTTGTGTTATTCACAAGCATTTTGCTAACTGTTATACCGTTTAATATTTCGCCAATAGTCAATAACAAATAAACAGTCAATGGCTTAATGACGCTTTTGTGTCTATTTGCTCATACCGACATGTTTATAATTTGCGATTATTTATAAGTTACGTTTATGGCTACTCACTTATAAAACCAACCTTACAAAACCAGCGCCGAAAGTGTCTCTAATGCTGCGTCTGGCGTATGATGCAATCGCACAGGTGATAGACTAATATACCTTGCTGCCACCGCTTGGTCATCCGTCATCTTTATTATTAATGTCTCAAGACTTTCATTTTCTGCTAATAACTCTTGTTGGCATTGGCGTTTGCGTAGCGATAACCAGTAGGCATCACGCCCACGCGGGTCAACCATATGATGGACAGGACGCGCTATCTGACTGTGACCGAGCGCCGTTATTTTTCGACCTTTAATCGCAGCAGCACTTTTAACATCAGGAATATTAACGTTTAATACATGATAGGGCAAATTTTTGCAAGCATCTAATATTGATGTACCCGTCAAGAGTTTGACTATCTCATTGGCTGCCATTTGATAATGGCCGGCCTGCTCTTGCCCTTCACCGTTAACGCCGCCCACTAAGGAAGTGGCAATTGCTGGCATGCCAAAAAGTTGTGCGGTCAAAGCGGCGCCAAAGGTACCCGAAAATAAAACGTTCTGCCCGAGATTGGCACCTGAGTTGATGCCCGTAATTACCCAGTCAAAACTCGTATGACGATAGAGTTCATGTAACGCCAAGTAGATGCAATCAGCAGGCGAACCATTCACCGCAATAAAACCAGAATCGAGCTTGTGCGTATATAACGGCGCTGAGATACTCGGGGCGCTTGAGCAGCCACTTCGCTCATCACTTGGCGCGACCACCACAACCTCTGCGGTAGTAGACAATGCCTGATAAAGTGCTAATAATCCTGGAGCGTGTACCCCATCATCATTACTCAATGAACTACCCACTACCTAAAG
>NZ_DKGQ01000018.1 GCF_002453355.1 Psychrobacter sp. UBA6766 | reverse complement strand
GTTATCTAGGACAGCCCCAAAAAATAAATAAAAACGCTGACTCTATCAAGTCAGCGTTTTTTATAGTAATAATTATTCAAGACGGCTATTAACAAACAGCCATTAACAAACAACCATTAACGTCCTGTTTTGAGCTTATCCCAATACTGCTGATACACTTGCAACGCTTCATCGCCAACGTCTTCTTGAAACTCCGCTTTTGCCAATACTTCTTTGCTAGGATATATGGTTGGGTTATTACGAACCTCTTCGTCCATCAATTCGCGAGCGGCCATATTTGGCGACGCATAACCAATCTCTTCACTAACGATTTTAGAGTTTTCAGGACGCAGCAAATAGTCTATAAACTTATGAGCCGCATCGACTTGTTTGGCGTTTTTGGGAATCACAAAGTTATCCATCCATAAGATAGCACCCTCGGTTGGGTATTTATACACCAAGCTGGTCAAACCTTCGTTATTGGCAATAACGGCCTCGCCATTCCAGGTCATACCAACCGTGGTTTCGCCTTCCATATATGGCATTCGTGAGGCATCCGAATTAAAGGTTTTGACGTTTGGCATCAAGGTTGTCAGCTTCTCATAAGCGGCTTTGATTTCATCAGGGTTTTTACTATTTCCTGAATAGCCAAGGGTCGATAGCGCCATAGCAAAAACTTCGCGCATATCGTTCATCAGCATCACTTGACCTTTATACTCAGGACGCCACAGGTCGTTCCAGCTATTAACAGTCGCAGGGTCAACTGATTCGCCGTTGATAGCAAGTCCGGTGCTACCCCACATATAAGGAATCGAGTATTTATTATCCGGGTCAACTTTGGTATTGGTAAAAGACGTATCAAGATTTTTAAAGTTGCTTAATTTGGATTTATCAAGCTCTTGTAGCAGTCCTTCTTTGGCCATCTTTTCCACATAATACGTCGATGGAATCGCTAGGTCATATTGGCTCGAATCATCGAGCAGTTTGAGCTTGGCATACATGGCTTCATTAGAGTCAAAGGTGGTGTAATTGACCTGAATGCCCGTCTCTTCGGTAAAGCCATCGAGAATCTCTTGCGGCATATATTCAGACCAGTTATAGAGATTTAGCGTTTCCGTACTGGCAGCTGCGTTTGTATCATTTGCATTATCTGATTTGCTACAGCCCGTGATCGTCAGCCCAATAGCGGCGCACAATAGTGCTTTAGGCAGTACTTTGATAGAGGCGCGAGTAGACCAATTGGATGATAAATGGGACAAAGTGTCTCTCCTAAATTAAGGCAAAAGTGGAAAAGCAGGCAAATAATGCCGAAATGACTGTATTCATTATACGGTTATGGTTGTGGTAAGTCGAAATTTAAAGGGCAACTATATATCTTTGATTGCAATCATCAATGCCATAGGGCTTAAAGTAAATACGATTAACTATGCTATGCTTGGCGCTGTTTGTTTTTTACGCTCTGTAAAAAAACGATGATTTATGGATATCAAATAATAAAGGATAAAAAATAATGGATAACTCTCAAACTGCAATTCCTGCATTATTAACGGGTAAAGTTGCTATTATCACTGGCGCAAGTCGAGGTCTTGGCGCACAAATCGCTCAGCAAATGGCAGCGGCAGGCGCGAGCGTTTGCGTCAACTATCTTCATAGCAAGGAGGCCGCTGAAACGGTAGTCGAAGATATCGAAGCAGCAGGCGGGACAGCATTCATCTATCAAGGTGACGTGACAGATTTGGCACAAATGCAAGCGATGGCAGCAGAAGTGGTTGAGCGTTTTGGTCGAATTGATATATTGGTGAATAACGCTCTGCCAAGTTATCAGTTTAATCCAAGCGCTGATTACACCAGTATTGAAACCGTTAAATGGTCGCATTTTTCCCAGCAAATTGACGGCATTGTCCAAGGTGCGGTTAATACGGTTCAGGCCGTCTTGCCACAAATGAAATCGCAAAATATGGGAAAGATTATTAATATCTCAACCAATCTCATTTATAATCCAGTGGTGACATATTATGATTATACGACGGCAAAATCAGCGTTGATTGGTCTGACGCGCAATTTAGCGAGCGAGCTTGGTCAATATGGCATTCGGGTGAACTTGCTGGCAGGTGGACTGCTTAAAACTACGGATGCAAGCAGTTTAACTACTGAAGAGGTGTTTGATTATATCGCTACGACGACACCACTGCGTCAAGCGACTTCGGTAAGCGATTTCGCCAATTCAGTATTGCTAATGGCGTCTGATTTGAGTGCTGCAATTACTGGTCAATCTATCGCGGTCGATGGCGGCTTAACCATGCCGTAATTGCTTTATAGGTAAAGGCGCCTGAGCTGAATTTGATTGAATTGCATAAGAGAAGTTATATGAATAACCGTAACATCGCTGGCATCGTGACTGCCGTGCTAGGACTGTGCGCTGTCATTACTTTTTTTAATACTGGCATGGATACGCCAGTATTAAGCTGGCCGTTAGAAGCTTATCTTGGAGTCGCATTTACCATAGGCTGGTTGACCAATATACATTCCACTTTGGCTTATTTACTTGCAGCATTGCTATTTATTTTGATTGCTTTTGGATTATATAAGCTGGGCAGTTGGGTATATGGGTTGGTAGCTAAGTAAAGCGAGTGGCATAAGGAGCCGGAAATGATACCGCCTATTGATAAGTGTTTAAAGCAAAAGCAGCAACATATCAATGACTTTGTTCGCCGCGCCAATGCCATTTTACCACTTGACAATCCGCTATATTTTGACGGGCATTTTATCAGTGGTCAGACTTATCGCCCTGATGTTTTATTCATAGGAATCAACCCTGGTCATCGCGATTGGGACAATATTGAAGGTCGACGCGCTGGTATTAAGCTGATTGATTATCACTCCACACCTTGTAAATATATCGCTGAGGCAGAGGCAGGAAATCGTTTTGCTAAGCGAATTATTAACGTGGTCTGTGATAATGAGGTTAGCCGACTTAAACACTGCGCTGAGACCAGTCTGTTATCCTATTTCGCCAGTCCAAGAGAGCACGTGGTTCAAAAGCAAATCAAAGCACTACCAAAAGCCATGCAACGTGAGCATAAGCAGCTGACGGAACTGCCGCTTGAGCAGCTGCGACCTAGGCATATCGTCTGTATTGGTTGGCGAACCTTTGATGAGTTTATGAATCGTTATGCTCAACATGCAGATACGTCAATTAGTCGAGCATCGACCAAAAAGCTGCCTATTCAGATGAAAGGGGTGGAAAAAATGATGGATTACTACTCTAGAGTCGAGCTAGAGGGTATCAGTGTTCACGGTGTCAGGCATTTTTCAACCCCGCTCAGCCACGCCATGCTCGATGATCTAAAAACCATCTTTAAAAGTGTTTGGGAGGATATCGAAAAGAGTAAAGAAAAAGGTTCGGCTTAAACCGTTTCCTTAATAAACGGCTTCACTACGGACTGAATACCATGCTCTTCAATCGTCCCTGTGACAAAATCCGCGCGTTCTATTAGCTCGGGTTTTGCGTCGCCCATGGCTACGGCGTAGCCGACTAGATCAAACATCTCTAAGTCGTTAAGTCCATCGCCAAACGCCATGCACTCGCTTGCATCGATACCAAAATGCTGACAAACATCTAAGATTCCGCGCGCTTTTGAGGCATCAATTGGCAAAATATCAGCGACAGAATCATGCCAAGGTACCAGCTTTAAGTCTTGCGCTGCAAAGTTCACATTTTGCATTTTTTTATCTTGATCATCTAAAAATACCGAACACTGATAGACGGTATTAAATCGGCAATAATCAGGATCAATGATGCTACAGCTCTTGATTTTATCGTGATATCTGTTTTGCCATTCGTGTTCATCTGACCAGATAATATGAGTGGCAGAGTCAAATTTATAAACCAAGCCACTTTGCTGACAAAGCTGAGTAATGGTGGAAGACTGCTCATCGGACAATGGATAGTGGCTGATAACGCGCTCATTATCAAAGCTGTATTGGCCATTCATACAGATAATCGCATCTAAAATGTCCGCCTCAAGCAATGCGATGATATCAAGAGGTAATATCGGCTTTGAGCGTCCGGTTGAAATCACCAGTTTGATATCGGTCTTTGCAAGCGCTTCAAGCGTGGCTTTATTATGCGGGGCAATTTCACCGTTTCGGCTTAACGTATCGTCGATATCAAAAAAAATCATTTTTGGGGTGGGGGTTTTATTATTCATAGTGGCTTTGAAAGTCCTGTTTATAATAAAGAGTGTAATCTTACCATCTCTGATTATTGAAAGCGTATTAACGATAAAATAATAACGTAGGTGTCATAAAATGGACCACATAAAAGATAGCTAGTAGTATAGGTTTCACTATCTAGATTTTAAGCCACTAAAAATCGACTTGTTATTCAAGAAAATGCTAGGGCGTGTCATCAATTAGC
>NZ_DKGQ01000031.1:17672-27223 GCF_002453355.1 Psychrobacter sp. UBA6766 | reverse complement strand
TTAATTGATGACACGCCCTAGTCTGAAATAATGATTTTCGGAAAGTTATTAACTAAATTTACTGCTGTGTTATCAATTTTTACTAAAACTCGTGCACCATTTTTCGTGGGTTCATCTATAAACTGCCAGTTAGGAAAGTAGAGCTGAAGAGCACTTTTGGTTTGTTTGCGGCTGGTTTTCTCCTTCAATTTTTCAATACTTGCTTTAGAGTCAGAGGTTTTATACACGTAGGATATAACTTGTTGCCATGCTGCCCAGCCATCATTGCGTTTGCATTCTTGATAGGCATTATCGAAAATATCAGCTAGTTGGTTGATCGTCATGGCTTCCGAATGAAACTTTAAAGATTCCATTATAAAATCTAGTTTAAACGATAGTTCTTGCTGTAATTGCGCTAGCAAATACTCAGCATCCTCATACTCACTTTGTAAACGTTCCAACACCTTACTATTCGATTCTTCATTTTGATGACTTGGATTGAGAAAACAATCGAAATGATGAATGAGTTCATTTCTAGCAGCAACTACCTTTTTAAAAAGGGCTTCAATTTTATGTCTATTTATAACTCTATGGGACATCTTGATTGAAATTTTAATTTCATTACTATCTTCGATGTCTTCATCTTCATCCATAATCTGAACATCACCGAGCAGGCTAGTTAAACCACCCATCGTCATCTTTGTGGTATTAACATTAGAAATAATTGGCCATAACCTTGACTCTTTGTTAGGGCTAGATGAAGAACCAAAAGTATAGTCTGAGAATACCACTAAATTTTTAGCCACTCCTTCTATTTGTCGGTATTTAAGTATATTTAAGCCCACCTGATAAATAATTTTATCAGGTGGGTTGATTAATGATTGAGGTAAAGTCATATTTCTAACCTCATCCAACAATCTCAACACTCGTCACATTCTGAAAGCCTCTTGGCAACTGACTGCCACGACTGCCACGCTTAGCAGTATAGTTCGCTAAATCCATCGGCTTTAAGGTTACATGACGCTTGCCAGCAGTGATAACTAGACTATCTTGCTTGCTAAGCGGCGTAATAGCCAAAACTTCTTCATCGTCTTTTAAAATGATCATCTTATTACCTTTACCGCGAGCTTGCTCAGGCAAATCTTCTAGAGCAAATATCAATAAATATCCTGCATTGGTCACGACAGCGAGATGATCAGGCGCTGTGCTTATATTGCTATTTTCGCCTTCAGCGTTCTCAGTGTTAGCAGTTATATCTGCTGGTGGCGTGTCAATACGAGCAACAGTAAGCAAGCGACTATTAGTCGCTAGGTTGATGATATTTTTACCGGCTTTTTGATTGCTATCAAGATTGCCAAGCGTATTGATAAAACCATAACCTTGAGAGCTGGCGAGGATAATACGTTGATCATTATCGCCGGTTAATAGTTGCTCAAAGCTGGCACCTGCTGGCGGTTTTAGGACACTGGTGAGTGGATCGCCTTGACCGCGAGCGGATGCTAAATTATGCGCATCGATACTATAGCTGCGACCAGTACTATCGAGGACGTAGATTCTTTCGTTAGATTTACCGCGGACGTGGGCTTGATAGCTATCACCTGAACGATACGTCATGCCAGCGGCATCGACGTCATGACCTTTAGCCGCGCGAATCCAACCTGCCTTCGACAGGATAGCGGTAATAGGCTCACTTGGAACAAGGTCAGACTCTTTTAATGCCTGCGCTTCTTCGCGTTCTGCTAGTTGAGATACACGATCATTGCCGTGCTCTTTCATATCGGCAGTCAGCTCATCGATCATCAGATTGGTCAGACTGTCTGGATTGTCCAAATACTCTTGAATGATAGCACGCTCTGCGGCTAGCTCATCTTGCTCACGGCGCAGCTCAATCTCTTCTAGCCTTGCTAACTGACGTAGACGAATGTCTAAGATGGCATTGGCTTGAATTTCGGTCAGATCATAGCCCTGCATCAATGACAGTTTTGGATCGTCTTCTTCACGAATGATGCGAATCACTTCATCAATATTCAGATAGGCAATCAGCAATCCTGCGAGGATATGCAAACGCTTATCGATTTTATCGAGGCGATATTGCAAACGGCGCGTGACCACTGAGCGGCGACAAACAAGCCATTCCTCTAATATTTCTTTGAGGTTTTTGACCTGCGGTTTACCGTTTAGACCAATCATGTTCATATTGACGCGATAATTGCTTTCAAGATCAGTACTGGCAAACAAATGGCTCATAACGCGATTAACGTCTACGCGTGTAGATTTTAGCTCCAATACGATACGGCAAGCGTTTTCGTGGTCTGACTCATCATGGATATCGGTTACCCAAGGCAGCTTTTTATCCATCATCAGCTTAGCGATTTGCTCTTGGATTTTGTTGCCTGACACTTGATAAGGAAGGGCGTCGATAATAACAAGATTCTTCTCTTTAGGATCGATATGGAAGGTTGCGCGCATTTTATAGCTGCCGCGACCAGTCTCATACATCGCTTGCAAATCTTTTTTGCTGGTGATGATTTCAGCGGGCGTTGGCAAATCCGGTGCTGGTATCGATTGGGTTAATTGCTTCACGGATAAATCAGGATTTTTAAGCAACCGAATCGCGGCGCGAACCACTTCATTAAGATTATGCGGCGGGATATCGGTTGCCATTCCAACGGCGATACCTGTCGTACCATTTAATAAAATATTGGGCAGGCGCGCGGGTAGAGTGGTCGGCTCTTGCATGGTGCCATCGAAGTTGTCTTGCCAATCGACCGTTCCTTGGCCGAGTTCAGCAAGCAAGGTATTGGCATAAGCAGACATTTTGGCTTCGGTATAACGCATCGCTGCAAACGATTTTGGATCGTCAGGACTGCCCCAGTTTCCTTGTCCCGTAATCAGCGGGTAACGATAGCTAAACGGCTGCGCCATCAATACCATGGCTTCATAACAGGCGCTATCACCATGCGGATGGTATTTACCTAGGACATCACCAACCGTTCGCGCGGATTTTTTGGCTTTTGCCGTCGATTTCAAGCCAAGCTCGCTCATGGCATAAACGATACGGCGCTGAACAGGCTTTAGACCGTCAGCGATATTGGGCAACGCGCGATCCATGATGACGTACATGGCATAGTTAAGATAAGCTTGCTCGGTGAATTCCGCCACGGAGCGGGTATCCATCGGTTCATTGGGAATAATAGGGTCAATCGTATGATCAATAACATCGGACATAAAATAGGGTTCGCTTTTAGTTTTTAATAGCTATAAATAATTGGTTTAATCGGACAAATAAGATAGTGCTATCGTAAAGGATATTGGCAGAATTAAAAAGGGATAAGTCAGTATAAACGACAGTGTATGACGTCCTTCTATAGTGACTGCTAGATAGATTTTGACCGATAAATTCACTATACTGAATTTATCGACTATTTACTTTTTATCTCATTTTTAGTGTTTTATATTTTGAGTGATATTGTCTATAGCGCTTTGATTATTTAGCTAAATAACACAGATAACTCCTTGATATAGAGTGCGTTATCGCTCGTCAAGCGGCTTTGCGGACTCAGGTAGCAATCTTTTGTATTGAGTAGTTTGTATAAAGTGTGTATGTTAAACAACAAAGGGCTATTTACTGCTAAATTGTTGAGTTATTACGGCATATCAATCCCGTCAGTCTCATTTGCCGTCATTATGGCCGGCTTGTGCTTCAGATTTTTATATTTGTCCAAGTTTTTACGTTTGCCGCAGTATGATGGCTAAGACCAACAGTTGCATCACTTATTAGGAGCAAGAAGATTATGGAAAATCAAGGTAACTTAATTCGTCGTAATGACAAAGTATGGGTTAAAACTTATGAAAAGCTAGGTATTCAATACGATATTAATATGCCAGCTGCTGATACCTCGTTAATTGATGTCCTTGAGCAAAATTTTGTTAAACATGCTGGTAAGACGGCTTTTGTTTGTATGGATGTTAAACTCTCTTATGAACAATTAGATATTTATAGTAAACAAGTCGCCGCCTACCTACAGTCACTTGGGCTGAAAAAAGGCGATAAAGTCGCTGTTATGATGCCAAACATTTTACAGTTACCTGTTGCGGTATTGGGCGTGATTCGTGCGGGTATGACCTTGGTCAATGTCAATCCACTTTATACCTCAAAAGAGCTTGAGCATCAGCTAACAGACTCGGATGCCAAAGTACTTATTTTGCTAGAAAACTTCGCCAAAACTTATGAAGATATTGGTAAGCATTTGGTCGACCATGTCATTGTGACTTCAATGGGCGATTTAATGAGCCCATTAAAAGGCTTCATCGTCAATGCCGTCGTTCGCCACGTTAAAAAGATGGTGCCTGATTATCATATTAAAGGTAGTGTGAAGTTTAAAAAAGCACTGAATCGTTTTTCTGCTGATAATTACCAGCGTCCTAAAGGTATTGGTCTCGACGATGTTGCCGTCCTTCAGTATACCGGTGGTACGACGGGTGTCGCTAAAGGCGCAATGCTGACGCACGGCAACTTAGTCGCCAACCTTATCCAGTGTGATACCTATCTTGGTGACGCATTTGATAAATTTGAAGGCAGTGGTGAGCAGCCAGTCATTATGACCGCCTTGCCGCTGTACCATATTTTCTCTTTTACCGTTTGCGGTATGTTTGGTTTATATCGTGGTTGTATTGGTCTATTGGTACCAAACCCACGTGATGGCGCAAGCTTAATCAAAGCCTATAAAGACTACCCACCGGCGTTTTTCCCAGCTGTAAACACTTTGTTTAATGCCTTAGCCAACAGTGAAGCGTTTAAAGCCTTAGACCATAGCAAGCTTGAGATGTCTATGGGCGGCGGTATGGCGGTACTTAAGGCCACTGCTGAAAAATGGGAAAAAATAACGGGAAATATTATCGTTCAAGGTTATGGCCTATCAGAGACGTCTCCTGTTGCTTCTGCCAACCCGCAAGGTACAGGCGAGTTCTCAGGAAATATCGGTCTACCGATGCCAGCGACCGACATGGCGATCTTGGATGAAGAAGGCAATGAACTACCAATAGGTGAGCGCGGTGAAATTTGTGTTCGAGGCCCGCAGGTCATGAAAGGCTATTGGAAGCGTGAAGATGCTACGGCTGAAGTCATGACCTCTGATGGCTATTTCCGTACTGGCGATATCGGCGTAATGGACGAAGAGGGTTACTTTAAAATTGTCGATCGCAAAAAGAATATGATTTTGGTGTCAGGCTTTAACGTTTATCCAAACGAAGTGGAAGACGTCATGGCCGGTCATCCAAAAATTTTGGAATGTGGCGTTATTGGTGTTGAGGATGAAAAAAGTGGCGAAGTACCAAAGATTTTCGTCGTTCGTAGTGACGCAAGCTTGACTAAAGAAGAAGTACTTGCCTATGCCAAAGAAAACCTCACGGGTTATAAGCGCCCTCGTTATGTTGAATTCATCGATGAGCTGCCAAAATCTAACGTTGGTAAGATTTTACATAAAGATTTACGGGCGCTAGAAGAAAAGAATCACGCTTAAACCGTCTCATATTATAAACAGTCCAATACCAAATTTAGCGGACTTTTTATAGCGATATATCAGTACTGAGCATTGATAAAAATGTCTTGATATTTGCTAGGATAATGGTGAAAGATGATAAGGTCTTATACAAAGGGCCTTATCATTTTTTTTGTTTTTCTATGAGGGTTTGCTAGTATTCATAGAGAACTGGGCGCAAAACTGCTATAGTCCTTGCCCATAAGTTTTCTATTTAATAGGTGTATTTGACGATAAATGTAGAATATTATCGTCATGAACATCCTTAGGCATGCTCTATATGTCTCGGGATTATTAACTTAAAATTTCGTGAATGACAAACTCTCTTGAATAAGCAGTTTCTTACGTAATAAGATTTCTTATTCACAAGTTTTTGCTTTTATAACTCAGTGATTGTAAACCACGGTGATTCTATTTAATAAATTTTGATAGCAACTTACTAACAGTAATATTTAGGGAAGATTATGACGGACAGTACCAATAAAGAAGCCAAAAACCATAACGCTTCGGCAGATAACCAATCAATGGTTGAAAATACCTTTCCTACCATGCCGACGATAGACAGCGACCGTCCGTGGTTAGGCGCGTATGAGCGCTATGGCATCAATGCAACTATCGATATGCCGGAAGACAATACGTCTTTACTGGAAGTGTTCGAGCGTAATTTTAGCCGTTATGGACAAAAACCCGCTTATATTTGTATGGGTTCGTCAATCACCTTTAAGCAGTTAGATTTATATAGCCGCCAAATTGCCAGCTATTTGCAGTCCTTAGGACTGGTTAAAGGCGATAAAGTCGCCGTCATGATGCCCAATATTTTGCAGTATCCTATCGTGATGCTCGGTATCATCCGCGCTGGCATGATTTTGGTCAACGTCAACCCGCTATATACCAGTCGCGAGTTGTCGCATCAGCTAAACGATAGCGGCGCTAAAGCGTTATTTATCGTTGAAAACTTTGCCAAAACCTATCAAGAAGCTGAAGATAAAGGTCAAGTGAAGCACGTTATTGTCTGTAAATTGGGCGATATGCTCGGTTTAGTCAAAGGCACCGTTGTTAACCTTGTCGCGCGCCATGTTAAAAAAATGATTCCCGCTTACCGTTTACCTGAGAGCATCAGCTTTAAGCATGCATTAAATGCCGTTTCTGCCAGCAAGTACAAGCGCCCTGATTTAAACTTAAGCGATGTGGCATTATTACAATATACCGGCGGTACGACGGGTGTTGCCAAAGGCGCGATGCTATCGCACGGCAACTTAGTTGCTAATATGCTCCAAATTAGTGTTTTAATGGACAGCGCCTTTGACGATGATGTCGACGCCAATGATGTGATTTTAACCGCCCTACCGTTATACCATGTGTTCTCATTTATGGTTTGTGGTATGTATGGCATGTACCGAGGTTATGCAGGACTGCTGATTCCAAATCCGCGTGATTTGGATGGTTTGATCAAAGAGATGGGCAAATATAAACCCGCATTTATCCCTGCGGTAAATACCTTATTTAATGGTTTGGTACACAAAGAAGGCTTTGCTGACTTAGATTTCTCTAACTTAAAAGCATCGATTGGCGGCGGCATGTCGGTCTTGCCAAGTGTGGCAAAAGAGTGGCATAAAATTACTGGTCTGCCCATCGTTGAAGGTTATGGCTTGTCTGAAACGTCGCCCGTGGTTGCCTTTAACCCGATGACCATCTCTGAGTTTACCGGAAAAATTGGTATTCCTGCCTCTAGTACGGATATTATTTTAATCGATGATGATGAAAATGAAGTAGCTCTCGGTGATCGCGGTGAAATCTGTGTAAAAGGTCCACAGGTGATGATTGGCTATCAAAATCGTCCAGAAGAAACGGCTGAAACCTTTACTACAAATGGCTTTTTGAAAACGGGCGATATCGGTATCATGGATGAAAAAGGTTTTATCAAAATCGTTGACCGCAAAAAAGACATGATTTTGGTGTCAGGATTTAACGTTTATCCAAATGAAATCGAAGAAGCCATGAGCGAGCATCCTAATGTCGTAGAATGTGGCGCTATCGGCATTCCTAATGACGATCGCGGCGAAGATCCAAAGCTATTTGTGGTCAAAAAAGGCGACGTGACCGAGCAAGAGCTGCTTGATTTTGGCAAAAAACAATTGACGGGCTATAAACGTCCGCGCCATATTCAATTCGTTGATGAATTACCAAAATCAAACGTCGGTAAAATTCTCCGTAAAGAATTGCGTAAGATGGAGGGGTTAGAATAAAGTCAGCGCTAAAACTTTCAAAAGCAGCGGCGTAATAGCTTGGGAAATCTTGCTATTGCGCCGCTGCCACGTTAGGATAACGTCATCTTTTCATCTGCTAGCGCGTCCGCTGATATAACGACGAGCCTGTTATTTGATAACTTTTTATAACTCTACTTTTACAACATTGTACTAGGAAAATTTATGCGTATTGACAACCGTGAGCTTAATCAACTTCGCTCGATTAGCTTTGAGCGCCATTACACGAAGCATGCCGAAGGCTCAGTATTGGTCAGCTTTGGCGATACCAAAGTACTATGTACGGCGAGTGTGGAGTCGGGCGTACCGCGCTGGCTCAAAGGTAAAGGTAAAGGCTGGATTACCGCTGAATACGGTATGTTGCCACGGGCAACCAATACTCGTAATCAGCGTGAAGCGGCGCGTGGTAAACAGTCAGGTCGAACGCAAGAAATTCAGCGTTTAATTGGTCGTAGTTTACGAGCAATGATTGATTTAAGTAAGCTTGGTGAAAATACCATTTATCTTGACTGTGATGTGTTGCAAGCGGATGGCGGCACACGTACTGCAAGCATAACGGGCGCCGCTGTTGCTCTTATCGATGCGCTAGAGAGCCTGCAAAAAAACAAAAAGCTAAAAGCTGATCCCTTGATCGGTTTGGTGGCGGCAGTGTCGGTTGGTATGAAAGATGGCGAAGCGTATCTTGATTTAAATTACGAAGAAGATGCCAGCTGTGACACCGATTTAAACGTGGTCATGACGCAAAAAGGCGAGTTCATTGAGCTTCAAGGCACCGCAGAAGAAAAACCGTTTACCCGCGCTCAAGCAGACGATATGCTGATTCTTGCTGAGAAAGGTATCGCTGAGCTGATCGATATGCAAAAAACAGCGTTGGGTTGGTAAGTTTTTAAATTTTCTTTTATGAAATTTTACTGAAACCTAGAACCTCTACTCTTTTATTGCTCTCTAATAGGTAATCATGCATGCTAAAGCTGACCGATGACGGCGCCAAAATCACCTTGCAAGATCAGTCGCCAGCGGCTGACAATGGCCTGTTTTGGTTTGGCTTAGCGTTACTGGTTGGGGCAGTAGGGGTGGCGTTGGCCATGAGTTTGTTGCCTGAGCGCTTAGCGATTGGCGCTTTAGCACTGCTGATTATTGGCAGCTTTATTTTTAATCGGCAACGCCAACAGCGTAAAAAGGCCATGAGCGGTGTTATTAGTAGCGGCGTATTGTGGATACGTGACGGCGAGATTGTCCATGACAATCATGGTAAACGCGAGCATATCCATCTGACTGACGGCGATAAAATCATTCTGATTGGCGAGCAGCTTCAGATTGTCGATTGTGATGACATTCGTAAATATTTAATTGGCGGTTTTGATAATATCCAAGAAGCAACCGCTGCTAAGGCTATCCTCCAAGGTCAGGCTTTGACTAAACGCCATGCCAATATCAAGATGAGCGATGATTAACGCCTTTGTTTACGTTTAGCGCTTTATTTTACTTTTTTATAACCAGCGTTTAAGTTAATGGTTGTTTCTTTTTCCTGAATTTCTCACTAAATTTCTAAAATCCTTCGCGGATTTATCGTCTGTTTTTTTACCGCTTATCCTTATTCTCCTACCTTTTATCGCTTACTTCAAAACAATAATACTTGCAGATTCCTGTAAAAATGGTTTATAAGTAGGATTGAAAAATTTTATCTTATTTATCGTTAATACGGTTATTGATACTGAGCATTGATGCCAGCTTATTCGTTCGTACTGAGTTGTGTTAATACTGAATG
>NZ_DKGQ01000031.1:0-17564 GCF_002453355.1 Psychrobacter sp. UBA6766 | reverse complement strand
GTGTTAATACTGAATGAATCCGACTAGGTTATCAACAATATGTTGACAAGGAGTTAGCCATGTCGCGTTTGTCCCTTTGGTCAATCACAACGTCATGCAGTGCATTATTATTTACCTTTGCTACAATTTTTCCGGTCAGCCAAGCAAACGCCGATAGCATGAGCGCGTTGATTGCGCAAAAGTCTGCCCAGACTGATTATAGTGCCCGTTATACGCCAGCGTATACCGCTGTTCCTTCAGCCAGAATCACCACGCGCTCTACCATTCAACGTGCTGGCAACGCTACTGATTCTCGCTCAAATGCGGGCAGTGTAGAGCCAAGTTATTCTACTCATAGCGCTTCTAATAACAGTTATTCTAATAACCCATATTCGAATCAAAATATCAGTAATGCTCAGACTGGTTATCGCTATCCAGAAGTACAACGTCAAGCACCGTCCGTTCTACCCGCATTTTTATCCGGCAGTTATGATAATGTCGACAGCGAATATTTACCCTTACTAAGCAATGCTGAAACACAAAGCAGTCGAGCGGCGCGTGAGGTTATTAGTACCGCGCGAAAGATGGCGCTCAATGAGCGTACGATTATTAAAGGGGGCTGCTGGGACTATTTAAATGCTGTATTTAACCGGGCAGGGGTAACTCGTAATACCATCCATAAAGGTACGTACGGTCAGGGTCCTTACGCCAATACCAGCGAGATTGAAGTTGGCGATTGGCTCTATTATATCAATCATGGCTACAATGGCGTCGAGCATAGCGGGCTGTTTGTCGGCTGGGTTGATGAGCGTGCCAAGCAAGCATTGATACTCAGCTATGCGGGTGAAAACCGCCGTGAACCTGCACGCTATCGTGTTTATGATTTAAGCAATGTTTATCAAATCATGCGCCCAAACGTTTAATTAGATTGTCAAGATATAAAAAAGCGTCCGTTACTTATTAGAGTAACGGACGCTTTTTTATGGGTCTCAGCATAAAGACGAAGAACACTTTTAAATTAAATGAGCATTACCATTCATGATTTTTAGAAGGGTTTTACCACCACTAAAATTACGATAAATATCAACGCAAATACCGGTACTTCGTTAAACCAGCGCCAAAATTTATGCGATTTATAATGCGGGTTATCAATGAGCTTTTTACGATAAAATCCGCAGGCGCCATGATAACCAGACAACAGTACCACTAATAATAGCTTTGCGTGTAGCCAGCCTTGGATTTTATAAACATCCCAGCCCAACCCCAGCATCCATAAACCAAATATCCAAGTGGCTATCATCGATGGCGTCATGATACCGCGATAGAGCTTGCGCTCCATAATAGCAAAGCGCTCATGGCTGATGCTATCGTCGCTCATTGCATGATAAACAAATAAGCGCGGTAAATAAAATATCGCCGCAAACCAGCACACCATAGAAATAATGTGTGCCGCTTTAATCCAATTAAAATAGTCTGCCATCTTACTCTCTCTTACTTTTTAATATTTATATACAAGGCTTAATGATGCACAATGCTCAATAATGTCGCCAGGTCTAGCGCAGATGACGCGATAATGGTAGCGGCACACACTTCAACTACTCTGCTAAGACGACTTGCGATTGATGACCGCTCATGGCGTCCATGACAGACACTTGCTTTGGGGCTCGTGGCGCCGCAAATTGCTTGGTTAAGCCAAGCTCGCGCATCAGTCTATCATCACCTGATTGGCTGGCATTACCGGTAGTCAAAAGCTTATCACCATAAAAGAACGAATTTGCCCCTGCCATAAATGCCAGCGCTTGCTCAGCATCAGATAAGCTTTCGCGTCCAGCAGATAAGCGCACATAGCTACTTGGACAGCAAATACGCGTTACAGCAATGGTCCGTATCCATTCAAGGACGGGCAGTTGTCCTTCTGCTAAAACTTTGTCGCCGATGGGTGTACCTTGAATGGGCACCAGCAGATTGACCGGAATCGACTCGGGCGCTTTGGGCATTTTCAGCAGTTCATGGACCCAGTCAATGCGGTCATCACGGCTTTCACCCATGCCAACAATGTTACCGCTACAAACATTGATACCTGAGTTGCGTACGTTTGCAATGGTATCTAGGCGCTCATCATAACTGCGCGTACTGACCACTTGCTCATAGTAACTTCTCGAGGTATCGAGATTATGATTGTAATAATCCAATCCTGCATCTGCTAATTGTGCCGCTTGCTGCGTATCTAACATACCAAGGGTCATGCAGGTTTCAAGCCCCAACGCTTTGACTTCTTTGACCAGCTCAACCACGTAAGGCATATCTTTGGCACTTGGGTGTTTCCACGCCGCTCCCATACAAAAACGCGATGAGCCTGTGGCCTTGGCACGTTTGGCGGCGGCAAGGACTTTATCAACTTCGATACGTTTTTCTGCTTGTAGCTTAGTAGTATCGCGGTGATGACCAGATTGCGAGCAATAACCGCAGTCTTCTGGGCAGTTACCCGTCTTTATTGACAGTAAGGTGCTGATTTGTACTTCATTCGCGGTAAAGTGTTGGCGGTGTATCGTTTGCGCATGCAGCAATAAGTCCATCAATGGCAAATCAAACAACTGAGCAATCTGTTCACGGCTGTATTTTTTTTCTTGGTTTTTAGCCGCGTCAGTTGCCAAGGTTGCTAAAAAGTCGTCGTTATGAGTGGCGCTAGGCTCTGTAATATTGAGCAGTGCTGACATAATATAATTCCTTTTACTAGGGTATTAGGTAAGAACGTAGAAGAGATACGTAAGTTATCGTTCTTTTATTTTGATAGGGTTATCAAGAGAAACTACAATAAAAAAAGGCTGCGCTATAGTATAACGCAACCTTTTTAGAAAATCAGAGTCTGTTAAATAATCATCTGGCTGTAGATAACCATCAGTTACTTGACTGGGTCACTTACTTAATTATTTACCCAATTTATGCTTAGCAACACCGATCCAATGATTGGCAAACTGCTGCGCTTTATAAGCATAAGGTTTGGCTTGCTGAACATAAGGTTTGTACTGTTCAGGAACGGCTGGTACGATGTGTTTAGCAAGCTTGTTAAACCACATCATAAGGCTATAGTCGCCCTCGATACTTAGATTGCCTTCTTGCACAGCAGTCATAAAAGCAGGAAGACTGCCTTTGGTCAATAGCTTCACGCCCCTCATTGAATCTTTGAAGTTAATCGTCAAATCAGCGTCTTTGGCATGACCGCTATGTTGACTAAATTGACCGTTATCAAAGCTATAATAGCGCGCAATATCCGCCTCAGTGCTGGCAAGCTCGATAATGACTTTACGATCAGCAAACAGCGCTTTGACATCTTCATCATCACTATCTGCGAGCATCGACAAACGATAACCAATCACCGCCAATAAAACATCTAACGGATCAGACTTAATATCTAATACAGGAACAGTAAACATAATCAACTCCTAAGAATGGGACGCAAAATAATGCGTACTTTATAACAATTTTTAAGACAAATATATAATTAGATTATAAACGATTGAACGAATGATAAGTTTCCATTCTTTAGGAGTTACGTAGAGTGCCTTAAGTATCTTGTAACATTCGATGACGGGACTGCGGTTGGGACAAACTCACTGAGCTACTGAAAGCGCGGCTGATAGTCATCATCATAAACAGGCGTATGTTCGATGTAGCGGGCAGCATGAAGCTGACGCTGTTTATGGACGGTACGACTGACGTCTTCGTAACGCAGCGCTCGATAGAGCACCCAAACGCTTAAAGGTAGCCAACTGATACCTATAGCAGTCACGTAATTGTGCCACTCTGACAATACAAGCCAATGCGTTAATAAACTGTGGATTGTTTCAACAGCTAACCAATACCCCATGCCACCGAGTAAATACCACAGTAGCCAGCGCTGCGACGATAAAACAAGTGCCAGCACCAATCCCATCAGCATGCCAGTACCCAGAATGGCGCCTGTGCTCCATGTCTCACTCGTAAAAGTAGAAAATATCGTTAATAACATTGTTCATCTCGCTCTTTATCAGGTGAATTCCAACAGGGTCATTATGGAAGTTTGCGACCTAAAGCTAAAGAGGGAAGCGACGACTTTGCGACAACCGCTGACGTTTGGTTTTTTTAAATCATATTCAAAAAACCCTGCGTAATTTTCGTTTTTTAAGCAAATAAAAAAGCGCCTCAATCGTAGGCGCTTTTTTGGACTTAATGTATTTTTTAACGTAGATTTAGCTTTAAGGACGAACGCCGCGGCGCCCCCACCATGATAAGGCCGTGACCAAAACAGCGCCTAACAGCATCAAGCTTAAAGTCGTCAGCCAATGAGCGCCAGTAGGATATTGCCATGGCATGACGTTACTGATAGCAGCGCTATTCAACGTTCCTAGCGCATCGGTTTTCCATGGCCAAACTTTCACCAGCGAACCGGCGATAAAACCTGTTAACAAAGCGAGCGTTGCTTGATAATAGCGTGATAACAACCATTTGAGCATACGCGTAAATAATAATAATCCCGTTGCCATACCAGCAATAACGGTAAAAATAATACTAAAGTTCAGCGTATGGACAGCTTCGAGTACCGAATTATAGGCGCCCATCAACAATAGAATAAATGAGCCTGAAATTCCGGGTAATATCATCGCACAAATGGCAATCGCGCCCGCAAGAAACAAATAAGGCAAACTTGGCGCGGTGGTCAATAACGGCAAGCTACTGATGACGACCGCGCTACCAGCTCCCAATAAAAATAATACGACACGTCCTATATTCCAACGTGTAATTTCAGTTAATAAGATAAAGACGGTGGCTACCACCAAACCAAAAAAGAATGACCAAATCAGTAAAGGTTGATGGTCGAGTAGGTGCTTAATGAATCCAGCTAACGTAGCAAAACTGGTGGCGATGCCAAGTAACAGGCACACTAAAAAAGTGGCATCGACTTGCTTCCATACGGCGACCAAGCCTTTAAGCCCGCCTTGTTGACGAAATATTTGCCAAAGATTGGGCCCTACGCTACTCAAGGCATTAATCAGGCGCTCGTAAATCCCTGCAATTAGGGCAATCGTGCCGCCAGAAACACCGGGAACAATGTCCGCCGCGCCCATGGCAATGCCTTTGGCATAGACGCCAAATAGCTGCTTTGGGCTGTCATTATAAATAGGGGTGCTTTCTTGGGATAAAGACGCATTATCTAGAGGAGTGGAAGATGACGGCGCATCTGGCCGCGGTGATTGTGATGCCGTCATGGACAGTCCTTTTTTATTTAACAAGATAAAAGTAAGATGAATAGGGTAAAAGAGATGTAGATATAAAAAAGCTTCAACCATAAAAGCTAGGCTAAAGACAAATCCTTAACCTAGCTAATTTTTTAGAATGGTTAAGCGTTATTTAGTGCGAGCAAAAGCGGGATAGCCAAGCGCATAAAGCACGCCTTCAAGCCCTGTAACATTGACGGCAGCGTCTGCACGTGCTTGCACGATGGGTTTGGCATTAAACGCCACGCCCAAATCCGCTAGTGCCATCATTGGCAAATCATTGGCACCATCGCCGACGCAAACCACTTGCGACATATGAATACCCAAGCGCTCGGCGGTATGTTCAGCAATCGCTGCTTTTTTGGCGCCATTGACAATAGGTAGTTGCACGTGTCCGGTGACCTCGCCGTCTTCGATATCTAACGCATTGGCATAGACTTCATCAATGCCTAATTGTTCGGCAATATAACGAGCAAAATAGGTAAAGCCGCCTGAGACTAGAACTGTATGATAACCCAGAGCTTTAAGGGCGCTGATAGTAGTAAGCGCGCCTGCAGATAAGGTTAAACGGCTGCAAATATCATCAAGCACATCGGTCGATATGCCTTTTAATAACGCCACGCGCTGGGCAAAAGATTCATCAAAATCTATCTCACCACGCATCGCCGCTTCGGTAATGGCTTCGACTTGCTCGCCAATGCCAGCGGTTTTTGCCAACTCAACGATGACTTCTTGTTCAATCAACGTCGAATCCATATCAAAACAGGCCAGTTTATGGGTACGTAACATGTGACCGACTGACAAGATATGACAGTCGACGATATCTAGGCTATCGCTACTCATGGTGCTTTGCGAGTTTTTATAATCTTCAGTTAATTCGTGACGTAAACGCGTCGTCAATTGATCATCAATAATGTGCGCCGCTGCCGTCTTTTTAGCGGGATGCATCAAAGTATCAGTAACGGGTACCAACAAATAGCGATAAACTTGCACATCAATAAATGAGCGCTTGGCAAATGGCTGTGTGGTGTCTATATCAGCAATCTCAATATCGATAAAATTGGCGTCAGCATCTTCTGCGACGGTGACCAGATGCCAGTTTGGCTGCTCATCGGCCCATGACTGCACATATTGATGGATGTCGAGCGAAGATACATGCGTAGGCAATACCACAATCAATGCAAAAACGGGCAAGGATTGCAGCGCATCAAAATCTTGCAGATTCGTACCCGCAGGCAATAATGAAGCTACAGAATCGACGGCTTGTTGCCAGGCTTTGCTGTCTTTTGGTAACGAGTAAGATGTATTTTTTTGCATCGCTCAATTGTCCCTTGTATGCTGATATAAGATTAGGAATAATAACAGCTTTACTGGGCAGCGCCTATAGATGAGGTACAAAGTCTCACAGGCTGACAAAAACGCTTATCATGACCAAATATCGCCGCCGCATAAACGAAAATTATTACAATAAATTTATGGTTTTTGCTAACGCCATAACGCTTACTATGGTGATATAGTAGAGAAAATAAGCGGGGGATTTGTCGATAAATGCGTGAGCCAAACATACTTGCACAACAAATCTCCTGTACGATGGCAAGGTGCCACAAATGGTATTTGCTTAAGTGCTATTTATTTAAATACTATATTGTTCAAATACTATTTATTAAGTGCTGTGGTAGTAAATGAAGTAAAGAAAAACAGATAGTCAAATTAATAACTGCATACTCTTCCAGAAAATGAGCCATAGCCTCGTTTTTTTCATTCCATTTATCCAAAAAAGTTTACCATATCATGACGTATTTAGCGCCGCGGCAAGGGTTGTTTGCCATTATTATTCTGGTTAGTTTTTGTTTGCAGACTCTACTATTGGTCATCAGTACCGATCAGCAGCTGAGCAATAGCCGTGCCCAAAAGGGCGAGCAAATGGTCACCCAGCTCATCGATGAGGCGCGCTTGTCTTTAGAAAATAAAGACCGCGTCAGCTTAAGTGTCATTGCCAATCGTTATACCAGCGAGCAGGATGTGGCCCGTATACTGATTAAAGACAATAATGGCGATGTCTTGGTGCCAGTTGGTAATGCGCCGATGCAACAAGGCGATACAATTAACCAAATCGCCACCAAAGGCGATGCAGTCATCGGCAGTGTGGCCTTGACGCTAAAAGACATTAGCAAGGGTGAAATTATTGCCATGCAATGGCCGTTTGTGATCGGCTCAATGCTGCTGCATTTATTGCTTTGGCTGATTTATGGTTATATTGCGCGACCAACCAGAGAGCAAATCAATGCGCTAAGCCGTGACATTCAAGACCTGCATCGCGAGCACTATAGACAACTCGACCAGCGCGGTTATGAGCGTGAATTTGAGCGCAACCTTGAGCGTGGTGATGAAATAGAATCTGGTTCAGCAGTTTTTGCTAGCGCCGCTAATGGAGCGGCAAATGCTACCAACCGCAATCCAAATACCGATAAATTGGATCTACCACGAAAACTGGATATTCATAGTGCGGTAAATCAGTACGTTAGAGGGCAGCAAGGTCAAAATGCTGAGCTTGATGCGACGCATGACACAACTGAAAACGATAAGAGTAATGATGGCGCAGACGGCCTCCACGACGAAGTGACCGCTGCTAATGCTAACGGCAAAAATGGTAGCCATAAATCTAATAGTGCAGCGCGATTGTCCGCCACCCGCCCATTTGATAGTGTCAGCGTGCAGATTGTCTTTCACGACGAATTTAATATGCTCGAGCGCCTGGCGCCATCTCAGCGCCTGCCTTATTTGGCATTGTGTACCCAGCTATTAAATCAAGCGGTCACTGAGTTACTTAAGCAGCCTTTATTGCTTGGGGTGAGCACGATCAATGAGCCACGCTTTGATGAAAGTGGTGCTTATGTCATGCTAAAAGCAGACAATAGCCACGCCAAAGTTGCCTTAGCAGGGGTGATGCTCGGTAAGCTGTATCTCATGCTCAATAAAATCATTCACGATAAGCATATCGAATTATCAAGATTTGCCCTGCCAGCAAAAGCTGGCGTCAGCGACAATGCGCAAGTCGAGGCGATGAGTCATCTATTAGAGAGCGTCGGTAAAAAAGAGCAAATGCTTATTTTGTTACCCAATGCAGGGATTAAACAAATCAATCATCATGTTCAACTCCAAAGTGTTATGCGCCCGACGACCGTTTATGAGCGCGAATGTGCGATATTTGATGGCGGTAATGACGCCATGATTCAACGTCTGGCAGATGTGCGTAATGCAGTATTGATGATTGAAGAGACAGAAGAGCAGGGGTAAATTGCCACTTTAAATTTATATGAATCTCTACAATTGCCTGTACGATAGTGGCTTGTGTGCTTATTAGCTTTTTGTATAACGTTGTCATAGTGATAAAAAGGATTGACAACGCTAGGTAGAGACTTTATAAGGCATATATATATTTATGTATTTTTAATACCCTTGCTGAAAAATAATAGGAGTTTGTCATGAGTGACGCTGATATTGATGACGATTTTGATGATGATTTTGTCGATGATGACGATGCCAAGATGGTGGAAGAGGCCGAAACCAGTGTGCGTACACGCTTAAGTAGCCTTGAGAAACGTCGCTTAATTGATAATTTGTTAGAAGAAAAACGTTTAGAAAAAGAGCTCAAAGACGATCTTGATGACATCGATAATTTTGATGAAGATGGCGATGACTGGGATGATGACGATATTTAAGTCGTCATTTTCGCTTTAATGTTATCGCTTAATAACGAAGCGAAGTAGATAAAATTGCTGATTGTTAGCCAAAAGTTGTTAACTTGTTAAACGGATTAACCATCATCATATCGTGTGTATTGTGCTAAGCTGATTGTCAGGGTTTTTGATAACATTGGGTTGTTAAAGGTGATGAGGCAATCAGCGTTTTTTAAGCTGCCCGTTTTATAAAAGTGTTTCGGACTGACTTTCCCAGTTGAGACAGTTTTAACCCCTTTTTATCTTTATCCTAAGACTTCCTGTTCTCTTATATGACATCCCTTATTTATTGCGTCTGACGTAATCTATCTGCCAAGGACTCCACACTATGAATAACCCACTCAGTTTTGATGAATTATTAGACTATTTGGACAATGATAACAGCCCGTTTGTGCTTGATAGTGTTGCCACGCATGGTTTCTTGACCGCGACAGTTATTGGTCGTCCGTTGCCAAATTGGCTAGATGCACTGTTTGAAGGCCATACCAGTGACATTCCTGAAAACGTGATTGACGGTATTCAGCGCTGGCGCGACTCAATCATGGCTGAGCTAAAAAATGAAACGCCGATTGAGCTACCCTTTGGTGAAGATGCGGGTGATGAAGAAGTGGCGGTCGATTTTTCAGAAGAGTCTGATATTGTTGCTTGGTCGATTGGTTTTGTCGATGCGATGTATGGCGATGAAGCCAGTGATTGGTTTGAAGATGAAGAAACGGCAGAAGATGTGGCGGTCTTAACCTTACCCATGATTGTGCTAAGCGGTATCGATGATGAAGATCCTGAGCTTGCCGAAATGCGCGCTGATGAAGATAAAATGGCGCAAATGGCCAATAGCATCGAAGGCAATTTGACCGAGCTGTTTTTATTGTTTCATACCAATGACTAGCAGGGTTTGTTTCAACAATATTGATTGTTTATTATTCATTGAAACCATAAATGTTCATTGAACCCATATAAGTCAACGATAAGGCTGTACCATGACTGTGCAACTTTCCAATCTTGAGCACTTACCCAACTATCAGATTACCGAGCGCTTAGACGTCGTGTATGGCAGCACTGTGCGCTCAAAACATGTGGGTAAAGACTTGTTTGCTGGACTCAAAAACATCGTTGGTGGTGAGCTGACTGCCTACACTGAGCTGCTAGAAGAGTCACGCCAAGAAGCGATCGATCGTATGGTCATCAAAGCAGAAGCCTTAGGTGCTGATGCCGTGGTAGGTCTGCGGTTTTCGACTTCGAGCATTGCCCAAGGCGCTTCTGAGCTGTTTGTCTATGGTACCGCGGTTAAAGCCGTGCCCATGCCGCAGCAGTCCATCTCTTCGCCGTCATCTCATCAACCGCCAAGCAATCCTTCTGGTCCTACGGGTTTGCAAAATCATGACCAAGCAGCGCCGCAGAACCCAACCGCCAACGCTGATGATTTGCCACGTTTCAATCCTTTTGGTTAATTAACCAGCAAAAAAAGCAGTAACGCTTTTTGACGCTCGAGACGGTTCATGAATAATTCTCTCACCCAAATGCTCATCAACTACGCGCCGCTTCTGGTGTTGTTTGTAGTCGGCTGGTTTTTTGGCTCACGGCATGAGCGTCAGCACTTGGCACAATTGAAAATCGCAGAAAAAGAGCTTGGTCATATTGTTGTATCGAC
Source organism: Psychrobacter sp. UBA6766 (assembly GCF_002453355.1). Taxonomy (GTDB): domain Bacteria; phylum Pseudomonadota; class Gammaproteobacteria; order Pseudomonadales; family Moraxellaceae; genus Psychrobacter. The sequence goes on along the minus strand of NZ_DKGQ01000031.1, from coordinate 6,942 downwards.
GGAGCGCTTTTATGTTCCTAAACTTGCGGCTCATACTGAAGGTGAGTTGGTCTTGGGCAGCGTGGTGATTGCGCAAGATTATTTTAAAATGGTCATTGCCCGCGTTTTAAGCATCTTTGGTAAAAACCTCACCACTTATGAAACCTTGCTAGATCGCGCTCGGCGTGAAGCAATGGTACGCATGCGCACCCAAGCACAGGCGAAAGGCTATAACCATATCTATGGCGTTCGGTTTGAAGTCAGTAATATCAATCAATTGGGCAGTATGGTCGAAGCCATTGCTTACGGTACAGCCGTCCATAGTCGTGAAGATTCTAATAAAGCCTTAATCCTTTAAAATCATTTAACCAGAACCATTCAAAAGCTATTTATCTAACTTCACACCACTTATAAAACCTCTCGTGAATTCCCTTATTTACCCTGACTAAAGCCCTTTTTATTTCTGTTCAATCCCTGCCTTCTGTACTTGACTGATGAGTCGTTGAATAAAACAAATGTATATGACTTTTGCGCTATATACTCTCTCTATCGTTTGTTACTCATTAGCGACGGTTAACCACATTATGCTATAAATTCTCTCATAAAAAGCCATAACAGCAATAGTATAAAAAACGAGTGATGTCCGTTAATTCTAAGTACGAGCGGGTATTAACCAGTATTAGCAAGGAGTGCTAATCAGGCATCAATCGATCATTATAAATTGGCCTAGCAATGGGTCTTATCTACAGGGATGTCATTATGGAAAGTTTGGCACTAGTCACTTTAGTAAACTCAGTTATTATTCCCATTTGTCTATTTTTCATTATGATGGGCATGGGATTGACCCTCGTCACCAATGATTTTAAGCGCGTGTTAAAATTCCCAAAAGCCGTCGGTATTGGCTTGACCAATCAATTGATACTGTTGCCGATAATTGGCTTTGCTTTAGCTAATATTATGCCACTACGCCCAGAGTATGCCGTTGGGGTTATGCTTCTAGTCTTATGTCCGGGCGGCACCACGTCAAACTTATTTACTTATTTAGCCAAAGGCGATGTGGCGCTTTCGGTGACGATGACCGCGATTGCGAGCGTTATCACGGTATTTACCATTCCCATTGTGCTGAGCTTTTCATTGATTTATTTTATGGGCAGCCGAAGTGAGTTTGAGTTACCGGTATTAAAAACCGTACTTACCTTGGTGGTGCTGACGATTATTCCTATTAGTATTGGTATGCTGATTAAACGTTACGCGCCAACAGTCGCCGATCGCTCACAAGTGTATGTGTCTCGATTTGGGGTGATCTTCTTAACATTTTTGGTACTGTTTTTGAGCTATGTGCAAAGAGACATCATTGTCGATGCTTTTATCGCCACTGGTCCCGTATCAGTGTTATTGAACCTTTCAACCATGGCGCTTGGTTATTATAGTAGTAAATGGTTTGGTCTGAACTTGGCACAAAGAACTTCGGTGACGCTAGAAGTCGGGCTACAAAACAGCACCTTGTCGATATTTATGGCATTGACGCTGTTATCTAACTACAACATGTCGATGATGCCCGCCATTTATACCTTGGTAATGTTCTTAACGGCAGGGATTTTGGTACGCATATTTAGCGCACGGCATAATAAACTGAGAAAGTCTGAAATAGAAAGCAGTGTGTTAGCCGCGCGCATGCTTTAACGCTAATGATTTAGACAGACTTTAAGCATCTATAGCCAATTCAATATAAAAGTGGTTCATTTAAAATAGCGCTCTGCTGGAATAAATTTTCCTCGCTTGCTGTGTGCTTCGCACTCCAGAGGCTTCGAAAAATTTATTCCAGCAGTTCTATAACATTTCTAAATGGAATTTACTATATATCACTTGTTCATAAAATCCCACAACAGGTTTAAATGCTTAAAATCTGTTATAGGACAGGGGCGTTGCGTTTAAAAAGACGCGTTAAAACGGTATAACAGATTATTTTTAATAAGGACGGCGAGTGTTTATACGGCTGTTTATATTGTTTTCTTCATCTGCTTTATCTTTTGCGGTTTCTTCTTTTGCTTTGGCAATATCAAATAAGAATGTTCGATTTTTCAGTACCGCGACAAACACCACACCACCAATGGTATTTCCTACTAATATCACTATCAAAAACAGTAAATATCGTCCTAAGCTGACAGTATTGCCATAAAGCAAAGCAGAAAATATCTCAATATTACCGACGATACTATGATGTAATCCTAAAAAGCCAATACTGCCAGTAATCAACGTTACCAAAACGATGCGGCTAAGGGTGTCGCGTGCTGATGTCACAAGCCACGCGGTGACACCCATCATCCAACCTGCCAAGATGGCGCTACCAAATATCACCCACCACCTAAACCCTAAGATATGCTCGGCATAGGCATCGATGTCACTGACGCTAAACAGCTGCATATTTAAACCTAGTCCGATCATCAAAGCGGCAAATAAACAGCCACCAACGACGTTACCGGCGATGACAATGCCCCAAAGGCGTAGCAACTTATGTAACGGTTCGATTTTATTAAGTACAGGAAGGCTTAAAAGAGAGGTTTGTTCGGTAAATAATAGCGATTGACCGATGACCACAATAATGAAACCAATCGGATAAAGTAGAGAGGCAAGGACGATGGCATAATGACTGGGTAGCACGTCACTGAGAAGGGCAAATGCTGCTAAAATCATAAAAAAGCTGATGCCAATCTCAAGTCCAGCGGTAAAGGCACTGGTAAATAGCGACCCAAGCGAGCGCTCAAAAGTTTCTTTGGCGTCCATCACTTGCTCAACCAAGATACTGGCATAGCTTTTTGCTTGGCTTAAATTATCATCATTGGCAACTTTTTTAATGGTTTCTTTGTCTTCTTCGCTAATATCGTCAGAGAAATCTTCATCTTCTAAGTTTTCTGTCGCATCAGTGTCGCTGTCTTCTTTATCTTTAGCGTCCTGCTTTTTAACGTTGTTGTCTTCAGCATTGTATTTTGCGGCATTGTCTTTATGATAAGTGCCATCATCAATAGAGCGCTTATCGTCTCTTTTGTCAGCTTTAGAGTGATTGCTATTGTTATTGTTATGCTCGGTATCTTTGGACACAGTCAGCTCGCTGTTTATCTGATGATAATTTAGGTCTTTTTCTATTCTATCGTAAGAGCAGCGTTTATTGTGTTGAGTGTTCAGCCGATTACTGTTGTAAATTGACCGTTTCCGCTATTCAATCCTGATAAATTACCTTAGCATCTAACAAAATCTGGTCATCTGCGTTAAAATTACTCTACTAATTATCTTCCCTATTTTTCGTTATATTTGTTTGACTACTTTCCTTTTAATAAAAGACCATTCTATTATGAGTAATTCTGACGCCCCTACTAATACTAAAACCAACTTAACCGAATCTATTCAATCCGCATTAAGCCAGTTAGAGAACGCCTACAATCCAAGCGATGTCGAAGCGGGCATGTATCAAGGCTGGGAAGAAAGCGGTTATTTTAAGCCAAGTTTTGATAAAGACGAGTCATTTTCGATTGCCTTGCCGCCGCCAAACGTCACCGGTTCATTGCATATGGGCCACGGTTTTAACAATGCGATTATGGATGCGCTAACGCGTTATCACCGTATGGATGGTGATAATACGCTTTGGCAACCGGGCACCGATCATGCGGGTATCGCCACCCAAATGGTGGTTGAACGTCGTTTGGAGGCGCAAGGACTCAAGCGCCGTGACATGACTCGTGAAGATTTCGTCGATAAAGTGTGGGAGTGGAAAGAAGAGTCGGGCGGTAATATCACTAGCCAAATCCGTCGCCTAGGTAGCTCGGTCGATTGGTCGCGAGAGCGCTTTACCATGGATGATGGTCTGTCTAATGCGGTCAAAGAAGTGTTCGTACGTCTGTTCGATGATGGACTTATTTATCGTGGTAAGCGTCTGGTCAACTGGGATCCAAAGTTCCAAACGGCGCTGTCTGATTTAGAAGTAGAAAACGTCGATGAAAAAGGCAGCCTATGGCATTTTCGCTATCATTTCACTGACAAAGACTTGCTGACTCAAGACGGCAAAAACTATCTGGTCGTCGCGACCACACGCCCTGAGACTTTATTGGGTGATACCGCCGTCGCAGTCAATCCAAGCGATGAGCGTTATACGCATTTGATTGGTAAAACCATTACCTTGCCCATTACTAATCGCGTCGTACCTATCGTTGCTGATGACTATGTCGAAAAAGACTTTGGTACCGGCGTCGTTAAAATCACCCCAGCCCATGACTTTAATGACTATGAGCTTGGTCGTCGTCATAACTTGCCCCTTATCAACATACTTGATGAGCGCGCCAATATCTTACCTGCGATGGAAGTTTATCCGGATCTGCAAACGCGTGAGCCAGAGCTTGAGACAACACCAAGTGAATACGCTGGACTTGAGCGTTTTGCCGCGCGTAAGTTTTTAGTGGCGCAAGCAGGCGGGCAAGGCTGGCTAGAAGATATCGAAGACTATGCGCTAAAAGCGCCACGTGCTGAGCGTGGCGGTACGATCGTTGAGCCGTGGTTGACCGACCAATGGTACGTGGCAGTAAATAAACTTGCCAAACCAGCGATTGATGCAGTAGAGGATGGACGAATTGAATTCGTCCCTGCGCAATATAAAAACATGTATATGGCATGGATGACTGACTTACAAGATTGGTGTATCAGCCGTCAGTTATGGTGGGGTCATCGTATCCCTGCGTGGTATGACGACGCGACCGGCGAGATTTATGTTGCCCGTGATGAAGCCGAAGTTCGCACCAAATACAATCTAAGCGACGACGTCAAACTGCGCCAAGACGATGACGTACTTGATACGTGGTTTAGCTCAGGTCTTTGGACGTTTAGTACGCTTGATTGGGCCGACCCTAACGCTGATCCACGCGTGCTTGAAACCTTTCACCCGACCAGCGTCTTGGTCACCGGTTTTGACATTATTTTCTTTTGGGTTGCTCGCATGATCATGATGACCATGCACTTCGTGAAAAACGAAGACGGCACGCCGCAAGTACCGTTTAAGACCGTTTATGTGCATGGTCTGGTTCGTGATGGTAACGGTCAGAAAATGTCCAAATCTAAGGGTAACGTCTTAGATCCTATCGATTTGATCGATGGTATTGACTTGGAGACGCTGGTTGAAAAACGTACCAGCAATATGATGAATCCAAAAGATGCGGCGAAGATTGAGAAGCAAACCCGAAAAGAGTTCCCTGAAGGTATTCCTGCTTATGGCACCGATGCGCTGCGCTTTACCTTTACCTCCCTTGCTAGTACTGGCCGTGACATCAACTTTGATCTAAAACGTGTCGAAGGTTATCGTAACTTCTGTAATAAAATCTGGAACGCCAGCCGCTTTGTACTCATGAACTGTGTTGACAGCTCTGATGATGGGAAAGGGAAGGCGCTACCAATCGACCAGAGCGCCAATCCTGACGTTTGGGAATTACCAGAAAAATGGATTATGAGTCGCCTAAACTCGACGATTAGCAATATCCATCAGCATTTTACCCAATATCGTCTCGATATGGTCAGCCACGATATCTATGAATTTATCTGGAATGAATACTGCGATTGGTATGTTGAGCTTGCCAAAGCCAGCCTCAATGACGATTCGGTATCGAGCGAGCGTAAAGCGCAAATCCGCTATGTGCTGCTGCATGTGCTTGAGACTGCGCTACGCTTTAGCCATCCAATCATGCCATATCTGACCGAGCAAATCTGGCAGACGGTTGCGCCGCTACTGGGTCGTAAAAACACTGATAGCATCGTCGTTGCTGACTATCCACAAACCGATACTGCCCAAATCAGTGAGCAAACTGAAGCCGATATGGAGTGGCTACAAGAGCTTATCGCGAGCGTTCGTAATATCCGTGGTGAGATGAAATTGGGTAATGCGGTACGCTTGCCAGTGCTACTACAAAATATCTCTGCTGATGAAGATGCGCGCCTATCACGTATCAAAAACCAGTTTAAAGCGCTTGCCAAAGTCGAGAGCTTAGAGATCGTCAAAGAAGGTGATGAAGTGCCACTGTCATCATCAAGTATGGTTGGTCAGCTACGTGTACTCGTACCGATGAAAGGTCTGATTGACCCAACGGCTGAGCTGGCTCGTTTAGGTAAGTCATATGATAAGTTGAAAGGTCAAGCCGAAGGGATCGCCCGTAAGCTAGGTAATGAAGGCTTCATCAGTAAAGCGCCTGTAGAAGTAGTCGATGCTGAGAAGGCTAAACTGGCGGAGCTAGAAGGGCAGTTGACCGCGATGACAGCGCAAATGGAGCAGTTGAAGGCGTTGTAATGTTTTTAACTTAGACATGAAAAGCCACCTAATTAGGTGGCTTTTTTTATAATTGATTTAAATTTGGTCAGTAGTTTGAATTTCTGCTAATGTCATCTCATTAAATTTAATCATATATTAAGAGAGAATTAAGATGAATAATAAAATTATGAGAAGCGAAGCAGAAATTTTTGCTGACCTTGCTAAACTATGTAATTCCAAAGGTTATCTACATGCGATTGCATATTTTTGTTTTAGAGATAATGTCATAAGTGTCAATGACGAGGTTCGTAAAGAAGATATATTAAAACAGTATGGAGATAATCGACTTTTAAGAACTGAGATATCTACTTTAATTGGATTAGCATGTCTAAGCACGCTAGATTTGACAGTACCTCATCATGATGAAATTGAGAAGTATATTAACAAAACAGAAAGTCTGCTTCATGAGCTTCATGAGTCAATGAACCCTGCTGTAGAGGACATGTTTAAACTAGATGAAAAAAATCAATTAGTTCAGGAATTTAATCCGTTTCAGCAAGGTGTATTTCTTAGGGAGCCAATATTCTATGGTGGAGAGTCAGCTTATGATTTCCAGTATAGAGATTTATCAAGACTAAAATATAAGTCAGATGAAGATTGGATATAGTCAAGCCCACCTAAAA
>NZ_DKGQ01000045.1 GCF_002453355.1 Psychrobacter sp. UBA6766 | reverse complement strand
TTATGTTTGATACCTTAACCGAACGCTTATCATCGAGCCTGCGCAATATCGCCGGCACTGGGCAGTTAACCGAAGATAATATCAAAGACACGCTGCGTGAAGTGCGCATGGCGCTGTTAGAAGCTGACGTCGCGCTACCAGTGACCCGTGATTTTGTCAAACGTGTCAAAGAGCAAGCGCTTGGTGCTGAAGTGCTCAAAGAGTTGGCGCCAGGCCAAGCCTTTGTCAAAATCGTCCATGACGAGCTGACCGAAATGATGGGCAGTGCCAATCAGCAGCTTGAGATGACGGGTAAACCGCCGGTTGTTTATCTGCTAGCTGGTTTGCAAGGGGCGGGTAAAACCACCACCGCTGGTAAATTGGCAAAGTTTTTACAAGAGCGTCATAAGAAAAAGGTGATGCTGGTTTCTGCCGACGTCTACCGTCCGGCGGCAATTGCTCAGCTTGAGCAAGTAGCTGGTCAAGTAAATGCTAAATTCGTCGATTCAACAGTCGATGAAAACCCAATCGACATCGCCAAACGCGCTATTGAAGAGGCGAAGATTCAATATCAAGATATCTTGATTATTGATACCGCCGGTCGTCTGGCGATTGATGAAACCATGATGGCTGAAATTAAAGCATTGACTGCTGCGGTCAATCCTTCTGAAACCTTGTTTGTCGTTGATGCAATGACTGGTCAGGATGCGGCCAATACCGCCAAAGCCTTTAACGATGCGCTGCCGTTAACGGGTGTTATCCTAACTAAGACCGATGGCGATGCCCGTGGCGGTGCGGCATTATCGGTGCGTGCCATTACTGGTAAGCCGATCAAATTTTTAGGTCGCGGTGAAAAACTCGATGCGTTAGAGCTGTTCCATCCTGAGCGTATCGCCCAACGTATTCTTGGTATGGGTGACGTCCTAAGCTTGGTCGAGGAAGTCGAGCAAAAAATCGACCGTGATAAAGCTGAAAAAATGGCGAAAAAGATGCAAAAGGGCGGCGACTTCGACCTTGAGGATTTATTGACCCAGTTTCAGCAAATGAAAAGCATGGGCGGCATGGCAGGATTCTTAGATAAAATGCCAGGAATGGGCGGCTCTGATATGCAAAAAGCCGTTCAAGACGCTAAGCCTGAAGAAAAAGTACGCGAGATGGAAGCCTTGATTAATTCAATGACGCCGTTTGAGCGTAAGAATCCAGATAAGATTAATCCAAGCCGCAAGCGCCGTATTGCCGCAGGTTCAGGTCGTGAGATTCAAGACGTTAATCGTTTGCTAAAGCAGCATAAACAAATGGCAAAAATGATGAAAATGATTTCTAAGCCTGAAGGCATCAGTAAAATGATGAAATCAATGCAAGGTTTGATGGGCGGTAGCGGTGCTGGTGGTGGCGGTCCACTATTTGGCGGCGGTCAGCAAGGCGGTGCCAAAGATGTGAATCCAGCGCAGATGGCAAAGCAGATGGGACTTGACCCAAATAATATGCCGAGCACTGAAGAGATGCAAAAGCAGATGCAAGAGTTGCAAAATCAAGCACCAAAGAAATTTAAGACACGCTTTTAATTAATAATAGTTTGGATTAGCATCGGCTTTACTTCTTTATAAAACCCCAAGGTAAGATGGCTTTGGGGTTTTTTATGTCCGTTATGTTTGCATAAATATGGTTAGATGAACGATGAAAATTTAGAAATTGATAAAACTCTTCTATCCTAAATGCTATGATAGGCGCTGATTGATGAGAGCACGTTTTGTTGTACAAGTGAATAAGCCGAGGTGATGATGTTTTTAGCAATGGATACCGTATTTGATCAATGTTCAGTCGCGATTTTAGATGCCAGTGGTCAGGTGCTATCGAGTCATACTGAAAAAGGCAAACGTGAGCAAACTCAGCAAATTCTACCGATGATTGATGCCGCATTATCTGAAGCTAAGCTCGATTTGGCTGATATAACAGCATTAATCTTTAACCGTGGTCCCGGTGCTTTTAGCGGTATACGAATCAATACGGCAGTGGTGCAAGCCTTATCTGTCGCCCACAATATTCCTTGTGTGGGTGTTTCTAGCTTACAAGCCATTGCCCAGTGTGCGTATCAAAAGTATGGTTTGAGTCAAGTTTATAGCGCGCTTGATGCGCGAATGCAGCAAGTATATTTTGGGCAATATGCTCTAATAGACAAGATTATGCAGCCCGTTGCTCAAGACAATAGCGAAGGCACCGAGCAGTTACTCGATTATGACAGTCAGACAGCGACTAACCTTCCTATTGTTGGCAATGGGGCGCCGCTATTAAAAGCACATGACGAACAAGTCTGCCATGAAGTTATTTGGCCAGATGCGATAGGGATTGGACAATTGGGTATCGCCCAATTCGTACAGACTGGCGGTACCGATGCTGCTAATGCCTTGCCAAAATACTTGCGCAATCAAGCATGGAAAACGCTAAAAGAGCAAGGTAAGGCATAGTTCTTACGAGATAGCTCGCAAGCACGTACTTTGTTCTACAACATATAAACGATTATAAAAGTAACAACAATATAGAACAGCGGCTAGCGCTGTTTTTTTAGGGAAGCAACTGTGGATATACTGTTATTCATCCAAGCGGTCATCATGGGTATCGTTGAGGGTATTACTGAATTTTTACCCATCTCTAGTACTGGATATTTGATTTTATCAGCGGACTTGATGGGCTTTTGGACCAAAGAAAAGGTCGATTTGTTTGTGGTGGTAGTCCAGCTTGGTGCTATCTTAGCGGTCATTTATGATTATTGGGGCAGGCTGTGGCAAGCGCTCATGGGGCTACTGACCGGTAAAGCGGAAGGTATGAGCAATCCAAGGCAGCTTGGTTTAAGCTTAATTGTGGCGACCATTCCAGTAATGATTGTAGGTTTTACCTTTGCTGACGAGATTAAGGCATATTTATTTAATCCTATCGTTGTGGCAATCATGCTTATCATTGGTGGTTTGCTGATATTTTATGTCGAAAATCGTCCAAAGCCCATTATTGCCAAAGAAGCAGAAGATGTGAGTCTAAAAACCGCATTGATAATTGGCGTGTTTCAATGCTTGGCTTTAATACCAGGCACTTCGCGCTCAGGGGCAACGATTATTGGGGCGTTATGGCTGGGTGTATCACGTAAAGCTTCTGCTGAATTTTCCTTCTTTTTAGGCATTCCAGTTATTATTGGTGCGGCACTTCTAGATTTAATAAAGCATCATGACGTATTGACCAGTACTGAGGATTGGACGGTACTGGCGATCGGAACAGTGATCTCGTTCATCGTCGCTTTACTTTGTATTCGCCTATTGGTCGCTTGGGTCAGCCGGCGTGATTTCAAAATCTTTGCATGGCTACGTATCATCACGGGCGTGTTGGTATTGATAGCGGCTTGGGGATTTGGTTATCAGATGGCGGGCTAGGTTCTAACAATGTTAGGTTATCATTTTTAAATGTCTTAACTCAAGAATCTTGAACTATAAAATATTAAAAGGGAGGGCAGTCATGAGCAGTTTGCAACGAGTATCGAGCGCTTTTATGCACTGCCAACTTTTTTATGTGAATGATACACAGTACGCGCAGGTTGAAAGCCTGCAAGCGCTAATAGCTGAACACCGATTGCCTATTAGTTTAAATGCTGAGCTATTGACCGAAAAGCTTAATCAAAAACGTCGCCAGCAATTAAGCGAAATCTCTATTCAGCCTATTTTAATATTAGACGAAAAAAACAAGCTATCATGGCTGAGTGACGGGTTAAGCGTGGCGCCAGAATGGGATAAGCTGCAACGCCGAGTGGTGAGTGCGGGGCGTAAGTCTGAGCTGTTATTGCAAGCCGCTAAAATTACATCGGATAGTCATGTTATTGATGCGACTGCAGGTTTTGGGCACGACAGTTTGATACTAGCCAGTACGGGCGCGCAAGTCACTATGCTAGAGCAGCAGCCGTTGATGGCACTACTTTTGCTAATAGAGCAGCAACGTATGAATGCGTTACCAAATTGGCAAAAGCTAATGTCACGATTACAGATTATTAATACCGATGCGCTAAGTTATTTTGAAAGTTTTGATTTTGCAGATTCTAATAATAAATTGACTGCTGATAATCATCACGGAGTCGATGTGATATATCTGGATCCTATGTTTCCAGAGGACAGTTACCAAGATAGGAAGACGGGCAAGGGCGCAAAAGTCGGTAAGCATATGCAAGCATTGCATCAGCTGGCTAGCCCACCAACGCCAGCAGAAGAGGTGCAATTACTGCAGTCTGCGCAAGCCGTCGTCAGTCGAAACGGTCAGAAGCAAGGCCGCATTATTGTTAAACGACCCCAATTTGCGCCGTTTCTTGCTGATCAATCACCAAACGAAAGCTGGCATAATGAGGCAGTGCGTTTTGACGGTTACTTTGTTTGATCCCTAGGTTAAATAGGTGCTTTTAATAGCTCTTTTCTATGGTTATGAATGACCTCGGTTAATCAGGTTACGTATTTAGAATGCCAAGATTTAAAAGTGGTGGATTTAATAGTAATGGATTCAGGAGAAAAGGATGTCAACGATTATAATTTGGGTCATTGGTGCAGCTTTACTATTGATGAATATTGCCCTGCGAACACAAATTTTACAGCTCAAAGCCCACCTAAAAGCGCTTAGGAATCCAAAAGAACAACTGGACTACTTACGTCAGCAAGCGAAGCTTAGTCAAAATAATAAGATGGCATCCATTAAGGCATTACGTAAGCAATATCCTGAGTTGTCGCTTATTGAAGCAAGTAACTTATGGCAACAAATCCAATAGCTGGCCAATCCTTTCGCTTCTATTGCTCAACCTAGCAGCCTGCCAACAAATATATAAAATTTCTATAGATGATAAAAAAACGCCATGACATTTAATGACAAACTACACGCCTATCTACAACTGACGCGCTTTGATAAACCCGTGGGCATAGAGCTGCTGCTGTGGCCAACATTATGGGGGGTGCTGTTGGCTGCAATGGGGCAGGCGCAGCAAAAAGGAGTCAGCGCCGGTCTGCCCAGCTTTAAAGTATTTATTATTTTTGCGCTTGGTGCGATACTGATGCGCGCGGCGGGCTGTGCGATTAATGACTTTGCTGATCGCAAGGTCGATGGTCATGTGAGCCGTACTAAAGGTCGACCGCTTGCAGATGGGCGTTTATCTGCTAAAGAAGCCATTGCTGCTTTTTTAGTATTGGTATTGCTTAGTGCCAGTTTGCTGTTACTTTTACCGATAGCAGTATTTTACTGGTCGCTTGGTGCTGTGGTACTGGCGTTTATTTACCCATTTATGAAGCGATTTACCCATTTACCGCAAGTATTTTTAGCGGCGGCGTTTGGTTGGGCGATACCGATGGCTTATGTGGCTATTCAAGGTGCCCCTGATATGTGGAGTTGGTTATTGTTTATCGCTTATATGTGCTGGACGGTGGCTTATGATACTCAGTACGCGATGGCGGATCGTGAGGATGATTTAAAAATCGGGGTCAAATCAACAGCAATATTATTTGGCCGCTATGAGGTGATTATCATCTCGCTGCTGCAAACCGTATTTTTACTCATTATGGGGGCGGTGATGTGGCATTATTTTGCGCCAACCAGTTTAGGCATCATTCCTGTCTTTGGCCTAGCGTTGGTGGCGATGATGTTTGCCAAGCAAAACAGTGCCTGTACCAGTCGTCAGGCAATGGCGTGTTTTCAGGCATTTTTGGCCAATATATGGGTAGGGCGTTATGTCTTTGCGCTCGTTGCAATCGCTTGTCTATGGACAGCTTTTAATGGATAAATTGTCAAAATTAAAGGTGAAGAAAGCCGCCGATATTAATGCGCCTGTTATCGACTATCAAGCAAAGCTGGCTGAGCATGGGCTAACGCGCGAGCAAGTCATCGAAACGGAACGTAAACTGGCCAAGTTTGCTAATACCATGGATTCGCTTGTACGAATACCTTTTACCAAACAAGGTATGGGTGCGGATGCGGCGCTTTCGACCATTCCGCTGGCAGGTGATTTGGCAGGATTGGCATTGACCAGCTATGCGTTTATCTTAGGTCGTCAACTGGGTGTGCCTGCGCGTAAAATGACCCCAGCGGTTAGACTGGCATTGATTGACATGGTCGTTGGTATCGTTCCTGGAATTGGTACGGTGCTCGATATTTTTATTCGTCCCAGTCGTAAGACATTGAGTATCGTGCACGAGCATTTACATGATGAATATGGCATCACCGAAACCATTCATATGGACCGGCCATTTTTGCATCAATCATTAGAAGACAAACAACGGGAAAGCCGCTTTTGGCGCAACCGAATTGTTGCTTGGTTATATTTACACATTCCTGATTTATTGGGATTGATTGTTCTGGTAGTTATTGGTTGGGGTCTGTGGGCAGTGATGAGCTGGCTAGTGAGCCTGTTTGGTAAGACCACTGGCTTTGGCTAGAAGTGAACAAAAATGAAAAAGGCGGCAAATATTGATAATATTTGCCGCCTTTTTTTGCTGAACTTCTTACTTCTGAAAAATTTCAAGCTAGGTTTTGATTCGTAACACTATTCGGTGATAACTTCTGCATCTACGCTGATGGCGTCGAAGTTCGTCATCTTATTGTTTTGAATCAGATCTATGCTGCTACCACCGCCATGACTGACCAGCTGAATACTGCCATCGCTTGAGCGATAAGTAGGGTTGTTGCCCTGACCTTCTGGCGCGCTCAAGGTCATTTTAGGCCTGTTAGGCAAGGTCACGATAGCGTTGAGCACGCCTTCTTCTGAGGTTTCAAAGATAACAAATAGTGTTTCGCCGGTGGCGCTACGATAATTAACATCAGTGATTTGCGCGCCTTTGATGGCTTGTTCTGGATTAGGCGCTATCGCAGCATTGTTTGCTGACTTGTCCATTGCGCTAATATCATTTTCTGGTTCAGTTAAGCTTGTGTTTCGTTCTGAATTGTCTATAGGCTGAGCAGGATTTGCCTCTTCTTCAGCATTAAGTGTATTAATATCAGAAGTCACTGGTGTTGTTTGGGACGACGTTTTGGCAGTTGTTTCGTCGACTGTCTCAGGTTCTGGCGTCTTTTGGCAAGCAGTTAGCAACGAGAGACTTAATAAAGCGAGAGACATTGCTTTCAAGGAAGGTTGCGATTTTACTAAGGTGAAAATATCGGTTTTCATAATAGACAGCCATCCATTTATAATTATTATTAAAGTATGTTAACTTTTAAGGTTAGTCTAGCATGGTTCTTTAAGTCGACTTCTATACTGTTATAAATACATACCTTGGCTTTTATATTCCTTGTATAAGCTAGCATCCGTATAAATATTGATAAACGTCAGCATAAGGTTAAATTGTAGCCTTTTGCGCTTTATGCAACCGCGACCGATTGGGTGATAGCCGCGCTAACATAACGGCAGATAAAGGTGCAAAGCTACCTAGCATCATATCTGCTAATGCCTCAGCACATATGGGTGCTAGCGCATAACCTTTTGCTCCCATGGCAGAGAGCGTCCAAATGTGACGACTTTGTGTAAGTCGGCCAACCAACGGATGATAATCAATGGTCTGGGTACGGACACCTGCGCGCGCTTGCCATGTGCTGGTATCATCTGACAAGACATGGCTTAATTCAGGAATATCCTCAAGCAGTTTTTCATAATTTTGCTGATTTTCTTCTTCACGGATATCAGTGCTAGCGTCAGCATCTACAAAGCTGGCGCCAAGTAAAAACTGCTGCTGACCTTCGTTAATCATATTTACTTCAGCATCACCGCTTTGTCCGATAAAGGGCGCGCAATAACCGCTATATTTGAGCGGTAATTTAGGCAGACCCGCTATTTGCTCAGCAGTGGGGGTAAACCAAGATAACTGCCCGCGAATGGTTCGGCATTTAACGATACGGTTGTCTAATTGATGGCTCTCATAGGCAGCACAAATCACTACATTGTCAGCGCAGATAGTAATAGAGCTTCGATCGTTATCACTGCTTATTTCTTTTTCACCCGTTACCGTAATCTTATCGGCAGTTTCTTTAATATCGGTAACGCAAAGCTGTTGATAATTGATATTTGAATGTTTAAGGATAATGGTCTTTAGTGCTTGAGGATTGATCAAACCCGATTGTGGTAAATATAAATTGTCTGCTAAGTCTTTAGCTTTTAAGCCGCTTAGCTGACACGCTTCTTCGGTCTTAATCGTAGTTGCCATCTCATTAGGATAATCGGCAATCTGTTCGGTGCCAATATTGGTTTTTATCAGCAAGTCTAACGCGCCTGTTTGCTCAAGTATCAACGGTGTTTGTTGAATCACTGCTTGCTGATTAAAATAACAATACAGTCTGCCGCTGTATAGGTAGCCAATAGAATGTAGGTGCTCGTAGACGTGATGAATGGGCGTCATGTTGGGCGCGAGGAGGGCGCGCGGATTGCCAGAGGCGCCAGCAATTGGCGCGACCTTATCTACTATAGTCACTGTAACACCACGATTGGCCAGCGTCCAAGCGGTGAGCAGTCCAGCAACCCCCGCGCCAATCACCACTGTATGGCTAGGAAGGTTTAGCGAAACAGAGATATCATTATCCAGCTCTAAAGAATCAGCGTTGTCAGCCATAACTGCTGTCAACATCTCGCGTTTTCGGCCAAATCCTTTCACCTTTTTAATGCTAAAACCATGCGCTTGTAAGCCACGTTTAACGATACCGGCACAGCTATAAGTAGCAGCAGTCGTACCAGTTCGTGATAAGCGCTGCATCTGGGTAAATATCGACTCCGCCCACAAAGTTTCATTACAAGAAGGCGCGAAACCATCTAAAAACCAAGCATCAATATAAGGACGCTTGATAGTCGCTTCAGTATCTACGGTAGTTAAGTTATCAAAAGTAGCGAGACTTGCCAAACTATCGCTCGCATCGCCTAACCAAATATCAAGGATGATATTATCATCGATAAAATGTAGTCGATGACAGCCAGCAATCAGCGGTGGGTAATTGGCTAAAAGCTCGTTAATCAATTCGGCAAGCTCTGGCGCGCGGTGTGCCCATAAACTGAGTATTTGCGTTAAGTCAGTAAGTGGAATTGGGTATTTTTCAGTAGTAATAAAGTGCAAGCGCGTGTTTGCCAAATTCGGCTGCTGAGCACGAAGCTCACGCCAAAGCTGCCATGTCGCCAAAAAATTCAATCCCGTTCCAAAGCCCAATTCAGCAATCGTAAAAAATTGCTTGTCAGCAAGATTTGCTAGCCGCTCTGCCAGTTGGTTATGAGATAAAAATACATGGCGCGACTCTGCTAAACCATCAGCGTGTGAGAAATAGACATCGCCAAACTCCCCTGATACTGGCACATGATTTCCAGCATCATCGGTTTGCCAGTCGATTTTAGCGGGGGTAATCACGTCTGGCGGTGCAGGTTTTTTAGGGGATTTGGTGGTTTTATGAAGAGTAGTCATAGAACATCACATTTATAAAAAGTTTGCTACCAGCGGTCACGGCGAACAAATACTAGCCACGAAATAAAAATCCCAACCAGCAAGCTCACTAAAACCGTAAATGCACCATATAAAAACAACTGGCCTTTGCTTTCATATACCAAAACGTTTACTTGCGTTTGTAGGTCATTGACTTGGCGCTGAAGCTGAGCATTACGGCTCAGTAATTCTTGATTGGCCTCAGACAATGCCTTAGCTGATGGTTGTAGCTGCGCTGCTAGAGTACTGCTAATATCCGTCGCAGGCTTAGCATTTGTAGCAGAAGCCGGTACAGTAGTTACCGCATTGATTGAAGCAGTATTTAGCGGCGCTAGTTGAGTAACATTATTAGACGCTAACGCAGTATTAGCTGTTTCTGCCGCTGGGTTAGCATTGTTAACGGTTGGCGCCGCTTGTACCGATAGGCTAACCATTAATATCAAGCTAGTAATGCCAAAATTTGATATATGGTCAAAAATGCGCCCAGTGGGACGGATGGTAGCATGATTAGATACCTGATGATTTAATGAAGATAACCGCTCAATCACGATGCTGTTACCTTGTCTGATGGCTTATCTGCGGCACTATCATGAGGTAGAGGCAATGTTTGAACGAACGGCTTGATATCTACGTGACTATAGACACCATCACGCAAATAAGGCTCGGCGCTTGCCCACGCTTGTGCAGCATCGAGGGAGTCGAAGTCAGCAATAATCAAGCTTCCTGACATCTCACTTTTACCGTGTTCAATAGGCGTTGGACCAGCGATAACAAGTCGCTGCTCGTGTTGTAATACTTGCAGGCGGGCAACGTGTTCGGCACGCGTCACTTGGCGTTGTGCGCTGCTACCGGCAACATCGTGACCGATAATGGCAAATAAGGACATGAGACTTCCTCAAGTAAATAGTAAAAATAAAACGCTATAAACCATAATAAAAAACGATGATGATATGTCTCATCATACTTTCAAATCGTATATTATAATTACACTAGGTTTTATTATTAGATAAGCTTTTATTTAGTCGTTTTATCGGTTAACGCTGGGTTAAGGTAGTTTTTTAACAGCGCAAATTGAGCAACCACGAATACCAACATAATTGGAATCCAGCCATAGGTTTTAAAGTTAATCCATGCCTCATCAGACATGGTAAATGCCGTGATATAATGTAAAACGCCCATAAAGGCAAAAAATAATGCCCAAGCGACGGTCAGTTTTTTCCAGCCACTGAGCGTGAGAGAGAAAACTTCTTTCATCGCCAGTTGCATGAGTGGCTTATTAATTACCGCGCTGACCAATAGCGTTACCGCGAAGATGCCGTTGATAATGGGCGATTTCCAACGCAGGTAAATGTCGTCACGCAATAGCAGCGTCCCACCGCAAAAAACGATGGTTAATAATAAGACGACCCACTGTTGTTTATCAAATTTGCCTTTTTGACGCACAAAGTGGATGGCATAAATGATAATAGTGGCCACGAGCAATGCGCCTGCTGCCGCTAAAATGCCACTGTAACGCGCGGCAATAAAAAAAGCGATTAACGGAATGAAGTCTAATAAGGCTTTCATAGCAAATATGATGTCCAACAAAAAACGTATGGGGTAGTTTACACGTCTACTGCCGCAAAAAAAAGTAATCAACACGATAATCGTCCGATATGCCATGGCTGCGCCGTATTTAACTTACTTTACTGATAATATAGTTAATATCGACAGCATATTTAAATGAATATTCTATTCAACATCTCAAGGTCAGCTTTATGAAAATCGATTTACATTGCCACAGCACTTGCTCTGATGGTACTTATGCGCCCGCAGACGTGGTACAGCGCGCCAACAATGCTGGTATTAATGTATTGGCGCTAACCGATCATGATACTTTAATGGGTATTGATGAAGCGCGATTAGCAGCTAAAGCTTGCAATATACAATTAATCAATGGGGTTGAGATTAGCTGCGAACATACGCTTAGCGGTGGCTACGGTAAAAACAAATCTACCAATAAAATCATCCATGTGTTGGGACTGGATTTTACCGATTTTGATAAAATGCACGCCACTTTGCAGCAATTGCAAGACAGTCGTGCCATGCGCGGTCAACGTATCACTGAGAAACTCAGCGAGTTACTAGATATTGATTATGACGAGCTTTGGCAAGCGGTATGTGACAAAGCTGGCGGCAATCCACAAGCGGTGGGGCGTGCGCATATTGGGCAAGTATTATTTGAGCGCGGCGAGGTAAAAACTGTCCAAAAAGCGTTTGATAAATATTTGGCGGATAATAAACCTGCCTACGTGGCAATCGAAGCATTAACGATGCAGCATGGTATCGAGCTGATTCATGCTTGCGGCGGCAAGGCGGTACTCGCCCATCCAACGCGCTACCAACTTTCGGCAACTCGTGTACGTAAACTGATTGAAGAGTTTGCGCAGCTTGGCGGTGACGCTTGTGAATTGCCGTCGAATAGTGAGCCGATTAGTACCCGAAGAATGGTCGATCGCAGTATCGCTGAACATCAGCTTGCCGCATCGATAGGCAGTGACTTTCATGGAAGTAATATGCCGTGGCGACGCTTGGGCGATGTGCCGCACCTCAACCCTGAACAGCAAGGAGTTTGGCAGTCGTTTGCGGCATTGGCTTAGTCCAAAATGGGTTATTCTCAAGATTAATAGATAAGCTAAAATAAAGCTTTAGATATTGACGGGCAAATCAATTAAAACCGATTGATAATTAAAGGAAAAATTGCCACACTAAATACGTCAGTTTAGGTCTAATATAAGTCATGCTCTTTATTTTCATGTTTGGTTTGGCTCAATAACTTTCACTATCTGCGGTAGCCCATTATGGCTGTATCGATATCTCATCTAGGCTATAGAAAGCTCTCGCGAGTGATTTTCGAGTGGCAAGCTGCTGATAGGGCATCGCTGCTGGCGTTGTTTGTGTTAATAGAAGTCACATCACATTGGCTTTGGTGTTTGTTTGTTTGGTGGTACCAAGATAAGTATGGTTCCTATGTAGACATGGGTTTGCTCTATTCTTTATGGATTGGGATAACGCTGATGGCGCTGTTCTTTTTTTGGATGGTCAGCCGTGCGTCTCCAATCAAAAAAGATACGGATGCCTTGTATAAATGGCAAGCGATAATGGTCACGCTTTATAGCCTTTATATTGCCATGGTGATTTTAGTGATGGGCCATAGCAGTCTGGTTGCTGGGGTTTCACTGGTTGGCGGCGCGATGCTAGGGATGATGCTCATAAGACGGCGCTATGTTTGGAAAGCCTTTTTGGGTCACATTGCCTTGATTTTTTTGGTCACCTTGATTCCTTATTTTGGCTTTACGATACCCAATTTGCGCCAAATGACGATTACTTCTTTTCCGTTAGATACTTATAGCTATCTTACCTTTAGCGAGACGACGGCAATCGAAAATGCCATTTCTGCCTCTATTTTTCAAAACGGGACGCTTAGTTGGGATACTTTTAATCAACTGCGTTTCTCCTCGGCGTTTTTTTGGCGTACCACTCATATTTATATGGCGCTACCAAAAGCGATTTTTATCATCTATATGTTTCGCACGCTGCTATTGATATTGGATAACAGTAAAGCTGAAATCATGCAATATGCCAATCAAGACGAGTTGACCCAGCTAAAAAGCCGCCGCTACGGATTGACGCAAATGCAGCAGGCGTTGTTCACGATGGGAAATAAGCAGGATTTTAGCGTGATTTTATTGGATCTAGATTGGTTTAAAAACATCAATGACAACTATGGTCATGACGTTGGTGACCAAGTATTATTTGAGGTTGCCCAAACGTTATTAAAATCTTTACCAGAAGACGCTATCGTTAGTCGTTATGGCGGCGAAGAGTTTTTAATCGTGCTGCCAAATACCCCGCATGGATGTGCGATGGCCATTGCTAGGCAGCTACGAAAAGATATTGCGCAAAAAGTCATCAAAAACGATAACCAGTCGGATTTCTATATCACCGCCAGTTTAGGGGTTTATACCTTAACGTTTGAAGAGCGTACACGTATTCAAAGCGAATATAAGGCATTAGCGTTAGAAGAAGAGACAAAGCAGCAAGCAGAAACTCAGCAAGCTTATACGCAGAAATGCCGCGCGAAAAAAAGTAGTACGCATAAAATAGCCACGCAGCAAACCGATTCAGAAAAAACTCGCGCGCAAAACAGAGTCTCCCATAGAAGAAAACGCGCCGCTACAGAAGTCTCAAAGGCTCAGTTGCCAAGTGATATTTGTCAGCGTTTAATCTGTATTGCCGACAAAGCCTTATATGAGGCAAAAGACCGAGGCCGCAATAAAGTGGTTAGCGCCAATGACATGCTAGCCGCAGAAAAAGACAAGATAGCCGTCCTTTATGCGACTAGCTAAACATTAACTAGCGGCTGACGATGAGTGTAAATTTTGCACTAAGCTTGCCAACAAGCTAGTCGCAAAGCTACCGGTCGTTAAAGTAAAGCTAAGTACCAATGTCAGCTCATCATCTGTATCCTGCCACTCCCAAGATAGTGCTTCAATGGGTAAGCGCAAGGCGCGTCGTTGTGCTTTTACCTCGCGCTGCTCTAATCCTGCTGCCAACTGACTTAACAGTGGGTTCTTTTGCACGATATCATCTTCGATAGTGGCCGCCGTGCCGCTGACTTTATCATTATCCACGCCCCATAACACCGCCGTTGGATGAATATCACCGCTGGCAACTCGCGCCTTTAAAGTATCATCTATTTCTTCACTGGCAAATATTGATCCAGAGCCATCTAAGTTAAATACTTCACCGTTAAGCCCCGTATTCCAACTGCCATCTTGTACCCGCGCTGCCAATATTTCATTAAATATCAAACTACGGGCGGCGGATAATTCCATGCTGTTTTGCTCGCGCGGGGCGCGATTACGTTTTTTAGACTGTGGCCGAGTGGCTGGTAATGGACGCGCAAATAATGCCAACGCTTCTCTAATATTATTACCATTCCAGCCAAAACGCTGCGGACCAAAATAATTGGGCACACCAGTTTTGCTGATGTTGACTAGATGCTGCTCGACACTTTGTTTCGCCGCTAATAATTGCTCAGGCATTGGTGCTGCCATATCAAAATCAGCAAACTGAATCTCTCGCAAGGTAATGATAAATTGATTGGCACGATGGGTGCTGCGATTGAGTTTTTTATTATGCCAATGCTGCGCAAGGATAGTGACCGACTCATTTTCTCCAATATCTACTGGCGCAAATTCAGATTCCGGTAAGTGCTTTTTTGGTAGGCGAAGACTAAACCACTGCGTCGTCAGCGCGTGACGATCTTTTAGCCCTGAATAACCGACATCACGAAGCGGAATGTTCGCCCATTCTGATAATATTTTAGCCAAATATGCGGTATTCATGCCCTTTTTTTGGATTTGAAGCCATAAATGCTCACCTTCGCCAGTAAAGTCGAGCGGCAATATCTCATTGACCACAAAATCTGTCGCATGAGCTTTATACGTTGCTTGCTGAATGGTCGGCAAAGTCGGCTGCGGCAGTTTGGTCGTGTCAGCCGCTAAGACGATATCAGCAGAGGTAAATGGCGAAAAGTCGTTATTATGGTCAGTCATAAAGAGATCGTCTATAAAATGGGGAGCGTATTATAAAGGTAGGTGATATCAAAAGTTACGATTCGCAACGCGGCAGACATACAAAAAAACATCGCAAGCGCGGTGACCTTGATACTATCAATAAGTGCTCAATAAGTGCTTATCTGAACTTTAACGTTGTACTTAAAATTAATAACCGTTTAATTACTTTAACGTTTTTAATAATGTTAAAGTCAAAATCATGACAGTATTTATGTCACATCGTTCCTATTATACTTTTTATATTTTTACACAGATGGTAAAAATACTGCGCTGATACTCATAAAAACTATATTTTAACACTCATAACCATTGATAAGGTAGCAATCGCCACCGTTAAGGACAACTATGACCAGCTCAACTATAAAAACCGTCACGATTGATAAAGCCGATATCCCTAATGGCGGCATGAAATCATTCAAGCAAGACGATGACAGCATTATTTTAGTCACCCGCGATGATGATATGTTCTACGTTTTCGATGGAAAATGCCCTCATGCTGGGGCAGATTTGGGTGATGGCGTGCGCTGCGGAAACCGTGTGGTTTGTCCTTGGCATCATGGAACGTTTGACAGCACGGACGGCACATTGTTAGAGCCGGTTGCCGCGGACAGCTTGACTCAGTATGAGTTTACTGACAACGGTGACAGCTTGAGCATCAATACCAGCAAAACTATAGATCACAGTACCATCAATGACAAACTTGGCGACACGCATACCGTGATTGTAGGCGGCGGCGCGGCTGGATTTATGACCGCGCACCGCCTTCGTAAGCTCGGCTACGGCGGCAAAATCACCATCATTAGCGAAGATGACAAAGCTCCTTATGATAGAACATTGTTGTCCAAAGCCTTTATGTCAGGTGATGCAGATGAGGAAAAACTCATGCTCGGCGGCAGTGACTGGGCGGAAAATCACAATATAAACTTGCAATTAAAAACCACCGTCAGCGAGGTGATGCCCAATGAAAACGCCTTGATCGTCAAAAAAGATTCGGGCGATAATGAGACCATCCGACCGGATTTTTTAGTCGTGGCAACGGGTGCCGAACCAATTATTCCACCGATTGAGGGCGCTCAGCAAAACGGTGTCTATACCCTTCGTAGTATGGATGATGCCAAAGCGATCAAAGCGGCAAGCGTGGATAAGCGTGTGGTCATCGTTGGCACCGGATTTATTGGAATGGAGGTCGCCTCAGCGCTTGCAAAAGCAGGTCGTGTTGCTAGTATTACCGTGATAGGTCGAGAGTCTCGCGTCATGAGTCATATCATCTCAGAGTCGGTCAGCGATGCGCTCATTAATCGCCACCAAGACCGAGGCGTTACCTTTGTTCTTAATGCTTCAGTCGATCAAATTAACGGTGATGACAAGGGTGTCAGCGGCGTGACCCTTGCGAGTGGCGATCGCATAGACGCCGATATGATTATTCTCGGTACAGGCGTGTCACCGCGAACGGAGATTATTGACGTCGATAATGATCCTGATGGCGTTCAAGTCGACTCAAGATTACAGCTTCGAAACGGGGTATATGCCCTTGGTGATATTGCAAAAGCTGAAGGCAAAATGGGACGACTGCGCGTTGAGCATTGGCGCGTAGCATCGCAGCATGGTCTCGTTGCCGCAGGAACCATATTAGATGATGACGATACTTACTCACTAAAAGAACGCATTCCATTTTTTTGGACGATGCAATGTGACAAAAGCATGCGCTATAGCGGTCATGCCGCCACGACCGACCATAGTATCTTGCAAGGCGATCTACAGCAGTTTAACTATATCGAGTTTTATTTTGATGATGAGGACGAGGATACGCGAGCCAGTGCCGCCAGTGGGGTTGGTCACGATAAAGAAATGGCTGCCTTTGGCGAGCTACTGCGCCGAGGTCACGCGCCAACGCGAGCGCAAATCAACGCCGGATTTGATATTATTGACCAAGCCCACGCCTTATCACGCTAGTAGTCAAAACTGATACGTATTATTATAAAGGCTGGCCTATTTATTTGGGTCAGTCTTTTATACGATAGGCAGTTCAAAATAAAAACGATACGTTAATCATCGTGTGCTACTGGTATAAATTTTCCTTGCTTGCTGCTAAACAGAAGCTGCGAAAAATTCATCCCAGTAGCACTTTATCAATCACTGTATCGGTTCTAAAGTGAATCGACTATATATAGACGGAAAAGGAAAACCAGTGTTATGAATAAAGACGTCATAAATAAAAATCATATAGATAAGGCACACGAAAATAGAGAAACCGTATTTTTACGCCAAGCGAAAGCAGAAGATATTGACGCACTAGAGCAATTACTAAATCGCTGTTATCGGCAAGCGGAAGGCTGGACCAATGAGGCGGATTTAATCGGCGGTATTCGTACCACCAAAGACGAGCTATTGGCTGTCATTGCTGACCCAAAACACTACGTTTTTATTTATCCAAAAACCACGACAGGTACTCGTGATTGCGAAGAAACAGGCGAGTTGTTAGGCTGTATCGCGGTCGATATAAAAGACGATGCTGATGCAAATGAGAACGTTGGCAATAAAAAAGCCTATATCGGTATGTTTGCCGTACTCCCTGAGCTGCAAGGGCGTGGCGTTGGTCATCAGATCTTACAGGCAGCAGAAACCTTTGCGCAGCGGCATTTACAATCAAATTCGCAAACACCTGATAACAATTTTGCGCTTCTGACCATGTCCATTTTAAGCCATCGTCCTGAGCTATTGGCTTACTACCAGCGCCGCGGTTATCAGTTAAATGGCAATAGCATGCCGTTTCCCGTTGATGGCAACAATGGCGAGCCAAAACGTCAAGATTTGGAATTATTAGAATTAGAGAAAGTCGTAAACGATTAAAGGTATTTGTCTCAGATTTTAATTAAGATCGAAAATTTCCAAAGGTCATAAATAGCCCAATACTTAGTAGTATAAATGCCACGATAATTAAACGCTTAAACCAATTAAAAGCAGGTAAGCGCGTGGCATTATCATTGGACATCAAATAAGCAAACAAGCCAATTAGGCTTGCAACCAAGGTCATGATGCCAAGACCAATCGGTAATATAGAAAAATACATTTGCCACACAAGCATCTCGCAACGGTGATTATTAAGCGCATCATAGCAGTATCGCGATTATACTGTCTGAATTATCCGCCTCTTAAGTTTTAAAAACGCTATAAACGTAACAGGAGGTCAGTGTGAGACATTTTAAGACATTGGTATCCATTGCCGTATTTATACCGTTTTTGCTCACGTATTCTAAAGCGCCTTCTGAAAGTACGGTTGAAAGTTTGATTGAAGCGCAATATGAGCAAGGTATTAAAATCATGAAGGATGCCAAGGCAAACGCGGGCAATGATAAAATGGCACAAGATATAAGCAGCTTGATGGAGCACATGATGCCAATACTTGAGCGCGTCGAGAATATCGACTGTGACCGCGTCAAGGGTAATCATACTTATTCCTGTACGGCTGATATTACCCAGACAATCGCGGGTAACAGCCGCCCCAATAAGACTGGCTTTAAAGTTTATCAAGTCAAGGGAGAATGGGTTCTAAGTAATTAGAGACTTTGCTAGGCGCTGACCAATGGAAATTTATATTAAACATATCCTAATGACCAATAATAAAAAGGCTACCTCGCTAAAGGTAGCCTTTTTACTAATTTAGCCCAGTCTTTGTATAAAACTAGCGCATCGTGACAAACTCTTCCGCCCCCGTTGGGTGAATAGCAACGGTATTATCAAAATCCGCCTTCGTCGCGCCCATTTTTATCGCCACTGCAAAGCCCTGAATCATCTCATCGACGCCGTAGCCAATACCATGTAAGCCAATCACTTTTTCTTCTTCACCTAAGCACACCAGTTTCATCACGCACTTTTGACGGTGCTGCGTGACCGCACTATACATAGAAGTAAAGGTCGATTTATAGCACTTGATATTTTCTTTGCCATGCTGCTCAACGGCGTCGATTTCAGACAGGCCAATCGTTCCGATAGCGGGGTGGGTAAAGATAACCGTCGGGATTAAATCATACACCAAGTGCTCATCGGTTTTGTCATTAAATAAGCGCTCTGATAAACGGCGACCTGCTGCGATAGCCACTGGCGTTAAATCAATGCTGCCTTCAATAATATCGCCAACGGCATAAATACCTTCAACATTGGTATTTTGGAATTTATCGACCTTGATTTTGCCAAACTCGGTCGTTTCTACGCCGGTCACTTCTAGGTTAATATTGTCCGTAGAAGGCGCGCGACCAATTGCCCAAATTAAGCAATCGACCGTATCGAGGGTGCCATCTTTGGTAAATAATTCTAAACAGTCGTCTTCGTTTTTATTGACTTCGGTGAGCGTGGTGTTGGTATGCACGTGAATACCATCTTGCTCCATTTCTATCAGCAAGGTTTCAACGATAGTGTGGTCAAATGAGCGCAGCGGCGAATGCTGACGAACATATAAGTGCACCTCAGCACCAAGGCTGTTGAGCACGCCAGCGATTTCAACAGCAATATATCCTGCCCCGACGATAGCCACGCGTTTTGGTAGATGCGTCAATTTAAAGAAACCATCAGAATCGATACCGTATTCAGCGCCTTTAATATTAGGGAAAATCGGGTGACCACCCGTCGCAATCAAAATATGGTCGGCGGTAATCAGCTCGCCGTTGACCTCTACGGTATTGGTATCGACAAATTTAGCAAAGCCTTTTATCACTTCAACGCCATTTTTTGCCAAATTATTGTCATAAGAGCGATGGATGTTTTCGATATACTGCTGACGGCTTTGAATGAGCTTCTGAAAATCAAAACCTTTTAACTCAACGTCAAAACCATAATCTGGCGCATATTTTTCGATGGCTTCGGCCACTTGTGCGCCATACCACATCACCTTTTTAGGTACGCAGCCCCAGTTTACACAGGTGCCACCAAGTTGTTCGGCTTCGATAATTGCGCATTTTTTGCCATAGCTGGCTGCTCGGTTAATCGAGGCAATACCGCCGCTACCGCCGCCAATGGAAATATAATCATAATGTTTGGTCATTGTTATGTCTCTTAATGTCGTTTTTATTCGGGCTATCTTAAAACTGATGCTAGAAACTTGTAATAATAGATATGAAGATAAATTTTACCAGTTTTTACCCTGCACAAAGTGTGCTTGATGATACCATGAAGCGTGACTGGTTTTAATAAGGAAAACTCATGCATATCGTTATCTTAACCCTGACTTTCGCGCTACCGGGCTGTAGCTCGCTCAAAGAAAAACGCCAACGGATGGGCGGCCTGCATGCACGCTTTGGCAATACGCCAAGCGTCGCGGTCTGTGAGAGCGGCGAGCGTGATCGGCATGACGCCAGTGAATGGACGTTTGTAATAGTCGGGCTATCTAAACGTGAGGTTGAATCGCAATGCAGCCAAATCGAGGAAAAGATAGAACGGGCGGTGGATGCTCGGGTGATGAATGTTGAGAGGGAGTTTGTTTAGGATTATTAGTTAACATTTGCTTGATAATTTATTAAGTATGATAAATTTTAGCTGACCTGCATGCTATAATTTTGATATCTAAATTGAAGAAAATGAACATAATAGACCGCTTGCAAAAGTCATAACCCAAG
>NZ_DKGQ01000043.1 GCF_002453355.1 Psychrobacter sp. UBA6766 | reverse complement strand
TTTATTTTGAACTGACTATAGTTGTGTTCATCCTCCTGAAGTAAAATTTCTCTTAATTTTAAAAAATAGTAATTTAGCTCAGTTAATTTATCTATATTATTCATTTTATTTGCCTATCGAATTTTCTAAAATAACGTTAGCTATACAATTTTTTATAGGGTATACCCCAGCAGAACCAGCTATTTCACCCTTCAAACCTATTAACAGACCACTTAAAACAGACTGCTATAATGGAACTACTTATATTAGGGCGTGTCATCAATTAAGCCAAACGACACAAGAAACTAAGTGAATGGCACCAAGGAAATGACTGGCTAACTTATCATAGCGAGTGGCAATCGCACGATACTGCTTAATCTTGGCAAAGAAGTTCTCAATTAGGTGCCTAGCCTTATAAAGTTCTTTATCGAAGTCTCTTGGCTGCAGCCGATGACACTTGGACGGTATGACTGCATGACCTTGTACCGCTTTAATCGGTTCAATAACGCGGGCATCAGCATCGTAAGCTCTATCAGCAATCCAAGTTTGGCTAACACTGACATCAAGTAATTCATCTGAGCCACACAAGTCATGAGCTGCACCACCTGTTAGATAAAAGCCAGTAGGATTACCTAGCGCATCTGTCCGAGTATGTATTTTAGTGGTCAGTCCACCTTTACTGCGTCCAATGGCTTGATCCCTTTTTTTCCAGCACTGTGCTGATGGGCCTTAACAATCGTGGCATCTAGCATGGCATATTCATCATCGGACTGTTTAGAGAGTTGATTAAACACCTGCTCCCATACGCCTTTTTTTGACCAACGACTAAAATGGGTATGAATCACTCTGAAGTCGCCAAAGCGTTCCGGTAAGTCACGCCAAGGTATGCCATCTTATAGCGGTAGAGAACTGCTTCTACGAATAAGCGGTTATTTTTTGTGGTAACACCAACGTCACTTGGTTGACCTGGTAGGAGATCTTTAATTCTCTCCCATTGGTCATCACGTAGGGCATGTCGTCTTGTCATAATAGTTGAGCTCAGTTTGCTATATATAGTATCAGTATAGCTTATTCTGAAATATCCCTGCTAATTGATGACACACCCTAGATCGTGTCTAATCATTCATCAATAGCCATCATTCACACTAAAGTTACCCAATCAATACTGCGTGACAAATGCCGCTAAGGCACCGACTTATACAACAGATTGATTGATGAGTGATTTATCTGCCATCTCATTTGCCATGGTTAATGCTTGATACAAGCTAGTGGCACTTGCTCCGCCTCGCCCTGCCAAATCAAGCGCAGTGCCGTGATCAACAGACGTACGAATATACGGTAACCCTAAGGTTAGATTGACGGTATCACCAAAACCATGCGACTTAAGCACGGGTAAACCTTGGTCATGATACATAGCGATCACCGCATCACAGTTGGCCAAATGTCTGGGCGTAAATAAGGTATCGGCTGGCATTGCCTCTGATATATCGACGCCTGCAGCGATAAACTCTTGTAGCACTGGATTGATAATTTCAATCTCTTCCATACCCAAATGCCCACCCTCGCCTGCATGTGGATTGAGACCGCAAACCAAAATACGCGGCTGAGTCAAGCCAAATTTCTCGCGCATATCATCGATAACAATCTGTACCGTTTGCCGCACATTCTCAGCGGTAATGGCGGCAGGTACATCTTTTAACGCCAGATGCGTGGTAACAAGCGCTACTCTCATGGCTTGATTAGCGAGCATCATCACGACTTTTTCACAGCCACTTTGCTGCATAAAAAACTCAGTATGACCGCTAAACATCGTACCATCGAGTAATTTAATATCAGCATCTATCAACGCAGATTTTTGCAGGGGGCCAGTAACAATAGCAGCGACTGTTTTGTTTGCCGCTAACTGATGCGCTATCTCTAATTGCTTGGCGACCATTAGGGCATTATTAATATCGATATGACCTGCGACTATAGGTGCACCGCAAGGAATATCAAGTAAAATAAACGTAAAGTTATTATCATTATTGGAAGCAGAAGTCTGCTGTGAAATTTGCTCTACAAAATCATCAGCATTCACTTGTGGCGCGATGGTTTGCCAAGATGGACAAGTGGTTAACACGCCCGCTGCGACTAATTTATCAGCTCGCGCTTGCATGGCTTCAGCCTCAGCAGTCACCCAGATTGGACGCTTAAAGTTTTGTAGTTTACCTTCTGCTGCTAATTGCAGTACGACATCCATTCCAATACCTGCAGGTTCACCGGTTGTGATTAACAATGGTAATTTTTTTTGTACATCTTGCATAGTAATAAGACCTTAGTATTATATTAAGCGTTTAATTTTATTATATTTTTTGGTAAAAAAATAAGTATAAATAGCCGCATTCTATAAATGATTTCTCTAGCTTTTACAACCCTAATCTGGAATAGATAATTATTTATAGCGACCGAAAAAACCACATAATGTGTTAAACTTTCGCTTTTGATTTTAGCATTTATAAGCAGATATTAAGTCTATGTTTTGGTACTGATATCGTAGGAGTGCGATAGGTTTGTTTATAGTGAGATTCTCAGATAGTCTGATTATCGACAAACTCTTGAGGCTCTTATAACAAGATTTTCTATTAAATACTTTATACCAACTCTCGAAACTGACTTTTAAAACCGACTTTTGATACATTGGGCACTCATGGCAGACAACGAAAAAACCGACGACTTACTCAATCAGACACCGCCGCACAATATCGATATTGAAAAGGCACTTTTGGCGTCTTTGATGAGTATTGAAGAGGCATATGACAAGATTGCAGATATTGTCACCAAAGATGACTTTTATGCAGGTCGGCATCAACATATTTTTGCTGCCATTGCCCATCTCGCTGCAGTCAACGAGCCTTACGATACGGTCATGGTGCATGACTGGCTGGAGGCACAAAAATTGCTTAAAAGTGCCGGTGGCGACAGCTATTTGGCAGATATTCTAAGTCAAAGCCCTGCTACCTTGTTTAACCTCACCGCCTATGCGCAGCGCGTGCGTGAGCTATCGACCTTACGCCAGCTCATTACTACTGGTAATGATATGCTGACACTCGCCTATAATCCCAAAGACCAAACGGTCAGCGACATATTGGACAACGTTGAAGCCAAGATATTTAGTATTAATGAGCAGCACAATAAACGCGCAGAGCAGCGTGGACCAGTTGGTATTACCTCGGTATTGACCAATGTCATTGATAAGATTCAAGAGCTAAAATCAAATCCTGACGGTATGATAGGTTTACAAACGCCATTTGTTGAGCTAAACAACAAAACCCAAGGCTTACAAGCCGGCGATTTAATCATTGTAGCGGCGCGTCCATCGATGGGTAAAACCACCTTTGCTATGAACTTGGCGGAAGGCGTTTTGTTTAATGAAGATTTGCCAGTGGTGGTATTTTCGATGGAAATGCCAGCCGAGTCCATCGTCATGCGTTTGCTGTCATCGTGGGGCGCGATTAATCAGACGCACCTGCGGTCTGGGCAAATGAATGAAGATGAATGGGCAAAAATGATGAACGCCATTCAGCATTTGCAATCTAAGCACCTATATATTGATGATAGTACGGCTCTACCACCATCAGAGCTACGTTCGCGCTGTCGCCGAATCGCTAAAAATCATGATGGTAAAATTGGCGCTATCATCGTCGATTATCTTCAATTGATGAAAGTACCAAGCCTTGATGGTAACCGTGTTGGAGAAATCTCTGAAATTTCACGAAGCTTAAAAGCGTTGGCTCGTGAGCTTGAATGTCCCGTCATTGCTTTATCACAGCTTAACCGTAGTCTAGAAAACCGTCCTAATAAGCGCCCTATTATGTCGGATTTGCGTGAGTCTGGTGCGATTGAGCAGGATGCCGATTTGATTATGTTTATTTATCGTGATGAGGTTTATAATGAAAACTCAGACCACAAAGGCGTGGCTGAAATCATCATTGGTAAACAGCGTAACGGCCCTATCGGTACCATCCGCTTAGGTTTTGAAGGGCAATTTACCCGCTTTATTAACCTGACGCCAGAATACTATCAAAACGTCAGCTTTGAGAATGACGAGTAATCGGCTGAGTAAACGATATACATAACAAGCTTTAACCTTAAAGCAATTATGAAAAAACTAGCCAGTGTGTCATCAGCCCAATTGATGACATACTGGCTTTATTGCTTTACCACATTATTAATAACATCATTTGTTTAATAAAATCGTTTTACTAATCAAAATAACTTTGCTAATAAAGAAGGCAATTATGCGTACCATTACAGTTACACCAGCCTCCATTACTCATAATTTGGGTCAAGTTAAAAAGCTGGCACCAAAATCCAAAGTTCTGGCTATGGTCAAAGCCAATGCTTATGGTCATGGCGTCGCAGCCGTCTTGCCTGCGTTGCAAACAGGTGAACAACAGGCAGACGGTATCGGTGTTGCAACCTTGATAGAAGCATTGGAAGCGCGGCAATTGGGCTGGGACAAAACCATTGGTCTCATCGAAGGCGCGTTTACTAAAGATGAATGGCAGCTCGCGACCCAGCATGATATCAGCTGTGTGATTCATCATGAGCCACAGTTAATGTGGGCACTAGAAAATACTCCGCCTGCTACTAGCGCCACTCGAGTGGTTTGGCTGAAATACAATACGGGTATGAACCGTTTAGGCTTTAATGACCAAACGCTTATCCCAGCCGCCAAACGTCTACATGAGGCCGGTTATCAGCTTATTTTGACCACTCACTTTGCCAATGCCGACGACCGCGCTCATCCTTTAAATACTCTACAAATCCAGCGCTTTAACGATATGCTACAGACTTTACGAGAAACGGTGAGCAGCGATATAAAAGGCTCATTATGTAACTCAGCAGGTATCGTCAATTTCCCCGAGCATCATCACGATTGGGTACGTCCGGGCATCATGCTCTACGGTAGTACGCCAGTCATTGATAAAAGTTCGCAGCAGTTAGACTTGCAGCCAGCGATGGAATTTAGCGCGCAGATTATTGCGCTGCAAACGGTCAATGCTGGTGATGGCATTGGTTATGGCAGCCGCTGGATCGCGGCGCAAAATACCAAGACGGCATTGGTCAGTATCGGTTATGGCGATGGTTATCCACGGGTGGTTGATGATAAGGCTTACGTTTCAGTCATTGATGCCAAAAATCATCAACACTATCCATGCCCAGTAATCGGACGGGTGGCGATGGATATGATTGTTATTGATATCAGCGCTGTTCCAGAAATTTTGATCCTAAACAGCAAAGTGATATTGTGGGGTGATACGCCACATGTCGATGAAGTTGCCATCCATGCTGAGACTATTAGTTATGAGCTGCTATGCCGCTTAAGCGCTCGACCAAATCGGAAAATAGCAAAATAATCATTGATGGCTATGAATGAAATGACGGTTTACGAGCTAGATGGAGCACTGATGAATCATAGCAAATTGAACATTTACATTAAGCCTAATTGCGCTATACTAAAAGTTTGTTGTCAATCGAGTATACGCACTAACGCAATATAATTACTGACTGACAACGTATCATTTTCATCGATTGTGATCGACTGCTAGGATTACTATGAGTTTGCGCCATTTTTTGACCCTATCTGATTTAACCAAACAAGAACTAGAAAACCTCATCAAACGCGCTTGCGAATTGCGCAAAATGCAACACGCTGGCGAGATTTATCAGCCCTTTGTTGGTCGAACGCTTGGCATGATTTTTGAGAAATCTTCCACCCGAACGCGTATCTCATTTGAGACTGGCATGGGTCAGTTTGGCGGTAGTGCTATCTTTTTATCGCCAAATGATACCCAGCTTGGGCGCGGTGAGCCGCTAGAAGATTCCGCGCGCGTTATCTCAAGCATGGTCGATATCATTATGATTCGTACCTTTGGCCATGAAAAAGTTGAAACCTTTGCAGAATACTCTAGCGTGCCTATTATTAACGCCCTGACCGATGAATTCCATCCATGCCAGCTGCTTGCTGATATGCAGACCTACTATGAGCATCGCGGCAGTATTGAAAACAAAATCGTCACTTGGGTTGGCGATGGCAACAATATGTGCGCGTCCTATATGCAAGCGGCCAATCAGTTTGGTTTTGAGCTGCGTGTTGCTGCCCCTTATGGCTTTGAGCCTGACCCTGAGCTCATGAAGCGCTTCTCACATTGCGTGAGCTTGGTCGAAGATGTCCAAGATGCGGCAAAAGATTCAAACCTCATTGTCACTGATGTTTGGGCAAGTATGGGACAAGAGTCTGAACAAAACACTCGCGCACGCCGTTTTGCACCCTATCAAGTCACGCCATCACTGCTTGATAAAGCCGACCCCGAAGTGGTATTTATGCACTGCTTACCTGCGCATCGCGGCGAAGAAATCTCTCACGATATGCTCGATGATCCACGCTCAGTGGTTTGGGACGAAGCTGAAAACCGCTTACATGCGCAAAAAGCCTTGATGGAGTTTTTATTAAAAGACAAAATTAAGCTACCTGCCTAAAAATAGGTTGTTAAAAACATATCGTGATATTTTGCTAAACCAGCAAGCATCACATGAACAGATACAAAAAAGCAGCGCATATTTTAATGCGCTGCTTTTTTATTATTTACAACTTTATCTAACACTAAACCCTTTCAATAATCCATTAACGCGTTAAAGTGGTTACGCCATCAATACCCGCTCTGAGCAATACATCGGCCTGATTGGCGGCAAAGATACCGTTACAAACCACACCAACGATATTATTTAATTCTTGCTCAAACGCCAGCGGATTACTGACATCCAAATCATACGTATCTAAAATCACATTACCATAATCGGTGACAAAATCTTCACGATACACCGGCTCACCGCCCAAACGCGCTAATTGTCTTGCTACGTATGAGCGCGCTTGTGGCAGCACTTCAATCGGTACGGGAAATTCGCGCCCCAAGCATTGTACACTTTTGCTTTCATCGACCATGCAGACAAACTTGTTGGAAGCAGCAGCGACAATTTTTTCACGTGTCAGCGCGCCGCCACCACCTTTAATCAATTGCAAATGCTCATTTACTTCATCAGCACCATCGATATAAACATCAAGCTGGCCAGCAAAGTTTAAATCGACTATCTCAATGCCTAGTGCTCGAAGCTTATTTTCTGTGACCTGCGAGCTTGCCACTGCGCCAGCAAGCCTTAACGACGGTAACAACTCGATCAAACAGTTGACCGTACTGCCCGTCCCTACCCCCAGTATCATATCATCTTCGATATAGCGGAGGGCAGCTTTGGCTGCGGCTTGCTTTTGTGCTTGCTGATCACTCATCATAAATCCTTGGAAAAATAAACGTCTTACTCTAAAAGAGCTAAAATGATAAAAGAGGTAAAATGATAAAAGAAATAAAAGGCGCGCTTATTATAACCGATGACTTTAGGCTATGTTAGCGTAAAACCTATTCTAAATACTCATTGAACCCTCTTATAGCGCATACTTACTTTAATGTATTTATAAATGAGCATTTAACCTTTAATAAACTCCCCACAAAATTTGCAATTGTGTCTTGCAAGATAGTAAAAATCAGCATAGGCTAATCTATTTCGTTTTTGTGTTTATCTTTACTGGTTTATTGCTGTTTATTTAACAAACACCAGTTTATAACCATTTACACTTCTTTTATTCATTTTCACTTTGTTTAGGAATCATTATGCTGTCACACTGGGTACGAGCCATCTTGCAAGCCACCGTCTATGACGTCGCCATTCAAACACCACTTGAAGCTGCACCGAAGCTGACCCAACGTTTTGCTAATGATATTCGATTCAAGCGCGAAGATTTGCAACCGGTTAAATCCTTTAAATTGCGCGGTGCTTATAACCGTATTAGCCAATTGAGCGATGCGCAAAAAGCGCGCGGCGTCATTTGTGCCTCGGCCGGTAATCATGCGCAAGGCGTTGCCTACTCTGCCCGTAAGCTTGAGCTGAATAACATCATCGTGATGCCAACCACCACACCGGATATCAAAGTCGATGCCGTACGCGCGCTTGGCGGTAATGTCGATTTGCATGGTGATAGTTTTGATGAAGCAAATCGCTATGCAATCAATCGTGCTGAGACAGAAGGTTTAACCTTTATCCCGCCTTATGATGATGAATTGGTGATTGCAGGGCAAGGGACTATTGGTCTGGAATTGACCCAGCAATGGCGCAACATGGATTACGTCTTCGTTGCCGTAGGCGGTGGTGGTTTGATTTCTGGTGTGGCAGCATTTTTGGGCGAAGTGGCGCCGCATGTCAAAGTCATTGCGGTCGAAGCAGAACAATCAGCATCTCTTAAGGCGGCGCTTGAAGCAAATGAACGGGTCAAACTCAAACAAGTCGGGCTGTTTGTCGATGGTGTCGCCGTGGCCCAAATTGGCGAGCTGCCTTTTGATATCGTTCGAATGCAAAAGAGTGATGCATCAGGCCCTTTAGTCGAGACTGACGTGGTGACCTGCAGCAATGATGAAGTCTGCGCAGCGGTGAAAGATATCTTTGAAGAAAACCGCAGTATCGTTGAACCTGCTGGCGCATTACCAGTTGCTGGAATGAAAAAATACATCGAAACTCATAATCTACAAGGTAAAAACTGTGTTGGTATCATTTGCGGTGCCAATATGAACTTCGACCGTCTGCGTTATATCGCTGAGCGTACGGAGATTGGTGAGAAAAAAGAAGCCATCTTTGGCGTGACCATCCCTGAGCAAACGGGCGCGTTTTTAAACTTTTGCCGCAGTCTACATGGCCGTAATATTACTGAATTTAATTACCGTGCCGATAGCAAAAAATCACCCGACTCTATGGAACCTGCGTCTATTTTCGTCGGTATCGCCTTAAAAGAAGGCGAGAAAGAACGTCAAACGATTAGCAACCAATTGGCAGCCGATGGCTATGAAGCGCATGATTTAACCGATGATGATATCGCCAAATCTCATATTCGTCATTTGATTGGCGGTCATGCCCATGTCGAAAATGAGCAATTATTAAGCGTAGTATTCCCAGAACGTCCGGGCGCTTTATTGACCTTTTTAGAAAAATTGGGAGACGACTTTAATATCACCTTATTCCATTATCGCAATCATGGTGCTGCTGAAGGTCGTGTGTTGGTGGGCTTGCAAGCTTCTGAAGGCAACTCTCGCCTTCTACAAGACGCGCTTCTTGATATCGGCTATGACTGCACCATGCTTAATGACAATATTGGCTATCAGTTATTTTTAAAGTAGGTTTTTAAAAAAACTCTAAAAATAGATTTTAGCAAAAACGATGACAACATAATGACAACATAGGATAAGCGGCTTATTTACCAAAATTGGCCGCTTACTAATATTGAGGATTCTATGGCATATACCGAGGTATCATTGGCTTTAGACTTTTATTTATCCATACAAGCCGCTTTTTAATGACTTTAATCGCTTAGCGCTCTTTTAATTGACAAAAAAATCACCATTATTATCTTAGTTTATTGATATTTATGAGGTTTTGATGAGTAAACATAATAAAAACCACAATCAGCCGAGCCATAGCCAACCAGATACGGTGCGTATGCGGCTTGATAAATGGTTGTGGGCCGCGCGCTTTTATCGCACCCGCACTCTTGCAAAAGAAGCCATCGAAAGCGGTCGCGTCCATTATGCAGGAAGCCGTGTCAAAACCAGTAAGGAGATTGCCGTCGGCGATGAGTTGAGTATTCGCCAAGGCTCAGCCACTGCGATGACTGAAAAAACAGTGATTGTCGAAGCGCTAAGCGCACAACGCGGTAACGCGACGGCCGCCCAAGTTTTATATTCTGAAACTGAAGAAAGTGAAGATCGCCGCGCTTATTATGCCGAGCAGCGCAAACTTGCTAACCTTGCCCGCCCTGATAATAAACCCAATAAAAAAGAGCGTCGTGATTTACAACGCTTTAAAAACAATCAAGACTAGAGGCTGCCAGTAACAGCAGTACTCTATTATTTATTGCCTAGCGTGACCCTATTGTTTACCTCTGCTCTTGCCATTCAAGGTATTAACCGTTACGCTAACCACCAACTAATTTATTCGATAACATGCTAAGCAACCGCATTATCATGCTGGTCTTGACGGCATGTTTTTTTGTTGTGATAAAAGGTCATTATATGCCAATCAAAGCGTCTACTCCTTCCTCTATTCTAGTGGTTTGTTTAGGGAATATTTGCCGTTCCCCAACTGCCGAAGAGATTTTCCGTCAGCAAGCAGCGATTGCAGGGCTGGCGATGAAAGTGGATTCAGCAGGAACGGGAGATTGGCACATTGGTCATGCGCCAGATGAGCGGGCACAGCGCCACGCCAAAGCCCATGGTTACAACATCAATAAGCTGGTCGCGCGTCAAGTGAGCGCTGACGACTTTCGAAATTTCGATTTAATTTTGGCGATGGATGCGCAAAACTTAGCCGATTTGCAAGCTATCAAAGACAGCATCAAGGAGACAGATGGTAAGCTTGCCAAACTGGCATTATTTAGTGAAGAAGACCCAACCTACGGTGGCGATGATGTACCAGACCCTTATCAAGGTGACGCAGATGACTTCGAAGAAGTGATTGAACGAATTGAATCTAGTGCCCAAGCTTGGATTGAAAGCTGGAAAATCGCTTAGCAACTCTCATTGCTTATTCACGTTCAATCATACTTAGCGCTATATTTTTGCTCCCTTTATACCCTGTATCCTTTATAATAAACGCCGTATCGTTTTTTGTTTATTTGCCCCATAGGCTATGTTATGACCTCAGCTTTACGCCATGATTCTAGTGCACAACCTACGACCTTGACTAATCTCGTAAATGACTTACGACAAGTTAAATCGGTTGATTTGTCCCATAATAATACTATGGCGTTGTCATGTATGGCAGATGCGGTCGTAACGCTAACGGATGAGGCGCAACTTGATGCCTTTATGGTAAATTATCTAAAAGAGGCGTCTAATAAGCCGTTATTCGTGCTCTCAGGCGGTAGCAATGTCCTCTTGCCAGCGCACCTAAATGCTATCGTCTTACGGCCACAGATGCGCGGTATCATAATGACCGCGCAAACAGACCGTTATGTCGATATTGAAGTCATGGCAGGTGAAAACTGGCATGACTTGGTGCTGCATACGGTGGCTAAAGGCTGGTATGGGCTTGAAAATCTAGCATTGATTCCGGGTCTGACTGGTGCGGCTCCCGTACAAAACATCGGCGCTTATGGTGTCCAATTAGAAGATTGCCTGCAATACGTACGGGCTTATCACCTGCCAACCCAAACTTGGCATCATCTAACAGCAGCAGACTGCGAATTTGGCTATCGCGACAGTATCTTTAAACGAGCGCCTAATACTTGGCTAATCAGCCGTGTGGGATTTCGCTTACATACCAATGCTACTAAAATTCTCGCCAGCTATGGCGATGTGCAATTGGTCGCCCAACGCTATGCAGAGCAACAAGGACGCTCACAACCCATACCCGCCGACGTCATGCAGGCGATTATAGACATTCGCCAGCAAAAGCTTCCCGACCCTAAAGCGTTACCCAATTGCGGCAGTTTTTTTCAAAACCCTATCATTCCTCAAGCGCAATTTATCGCGCTACAATCGACTCACCCTAGCATCGTTGGCTACCCAGTGCCTGATGCCATGGTTAAGGTTGCTGCTGGTTGGTTAATTGAGCAATCTGGGCTAAAAGGCGGTGGTCTAGCGCCGATTATGACCCATCAGCAGCAAGCGTTAGTACTAACCAATCACAGCCCACATCAAGCAACTCAAGCAGATGTAGCAAAAGCCCAACAGCATATCGCTGACATTGTCTATGAGAAGTTTGCGATTGAATTGGCGCGCGAGCCGGTTTGGGTAAATGCTGACGGCTCTATTGGATTTGATGAGCATGTGGTCTAAGCGATCATGGTCCAAGCGCTTATGGCGCTCTTATTTACGTTCAGCTGAGCGTATGATAAAGCTGTTTCGTATTATTAATGCCACTTTTTTGCTTGGCTCAACGGCCATTATTCTCGTTCTTATCAGTTTATTTACGCCTCTATTTTCGCAAGCGGTAGTGTATATTTTAGGTCATTTACCTTTGCCAAAAATGCCTCCGTCCTCCATGAGCTCTCCGCCGACTGCTTATGTAGTATTAGGCGGCGGTCTGACCAATGACAATAATAATCAAACTATCCTAAATAACTATAGTCTCAATCGCGCCCGTACAGCGGCAACTGCTTATCACGACTTACCGCTTCCTATCGTCCTTAGTGGTGCTGAGGCGCCTTGGCTCGGTCAATGGCTCATCGAACATGGTATTGATGGTTTGATTAGCGAAAACGCCAGTATGAATACCTGTGAAAATGCTCGTTTCACCGCCAAGCGTATTCCTCTGTATCATGTTTATCTTATCACCGATAGCTATCATATGGCGCGAGCAAGAAGGCAGTTTGCTTTAAATGGTATCAATAGTACATCGATTAACGCCCCATTACCGGTCCAGCGCGATTGGATGGAACCAGCTCAGAACTTGAGTCATTCGCGGCGGGCGGTTTATGAAGTTGCAGCTTACTTACGTGATGTGATACGTCCGCAAGCAAACTGTCGTCATGCCAATGATGTGACCTCGCAGCAACTGTTAACCCCAAGAGGCAGTGCCGTCAAAACGCCTACTGAATAAAACCAAACTGAAAACTATCAACCTAACCTTGCTCCATTCACATTATCGTTGATTTAAATACTCTCTTACCTTTGGACCCTATAGACCATCTATGCCACTTCGATGCGTGTATAATATAAGAAACGGCTATTTAAGAGGTTCGCCATGCTCAGTATGTTTTTATTAATTCCCTTAAGCTTAATGCTGTTTGTGGTTGCTATTTGGGCAGTGCGCTATGCGGTCAAATCAAACCAATTTGAAGATTTAGATAACGCCTCACAACGCATTATATTAGATGACCGTCAAGAACGTCGGCAGACGATTCAAGCTCATGAGTCTAACCACAATCCGCCTCAAGCCAGTGATGTGTCAGCGACTGACAAGATCAAAGACAATATGGATAACGGCATTGTTAATAAGATTGATAATGAGCCAACTCATGCAGATACCGTATCGGTTAAACAAACAGATAGCGATGAATAAAGGCACAAAAATGTAGCCTTTACTATCTCACTTATGCGTATTTACCTTATCATTTTGTCGTTAAATAAAATGTTAAGACAAGTTCGCTCTTTTCCAATTTTAGGAGTTACGCCCCATGACCACAGCTTTGCTTGTTGCGGCATTATTTATGGGATTTTTTGGTTCACCGCATTGCTTAGGTATGTGCGGCGGTCTGGTCGCGGCATTCAGTTTATCGATGAAAGATGTGAGCCCCGCTAAACGCCGCGCTTTAATAGCCACTTATCATTTCGGACGTTTAAGCAGTTATGCATTTTTGGGTCTAATCGCTGGGCTGGTTGGTACAACCGTACTTGCACCCTTAATGACCAGCAATAATATACCGCGAATTTTATTGGGCTTGGTATTGGTGTTTGTCGGCGTCACGATGCTGGGCGCCCCATTTTTGGCCAAGCTTGAGCGCGTCGGTATGCGCTTTTGGCAATTTCTCAGTCCACTACGGCAAAAAGTCTTTCCGCTGAATACCTTTCCACGAGCATTAGCAGCAGGTTTATTATGGGGGTTTTTACCTTGCGGTCTGGTTTACGGCGCTCTACTGATTGCCGTTGTCGCTCACAATCCACTGGGTGGCGCGGTATTGATGTTTGTTTTTGGTTTGGGAACGGTACCGATGTTAGTCGCTACCCATGAAACGGTTGGCTGGTTGCGGAAGAACATTGGTCGCATGCGTTTAAGACAAATTAATGGCGCTATCATGGTGATATCTGGCTTAGCGGTCGCTTTTGTTCCTATCGCTATGTCTAGTTTGCATGGTGGGCACGGCGGCGCTGGTCATCAGCACGGACAAATGAATCATGACAGCCACTCTGCTATGATGGCAGATAGCGATGCCTCAGCCCATCATGATATGAGTAATATGAATCACAATATGATGCCTGCTACGAATAGCACGATGGATCATAATATGCAACCTAATGCGGCTCACAGTATGAATCACAATATGAACCATATAGCAGATGAGCAAGAAATGAATAGCCATCATCACGAGGCTATGCCAGAATCTTCTCAATAGCAGTATAAGAATCATTATCAGTCTATAAAAAAAGCCCTTAACATCACGATGATGTTAAGGGCTTCTTTTATGCAGCAATGTTATTAAGCAGCGCTTATTAAGCAATATTTACCAAAACAAGCGTTGCTTTAATAATACTATTCTTGCCATTGCTCAAGGCTAAACTTGGTATCTAGATGCTTCTCTAATGCCGGGATATTAAAGGCATCATCTTCACTAACGAAGCTGATACTGATACCCGTCTGGCCAGCGCGGCCAGTACGACCAATACGGTGAACGTAGTCATCTGGCTGATCTGGCAAAGTATAGTTAACCACATGACTGATATCATCGACATGGATACCGCGCCCCGCCACATCGGTTGCTACCAAGATGGAAGCATGGCCATCTTTAAAGCGTTGTAGATATTTTTCACGCTTTTGTTGAATGACATCACCCGATAACATCACGATTTTATGAGCTTGACGCAGCTTATGATATAGGCGCTTTACTTGGTCTTTACGATTGGCAAAAACGATGACTTTTTCTACCGCCGAATCACTGATGATACGCTGCAATGCTGCTAGTTTTTGATCTTCGGTTAATAGGTAAAAATGCTGATCAACCAGCTCACTGGTTTTATGTTCGGGCTCAATCTCCACAAACTCTGGCTCATGTAACCAGCGATAGGCCAGATTCATCACATCTTGGTTAAAGGTAGCAGAAAACAGCAAGCTTTGACGATCGGTATTGGGCGGCATACGACCGACCAAACGTTTGATATCTGGAATAAAACCCATGTCCAGCATGCGGTCAGCTTCATCTAACACCAATACTTCGACGCGATCTAGATAGACCATGCCTTTGTGCATTAAGTCAATCAAACGACCTGGCGTGGCGATCAAAATATCGACATACTGACGCTCAAGCTCATGCTGCTGGGTTTCATAATTGGTACCACCCATGATACAAACGCTATGCAGTGAAGTATATTTGGTCAGCGCAATGCAATCATCAAATATTTGCTGAGCAAGCTCACGCGTTGGCGCCATCACTACAGCACGTGGCTCCCCCAAATAGCGCTTTTCATCAGCAGCAAAAGGACGCTTGAGTAATGCTTCCATGATAGTCAGTAAAAACGTTGCTGTCTTGCCAGTACCTGTTTGAGCCTGTCCGATAGCATCTTGATTTGCCAGTGTATGAGGTAGTATTTGTGCTTGAATGGGCGTCAGTTCGGTAAATCCCAAATCCTTTACTGCGCGCAAAGTAGCGTCTGATAGCGGCAAATCCGTAAACGTCTTAAAAGTACTCAAAAAAATATCCTTTTGTATAAATCGCTTATCTGTCATTGATAACTTGTCTGTATTAACAAATAAAACGCTCATAACGAGCATTAACTGTATATCTTAATAAAAATCTCGGCTAAGAAAATTATCTCATAATTTGTTATCTTTAATGAGGCAAATCATATAAGCATAAAAAAAGCCAAGCCCAACGCCTAAACTTACCGAATATGCTGCGTTCAACTAAGCATAGGTAAGACAAGACCGGCTTGACTCAGTAGTATATCAGTAGTTTGTACAGACATTATAGCTGAACGGCGCTGATGACTGTAGCGATTACTCTTCTACTTTTCTGACTTCTTCAGCTTGCAGACCTTTATCGCCTTCTACAACGCTAAACTCAACCTTTTCGCCATCTTTTAAAGAGCGATAACCATCACCTTGGATTGCACGGAAATGGACAAAAATATCTTCGCCGCTATCACGTTGAATGAAACCAAAGCCTTTTGAGTCATTAAACCACTTAACGATACCTTGCTCACGAGCTGACATAATATTACTTCCTAAAAAGTTTACTTAACCCCAAATTCCTTTGCGACATTGCATATAAACAGGGTTTAAGATTATGAAATCGAAATGTAAGAGTACTACTCTACATACCATTATCTGAGCATAAAGCGTTTTACTACCCTCTTTATGCTTCAGCGTTTAGTAAATTTACTATGACCGGTATAAACTTATATTAAAGATGCTTTAGGCAGATCAATAATTGGTCTAACTGGGTCTAGCAACAAACAAGTAATATTTGTTGCGTAAAAAATATCATAGCATGGGTTTTTGGCAACATAAAGACTTTTAACACGATTTTTAGTTCTTAAGGGGATTTTTCATGTTATTTTTTATAACGCTACGTCTAAGCTGTTATGATACAGGGCTAAAACGTTTCATATTTAGTGAATTTAATTTCTCAAAAACTCTAAAAAGAGCGTATTTATAATATTATGTCGTTTATCCCTTTTAATGATAAATAGAACAGCCAATTCTCCTTAGTAACGATAGAGCCCATTATGACCGCCACTTCTCAGCCAGCAGCGACAGACAAAGCCTCACAACAAGATAGCCATAAAACTCTGACGCATAAATTATTACTTATTAATGGCGTTAATTTAAATTTACTCGGTAAACGTGAGCCTGAAATCTACGGCCAAACGACACTTGCTGATATTGAGAAAAATTTGATCGAGCACGCCGCCAAATACGGTATCGAGCTGATTTGTACCCAATCAAATCATGAAGGCAAATTGGTCGATGAGATTCAGCATTATGGTCTTTTAGCAGAGACTGCTGCACAAGTAGATGCGATTATTATTAATCCCGCCGCCTTTACTCATACCTCAGTTGCGCT
The DNA here is from genome assembly GCF_002453355.1 of Psychrobacter sp. UBA6766. Lineage (GTDB taxonomy): Bacteria > Pseudomonadota > Gammaproteobacteria > Pseudomonadales > Moraxellaceae > Psychrobacter. Next base: position 62,234 of record NZ_DKGQ01000043.1, on the reverse strand, counting down.
ACGCGATGCTCTATTGGCAACACAAAAACCCTTTATAGAGGTGCATTTATCCAATGTTCACGCTCGTGAGCCGTTTCGGCAGCATTCTTATTTAAGCGATGTGGCCGTCGGCGTCATTTGCGGCTTAGGGCATTTGGGTTATCAGATGGCATTGGATTATTTTCTGACCCATACTTATGCTCTAAAATTAGACCACTAATTTAGCTATAATGATCTTTAACCACACAAGGATTATGACAAAATAAATATACGACAAATATCATTAAAGTAGCGGCGGTCAAGCTACTTTTGGCACATTAGTCAAACAGCAATTATATGATTAAAATAATAACATTAGAGCATAAAAAATAACCCACAATATGGTGATATGAATGGCAAAATCGTCCGGAAAACGCTTTATGAAACTCGCTGGCATGACGGCAAGTATTGCCGGAAAAGCTGCTAAAAACTCATTAAAGCATCTCTCAAGTGACGAAGAAAAACGTCTAGAAGCGCGCTCAGCGCTGATGCAAGATGTCGGTGTGCAAATAGCCGAAACACTTGGTGAAATGAAAGGCGCGGTGATGAAAGTGGGCCAAATCGCCTCGCAATATAAAGACGTGTTTCCACCTGAGGTTGCTACTGCTTTAGAAAAATTGCAAAAAGATGCGCCGCCGATGCCTTATGCCCAGATACGTACTCAAGTTGAGCGCGAGCTAAAAGCACCGATTGCTGATCTATTTACTGAATTTGAAGAAGCACCATTTGCTGCCGCGTCAATCGGTCAAGTACATAGAGCCATTTTACCATCTGGCCAAAGAGTAGTAGTAAAGGTGCAATATCCTGATGTCGATGAAAACTGTGATAGCGACCTAAAACAAGTTCGGATGGCGTTGAAAATAGCCGGCGTTCTCAATATGAGTAAGCAATTACAAGAACAGTTGTTTAATGAGATTCGTCAAAGTCTGCATGACGAGCTAGACTATATTAAAGAAGCACACAACCTACAAGTATTTGGCGCCTTTCATGCCGATGATGAGGGCCTTATTATTCCTAAAGTGATCAGTAGCCACTCTTCCAAGCGGATTTTAACCTTGACTGAAGAGATGGGTGAGCCGCTAGCGGTCGCCGCGACTTGGGACAATGACATTAAGCAAAAAATCGCCAAGCGCCTGTTTCATTTTAGCGCCGGACAGCTATTTGGTTTATACCGCATGCACTGTGATCCCCACCCCGGCAACTTTGCTTTCCGCTCCGATGGCAGCGTCGTCGCTTATGATTTTGGCGGCATTCGCAGTTATAGCGATAGCGAAGTACAGTTATTTCGTCGTTTTGCCAGACACGCTTTGAAGGGCGATGTGACCGCGCTTGAGCAAGACTTGATTGCCCTTGATATTCGCCGCGATGACAATAAGGTCGTGCCAGGCGAGTTTTATGAAAAATGGTTAGAAATTGGCCTTAAACCCTTATCAATAGAACCTTATCAAGAAGGCCCTTTTGACTTTGGTAGCAGTCAAACCCATCATGAAGTTATCGCCCAAATGCGTACCTCATTGAAGTATTTTGGGCAATTCCAACCATCAGCGACGACGATGATGCTCGACCGAACGATTTCGGGTCAGTATTGGAATTTAGTCAATCTAGGCGTGATCATTGATTTATCACCGCTGGTTTCTGAATATATAGAATACTAAACATGCAATGCGTGGCCGCAGCGATCACAGAAATCCGCGCCTACCGCATGACCAAATTTTCCACAGTTTGGACAAGCAATGGGGTTTAACTGTGGGCGCATATTACGCGCCAGCTCAGCGGTAAAAATACCCGTCGGTACGGCAATAATTGCATAACCAGTAATCATTACCATTGATGCTATCGCTTGCCCGATCGGCGTTTTGGGTGACATATCGCCATAGCCGGTGGTTGTGACCGTGACCACCGCCCAATAAATAGAAATGGGAATACTAGTAAAACCATTTTCTGGCCCTTCCACCACGTAGACAACCGAGCCAAAAATAGTCACGAGCAATACGAGTGATAAGAAAAATACCGTGATTTTCTGTTGGCTGGTTTTAAGCGCTGAAGCAAGAAAACCCGCTTGCTGCATGTAAGTATTGAGCTTGAGAACCCGAAACACCCGTAAGATACGTAGTATGCGAATCACGAGCAAATACTGGACGCCGCCAAACACGAGGCTTAAGTAGCTTGGCAATACTGACAATAAATCCACTATGCCAAAGAAACTAAAAGCATAGCGAAATCGATTGGGAGCTGAGAATAACCTCAGGACATATTCAATCGTAAACAAAATAGTAAAAAACCATTCTGCATAACGAAACAACGTACCATATTGCAATCGCATATATAGCACACTATCGAGCATGACGACGGCGACACTGGCCAAAATCGCAATCAACAACACAATATCAAACAGCTTACCCAAACGGGTGTCGGTGCCTTCGATAATAATGTGAATGCGGTTACGCAAATGAGTAATGGCTTCGGCGGTAGGTTGCTTCATAGAGTCAATAACGTCACAAAATCAATGGTCATATAAAACCGAACGCTTTAAGCTGACATGGTCAAGCTAAGGTTGGTCAAAATGCGCTAAAGTGGTTTATAATATTGCAAATATTGTTGATATCGACCGTCATCATCAGAATTGACAGTGGGTCAAAAGATAGAAAATAGCAGTGTAGCAAAAAAGTGCGCCAAACAACATACAAATCGTTGGCTTGCTGATAGGTCTATTACACTGCATTAACAGCTCAATCATATAATAAGCATACCGCGTCAGGTATAAAAAGTTGTTACTGGGATACGATTGAACAACTTTATTATTCGCACTATAAATAACCCGTAAAACGTAAGGACGTCATATGGCAGGCCATTCAAAATGGGCAAATATCAAACACCGTAAAGCCCGTCAGGATGCGGTAAAAGGTAAAATATTCACCAAAATTATTCGTGAAATTGTTTCTGCTGCCAAGCAAGGTGACCCCGACCCTGATAAAAACCCGCGCTTGCGTGCAGTTATCGAAAAAGCACTGTCAGTTAATATGACACGAGATACTATTAACCGCGCGGTAGCTCGTGGAACTGGCAGCGATGACAATGACAATATGGATGAGGTCAGCTACGAAGGCTATGGTGTCGGCGGCGTTGCGGTATTGGTAGAAACCATGACAGACAACCTTAATCGAACGGTCAGTGAAGTGCGCCATGCCTTTACCAAAAATGAAGGCAATCTTGGTACTTCAGGCTCAGTTTCTTATTTATTCACCAAGCGCGGTGAAATCGTTTTTAACGATGTCAGCTTAGAAGAAGAAGTCATGCTCGCCGCCTTGGACGCTGGGGCACTTGATATCGAAAACGATGGCGAATCGCTACTGGTTATTACTGAATGGGAAAGTTTCGGTCAAGTAAAAGATGCACTCAATGCAGCAGGGCTTGTCTCGGACAATGCCGAAGTTACCATGGCAGCCGCTACGAGCGCTGAGATTGACAACATTGATGATGCCCTAAAGGTAATGAAAATGATTGATATGCTAGAAGACATCGACGATGTTCAAGAAGTCTATAGCAATGTGAACTTCACAGATGAAGTTATGGCGCAGCTTGAGCAGTAAATTTTATTGCTCATATTTTTTGCTTATACAAAAAAGAAGCCAAACGCTTAAAACGTTTGGCTTCTTCGTTTTTAACTATAATAAACAAGAAACTCACTTACGTTTTGCAGGTAATACCTTCAATCGCGAGTAGATACTCTTTCTTGTCTAAGCCGCCAGTATAACCGCCCAACTTACCATCGCTCGCAATAACACGGTGGCAAGGAATGATGATGCTAAAGGGGTTTTTGCCATTAGCATTGGCGACGGCGCGAAAGCCTTTAGGATTACCAACACGCTGAGCGAGCATGGCATAACTAATCGTTTCGCCATGCGGTATCTGTTGTAGCTGTTGCCAGACGCTTTGCTGAAAATTAGTGCCTAAGCTTATATCTAACGGTAAATCAAATGCTTGACGCTCACCTTTAAAATAGGATACTAATTGCTCAAGCGCTTCTAAAAGTAGCGCCTCAGCAGGCTCGCTTTTGCTTAGGTTATTTTGAGCGATAAAGGTAAAATCTTCATCAACAAGCCCATAATGCTTTTTAAGCTTGGGAATGGATTTTGAGCTGTGCCAAGAATCGCCCACCTGCAGCCAATTAACTTCGACTAGCTTAGGGCTGCTATGCTCATGCGTACTAGCAATCAATGCTAACTGATGCGATTCAACGGCTACTATGGTGACTATCATGACTCTGCCCTCTAAACACTCATATTTTTGACATTTATTGAAAAAATCTAGCAAGTGCTATTCTTTATCATCGGTCTCAAATAAGGCGGCGACGAACTGTTTTGGACTAAAGGCACGCAAATCATCAATCGACTCACCAACCCCGATATAACGAATAGGCACATCAGTGGTTTCAGCGATATTGAATACCACACCACCTTTTGCCGTACCGTCTAGCTTGGTAATGGTAATACCAGTCAATGGTACGACTTCATTAAATAACTCAACCTGATTGATGGCGTTTTGACCCGTGCCAGCGTCGAGGACAATCATGCCTTCATGCGGCGCGCTTGGATCAGCTTTACGCATGACGCGAACGACTTTTTCAAGCTCCGCCATCAAGTGGGTTTTATTCTGCAAGCGCCCTGCCGTATCAGCGATTAATACATCGATATTTTTTGCTTTAGCAGACTGCATCGCATCAAAGATGACAGAGGCGCTATCAGAGCCATGACCTTGAGCAACGACAGGAATGTGATTGCGCTCACCCCAGATTTGTAGCTGTTCAGTGGCAGCGGCACGGAACGTATCGCCAGCCGCCAGCATGACGGATTTGCCTTCACCTTGTAGGCGCTTAGCGAGTTTACCAATCGTGGTGGTTTTACCGACGCCATTGACGCCCACAACTAAAATAACGAAAGGCTTCTTGCTGCTATCAATCACCAGTGGTGCCACTTTTGGCGTTAAGATATCGACCAGCTCAGTTTGCAGCGCTTTATATAATGAATGGGCATAAATCAAATCGCCGCGGGCGGTTTGTTCAGTCAGGCTCTTAATAATACGATTGGTAGCATTGACACCGATATCAGCGACCAATAGCTGGTCTTCCACTTCTTCTAGGAGCTCATCGTCAATCTCTTTGCCACCGATAAGAATACTGACCATCCCTTCGGCAAGATTTTTACGTGACTTACTCAGCCCCGTCTTCATACGATTAAACCAGCTGCCTTTTTTCTTATTATCCTCAGTCTGTTCTGACGCTGGCGACTCTTCTAGCTGCGGTGATTCGATTTGCGTATTTGTTGATGCTTTTGTCTCTCTAGTGGTAAAGGAAACGCTCGCACTATCGCCTAAATGAGCTTGCAAAGGCATCGTAGGAATTGTCGTTGTAAACGAAGATGAAGCAGCGTTTGGTTTAGCGGTACTTGCAGTGCTTTCTGAGCTATTTTTTACCGTACTTTCTAAAGTATTTGCCGCTGGGCTTTGTTTTTCTGTCTCAATAGTCGGCGTCACTAATGGTAAGTCTGCTGCATCGGTAAGTGAAGTATCTTCAGACTCATCGATGATGGGCACGGATTGCGCTGACAGACTGGGTAAGGTAATATCATCGTCATCCAAATCATCAAGACCGCCGTCGAGGTTGATGATCACACGATTGCTGTTATTGGGATTATTCATAAGCTTGCCCTAAAAGTTATCATTATCAGTAGTTTTTAAAATGACGTGCCGCCCGCTTTTGATAATTAACGGACGATTATTTTTAGCCTAGTTTAGCATAATTCAAGCGGCGCTTAGCCTTTAGCATCGTAGAGCATGGTTAAATTATAAAAACCCATAAATTTATAATAAAAGCGTTTAGTAATTAAGAATAATCTTCCTAATGATAGGTTTATGAATCCTATAACTATCTAAGCAAGTTTCGCTTAAGGTTTGGACACAAAAATCTGACCTTTAATAAGCCAAACTTCGCCTACCCTTAGCATGATTATGCCACCCTATTTCGTTTACTTTACTTGGCCACTTATATTGGAAATGACCTATGTTATCACTATCGAACCATTATAAAAAAATGACCCAAATGGGCGCCGCCTTGCTTTTTACTATTATCGCGTTGTCCTCAACTGGCTGTAGCACTACACAAGAATTTAAGCCGACTGCTAGCGTGATGGTTGGAGCACACAAGTCTTTATAATGGCGTTATGTTTATCATAAATAGGTATATTCATCTAAGCATAAACATGCACCATTCTCATTTTATCACTCAGTCACTTATCAGCTACCTTTTATATAAGTAGAACCTATCATGTCTTCATCTCTGTCTTTCCCATCATCTGCTAACACTTTACGCCTTGCCTGCGCCTTAGCCATGGCAACTACCCTTACTGCTTGCCAAACTAGTGCTATTTCTTCGATGAATGAGGTTGTTACGAATAAAAACACCACCTCAACAGGCTTGGTCAAAAAAAACCAAACAGTTAAAGACGCTGAGCAATCGTCAGCGCTAGCGATGGATATGTCTGGCCGCCACGAATACCAGCTCGAAAATGGTCTAAAGATAGTGGTCAAAGAAGACCACCGCGCACCTGTGGTCATGACTCAGATTTGGTATCGCGTTGGGTCCGCCGATGAGCCAGTCGATAAAGGCGGCATATCTCATGTGCTTGAGCATATGATGTTTAAAGGCACTACTGACGTGTCAAGTGACGATTTCGAACGTTTGATTGCCAAATTTGGTGGCGTTAACAATGCCTTTACCAGTTACGACTACACTGGTTATTACGAGCTATTCCCAGCCAACCGCTTGTCGTTAGCTCTAGAACTAGAAGCGGATCGCATGAAAAATTTGGTTTTTGATGACAAAGCATTTGCAAAAGAGCACCAAGTGGTGATGGAAGAGCGTCGTCAGCGTACGGATGACAATCCGCTTGCCAAAGCTTATGAATCATTTCGGCTACTAGCATTGCCAAACAGTCCAAAAGGCGAATCGGTCATCGGACCCATGGACGAGCTTAAATCAATCACCCTTAACGATTTAAAAGACTGGTATAAAATATGGTACGCAACCAATAATGCGACGTTGGTTATCGTCGGCGATGTCGAACCAACCGAAGTACTGGCACAGGTCAAACGCTATTTTGGTGAGCTAAAACCGAGCGCGCTACCTAAGCGCCCTGCGGTCACGCAAAAGGGTTTTCGTGGTTATCAACAGGTAGAATCTGAACAAGCAGTACAAGTACCCGTTTTATTAATGGGTTATAACGTACCAAGTCTGGTAACAGCAGGCGCTAATAATGAAAAGCAAGCTTATGCGCTATCGCTTGCGCAAGATGTATTGGATGGTGGTCTATCAGCACGTCTTGAGACCAGGTTGGTGCGCGAGCAAGGACTGCTTACCACAGTTGGTACGTCTTATGATTTGCTAGATCGCGGCGATGGGCTATTTTTGATACAAGCAACCCCGCGCGAAGGCGTCAGTTTAGCGCAGGCACAACAAGCCATTATCAATGAGATTAATAAGCTATCGACCGACCCGATTGCTGCCGATGAAATCGAGCGCGCCAAAACCAACACTGTCACTGGCTTGGTGTATGCACTAGACAGTATGGAAGGTCAGGCGCGTATGATTGGCTCACTGCAATCTATCGGTCTTGATGACAGGCTACTGGCCAAATTGCCAACCAAGCTTGATAGTGTCAAGATTGCAGATATCCAAGCAGCAAGCAAAAAGTATTTGATCAAAGATAATTTAACGGTCATGCATATCATTCCCCCTAAAGAGCCTACCAATAAAGATAAAGCTAGCCAAAATAAGATGATCAAAGATACCAATAGTAAAAATACCGCTAATAAAGACACGGTAGACAAAGCTAAATAATATCAACCTGCTATCCATTATTTTGGTAGAAACCTAATCTTAAAGACTTTTAATAAGAAGAAAGACATGACTCAAACACCTTTTCTTAAGAAAATCAAATTTACATCTCATTTTAATCAGCTGCCTTACTTGAGTGCTTGTGCATTCTTTGGGATGATGAGCTTGACCACTATTGCGCAGGCAGATATGGCAGGTGGCGAAGATACTCGCACGCCAGCAGCCGCAGTTGATACTAGCGCGCCTATTGCTGCTCTCTCTAAACTAAGTAGCCTTGACGATACCAAACCTCTACAAGTCACGGTTCCAAAGATTCAGTCGTTTAAGACCAAAGCTAGTATTCCTGTGCTTTTTGGGCCGACAACTACTTTGCCTATCGTCGATATTGATTTGCGCTTTAATGCCGGTAGCGCGCGTGATGGCAGTATCAGTCAGTCAGTCTTTGGCATTGCTAATATGACCGCGACGATGCTTGAACAAGGCTCTAAGCGCTTAGATGAAAATGAATTTACGCGGGCAGTAGAAACCTTGGGAATTAATCTAGGTAGTAGCGCCTATAAAGACATGTTTATTGTCTCGTTGCGCAGTTTGTCTGACGACAAACACCTACTGCCTGCCGTTGATTTAATGACACAAATGCTCATTGAGCCACGCTTTGATGAGCAAATTTTAGCCCGCAACAAAGCTCGCTTACTGGTCGGTTTACAGCAGCAAAAACAAGACCCAGGCAGTCTTGCCAGTATCGCTTTTAGTAAAGCCCTCTATGGCGACCACCCTTATGCGCATCCATCGGTTGGAACGCTAGAAACGGTACCAAATATCGAAAGACAACAGCTGATCGACTTTAAAAATCGCTATTTAGTCGCCGCCAATGCGTCGCTTGCTATGACGGGCAACTTAACTTTAGAACAAGCCAAAAAATTGGCTGAAGACATAACGGCAGAGTTACCCCTCGGTAAAGCTGCATCTGCCCTGCCCGAACCAAAACCATTAATCCAACCTCAGCATATCCATATCCCGTTTCCTAGCACCCAAACCACGGTATTAATGGGACAACTGGGCGAAAAGCGCGCGACAGACCCGCAAGCACAGCAAGAGCAAACCAACTTTGCCGTCGGTAACGAAGTGCTAGCAGGGGGCGATTTTAACGCCCGACTGATGACCGAAGTCAGAAAAAATCTTGGCTATACCTATGGTATTTCAGGCTCGATGAATCCGATGCTGGCGCGCGGACCTTATCAGATTGGTTTCTCTACTCGTAATGACAAAGCGCGAGCGGCAATTGACGCTAGTTTAGAAGTTATTAATGAAACGTTAGATAAAGGCATCACTAGCGATGAGATGAAATTGACCACGGATAATTTAAAAAACAGTTTCCCAATGGGATTTGCCAGTAATGCTGGAATAAACGGTCTGCTCGGAATGATGAGTTTTTATCAGCTACCTACTAGCTACCTGACCAACTATGTCAATCGTATCGAACAGGTTAAACTGTCAGAGGTCAACCAAACCCTGCGCGACACTCTAAAGCCTGATAACTTTTTAATCGTAACTGTCGGTGAGGTTAACCCTTGGGACGAGAAGAAACCTAAGAAAAAGTCGTAGAACCCATTGCTTATTTTTGCAGACGCTTAAAAAAATAGCTCGATAAAAAAGCTCAACCAGTAAAATTATTGGCTGAGCTTTTTTTAAGTTATTTTATAGCCCCTAATAACGGCAGGCAGAGCTACTACTGGCATGATTAAAGCCCCATTTTCGATAACCATCGGTATCTAAATGGATAGCGCCGGTAGAATATAACCCTAAACCAAATTTATGAGACTGACCTTGATATTGCCAAAACTCGCACAAACCGTCTTGCATGCGACTTAGCTGCCATAAATTGCCTTCATATTCAGGGACCCAAATATCCATTGCGCCTGCGGTCATATGCTTACTAGCACTCGCTCCGCCTGCGCAGTTATTTAATCCCGGACTACGATATACTGATCGTATCTCGGTACTGGCAGGTAAAATACCTTGACTTTTTAGCTGACTATAAAGCTGCAAAGTCGGTACCATATTTGCCCAAAGTTCCTGCGGCGGTAGCTGATAAGGCTCATAACCACATTTATCCCAACTACGAGCGGTCGTCAGCAGCTGCGATAAGGGCGGTACATTTCTTGCGCCGACGCGTGAGCTTAAATAGCGTTGATAATTGGCCACTTGGCTTGCGCGGTAGCTATTACTATTTAACCATACATTAAAATCCATACTGGTAAAATCGTTATAATTACTATTCCCAAGGTTATTATTTCCAGTGCTATAAGTAGTGTTATAACGCGGCGCACCTTTATTGGTAATAACGCGTTTGCTCTCTTCTATCGATACTCCACTATCGAAATTAAATTCACGCTGTTTTTGTTGAATGAGCCCTTGCATACTATCACCACCGAGCGCATTTGACCGACTAGTTCCCTCACTTAGTATGGTCGCACCGCCGCTATAGCTCTTAGCAGGTGTGATATAGGCATTGCTGCTATCGTTTGCACTACTACCATGACGTATTTGGATGCGACGCTCACTATTATCACTTATAATAGCAGCATATACAGAGATACTGCTGACACAAATACCTAGGGCAATAATAGGCTTATAAATTTGCCTATAAAAAGATTTTTTTGTCTTGATCATTATAAGAAGCTACCGCTAAAAACGTTTTATCGATACTATCAAATTTTAAGCAAGCAGGCTAAACTATCGCCACGAATCAGCGGTCACCTGTCGGTTATTAACACTTATCCTTATAATGTTTATATTGACGTTACTTTATTACTGAAAAGTTGCTCAGTTCATTATCAGATTCGTTTTTTAGGGACCAAATCCATGCTTATCTTCACTGATTGCTTACTTATTGTTTGTTAAAGCAGACTTCCTTTTCACGCTCATTGTCAGTCACATTTTGCCTATGCCTTCTAACTTACAATACCGTTTTTCACGTCAGAGCCACCATTTAGGTCAAGGTCATGCGCCGACGCTTTGGCAACGCATTCATATAGATCCGTGGTTAACCTTATTACTGTTAACCGTTTGTTGCATTGGTTTAACCATTCTATATAGCGCGGCAAGCCAAGATACCGACATGGTCATCCGCCAAGTCATCAGTTATGGCGTGGCATTCACAGTGATGTTTACCATGGCACAGATACCGCCTAGCCTTTATCGTACCTTTACGCCCATATTTTATTTGTTGGGGCTGATATTATTGGTACTGGTCGATATCATTGGCGAGGTGCGTATGGGAGCGCAGCGCTGGATTAACTTACCGGGATTTGGCAGTGTTCAGCCTTCAGAGTTTATGAAGCTTGGTATGCCAATGATGTGTGCGTGGTTTTTATCCAAACGTGACTTACCGCCATCTCTAGCAAGCATCGCCATCACCTTAGCATTAATTGTAGTTCCTGTATTATTAATCGCTAAAGAACCTGATCTTGGTACTTCCTTATTGGTCGCCGCCAGTGGCATCTTTGTATTGTTTCTGGCAGGACTATCGTGGCGCTTGATTGCTAGTGCGGCTGCGTTGGCAGTACCACTTATTGTCTTCGCTTGGAATTTTTTGTTGCACGATTACCAACGTACACGTGTCTTAACGATGTTTAATCCTGAGGCTGACGTTCAAGGGGCTGGTTGGAATATCATTCAATCCAAAACAGCTATTGGGGCAGGCGGTTTAACGGGAAAAGGCTATTTAGAAGGCACACAATCGCACCTACACTTTTTACCAGAAGGTCATACCGACTTCATTATCGCCGCTTTTTCTGAAGAATTCGGCTTGCTCGGCGTCATACTACTCATGTTTATTTATGCCTGCTTGCTAACTCGTGCTTTATATATCGCCTTTTCGCACCCTGATGCTTATAGTCGATTACTAGCAGGCGCGATTGCCATGTCTTTTTTCGTTTATGTTTTTGTCAATGTCGGCATGGTCAGCGGCATTCTACCCGTCGTCGGTGTGCCCTTGCCTTTTATCAGTTATGGTGGTACTGCCATTGTGACGTTAATGGCCGGTTTTGGCTTACTAATGTCAATTCATACGCACAAATCTGGCTAGAGCATCTCCTTGTTGCAAATGCCTTTCTGCAGGGACTAATTGGCTTAAAAGATAGACTTATATGGCAAGGATTCGGCTCAATAAATGTCATAAATTTGGGTTGAAATAGTCATATAACCACCCTATATAGTCGTTTATAAAATCATACGTTAGCAAATTTGCCTAAGAATTTGAGAAAAATGCGCTGTGCTAGGTAATCGAACGTAACAGCGAAACATCTAAAATTAAATGAATATCTCCTCTTTTAACGCTTTTTAGTTTGTCATTAATTTCACCCAGATTGCTGTTAAAACCTTAATTATTCAATCTTGAGTTATTCATAAGTTATTGTTTTAATAATATTTTTTCCTTGATATCCATATCTTATCACTAACAAAGCATTATTAATGACCGATTAGTACTGTTAGGTTTTACTTCTTGTTTTTTACAATTAATTGCGTTACCCTCGTTTTATTGTAGTTTGATACATAACCCGTACATAGCTACTAAGAAAGATATCATTTAATTATATTGCAGTTGTAGCTTATCCGTATAGTTAGCGAATTGTAGATTCTTGACTTTCAAAGGCACTACTTAATTAACGGTTTAATAACAAAGAAATACGCAACACACTTTAAACCCTTTATTAATTTAGCAATGTGAAAAAGTCCTTTAGCAGTTAGTATTACCCTATTTTAGTTGTTTAATTACTATTGTTAACTATCATTTGAGCGTGTCATAGGAGTGTGGTCAGTTAAGTATAAACGTCCACTCTTATGACGATGAAATAAAAAATTACCATATATTAGAGCTTAAAAAAGCCCATATTTATGATCATCGTGATGAGAAATGTAGATGATCAAGAGGCTTTAGAGTTTGCGATACTGTTAGAGTGGTCTAATACTGTCTCGCTCTCTCTAAGATGTTTTTAGAGTTAGGTTCTAATGTATATGCTATAGAGGTATTTATGAATAAGCGTTTATCTGGTTTACTGACAATGTCAGCAGTTTTATTTGCCGGCTCTGCAATCGCTACTAATGCAAATGCTGTAGAATCCAAAACCTCTCTTGCAATGATTTCGCAAGATAACGCCTCCCATATCGACCGTGTACTCGGTGAACTCAGTCGTCAACATGACGGCGCATCAAGCTTAGTTAAATCTGCCCGTCAGCCTACTTCATTGGCGCTTAGCAGCTCACTGCTCGCCAGTGATACCGCACAAGTGTCTAATGACGAAGATGTTTTAGAGCGTCTAACCGCAGTAGCATCTAACTCTGTGAGTAAGTTTAAGCAAACCGGCTTAGCTTCTTGGTATGGTCGTCAGTTTCATGGCCGTAAAACCGCTAGCGGTGAGACCTTTGATATGAACGGCTTAACTGCTGCTCACCGCTCGCTACCATTAAACTGCTACGTTAAAGTCACCAATAAAACCAATGGTAAAAGTGTCGTCGTTAAAGTCAACGATCGCGGTCCATTTCATGGTAATCGCGTGATGGATTTGTCATATGGTGCTGCCAAGCAGCTTGGTATTACTAATAAAGGTGTGGGAAACGTGTCTATTGAGCGTGTTTCAGGCCCAGCCTCTTAAACCATTAACGTTTTAGACCACTCGCGGTTTAAACCTTTAACGGTTTCGTATCAAAAAACGGCTTAACCTTAGTTTTAAAAAAAGCGCCTAACTCTTTCAAGTTAGGCGCTTTCTTTTACGTTTAATAGTTAATAGTTAATACTGCACTGCTTTTGAAAACTATAACTCAAAAGCGCTTTCAATCGCATCATCCAGACGTTCAACCGCAATAACATTGATGCCTTTAAACTGCGGCGAATCTTTAGCAGGGGCATTGGCTTTAGGGATAATTGCGTGTTTAAAGCCGTGTTTCATCGCTTCTTTTAGACGTTCTTGCCCGTTAGGAACAGGGCGAATCTCACCAGATAAGCCGACTTCACCAAAGACAGCAAGTGATGATGGCAAAGGCTTTTCTTTAATACTAGAGGCACAAGCCAATAGCACGGCCAAATCAGACCCTGTTTCAATGACTTTAACGCCACCGACGACGTTAACATATACATCTTGGCCGCTTGTATGAATGCCGCCGTGACGATGCATGACCGCCAGAAGCATTGATAGTCGCTGAAAGTCCAATCCTAAGGCCATACGTCTTGGTGAACCTTGTGAGTCATCAACCAAGGCTTGTACTTCGACCAGCAGGGGTCTAGTGCCTTCACGGCTTACCATCACTACAGAACCCGCTACGGGCTTGTCATAACGACTTAAAAATATCGCTGACGGATTGGCCACTTCTTTTAGTCCCATATCTGTCATACCAAAAATGCCCAATTCATTAACCGCGCCAAAACGGTTTTTTACCGCCCGTATCATGCGAAAACGTGAATCGGACTGACCTTCAAAATATAAAACCGTATCGACCATGTGCTCAAGCACGCGTGGCCCTGCCAGCGTTCCTTCTTTGGTCACATGTCCTACTAAGAATAGCGCCGTGCCAGTTTGCTTGGCATAGCGGGTCAAAATAGCCGCCGATTCTCGAATTTGACTGACGCCGCCTGGTGCTGAATTGATCGCATCGGTATAAATGGTCTGAATCGAGTCAATAATAGCAATTGCAGGCTGCTCTTGAGTCAAGGCAGCACAAATCGTTTCAACGTTGGTTTCAGCAAGGACGCGCAACCTATCCGCTGGTAAATCTAAGCGCTTGGCGCGCATCGCCACCTGTGCAAGAGACTCCTCACCTGTTACATACAGCGCGCTTCCTGCTAGCGAATCAGCCCTCGCCATATTAGTCGCTGTCTGTAAAAGAATCGTTGATTTACCAATACCAGGGTCACCGCCGATCAAAACGACAGAACCGGCAACCAGCCCTCCGCCTAAGACCCGATCAAATTCGCTAATGCCCGTCGGCAGGCGTGTATCTAGTGTTACACTTACCGCATTTAGCGGCATGACCGCACTATGCGTTCCTGAGTAGTTGCCAGCGGTCGTTCCTGTACTTCGAGAAACGGCGCGGCTGGCATTGGGTTTTACCGTATTTTTGTTATGGTGCGGCATACTGACATTTGGCGCTTCAACCAAACTGTTCCATTCGCCGCAGTCTGTACACTGTCCTGCCCACTTGCCAAAGTGCGCACCGCAGCTCTGACAGACATAACTGCTTTTATTTTTTGCCATAACGTATGAGCCTTATTCAGATGATCAATCAAGAATAATAAATAGATTTTTATAATGCTCTGTGAGCGCTTTAATGTAAGAATAATAAAAAGGATATATCAGCCTGTAAAATCAGGCCGTACTTTATAGCAGTCTGGATTTACAGAAGTCTGGATTTGCAAAAGTGTGTTTGTAAAAGATACTAGCCAAATATCAGTTGCACGATACAAAACGACGAAATATTTGGCCAAAAATACGGATGAGGATAAAGAAAATAATGCCTTACAAAACAATGCCTTTCAAAATAGTGATTTATTAAACCGTGAAGTTCTTTATACCTGAAAGTCTTTACCGAGATAGACAGATTTTACCAATTCATTGTCTAATACTTCAGATGAGGTACCTTCAGCAATGATAGCGCCTTCTGAGACGATATAGGCTTTTTCACAAATGGCTAAGGTGTCACGCACGTTATGGTCGGTGATGAGTACACCGATACCGCGATTTTTTAGGGTTAAAATTACGTCTTTAATATCCCCAACAGAGATAGGGTCGACACCAGCAAAAGGCTCATCCAATAAAATGAACTTTGGGTCGGCCGCCAACGCGCGCGCAATCTCACAGCGGCGGCGCTCACCGCCTGAAACACTCATACCAAGAGATTTGCGCACATGCTCTAAATGGAACTCGCCGATCAATTTTTCAAGCTCTTGGCGCTGCTCAGACGCATTTAATTCTTTTCGAGTTTGCAAGATAGCTAAAATATTATCTTCAATTGATAATTTGCGAAAAATAGAGGCTTCCTGCGGCAAATAGCCAATACCAGCGCGCGCGCGCTCATGCATGGCGTATTTTGATAAGTCCATTTTTCCTAAGGTAACACGGCCTTTGTCCATATTGACCAGCCCTACCACCATATAAAAACTGGTGGTTTTACCCGCACCGTTTGGTCCCAGCAACCCAACAACTTGTCCCTGATCAACGGAAAATGAAACGTCTTTCACCACCCAGCGTTTACCGTAGCGTTTGCCTAAATTTTGCATCGTTAAACGGGCGACAGAGTGATTCATTGACGCTACAGCATCATTGCTAAACTCATTATTATTAAGAACATTATTTTCAATCTCGCTCATCGCTGACCCATCACTTACTGTTAAAGTTGCAAAATTCTGGTATTAGTACAGATTACCTAACTGCTTATATATCAAAAGACAATTAGCTTAGCGTAAGCTGCTTCTATCGGTGCTGTTGTTAGGCGGGAAGACCAACTCTACGCGTTGACTGCCACCAGCCGTTGCTTCAACATCGCCCGCTTTTAAGCTGTAACGAATGACATTCCCCGCAAAACTTGCGCCATTTTGTACCAATTTTGCATTACCAGTGAGTGTAACGATTCCCGTGACGGCATTATAATCAATCTTATTTGCCTGACCTTTTGCCAAGCCTTTTTCTTGCGTCACCACCTGTTGCATGGTTGCGGGACGACCAGTTGCGACGGCCGAATTGATACTGCGACCCTGTGATAGATTGACCGTGATATTATCAGCGGTCATTTTAAACGTCCCTTGCGTAATCACTACCGTACCTGAATAGCTGGTAATTCCTGACCGCTCACTATAAGTTGCCTTATCAGCCAACAGCTTAATGGGCTGATTGGCATCTGATGGTAAGGCATGACTATATAGTGGCAAGGCTAGCAGCATTACCATCGGCAATGTTCGCAATCCGAGAGTTACTTGAATAGAGCGCGTCGGTAGCAAGCGTAAAGTAGGCAAGAAATTGGATTTCATAAAAAATACTCGTGTCATTATGGGTAGTGGCATTTGCAAACTTCCTGCTAGGTGCTGCTTTTGAAGATTTTAATATCGATATAAAGACTAAAAAGAATACTGTCATCATGATAATGTTAACACTTAGACCAATTTTATAAATTAGGCTTATATTAAAGCTTAGAGCAATATTAAAACAAGGCTTTATCTTGGCGTTTCGCTGGCGTAAAAGCGACGGCAACTTGACCAAATTCATAGTCGCCTGTTTCAAGGTTAGCAGTCATGCTCGACGCCTCAAAACGATTCATGCCTTGTTCAACTTTGACTGGCTCATCACTATAGACTTGACCTGATTTGGTATTACCTTTTAATGTGCTGCCCGTCACTTTAATCGGCTCAATATCTGACTCGCCTGCTTTCCCTTCACTAATTAAAGAAAAACCGCCTGCTAAGCTCATGTCACCTGTCTGTTGACTGATAGCAGCGCTGCCCGCTTCGATACGATAACGCTGCTCGTCTGACGGCTCCCAATTCATCGTGATGCCTTTCATCTCATCCTTATTGGTTACAGGATTATGTGTCAATGATTCAGCATTTAGCTCGTACTCGGTTTCACCTTTTTCATTGGTCTGAACCGCCTTAATGTCTGTCGCTTCATAATCCACATCAGTCGGTTTAATGCTAACCGGCGGTGTGACTTCTCCCTGCTGCTTAAAAAACCAGCCAGCAATGATAGCGATAACCAACGCCAGGATTATTAAAACACGAGTATTCACGACCAGTTATCCTCAAGTTTTTCTTCATCAGCTTTTGCGGCATCAAGCGTATATTGCGCTATAAAGTCTTGATAATGACCATGACCTTTTAAAATCAAATCACATATTTCACGTACAGCGCCTGTACCGCCAGCACGCGTGGTTACCATATGGCTGCGTTTTATGACTTCTGGATGAGCGTTTGGAACGGTAGGAGCAAAGCCTACCGTTTGCATTGCTTTAATATCGGGCAAATCATCGCCCATATAAGCACAGTCGGCAGTGGTGATATTGAGCGCTGGATCAAGCGTCGCCAATAACTCATTTAGGGCGATAAGCTTATCATCACGGCCTTGGACGATATAATCCACGCCTATCTCAGAGGCGCGTTTATCTACCATAGGACTGCTGCGACCAGTGATGATAGCGGTTAAAATACCGTAACGCGCCAACGATTTAACGCCTACGCCATCCTGGACGGAAAAGGCTTTGGTCTCTATGCCATTGGCATCATAAATGATTTGACCGTTTGACAAAATACCATCGACATCCATGACCAATAGTTTTACTTGTCCGGCTTTTTTTATTAAGTCTTGCATCAGTGCTCTCTAGTTAAGTACTTTCTTATCAAAGGTTATTTTAATATGGTACTTATTAATATAGTCAGTATTAAGTAAAATGAGTAGAAAAACGCGCTACTGGTAGAGTTTTTCCTTGCTTGTTGGGTCTACACAGACAGACGCTGCGTAAAATTTATATCAGCAGCACTCTGTATCAGTTCGAAATGAATAGGCTATATAAATTTTATTATAGTAATCGTTAAATGAGTACTTACTTTACGCCGGCTTTTAATAAATCATGCACTGTGATGATGGCCTCCAAGCGTTCTGCCTCATCAATAATCAACAGCTGGCTAATACCATTTTCATTCATCACACTCAGTGCATCTGAAGCGCGCATATTTTTACTAACGCGGCGCGGATTGCTGACCATCAGCTCACGCATGGGCGTTTTTAAATCAATACCTTTTTCTAAGCCGCGGCGCAAGTCGCCGTCAGTAAATACACCAACCACTTTCTGTTCGTCATCAGTGACCACCGTCATACCTAGACGTCCAGCAGACATAGTCAATAAAGCGTCTTGCAAAGGCGCTTGTTGATTGATAAGCGGTAAGTTTTCCGAATTAGTATGCATCAAATCTTCAACGCGCGTCAGCAGTTGCCGACCTAACGCGCCAGCAGGATGCGATAATGCAAAATCTTCTGAGGTAAAATTACGCGCATGAACCAAAGCCACTGCCAACGCATCACCCAATGCCAAAGTCGCCGTAGTACTAGAAGTTGGGGCAAGATTGAGCGGACAAGCTTCTTGCGATTTACCCAGCGTTAAAACGATGTCTGCCGCTTGCGGCAACATTCCGCGCTTGTCTCGACTGATACTAATCAGCGGAATATTCAAGCGTTTAACCACAGGTAGCAGCATTCTAATCTCATCGGACTCACCCGAGTTTGAGATGGCAAGCAAGACATCGCCCTGCACCAACATCCCCAAATCGCCATGCCCTGCTTCACCAGGATGCATGAAAAACGCTGGCGTGCCCGTAGAGGCAAAAGTCGCCGCTATTTTACGCCCGATAAGACCCGACTTACCCATTCCCGTAACCACGACGCGCCCTTGACAGGCTAGGATAATATCGCAGGCTTGAGCAAATCTATCATCGATTTGTTCCGTTAACAATTCTAGCGCCGCCATTTCGGTATTAATCGCTTCGATAGCTGTACTAATAAATTGTTTATGGGTTAAATTGCATTCGGGATTACTCATACATTAGCTCTATATTCAGTGGTTCTACATTTACGGCGAATCAATGAAGCATTTTACTATACTATGGCAGATATTAATAATACAGACCAAAACCCTAGTTTATACTGTCGTCATCGCTCGATGATTAAATATTAGCTTAAAGATTGCACGTTTATTTATACAAAAAAACCCACTATATTAGTAGGTCTTAATCATCAATATCACGTTTAATAACATACTCTTAATACATCAGATATCAAGCTTCGCTACTTAATGATTACTACTGTCGTCAGAGTCATCGTTTGAGTTATTCTCAAATCCATGATTGTCTGAAGAAGTCTCAAAACCACGGTCTTGACCAAAGCCACCGCGTTCAAAGCCACGGTCTTGACTTTGACCGAAGCTACCGCGCTCAAAACCGCGATCTTGACCTTGACTAAAACCACCGCGGTTAAATCCGCTACGATTGGCAAAGCCACGCTCTTCAAAACCGCCGCTACCGGCAAGATTGCTACCACGTTCAAAGCCACCACTCATACCGCCGCCTTGATAGCCAACAACTGCGCCAGTTGAGGCTTGGGTGCCAGTACCAGTCGTTGTACTGCTTCTTGGATTACGGGCTGGCACAACCGTTGAGATGGCATGTTTATAAACCATTTGACTCACAGTATTTTTTAACAAAACCACATATTGATCAAATGATTCGATTTGACCTTGAAGCTTAATGCCATTGACTAGAAAAATAGAAACAGGAATGCGATCTTTGCGCAGCGAATTCAAGAATGGATCTTGTAAAGTTTGTCCTTTTGACATGATATCTCTCCTAAATATTATATAATTATTTTTAGTGCCAATTATTTTAAGTATTGCTTTAATTATAATGGCTGAGGGCAGATACAATAATAAGTTTTATTTATAAAACGTATCTAAATAAGCACTAATTCTTGTTAAATGATTTCACTTTACTGTGAATACGTTATTATTGTAAATAATTAAGTAACTACTTGTTTCATAAGAACATTTACCAACAAATATCAATCAACAAAGATAAAAAAGCAATAACACTACTATAAATCACACTATTCTACTATGGTTTAAATTATAGCAGTTATCTACCTTGTAATTTGAAACTAATTGTCATTATTTTTTACGTGTTGCTGATTTCATTATTACAAGTAGTCGGCAGAGTGATTCGGGCTTAATATAGATAATTCCTTACCTGTGCCATAGTAGCAAACGTTTTTATCGTTACATCGTCCGTTATGTGCTTATTATCATCGCTAAGTCGACTTGACGTTGTTCTAGCATTTGATGTGGCATCAGACTCACCAGCCAATTGAGTGAGTTTACGCAGCCAAGTGTACTGACGCTTTGCCAGCTGTCTTGTCGCATATAATGCCTTATTTTGCATTTGCTGACAAGCAAGCGCCTCGGTTTGACTACTGAGCGTGGATGACTGGCTTAACGCTTGAGCGATTATATCTTGTTTTATTCTACTCGTATTTGCTGCTTCTAATTGTGGAAAAGCATCATAAAACTGTGCTTTGTCCAAATGTGGCTGTTCAAATATTGGATGATTAATACGGACAAGATACTCTAATACTTGCCGATAACCCACACAGCGCATAGAGGGCAAGTTTGGCGTCAGGGAATACTGCTCAAGCAATCTGACGACCTCAGTCACTAGACCCTCGTTCCACATAATGTCTAGACGCTGCTCAATACGCTCATGAAGCCATGGCCGCTCAGGCATCACCGCTAACACATGCCATTGTTGATTAGAATTATGAGCCAACGCCTCTTTAGGCTTTTGTTGCCAGTCACTGATTGGTATATTAGTTTGTAGATAAACTTCAACCGCGCGGGTAATGCGCTGAGTATCAGTTGCATGTAGGCGTTTGTGACTTATCGAATCTACTTTTTCTAGATAGTCGTATAGCGCATTAATACCTTCATCCTGACGCCACTGCTCCACGCGCGCGCGAACATCATCATCACTATCTGGTACGGGTGACAGCCCATCAATGAGCGCCATGTAATACATCATCGTACCGCCTACCAGTAGCGGTATTTTACCGTTTTTATGACATTGATCAATCAAACGAGCGACGTCACTAACGAACTCAGCAACACTATAGCTCTGCATGGGGTTAATAATATTGACCAAATGGTGCGGATAACGCACGAGCTCAGCCGTCGTAGGCTTGGCTGTGCCGATATTCATATCGCGATATATCAGCGCCGAATCTACTGAAATCAGCTCATAACACCCCGTATCATATAGCTCATACGCCAATGCCGTTTTGCCACTTGCAGTCGGTGCCATCAGACACACCACGCTATTATCCGCCAGATTGGAATTTAAACAATAAGATGAGCGATCGGACGAAAGTTGCATAGGACTGCCTTTATTTTTTATATAACCAATAGCTAGAATAATATTGAGATACCTAGTTGCGTATGTTTGACTTTGATATTTACTTATTTAGCTACTGATTGGCTTAATTAGGCGTAGATGATAGCATCAATGCCATTAATTGCTGGTTACTTATAGATTTGAAAGCATGTTTGGCAAGCAATCCTTCCAGATCGGATTTAAATGCCCATAAGTCTTCTGCTGACATTTGTGCTCCTAACTCAGTAAGCCACTGATTAATATCGTTAGCGTTAGTAGCCAAAGCACTTTTTCTAAGTGCCTCTGATTCAAACAAAAAGTTTAACTGTGATTGCCAAATATCAGCGCCAATAATCAAAAATTGACTTCGACTATAAAACAGTAACCAAGGTAATGTTTTATCATCGATGTTTTCAGTTTCAGCTGACTTTCCTACCAAACTATCTAAGGCATGAATCGTATCTAGAGCAATAACATCCAAGCAATACGGTAAAGGTGTCGCTTGTATGGGTACATTGTTTGACGTATTTACCGTATTTTTTGCTGGACCTTGATTTATATCCTTAGAATGATTAGCCACCTCTAGGGATTGAGGGCCATCGATATTGTTTGAACATTGGTAAGGCTGCTTAAGCTCATTAACTTGTCTATTTGCATACCTGTTTTGCTGTGGCGGCAAAGTGCTTGCATAAGGTTGATTCGCCCATACCGAATTTGATACTAGAGTGTTTATGGCCGTCTTATTTCTGGAACTATGGGTTTTTATAAATGACTTTTCATTTACAGTTATTTTCCTTAGTTTTGCCTGGATCGCATGACTTAAATGCGCCATGATATTATTAAGTGGACTGATTTTAATGCGCTGCTTGGATGGATGCACATTGATATTGAGCCATTCGGTTGGCAAATCAAAATACAGCGCGTAGCCAATTCCTGTCAGCTGAGCACTTTGAGCAAGTTGACGCAGCTGATTGCTAATCAACGCTTCTTTTACCAGTCTGCCATTCACATAGAACAACTTTGGAAAAGTATCTTGCACGTTAGTGCTAGGCCATAACCAACCATTAATACTTGCTTGACCGTCATAGTTATTATTCACATATGCTCTAGGTTGCTGTATTAAACTAGTTAAGTCTATCGCTATTGGCAACGCCTTATCTGTTAAAGGTAATCCTGTCGCTTGCTCAAGACGCGATAAAGGTAGACGATTAGCAGCTTCATTGCTGTTGCTATTTGCAGACAGCGATAACCGCTTTTTATTGTCATGAAACAGTGTTAGCGCCACATCTGCTCGCGCCAACGCCACTTCGCGGACGATCGTTTCAATATGACCAAACTCAGTTGCAATAGATTTTAAATTGCCACGGCGTGCTGGTACATTAAAATATAAATCCTTGACGGTAATAGTCGTACCACGTTGATGTACAACTGGCATCAGCTTTGGCGTATCGTCCAGCACGCCTGCGACTTGTAATTGGCGACCGACGCCACTGTCATCATGGCTACTGGTTAAAGTCAAACGAGAAACCGCCGCCGTTGCTGCCAAAGCTTCCCCGCGAAAGCCTAACGTCGTAATACCCTGCAAGTTAGCGACATCAGCAACTTTACTGGTCGCATGACGGGTAATGGCCATGACCATATCATCGGGATGAATGCCTGTACCGTTATCAATCACCTCAATCATACCCATACCACCTTGAGTAATATGCACCTCAACATTAGTAGCACCCGCGTCAATCGCGTTTTCAAGCAACTCTTTGACCACTGCTGCAGGGCGCGTCACTACCTCACCCGCTGCCAATTGATTGACAAGCAGCGGCGACAGTTTTTTGATGCGAGTATGAGGATGATTGTCTGGCATTTCTGGCATGAAAGGGTATCGTTGTTTTATATAATGATGGGTCAAGCTGACGGATGTTTATGAGTCACATTCATTGTAGCTATGAAGTGCCGATTAAATCTTAAGAGAAGATAAATCTAAACCTTGCGCCTGCCCTACCTTCGATAAGCGCAGCTCAACCTGACGAGTTTCTTTATCGTTATCACTGCTAGTAGCTTGCGTCATATCAATAAACAAGCTCGGCGGTGGCAAATAACTGTCTGCTCGGCTTGCCCACTCAATGATAACCAGCGCATTGGGCTCATCTAAATACTCATCAAAGCCAATAAAAGACAACTCTTCTGGATCTTGCAAACGATATAAATCGGCATGATAAACGGACTTCATTGTGCCGTCGCCTTGCTCGATGCTATAAGGTTCAACCAAGGTATAAGTTGGACTTTTAACAGCCTCTGTATGCCCTAGCGCCTGCAACCAATAGCGCGTCAGTGTCGTTTTACCTGCACCCAAGTCACCTGCCAGCCACACACTACCAGATAAAGCTAACGCCGCCAATTGCTCAGCCAAACGCTGAGTATTTTCTTCAGAATATAGTGTTAACGTTTTCACATTTTTATCTTCTTTTATATTGCTAAGCATCAAGATTACCTGTCTGAACTTGCGTCTTTACTTGCATTGTCACTGACGGATTGACGAAGCGCTCACCGCGAATCAATTTAGCGTATAGCTCAGGATCATGCCACTCGGCACGAACTTGGTCGCTAAATTTAAATTCTTTTAGATTCAGCTCGCCCATCTGCTCATTTGCCACATCATCAGCAAAACACTGCGCATAACCAGTTGCAGTCTCATGAGCAATCACTGAATAAACGCTGACATCAGACTCCCCATTTTGCATTTGGGTTTGTTTGAGAATTTCTTGAGCCCAAAAGAATATCACGCGAGAAAACTGCTCTGCTGATGGCGATACTGGCAAACTTATCCAGCGCGCGCTGAATTTTTTGCAAGCAGCGATATATTCAGGGTCGTCTTTATTCCAAAAACAAATCGCATGATCGAAGCTATCGATAATGTCTTTGATAGAGGATTTTAATAGTCCAAAATCATAGACCATTTGACCATGATCTAAACGCTTGGCTTCTAAGATCAGTTCGATCTGATAACTATGACCATGGATAGAATGCTTGCAGCGCTCAGAGCTGCAATTACGCACGATATGCGCATTTTCAAATTTGAACAGTTTACGAATACGCATAATAATTGACCAAAACAGTAAGCTTCATTGTGCTAAACATGAATATTATAAGGGTTTTCCGCGACGACACATCGGCGTGCGGTTCATTATAGCAAATCGTAATGGCTGCGTAAGTAAGCTCTTTTTAAGCCTTTCATTGATTAAATCCATCAACGGTTAAGCCCATCAATTAATGGCGCGGGGCAAACATAATGATCGCCATTCCTAATAGTGCGACGATAGAACCCAATATATCCCACGTGGTCGGTCTGATGCCGTTCACTGTCCAAAGCCAAATAATAGCCATGGTAATATAAACACCGCCGTAAGCAGCATAAACGCGACCAGCGGCGGTGGGATGTAAGGACAGCAGCCAAACAAAAGCAACCAAACTGAGCGCACCAGGAACCAGCAGCCAAATCGACTTACCTTCCCGCAGCCATAAATAAGGCAAATAGCACCCTGCAATTTCAGCCAGTGCGGTCAGCGCAAACAGTCCAACGGTTTTTAATTCAGTCAAACCAACCACTCCTAAACCGTGATAAACCCTGTCATATACTGCACAGCATTGCCAGAAATTAGCACCCTATCACCTGCAACGACGCAGTCTAAAATACCGCCGCGACGTGACGCTTGATACGCGAGTAATTCATTTTTACCCAGCTTCTCTGCCCATAGTGGCGCAAGCCCCGTATGGATAGAACCTGTCACCGGGTCCTCATCCCCACCATTGGCAGGCCAGAAGTAACGCGACAGAAAATCGTAGTGTTTATAGTCGGCAGATTCCGCCTGACAAGTAACCACGACGTCTAATGGCGCAAGCTGTTTTAATCGCTCATTGTCGCGCGCCACAGTTAAAACATCGGCTTCAGCATTATAAATCACAAAATAGGCTTGCGAGTTTTTATAAACTTCAATAGGTTTAATAGACAATCCTGCCAGCAAATCATCAGGAATTTCATCCAACTTCTGAGGTTTGGTATTGGGAAAGTCCATTTGTATTTTGCCATCATCGGTTTGTTTGACAGTCAAAATACCAACCGCTTTGGCTGAAAATTTGATCAATGATAAATCAGGAATTTTCTTAAATAATACAAACGCTGATGCCAAGGTTGCATGGCCACAAAAATCAATCTCAGTTAGTGGCGAAAACCAACGAATATGATAAACCCCTTTATTATCAGCAACGATAAAGGCGGTTTCCGATAAATTATTTTCAAAGGCAATAGACTGCATTAATTCTACATCTAGCCAGTTATCAGTGAGGATAACGGCGGCTGAATTGCCTTTAAAAACGGTATCCGTAAAGGCATCGATGACGTTTATTTCTAGTTGCATTTTATTTATTTCCAATAAATTATTACGTTTAATAATATAGCTTTACCTTTGTAGTTATAACATCGGCTATATCTCAACCTATCTAAATGCACTTAGAGGTAACTCTATATACAAGCTAACTTAGCGACATCCGTGATACCAGAATTCAAGTCTTTTAGTTCATCGATAAAGTTATCTAAAAGCACTGGTTCAGACTTCAAATACATTTTTGCTTCTGCCGCTTCTCGTTGTTCCTTAAATTCAAAAAACTCACCTTGCTGATACGTTGATATATATAAGATGCTTGGCTTAGGGAAATGAAGCCTAGCCGCAAAAGCCCCATTCGCATATTCATAGCCAAACCCACCCCAAGTAATATCTTCTAAGCCACCATAATAATGATCTTTAAATATATTGAGGCAATCAATCAAACTTACGATCTCCTGTTTGGCGATATATACTTGATTAGTAAACGTTGAGCATCCGTCACAAACACTTATCAGTAATTCTGTCAAATCGTCATCAAACCATATTTTTTCTATTGAAAGCTCAGGGGTCATAATTTTTCTCACATCTAATGCTAAGCAAGTAGTAAAGTTCACATTATTTCCAAAAGGAAAAGTATGTCTATAACACAGCTCTATATTTTATATCCAGCGTCTGACTTTTGAGCGATAGTTTTGATACGCCTGACCAAACTTCTTGGCTAACATTCTTTCCTCAGGTTGAATCTGAAAGCGGCTTATATACATCATAAATATGGGTATCAAAATAAATGCAAGGAAATGAGACAGATATAATGCCCACCCTAACAAAATAAGCGTCAATCCCAGATACATAGGGTTGCGAGTATATCGATAAATACCGCTAGTGACCAAGCTAGTTGCCTTGTCAATTTCTTTTGGGTTGGGCGTGGTTTGCGCTTTTTTAAATTGCTTCACGCCCATGATGGCACCACTCAATCCTACCACGCCAAGTCCAATCGCTAACCCAGTTGATCCATTGAGTACAAACTTTAAACTTGGTAGGGTTTTAGATACTCCAAACATCGCAGCGGCAGTGATAATGAATTGCGCTGGTGGTGGTATTTTTAGCTCTAGAGAATTCATAAGGTCACCGTATGGGTATATAGATACATCGTTTTGGCGTCATTCATTGTATCCGTTAACCTATAGCCATACAATATGGGCTTTTATTTCATAAAAGTAAGAAAAAATCTTAAAAGGCAGGCTATGAAGCAAGTTTTGATGTTGTTATTCGTAGTATCAGGCGGAATGGCATTGGCAGTGGAAGCAGCGTTTTTAGGTCCATTAGGTGAGAGTATCGGTCGGCTATCAGCATCTTTATCCATATTTTTAATTGGTGTGCTGGTTTTTAGTATAGCGATGGTCATACTGATGATAATGGGTCGGCGCAATTATTTATCCACGCTACCAACACAGCCACGTTGGTTACTAACCGCTGGTCTTGTCGGCTTTACTTATACCATTATCCTTACTATCACCACGCCTTTAGTCGGGGTTGGCACGACGATGGTCGGTATTTTATGCGGTCAAATCAGCGCCAGTTTAGTGATTGATCATTTCGGGTTACTAGGAAGCGCTCGCCGCGCCATTGACCGTTATCGTCTTGCGGCATTGGGGTTAATTTTAGTCGCACTTTGGCTGATTTATTAATAACGAGGACGGTTCAAAAGATGACGATATTAAGGAAAATACCATGCTACTAACGCTTGCCTTCCCTTTGTTATTGCTGGGCGGCATGGCAATTGCTGCTCAGTCCTCTATCAATGGGTCACTCAGCGTTCGTACCGATGTGGTCACGACAGCATGGCTTGCCAACGTGGTCGCCGCAATTATTTTAGGGTTTTTAGTAATTTTCTTTGAGCCACCACAAGCGCAAACGATGTTTAGTATACCGCCGTGGCAGTTATCAGGCGCCTTATTCGGTACGTTTTCGATGGTGGCTATCGTAATTGGTGTACCGCGAATTGGGACGGCAGCAACCATTGTGGCGGTCATCGCTGGGCAAATCATTATGGGATTATTGGTTGACCACTTTGGTTGGTTTGGTAATTCGCAAATAGTGTTAGATTATAAACGTGCGGCAGCTATCGCCCTACTTGCTGGCGCGTTGTATTTGATTTATTTGAGTAATGTAAGGCAGATTGAAAGTTAAGATAAAGCTCATTAGAAAGATATAAATTAGGAACGCCGATAATGTCAACTGCCGCTGACATTATAGGACTTTTCAAAGATTGAAATAAATCATAGCAACTGTAAGTATAAGTCCACTAATGGCAGTAATCACTGATGCTACATTTACTTTTATCTCTATATTAGTTGAGATTTTCATGGTTTTAATCCATTCAAACGACTCAACCGGTTGAATCATTGAAGATTCGTATTTATATACCGCGCTGCCACGCGGTTGGGCTTGCTTTTACTAGTATAAACTTACCCGTTCGGACAACTTCTGCTGGCACAACCAGCCCAAACTTCGAGCTACTGCTCTAGATAAGGGATTGCCCTTTAGCCGCTTATCAGGCGACATTCGGAGTTGATGACTCCGAAACCTTTAAAAATATCATTAATAGATAATATACACACTATTGAATCAGAAAAACACTATCTACAGCATTTACCCGAATTTCCTAAATAAAAAATAGCTCTATCGCAAACTGGCTTGTTTTCCTAATAATAGTTTTTTATTTTTTTATAGAAGTCATTGACGTTAATTCTTCCTCGGTCTCCGGAGGCGCCGTCAAAAAATTCAAATACGCTTGATATTGTTCAAGTACATCATCAATCACTTGCTGCTTGGTTAATCCCATCAAATCATAACCCCCAGAACCCGTTTGCGTTGTTACTTCTAATCGATAATACACATCCCCGTCAGATGACATCTTACCACTAAAAGTCGGTGCAGGCGTTTCAACCATAGAGACTTGATAATAAAAATCATCCATTGCTGTCGTAGGTAAACGTAGCAATGGCCCAGTTGCGCCTGTGATCGCAGCATTGGCATCATGATCAGCATTGATGCGCTCGACATCGTAACCTTGGCGCCGGAACTCATTGGCAACATCATCAAGCGCTGGTCGTACCACACGCTCAAGGAACCTTATAGACTCGCGTTTAGATGGATATGTAAGCATTTGTCCCAAGCGCTGCGTCCATGAACGCTCAGGAATATGTCCACCACTGGGTGCGATAGACGGGCGACGCAGGACGGTCCCTTCGCGTTCCGCTCGCTCTATTTTTAGCGCTTTAGAAAAGGAAAACATCACCAGATAAACGATAATAGTTACGGGAAGCGCAAAGATCAGCGTCGCGTACTCCATCGTAATGACGCCGCCTGCGATGAGCATAGAGATGGTCAACATCGCCGTCAATACGGCCCAAAAGATGCGTAGCCACTTAGGGCCATCCTCGCTTGGGTCAGGAATAGACGTTGAGAAGTTTGACATAACCATTGCCCCTGAGTTGGCGCTAGTGATATAAAACAGCAATCCTGATAGAGTCGCTAAAGCAACCAAAATAGTTGCTCCAGGGAAAAGCTCCAGCAGCGCATACCAACCGCGCTCTGGGCTTTCTACCGCAAGCTCGGCGAAAGCGGTGTTGCCTTGCAATACTTGAAAAAGGGCTGAATTACCAAAGAAAGACACAATGATAAAGTCGCATAAAACCGGCACAGTAATCGCTGCGATAACGAACTCACGGAGCGTTCGCCCGCGCGAAATACGGGCTAAAAACACCCCAACGAACGGTCCCCAGGCCAGCCAAAATGCCCAAAAGAACAGCGTCCAACTTCCCATCCAATCGCTACTACCGGGAACATAAGCAAAGGTTTTAAACATCCTAGCAGGGAGCGTAACAAAAAATTGACCAAGGTTTTCGACCAAGGCATTTAACAAAAATGCCGTTTCGCCAGCGATTAGGATAAATGCCATCATCGCCACTGCGCTCCAGAGGTTGAGCTCGGATATCCAGCGGATACCGCGATCAACGCCCGAAGTGGTAGCAAGAATGGTCAAGATAACCGCGCCAATGACGAGCACAATCTGTAACGTTAGCCCTTGCTCTAAACCGAACAGCTTTGAGAAACCAACGTTGAGCAGCACCACACCGATACCCATAGTGGTTGCCACACCAAATACGGTGCCAACTAGAGCAATAATACTAATACCATGGCCAATCGAGCCTTTTACACGCTTACCAAGTAGGGGATAAAGTGCCGCGCGAATTGATAAAGGCATACCCCAGCGATAGGCAAAATAACCCATTGCCATACCAAGCAATGCGTAAACCGACCAACCAGCAATGCCGTAATGAAACATTGTCCAAACAACCGCATCTTGCATGGCGGCGGCATTTGCCCCTTCACCCGTAGGCGGGGTCAAATATTGCACAACAGGGCCAGTCACCGAGAAAAACAACAAGTCAATACCAACCCCAGCCGCAAACAACATCGCCGCCCATGTTCCTAACTTGTACTGCGGCCGCGAATCATCGGGTCCAAGGCGCACGCTACCTTCTTTAGACAATGCTACCCACAGTACGAAACCGATGACCATCACCATCGTAATCACGTAATACCAACCAAGGTTAGTCGCAATC
Organism: Psychrobacter sp. UBA6766; assembly: GCF_002453355.1. Taxonomy (GTDB): domain Bacteria; phylum Pseudomonadota; class Gammaproteobacteria; order Pseudomonadales; family Moraxellaceae; genus Psychrobacter. The sequence goes on along the minus strand of NZ_DKGQ01000043.1, from coordinate 31,361 downwards.
CAATCGACGACTGTTTTCATGGTGGTACTGGCGATGGTGGGCATAAAAATTGCCCATAATGAAAAGGCAAAAATCACGATGGATGAGACAATCAGCACGCTCCAATTGATATGGGCAACACTGTTTTCAGATAGCTCCTGTGCGCCTTTCTTCAGGTCGCTGCGAGAGATAGGTACATCTTCATCAAAAGGTTTGGATTGACGCTCTGTACCGCCAAACTGTCTACGCTCAAACGGCGTGCGCGAACTCTCAGCAGGCTCGGCTAATGGGATATTTGACTCGTTAGCTTCAGTTAAGCCATCGTCATTCGGTTCGTCGATCATCTATATTCCTTGCATTTGATATATGACTGTCCGCATTAGGACCACTATATTCTAACAATAGCCTAATGTCATATTTTGATTATGTTTATACAGTGATGATACAGGTTCAGCAGTGACTGTAAACCATTGACGCTGTAAACCATTGACATTGTCAATTTTAAATAAAATCGATACGTGAATCGTTAAGTGCAGTTGGTATAAATTTTCCTCAACCATAAACCATAAACCATAAACCATAAACCATAAACCATAAATCATAAATCATGATCAATCGGCCATAAAAAAGCCCATCTAACGCTCTTATCGAGAAATTAGACAGGCTTTTTTATGAATGCTGAAAACGTATTAAATATCAAACTCTAGCGTTCTATCGCCCGCGCTATCTTGAATGCGGGTTGGCAAGCCAATCTTATTGAGAAGATTGATAAATGGCTTGGCATCAAGCTCTTCAACGTTAACCATTTTACCTGCATCCCACTCGCCAGTAGCGACTAGCATTGCAGCTGCAACTGGTGGTACGCCTGCGGTATAAGAGATACCTTGACTGCCGACTTCGTTATAAGCGTCTTTGTGGTCGGAGATATTGTAAATGAATACCTCGCTATCGACGCCATTGATTTTACCTTTGACCTTGTCACCAATACAAGTTTTGCCAGTGTAGTTTGGCGCAAGCGAGCTTGGATCCGGTAGCACTGCTTTAACAACTTTTAATGGAATCACTTCTTGTCCTTCAGCGGTTATCACTGGCTGCTCAGACAATAGACCTAGGTTTTGGAGCACAGTAAACACATTGATATAATGCTCACCAAAGCCCATCCAAAAGCGGATGTTTGGTACATCTAAGTTAGCTGATAAAGAATGAATCTCATCATGACCACTTAGGTAGCTGTTCTGCTCGCCAACGACTGGCAAATCATCGGTACGTTTCACTTCAAACATCTTGTTAGACTGCCACTTGCTGTCCTGCCAAGAATAAACCGTACCGGTAAATTCACGGAAGTTAATCTCAGGGTCAAAGTTAGTGGCGAAATATTTACCATGACTGCCAGCATTGATATCAATAATGTCGATATCGGTCACCGAGCCTGTATCCATCATGTCATAGCCAAGGCGAGCATAAGCGTTGACCATACCAGGATCAAACCCTGCGCCCAAAATCGCTGTAATATTTTTGTCGGCACAGCGCTCGCGGCGTTGCCATTCGTAGTTGCCATACCAGGGCGGCGTTTCGCAAATCTTACGCGGATCTTCATGAATCGCCGTATCAATATAGGCTGCGCCCGTTTCGATACAGGCTTCTAAAACGGTCATATTCACAAAAGCCGATCCGACATTGATGACGATTTGTACATTCGTCTCTTGAATCAGCTGAATCAGCGCCTGGGTATCCATCGCATCAACTTGATGGGTATGTAATATCGCAGGCAGTTTAAAGCTATTCTTCTCTTTGACACTGTGGGCGATGGCATCGCACTTATCTTGCGTGCGTGAGGCAATATGAATCTCGCCAAGAACGTCATTATGCATCGCACACTTATGCGCGACTACTTGTGCCACACCGCCTGCACCGATGATGAGCACGTCTTTCTTGCTGGGTTTGGTTTGGTTTGTGTTCAATGAACAATCCTCCTTTGTGTCCCTGTCGATACCATCGATAGTGGCGAGTCAAAACAGAAACGAGTGAATGATATGCGTGAATTAAAAAGGAAGACCGAGGAAAACCCACGCACCCGTTGGGCGAAACTGGCTGCTTTTGCCCGCCGCAATTATAACAATTTTTACCCACCTTTCGGCAATAATTAATGGATAAAATAAACGCTAATTTCATACCCTACTATTCAACACACAAGCCTTACGACAAAAATCAAGACAAGCTGGCCTTATAATCTTGATAATCAAACTCACGCTGTACATCAATCGACCCATCTAAACGACGGATAACGATTGCAGGCATATTGACACCATTAAACCAGTTTTTCTTCACCATGGTATAACCGGCAGCATTACCAAACGCAATGGCATCGCCAATTTTTAAATTACTCGGTAAGACGTACTCACCAAAGATATCGCCCGCTAAACAAGAACGACCATAAATAATTGTGTTATCTGATATATCAGCTATGTTAGTCATATCGACAGGTAAGATGGGCGTTGCTTCTTCGTTAATCGCCGTAATCGGTGCCGACTCACGATAAATCAGCAAATCCAGCATATGTGCTTCGATAGAGGCATCGACGACAGCAAGATTTTTCTCATTGTGCATGGTGTCTAAGACGGTTGTCACTAAGGAGCCAGCGCCGTGAATGCTCGCTTCGCCCGGTTCAAGATAGACTTGTACGCCATATTTTTCACTAAAGCCTTTTAATCTATTAGCAAGTTTTTCGAGTGGATAATTAGGTGCGATAAAGTGAATACCACCGCCCAAGCTCACCCATTCAAGCTGCACCAGTACCTCACCAAACCTGTCTTCGATATCCGCTAAGCTTGCGCTAAATGCCTCAAAGCTATCATTTTCACAGTTGTTATGAATCATGACGCCTGTGATGTCAGCAAGTACTGCCATAATCTTATCTTTATCATGCTCACCCAAACGGCTAAAGGGACGCGCAGGATCAGCGATAATAAAGGACGAGTTGCTGGTCTTTGGATTTAAGCGCAGCCCAACTGGGATGTTTTTTGCCGCCGCTTGGACTTTAAACACATTCAATTGCGAGATAGAATTAAAAATAATTTTATCGGCATAGCTTAATACTTCATCAATTTCATCCGCGCTATAAGCAACGCTATAAGCATGGGTTTCTTTTTTATCTTGGCTATTCACTTTACCATTGCTATCGGCGCCATTATTACCAAAGGTTTCATAGCCTAACCGCACTTCATTGAGTGAAGATGAGGTTGAACCATGCAAATAAGGTTGCATGACATCAAACACGCCCCAAGTCGCAAAACATTTTAACGCAAGCAATGCTTTCGCGCCTGATAATTCACATAATCGCGCAATAATCTGCATATTGGCGACAATTGCGGCTTCGTCAAGTAGATAATAAGGCGTCGATGGCAGAGATGATTGGCTGGTTTTTAAAGTCGTTTTTGCATTCATAAGAGGTTACCTAATAGCGGCGGTCGGCATCATGACAGACCTAAATATTTGCGCTATAGTAGACTAAATTCATCATAATTAGAATATCTTATGTCACTTTCAACCGATTATTCCACGGCTAAAAACCCTGCCAACCTAGCGCAGCTCAACCCAAAAAATATCAGCTTACAGTACCTTCCTGCCGATGCACATGCGGTTTTGGATTTTTGGTTCGATAAAGATAATGAGCAGTACTGGTTCGTGCAAGATGATGCCTTTGATAAACAAATAAAGGATAAGTTTGGTCAGACTTGGCAGGCAGCAAAACGGGGTGAATGCGTGACGTGGCGTATCGCAGACGCCCCAGCAGATAGCAATAGCTCAATCACGGCGCTAGCGGGCCGCTTGGCAGAAATCATTGTATTAGATCAGTTTTCGCGTAACTTGTATCGTGGTCAAGCTATCGCTTTTGCCCAAGATGGTATGGCACTGGCATTGGCTCAAGAAGCCATCAAACAGCCATATTTTGATACGCTGCCAGCGCAGTGGCGAAAATTTATCATCATGCCATTTATGCATTCTGAATCGGCCATGATTCATGAGCGCTATCTACCGTTGTTTGAACAATTAAATGATGCGACAACGTTAGACTTTGAGCTTCGTCATAAAGAAATTATTGATAAATTTGGTCGTTTTCCGCATCGTAATGATGCTCTAGATCGCGAAACGTCTGATGAAGAGGAAGCCTTTTTAAAGCAGCCAAACTCGTCCTTTTAAGCGCTTTTTAAACTTGAAAAGCATGTTTTTTGTTAATTCATCAATGAAAACCCTCTATTTATTTTAAATAGAAGGTTTTTTATATTTAATGGACGGTTATTTTTTATAATGCCGCTTAGGCTATTTTATAAAACGGTTTAATGCTACTAGCTGATGAGTATTTTAGTACAGTGTTAGCTTTCAAGTACTTTTCTGACAGGAGCAAAACTACGGCGATGCCCTGATAATGCTCCATGCTTTGAAAGCGCTTCCCTGTGGGCGCGTGTGGGATAACCTTTATGCTTAGCAATACCGTACTCAGGATGTTTGGCATCCAGTGCATACATGGTTTGGTCGCGGCTTACTTTTGCTAAAATACTGGCCGCCGCAATGCTAGTATGTCGGCCATCACCTTTTACCCACGCTTGACAATCAATCGTTGATTCTTGAATGCCAAATCTAGTAAGGTTTGCATAGTCCAAATCAGGGCAGCGATTACCATCGAGCAGCACTTCAAACGTTCTTTTATGGCCAGATTTTAAGTACTTAGCCATTATCTCTAATAAAACCTCTGAGCATAGTCGCATACCTAGCATGGTCGCTTGCAGGATATTTACTTGGTCGATGACGGCTGCGGGTATATCAGCGACGATATAACTGACTGCATACTGCTGAACCAGCGGATATAAAATGTCGCGCTTTTTTTCGCTTAATTGCTTTGAGTCCGTTAAGAGAGATAACGGCGTGGCTTTAAGTGGCTCTTCCTCAATCAATCCTGACCAAGCGCGCGGCAATATCGCAGCCGCGACATTGACGCTTCCTAGCAGCGGTCCGCGCCCTGCTTCATCCACACCAATTTGTATGGGCGATAGCTGCGTGTCTTGTATATTTAATACATATTGGACAAGTAGCTCAGTGACATTTATTTGACCAGATAACTGCACAGGCGCAGCCAGTTGAATGTATTGTCCCTTAAAACCCACTTGCTCTATGACTCTGTCAATCTGAATGATATGGTTATCTGTAGCAGGGCTTTTTATAGTGGTATTTTCTGTAGAAAACATAGTACTCATAGCTTGTTATTTCTTAACCTTACTGTTTAATTGATTTATTTGCGTGACATGATAAGCGATCGGTTATTAAGCTTGATAATTGTCTTCAGTGTCTTGATTCTCTTGTTCATTAAGACCATGACTTTGATGACTACCTCGGTCTTGAATAAACCATTGCTCAATGACACTATTAGCCGGATCGTGATTGCTCTGTTGCTGCAGCAGCTCCTTGGTTTCAATAAGCGCTTTTAATTGCTCAGCATAAGCGCGCGGTTGCAATAGTCTCATCACGGTACGGCAGATATTATCGCCACTTGCCTGCTCTTGAATAAGTTCAGGGACAATCGCGCTGTCCGCCAAAATATTGGGTAAAGCGACGTAAGGGACTTTGACTAAACGCTTGGCAATTTGATAAGTCAGCTGGTTTAATTGGTAAATAACCACCATTGGACGCTCAAGTAGCATGGCTTCCAAGGTTGCCGTCCCTGATGCTAGCATGACGACATCTGATGCGGCCATTGCTTGCTGACTAAAGGCTGGCTGGCTATCGTCATAGACCACGACAATTGCCGCCCGCAGTTGCTCTGAGCGCTTATCAATGACATCTTGGACGATGTATTGATGATTTTGATCAACCGTTGGAATGATGAAACATAGCTTAGGATCTAATAGCAACAGTCTTTGGATGCCATCAAGCATCAGCGGCAAAATAGCCGTTATCTCACTACGTCTCGAGCCTGGCATCACACAAATGAGTTGACTGACCTCATCGAAGCGATCAATAAAAAATTGCTGCAAGCCGTCATTGTGCCAGACAAGCTCGCTCCGGCGCTGATTGATTGGCGTCTCTAGCAACGTTTGATCGATAGTCCGCAATAGCGGATGACCGACGCATATCGCTGGGTGACCGTAACGCTCATAAACTGGTAGCTCAAAGGGAAATAGGCACAAAACCAAATTGGTCGCCGCCATAATATTATGAATACGCGACTCGCGCCATGCCCAAATAGAAGGGCTGACATACTGCACGCAAAATACCCCTTGCGGCTTTAATTTTTTGGCCACTCTGAGGTTAAAATCTGGTGCATCAATGCCAATAAACCACTCAATACTCGCAGCTTTAAAGGCAGCCAGTAAATCTCGGCGCGCTTTTAGCAAGTCCGGCAACTGGGCAACCACTTCTACCAAGCCCATCACTGCCAAGCGCGATAACGGAAAAATACTTTGTAGCCCTTGCGCTTGCATTTTTGCACCGCCAACGCCCACCCAAATAATATCATCGCGCAGATTATTCATCTGCTGCATAAAATCTGCGCCCAAGCTGTCCCCCGATACTTCACCGGCGACGATGCCTATTATTAATGGCGAGGCCGCTACGTTAGGCAATTCATCAAAAGCAGCACTATAAACGTCGGGGACTGACGTTACGTCAGCATTTGGGTGAGGCGTAGCAGATTCTGTCATGATAAGCTCTCAATATTAAAATGATACAATTTAATTGATGCCATTTAAGTAACACAGTTTAAATAAGACAAAGGATACAATATGACTATATATAAGAATAACGAGTATAAAATATAACATAAGATAGCCGTAGTAAGATGCCTATTCAAAGCCTCTTATTAGTTTCTATAATGCTCGAATTTAATTGTTTATATCGCCATCATACGTGACAGTACTTGAAATAGCTAAAAATAGTGAAATTAGTGCATAAAATCCAGTCGCGGCTGCTCACATATCTTCCTAGGGATTCTTTGATTAGTGAAAATTTGGACTTAGTTTAGCTATAAGGGTCATTTAGAGACATGAATTATGCGACCTTTTAACTCGTAAACGTCTATAAATAGCACTACGTTAAGACCGTAAACCGCCATTAGCCATAACCAAGTTTTGGTCTGTGTATTCCAGTTAGCAGTCAATTAACTGCGCGACTGCCCTTGTCAACCAGCGCTTTTGTCCGCATAATGAATATCCCTATAAATCAGCTAGACGATATATAATCATGACAACACCAGCTACTCATAATGCAGACATTGACGACGTGAATATTGAAAAATTCATTCCTTTAATCACCCCAGACGAGCTAAAGACTGAGCTCCCTTTATCAAAAGAGGCCTATAACACGGTTCTAAAAGGTCGTAATACCATCCAAGATATCCTCGATGGTAAAGACAAGCGTCTATTTGTGGTTATTGGTCCTTGCTCGATTCACGATATTAAAGCCGCTCACGAATATGCTGATCGCTTAGCTGTATTAGCAAAAGAGATTGAAGATAGCATCTTTGTTGTGATGCGCGTCTATTTTGAAAAACCGCGCACCACAGTTGGCTGGAAAGGCATGATTAATGATCCTGATATGAACGACAGCTTTGATATTGAAAAAGGTCTGCGCACTGCCCGTAAGTTATTACTTGATTTAAATGAAAAAGGTTTGCCGTGCGCCACTGAAGCGTTAGATCCAAATACACCGCAGTACATGCAGGATTTGATCAGCTGGTCAGCGATTGGCGCGCGTACGACTGAGAGTCAAACGCATCGCGAGATGAGCTCAGGATTATCGTGCCCAGTTGGGTTTAAAAACGGTACGGATGGTGGCATGACCGTCGCGGTCAATGCCATGCAAGCGGTCAAAGAAGGTCATAGCTTCTTAGGTCTATCATCAGATGGCAAAGTTTCTATCATCAAATCGAAAGGTAACCCTTACGCTCATGTGGTACTTCGCGGCGGTAATGGTAAGCCTAATTATGATGAAACCGCCGTGGCTCAAGTTGAAAACGAGCTGGCAAAAGGTAAAACCAATAGCAAGATCATGATTGACTCAAGCCACGCCAACTCTGGTAAAGACCCATATCTACAGCCAATGGTCATCAAAAACGTTGCTGAGCAAATTCAAAACGGCAATAAATCTATCATCGCTATGATGATCGAGAGCCATCTAAAAGGCGGTAATCAAAAGCTTACCGCTGATTTAAGTCAGCTCGAGTATGGCAAATCTATCACCGATGGTTGCTTAGATTGGGACAGCACGGTTACTGCCCTACATGAGCTACGCGACATGGTCAAAGACGTTTTGCCGAATCGTTAATAGTGACTGGTCAGAATTAGTTGTTACTTACCCCTCAAAAAAGCCCGTTTGACATTTGCTGTCAAACGGGCTTTTTTTTACCTTTGAACTTATAAGCCTGCATTTATAAAAAACAACTTATAACATCAACTTATAAAGCATGGCGTTTTACGCGCTTACTGCTCCTTCATTTACCGCGTCTAATACACTGTTTAAGCTCTCCAGTACATGCTTAGAAGAGACCTGCTTTTGCAGTTCAAGCAATTGCTCATGCGCCATTTGACGACGCGGTTCAACCAAAGTATTCCAACGGGCCAGTACTTGTAATAAGCGCGATGCCAAGACAGGATTGGTCTCATCCAACCTTTTAATTACAGCTGTATAAATACCTAGCCCTTCTGCTGTCCATAATACCGTTGGCTGCGAGGTAAACGCACTAATCACCGAGCGTACACGGTTAGGCGTATTCCAGTCAAAATCGGCATGCTCAAGTAAGGACTGGATAGTATCGGTACTGACATTATCCGCAGACGCTTGCACACTAAACCATAAATCAATGACCAAATCATCATTTTCGAAACGCTTATAGAAGTCTGCTAAACATGCATCAGCGCATACCAATTGATGATTGACTATCACCTTTAACGCGCCAAAACGCTCTGTCATACAGCTGGCATTATCATATTGCTGCTGTGCCCATTCTGCTGCACCAGCAACATTCGCAGTCAGTGCCATATCTAATACCACATTACGTAAGGCACGCTTGCCACGAGCATCAGCACTGTCTTCATAACCCTGCATAGGTAACTGTTTATAAAGCTCAGACCACTGCGCTTTTAACGCCTCTGCTAGGTGTTGATACAAACCTTCGCGCTGCGCCTTTACCAACTCTGGATCGTAGTCTTTATCAATGGCAGCTGCCAGCTCCGATGCAGACGGGATATCAAGTAAACGTGCGGCCAACATCGCATCGGTAGTAGCCAGCTCAGGTAACGTCTGCGCTAGGGCTTGCAGATAGACTTCTGGACTACTTTTTGCGCCTTGAGATGGCAGTAAAATGCGATTGACCAACATTTGGGCTACTTGCCAGCGGTTAAAACCATTGGCTTCATATTTGAGTAAAAATGCCAAATCTTCATCTTGATAATCATAATTGAGCTGAACGGGCGCACTAAAATCTCGTAGCAATGATACAACTGGCTCACTTGCTACATTCTCAAAGGTAAAGGTTTGCGTGGCTTGATCCAGCAGCAACATACGCTCAGCGACGATGTCGCCCGATTCTTTATCAAATAGCGCAGTCGCCACTGGAATCGGCAGAGGCTTCGGTACATCAAATCCTGAAACATGGCGCGTTTTTTGACTCAAAGTAATGGTCAGCGTTTGTGTTTTACTGTCATAGTCTTGATGACCCGATACCACTGGCGTTCCTGGCTGACGATACCAGTCAATAAAGTCTTCAATCTTGCTATCAGTAATACTAAGTGCAGACAAAAAATCCTCAACCGTCACGGCTTGACCATCATAACGGCGAAAATACTCATCTGTACCTTTACGGAAATTAACAGGTCCCAAAGTATTGGCAATCATACGGACAATTTCAGCGCCTTTCTCATAAACTGTCGTCGTATAGAAATTATTAATTTCAACGAAACTTTCAGGACGAACAGGATGCGCAAGAGGTCCTGCATCTTCAGCAAACTGATGAGCGCGTAAGGTCGCCACATCATCGATACGCTGCACCGCACTTGATTGTTGGTCGGCTGAAAACGATTGATCACGGTAAACGGTAAAGCCTTCTTTTAGGCACAGCTGAAACCAATCGCGGCACGTGATGCGATTGCCGGTCCAGTTATGAAAGTATTCATGAGCAATGATGGATTTGACACTAAAGCTACGCGCATCGGTCGTTGTCTCAGGACTAGATAGCACACAAGCGGTATTAAAAATATTTAAACCCTTGTTTTCCATCGCGCCCATATTAAACTGACTGACGGCAACAATCATATAACGGTCTAAATCATAAGCGCGACCATAATTGACCTCGTCCCAATGCATAGAGTCTTTTAGCGCTTGCATACCGACTTCACATTTATCGATATCTTCAGCCTTCGCGTATAGCTCAAGCAGAACCTCGCATCCTTCGCTCGTGGTATAGCTATCAGTCAATACCTCTAAATCGGCAATAACACAAGCAAACAAGTAGCTTGGCTTATTAGTCGGATCCTGCCAAATCGCATAATGACGTTCAGGTTTACCTGCAACTTCCCCAGCTTCTAGCAAATTACCATTACTCAATAGCGTTGGAAAACGCTTGTCCGCTTCAAGACGCGTGGTAAATCTCGCCAGCACATCCGGGCGGTCTGGATAAAAGGTAATCTTGCGAAAGCCCTCAGGCTCACACTGAGTGACAAACATAGTATCTTCACCACTGCCCGCAATATATAAGCCTTCAAGCGCGGTATTGGTCTGCGGATGAATGCAAACTTGTAGCTGTAATCTAGTATGTTCTGGCGCATCGGTAATGATTAATTTGCCATCTTCTTGTGTATAGCACTCACTGGCAAGCGGCTCGTCGTTAAGCTTAATAGTTAACAGCTCAAGCGCTTCGCCATATAACACCAAATCCCCCGCAGCCTGACGCTGCATCACTAAAGTACTATCTATAATGGCATGATCATCAAATAGTTTAATATCCAAATCAACGGCTTCGACATCGAAACTTGGCGGTTTATAGTCTTTTAAGTGAATTTTACTCGGGGCATGCGGCGGCACATCGGGCATTTCAGGATTGATAATTTGAGCAGCAATTTCAGTGGTGGACATGGAGGTTCCTATTATTGTTTATGATTTAAATATCTCGCCAATTATTTTAAAGCACGCCATCAACGAGCACAATTTTCATTATGAAGAAACTTTTCAAGACAGTTAACTACATTGACTTAAACGCCCAAATTTCAAGTACTACGAGACATAAAATGGATTTAAATAAATTAAACTGTTACTAGCTCAGTTTTATAATCTGTGATTATATGAACCCCAAACGTTGACGCCAAAATTTCGACTCGAACGTTACATATCTATAGGTGAACTCTCGAACTATTTACAGTAATACTACTTACATAAATTAACATTTAGTATATGATAGATAGTAATTGCCTCAGTCTTACCGAAAGCAGTTTAAAAACAACAAATGTTATTAAAATTAATAAAATTTTTAGGAGCTCATATGTCAACCAGTTTTGCAAAAATCGCTGCTCTAGCGGTATTATCAAGCGCGGTAGTATTGGCGTCAGGTTGTGCTAACAAACGCGCAACTTCAGAAGTGGTTGTTGCCCCATTAGGTATTCCAGGTGGTCAAGTTGGTTATAACGGCGCGGTTATCGTGGACAATTCAAATGCTGTGATCACTGGTGCAGAAAACCTACAAGCCGTGGTTTACTTTGCTTTTGATAGTAGTGAAATCACCTCAGAAGCTGCCAGTGTATTAAACCAGCATGCTAGCCTACTAAGCTCAAATCCAAACGCTGGTGTCGTTATCGCAGGTCATACTGATGAGCGTGGTAGCCGCGAGTATAACATGGCATTAGGAGAGCGCCGTGCCCAAGCTGCTCGTGATTATCTTGCATCTCAAGGTGTCGCAGTAAACAACGTCCGTATCATCAGCTACGGCGAAGAGCGCCCCGCTGTCGCCGGTACAACTGAAGATGCTTATGCACAAAACCGCCGTGCTGAATTGTCTTACTAATAATATTTAAGAAGACTTTATTAGCAGTAGCATAAAGAAGCCCATCAATCTATTGTTGGGCTTCTTGTCTTCTATTAATACACTATAACTAAACTATGCCGTCCTTAAACTTACATAATATTCAATACACTCAACTTGACGATATGACATGGTGTGCGACGGCCCAAGTAACGGCGCCTGGCCATCTAAACTCTCCTACTCTATTAGGCCACTCACGATGGTTATCTGTTGTAGACTTACCAGATATTGGCTCTGAAAAATTTTGCCGTATGCAATGGCATTATCGCATTCCTACCTCTTCTCTTTCCGAACGCGAAATAGCTCGCTATCAGCGGCAACAGCAACGCGCTGGCGTGCGATTATTATTAAAATCCTTATTAAACAAGCTAGATATTATCGATAATTTGGATGATTCCAGTTTTCCCTATCGTCTTGTTAACAGCCAGTATTATGTGTGTTTTAGCCATACAGGCGCTCATAACAAAAGCACTCATAGCAAGATGATTGCTACTCAGCGTAAAAATGAAAAACTCTCTAATGATTTAAATGATAAAGTCGCAGTCGTCATCAGCGCTCACCGTCCAGCAGGCATCGACATAGAAGCCAATAACGTTGCATGGCAAGTGGCACAACGCTTTTACCATACTAATGAAATTGCTATCCTGCAAACACTGTCAACTATTGAGCGAAATAGTGCCGCTAAACTGCTGTGGCAGATAAAAGAGAGTGTTATAAAAATACATCAATATAAGCTTGCGCAAGGTCTGGGAATGGATTATTCCTATCTCATTACAGATTTAGTAAATCGCAACAACGAGAAGACATCATTAATTGTTATTAATGATACTACAAGCAATTATCATATCGCTCTCTTATTCTTCCAACAAACTGTTATTGTTTATTAGAAAATATTTCATTTAAAAAACAGCGATGATTTTTTTTAGACAAAAAAAACGACCCTTTTTAGGATCGTTTTTTTATGCTTGGCTGTCTAGTAACAGTTCTAAACTTTCATTAGCTTAGAAGCGGTAAGTTGCACCAAGTTTAACAATTGGCATCCACTCTAACCAGCTTTTATCTTCTAGATCTCTTTCTGCACGATCAGCAACGATGTTTGCAGCAGAGTTTGGATTATCGTCGGTACGGTTGATTTTTGCGTCAACTTTACCCATGTAAGCTGCACCAAGTTCGCCAAATACACCGAAGTTATTAGTGATATTAGGACGGAAACCAACAGTTAAGTAAGGTGCTAGCTTGTTACGATGCTCGATACTACCTTCTAAGTTACCGACGTATTCACCAGCAACATCCGGCGCATCTACAGGAGCTTGACCTGTATAGTATCTATCACCATCAATACTATAGTAGCCGTCACCTTCAGAATTCGCACGAACGTCGATATCGTTGTCAGGAACGATGATACCAGCACCTACTGTGAACCAGTTGGCTGCAGGACGTAACTGTACACCTAGGTACGGGTTGCTAAAATCTGTATCTACGTCATAGTTAATGTCATTTGCATCGAAGTCACCGCCGAATAAGTCAGCAACGTCGCCACCTGCCCAACCAGCTTGTAATTCAGTTTTTTCGTTAAGGCCCCAACCAATGTTAGCGCCATAACCTAAGGTACCTACTTCAGCGCTGATAGCCGCTGGATGAGTGACGGTTTGGAAGAAAGTCTTAGTGCCACCAGTAAGCGCACCAGCAGTATTACGTACCACCCCAGCATCTGCATTGTATGCATAAGCAGGCTCTGCTTGATAAGCAACAGCGACTGGCTCAGCTTCGTATACAACTGCATCATTGTCATCAACTACGATAACTGGTTCAGCTGCCAATGCCGCAGTAGATGCTAAAACAGCAGCAGAAATTGCCGTCAATTTAATAAGTTTCATAAATACTCTCCTAAAGTGTGAAATAACTCGCCCGTAAAAAAATGATAATTTAACTTTTTTATAAACAACCATTTTGTTGAGCAGATTAAAACAATTTTGGCTTAAAAAGTCACCCCCATGAATGCGCTTTTTATTTGCCGTTATGTAAAGATTGCATAGATATTGTAATATTTGCTACACCAACCTGCAAAACTTCGGTTTCCTGTTACACAATACTCTCAAAGCAACTGAATAGTCAGAACATGAATATTGAATTGCTTAACGCTCATGTAAAGGTATTACAAAACATGTCAAGTATAATGACTTACCCTGACGCTTAACTCAATTACAGTTATAGAGCTTATTACTACAGTTTGTTGTGATTTGTGAATTAACGTATCCTATATTGCCTAGAAACCGAGATGAGGGAGGAATTAGAGATATTATCTCAATTATAAATAGACAAATATATTGTTTGGGTATAATGATATATAAGCTTGTTTGAGCGCAATATTATGCTAAATTAGATCAAATAGTAGGTTTATTTGAAGTTTTTAAATTTATGAATTTTGCTGCATAATTTAAAAATTGTCTTACGTTGCGTTTTATCCTTATCATTCTTATTGAGCCATTTATATGCCAAAAGTATCGTCGATTACCCGTGTGTTAGAGATTATCGAAGCCGTATCTTATGCTTCAAAACCTCTCTCTCCACTTGAGCTGTCGCAAGAGCTTGATATTCCGAAACCTACCATTCATCGATTGATTCAAAACTTGGTCGATGAAGGGTTCGTTACCGTTGATATAGGCGGCGGTATTATTCCTGGTAAGCGGGTGCGTAATCTGAGCGTCGAGCTCTGGCAGCAGCGACTGTTCTTTAATGAGCGGCAAATGATTCTGCAAAATTTGGTCGATGAGATCAAAGAAACCTGCGGTATTGGTGTGCCTTATCAGATGAATATGATTTATACCAATCGGGCACAAACGACGCTGCCTATTCAGATTTATCTGCCCGTAGGCGCAAAGTCACCGATGTGGTGTACCGCGACAGGTAAGTTGTATTTGAGCCAACTATCCACTTCTAGCCGCGCTAAGATATTGCAAGGGTTACCATTAGACAAATTCACCAAAAACACTATTACCGATATTGATGAACTGAATGCTGAGCTGGATCATATCGCGGCTACTGGCGTTGGTATCGATAATGAAGAGTTTATCTCTGAGATGGTTGCAGTATCGGTACCTGTTCTGGATAAAAAGTCTCGTTATTTGGCATCGCTATATATTCATGCGCCAACTATTCGCGTCTCATTAGATGAGTTATTGACGCATGTACCTAGATTACAAAAGGCTGCGCAAGATATCCAGTCACTTGTCTATGACTTGCAAAGTTAGATTAAAAGGTATAGCGCTTTTTAATATCGCCTCTTTAGCTATATCCCCTTTAGCTAGATATTGATAAATAGGTTATTGAGCGCTGTAAAATATCAAAATTTAAAAAAGGTCTTTGCTACGATATACGATAATGGCGAAGACCTTTTTATTTTTACCGCCGTTGGTTAAGACAATAGCGAGCTGTCATGTCGCCCTATAATACTAGAGAAATCTCTATCGCCATTTTCTAGCGCATGGGCTTCATAAAGTTCCGCCGCTTTAGCACCCATTGGCGTTTCAACCTGCGTATCCTGAGCCGTTTGCATCGCAAGATTGAGATCTTTTTGCATAAGCTTACTCATAAATCCGCCTTTATAACCATTGCTAGATGGAACGTTTTCTAGCACTTGCGGATAAGGGTTATAAACTTCTAGCGTCCAGTTACGCCCTGAGCTTTGTAGCATAATGTCAGATAGCACTTTGGGGTCGAGACCGTTTTTGACACCTAAATTAATTGCTTCTGCCGTTCCAGCCATCAGAATACCTAAAAGCATATTATTACAGATTTTTGCCACCTGCCCTGCGCCATGATCGCCTGCGTGGAAGATGTTTTTGCCCATGACTTCAAGTATCGGCTCCGCTTTAGCAAACGCCTCTGAGTCGCCGCCGACAATAAAAGTTAAACTACCTGCGATAGCGCCGCCAGTACCACCAGAGACTGGGGCGTCGAGGAAGTCGATGCCAAGTTTGCTAGCTGCTTCTGCCACCAATCTTGCATCTGCCGCTGCGATGGTACTGCTATCAATAACCAATGTGCCTTTTGGTAGCGCCGCAAGCAAACCATTTGCGCCATTTTCTCCTAAATAAACAGAATGAACGTGCTTGCCTGCTGGCAACATACTGATAACGACTTGAGCATTGCTTGCCGCATCTTTGGGACTATTAGCAACGCGAGCACCTGACTGCTGTAAACGCTCATTTGCCTCTGCAGACAAATCATAAACCGATAGCCTATACCCTGCCTTTAATAAATTCTCCGCCATTGGCGCGCCCATATTTCCAAGGCCAATAAAAGCAATATGTGGTTTATTGTTCTCGTTATCCGTATTGTTAATCTCTTTTGTAGCCATCTCATCACTCCTTGATGATTGTTTATTAAGCATGCATGCTATAGCATTTGATTTGTGTGGTTTTATTCTTATCCAAGACTTATGCTGAAACCGTCAATCAACCTTTAACGCACAAGTTGATTGCCTAAAGCATCTTCACCTAGCCAATCGCCTAATGGATGCTCATCTTTAGCATAAGGATTGGTAAAGTGTTGATGAATATACGCTTGACCATCAGCGCTGAGACAGTCTGCTAATGAGCGCGACCATTGCGGATTACGGTCTTTATCAATCAGTAGCGCCCGAACGCCTTCTTTAAAGTCAGGATTGGCCGCGCAGTGTACTGCCACATTGGTCTCTAAATATAAGATTTGCTCTAACGATAAGTCGGCGACTTTATAATAAAGTGCATGGGTTAAAGCTGCGGTTACTGGACAGCCATGACGGTAAGTGGCAACAGCACGCTGCGTCCAACTGTCTGCTGCAAAATCAGCATCAAGCTGCGCAAGTGCTTCATCACTTTGTAGTATGGCATCGATATCTTCTAAGCTGCCGCTATTCATTAGTTGCTGAATAGGATGCCAATAGATCGCTAACTTACTATCAGGTAAATCGGCGACTGGTTGCGCTGCCAATGCTCGACTGACGATACTATGAGCGCTGTCATTATGATATTTCTCTGTATTATTATTAGCTGCCACTTGCCAATTACTCTGTTTTAAACGTTGAATAATAGCGTCATAATCGCTACTGGCAGCCGCATATTCAGCAAGATTGGCCAATAAAGCATCATTGCCATTACACATGGCACCCGTTAACCCTAAGAACAATCCCATTTTGGCAGGCATTCGCTGTAAAAACCAACTGCCAGAAGCATCAGGGAATAAACCAATGGTAATCTCAGGCATGGCAAAGCGAGTGCGCTCAGTGACCAATCGGTGACTACAGCCTGCCATCAATCCCATTCCGCCACCCATGATAATACCGTCGCCCCAAAGTATGAGAGGTTTAGGGTAAAAATGCATTTGCCGATAAAGACGATATTCATGACCAAAAAATTCTGTCGCATATGGATTTGGTATCGGTGCAGTCGTTGACATACTGTCATACAACTTACGGATATCACCCCCCGCACAAAACGCCTTGTCGCCCGCGCCCTTTAACACCAATGCCACTATCTGATCATCATTTTGCCATTGCTCTAGCTGCTGTGATAATAATTGACACATCTCAACGCTAAGCGCATTAAGAGATTTAGGAGTGTTTAACGTCATAACTCCGATTAAATGACCGCAGTCTGTCGGCTCAGTTTCAAACAATACTGGCGCTTCTTGAGCGTTTTCTTCTATCTCTGTCATATTTACCGTCATAAAAAGAAACCTACAAAATCAAAAGGAAAAAGTATCAGAACTAAAGCTCATTTTATAAAACCAAAGCTCGTTTTATTTATTTTGCCAAGTGGGTTGACGCTTTTCTAAGAACGCTTGAACGCCTTCGCGCTGATCTTTGGTGTCAAACAATTTAACAAAAGCTTCACGCTCATGAATAAGGTTTTGCGCAGGTGGGGTGTTTCTCGCGGCTTGGATAAGTTGTTTAGAGTAACTGACGGCAACTGGCGATTGCTTAGCGACTTTTTGTGCTAGTGCTTGTGCTGCTAGTAAACCGCCACCTTTTGCCGTGATTTCTTCGACCAAGCCAATACGCAAGGCTGTATCCGCATCGACGCGCTCACCGCACAATATTATTCGCTTGGCCCAGCCTTCACCAACTAAAGCTGTTAAATTTTGCGTTCCACCAGCGCATGGTAATAAGCCGACGCCCGTCTCAGGCAGTGCCATTTGCGCATGCGCTTCTGCAATGCGAATATCGCAAGCCAGCGCGCACTCAAGACCACCGCCCATCGCATAGCCATTGATGACTGCAATACTGACACCGCGATACGCTGACAATGCTTCAAATGCTTCGCCAAACGCAATTGCCATACTAATGGCGCGACCTTTATCTCCATCGGCAAAATTATTTAAATCTGCCCCTGCTGAAAAGAACTTTTCGCCATCACCATGAATAATTAACGCGTAAACATCATCATTGGCATTTAGGTCAGTGACTAGCTGCTTTAAAGCGGGCAAACTCTCCATCGTCCAGGTATGAGCTGGTGGGTTATTCAAAGTCACAGTAGCGACATGACCGTCAATCGATAGGTCTAAATTGATATAATCCGTCATAAATAATCCTTTATTCTTATCAAATTACGACAATTTTCTAGCAAATTTAACGCAGTTTACTTAGTGCATCGTCCTGCATCAGCTGACGTGAGACAATCACCCGCATGATTTCATTGGTGCCTTCTAAAATCTGATGCACCCGTAAATCACGGACATGGCGCTCAAGCGGATACTCATTGAGATAGCCGTAACCACCGTGCAGTTGTAAAGCCTCATTTGCTACGTCAAAACAAAGGTCAGTAGAGAGGCGCTTTGCCATTGCGCAATAGGTAGAGGCTTGCGAGTCACTGTTATCGACTTTATTTGCTGCTAGATATAGCATTTGCCGTGCGGTAATCGTTTGAGTCAGCATATCAGCAAGTTTAAACTGTACCGACTGTAAGCTAGCAATTGGACTTCCGAACTGACTACGCTCTTGTACGTAATTGGTGGCGGTTTCTAGCGCTGACTGGGCCGTACCAACTGCACAAATCCCGATATTGATACGGCCACCATCTAAACCCTTCATCGCAATACGAAAACCTTGGCCTTCCTCGCCGATGAGATTTCCTACTGGAACTTTGACATCTTTAAAACTAATCGTTCGCGTTGGCTGCGCTTTCCAGCCCATTTTATGCTCGTTTTTACCATATTCGATACCCGCACTGTCGGCATCAACAACGAATGCTGAGATACCTTTAGGACCTGCAGCGCCCGTCCGAGCCATAACCACTAATACATCGGTTGAGCCTGCCCCTGAGATAAAGGTCTTCTCACCATTAAGCACATAGTACTCGCCTTGCTTATCAGCTTTAGTACGCAGTGAGGCCGCATCAGAGCCAGCATTGGGTTCGGTCAAGCAATAGCTGCCGAGCCATTCACCACTGACCATATTGGGCAGATATTTTTTACAAAGTGCGTCGCTGCCATGTTCGCCAATCATCCAGCCTGCCATGTTATGAATGCTCATATAGGCAGCAACGGCGGTATCACCCCAGGCCAGCTCTTCAAACACCATCGCCGAGTCTAATCGCGGTAGTCCTAAGCCCTCATATTTTGGGTTGGTATACAGCCCCAAAAAACCAAGCTCACCAGTTTTTTTAATGACATCAACGGGAAAGTGTGAGGTTCGATCCCACTCGGCGGCGTTTGGTTTTAGCTCTTTTTGCGCAAACTGTCTGGCTGTTTGGCGAAAGGCAATCTGGTCATCGGTTAATGAAAAATCCATAAGGTCATCCTTGTGCACACGTAGCATATATGGTGAATGAAGACTGATAAATATTGGCTTAATGCGGTTATCTTAATCGTTTTTAAGCACTCTAGCGATATAGCAGTCATAGAATCGTGTTAACCATACTACAAATCTATTAAGCGGCAATATCGCTATAGCATAAATATCAATAATTCACCATTATATCGAAATAGTCGTATTAACACTGCGACTGGCTTCATCGTCAAACCAGCGCGCCGTAACGGTCTTAGTTTGGGTATAAAACTGAACAGCCTGTTTTCCATAAGGACCAAGGTCGCCAAGCTTACTGGCGCGTGAGCCTGAGAATGAGAACATTGGTAGTGGCACAGGAATTGGCAAGTTAATACCGATTTGACCGACTTGGATATCTTGCTGGAACTTATGCGCAGCAGCGCCTGACTGGGTAAAGATGGCCGTACCATTACCATGAGGATTGGCATTAAGCAGCTCAATCGCTTCATCCAAACTGTCTGCGCGCATGATACATAAGACAGGACCAAAGATTTCTTCTTTATAAATTTGCATGTCGCTTGTGACATTATCAAAGATAGTCGGTCCTACGAAGTTACCCTGTTCATAGCCGTTAACCGTAATTCCGCGACCATCAAGAAGCAAACTTGCGCCCTCTTCGACTCCTGTACCAATCAAATGCTCAACGCGTGCTTTTGCAGCAGGGGAGATGAGTGGCCCCAAATCTTTATCGTGTTTACCTGCCGAGACCACTAAGCCTTCTGCTTTGGCTTTAATATCATCAATCCACTCCCCTGCAGCACCGACCAGTACCACAACAGACAACGCCATACAGCGCTGACCTGCTGCACCAAATGCAGCACCTGCTAGCTGATTAAGCGTTTGCTCTTTATTGGCATCAGGTAGGATAACGCCATGGTTTTTAGCGCCCATCATACACTGAGCACGCTTTCCTGATTGACTGGCGCGCTCGTAGACATGCTTACCAACAGCGGTCGAACCAACAAATGATACCGCTTTGATATCTGGGTGATCACAAATAGCATCAACCGTAGCTTTGCCGCCGTGCACGACGTTGAGCACGCCTTCTGGAACACCCGCTTCCACAGCAAGTTCCACTAAACGCATGGTAACCATAGGGTCTTGCTCGGAGGGTTTTAGAATAAAAGTATTACCCGTAGCAATCGCCATTGGGAACATCCACAGTGGAATCATCGCTGGGAAGTTAAATGGGGTAATACCTGCACAGACACCAAGTGGCTGCCAAATACTATAAGTGTCGACACCTGTCGCAACGTTTTCAACAAAGTCGCCAATTTGTAAATTGGCAATGCCAGCAGCGTGCTCGACCACTTCTAATCCACGAAACACATCACCGCGCGCATCAGCAATGGTTTTGCCCTGCTCTGCTGTTAGGATTTCTGCCAGCTCATCCATATGCTCACGAATCAGTTCTTGATACTTCAAAAAGATACGGGCGCGTGTGGTAATGGGCGTTTTGCGCCAAGTTTGAAAAGCGGCCTGAGCGGCTGCGACAGCCTGATTGATTTCATCGTCAGTGGTTTGAGGGACTTTCGCAATGACTTCTTGCGTAGCAGGATCAGTAATATCGATCCATTCACTGGTATTAGAGTCAACAAATTGACCATTGATGAGCTGCTGAACGTGGTGCATAAGATATCCTTATCTTGTTTGCTGGGTCACCATTTAATGGTGTCCTAAAATTCATAAAAGGAATAAAAAACTATAAGTTTTTATGGGTTAAATGTAATTTTAAAATGATTTGTTTTGTATCATTATTGACTATAGCAATAAATCAATTTTAGGGTCAAGCGCTTTGTGATTGTTTTAACAAAGTTAGCGCGACTGCATTAGTCATTTATTGATTTACTCAAGCGATTAAGGCCAATAAAAAAGCCCATGAGATTTCATGAGCTTTTAAAATCAACACCACTATAAAATTTGCTTAATAATCTTTCATAGATTGCTTGACGGCATCGATTGCGGTTGGATTGTCCAAGGTCGACATATCGCCGGTCGGTTTATTTTCTGCTAAAGCGCGAATGGCACGGCGCAGGATTTTACCAGAGCGGGTCTTTGGCAAGGCTTGCGGGAAATAAATCGCTGCTGGACGAGCGATACCGCCCAAGGATTTTACCACCGCACCAATAACTTGTTGCTCAAGGCGAAAACGATTTTCAGTCGTTGCCACTTGCTCATGATCTTTTAACACACAAAACGCAATCGGCAGCTCGCCTTTTAGCTCATCTTGAATACCGACTACCGCACACTCTGCCACTTCCGGATGCACGCTGATTGCCTCTTCTATTTCTTGCGTGCCAAGTCTATGACCCGCAACGTTGATGACATCATCGGTACGACCAAGAATATGAAAATAGCCATCTTCATCAACGACGGCATAATCGGATGTCGAGTACTGCTTGCCATTAGAAAGGCCAAAGTAACTACTTAAAAAACGCTCGTCATTTCGCCATACGGTGGTCAGACAGCCAGGCGGTAACGGCGAATTGATGGCAAGTAGACCTTTTTCACCCGCTTTACAAGGTTCGCCTGTTTCTTCATTTATCACGTGCGCGTCATAGCCGTACATTGGATAACCAGGTGAGCCTTGTTTATGGGGTTTGTGGTTAAATTTCGGCGTATTACTTAAAATTGGCCAGCCAGTTTCTGTTTGCCAATAATGATCTAAAATCGGTACGCCCAAATGCTTGGCCAACCAATCGGCTGTTGATTCATCAAGTGGCTCGCCTGCCAAAAAGAACGACTTTAGGCTAGAGACATCGTAACGCGTCATCCATGTCTCGTCTTGTTTTTTAAGCATTCGCACACCCGTTGGTGCGGTAAATAAAATGTTAACTTTATTGGCTTCCACAATCCGCCACCAGATTCCTGGGTTTGGTCGATGCGGCAAGCCCTCATACATAACACTGGTCATGCCTGCCAGCAATGGTGCATAAATGGTGTAAGAGTGCCCAACTGCCCAGCCAATATCAGATATGGCCCAAAACGTCTCACCCGCTTGGCCGTCGTAGATATAGTCCATCGAAGTCGTTAACGCCACGGCATGACCGCCCGTATCACGCTGAACGCCTTTTGGTGTACCGGTCGTGCCTGAGGTATAAAGCAAATAAGATGGGGCATTGGACTCTAGCCAAACTGGCTCGACAATGGCATTGGCCTCGCAACTGATTCGGCGCTGGGTCGCATAATCCACATCGATATCTTGCGGCTGAAATGGCAACACACCGCGATTGACCACTAGCACATGCTCGGGCTTAACCGTTGCCTGCTCAACGCCTTGATTAACGAGGCTTTTATAATTCACCACCTTGCCACCGCGAAGCCCAGCATCGACCGTGATGACCATTTTTGCCTCAGCATCATCCATACGAATGGCCAAGTTGTGCGCCGCAAAGCCACCAAATACCACCGAATGCACAGCGCCGATACGTGCGCAAGCAAGCATGGCATAGGCCGCTTCCAAAATCATCGGCATATAAATGATAACGCGATCGCCCTTACCAACGCCGTGACGCTGTAATACGTCAGCAAAATAATTGACTTCTTTATACAGGTCATTATAAGTCAGACGGCGTTTGGTATAGTCTGTATAAAACTCAACGCTATTGCCCAAGTCTTTAAAGGCATCAGCCACCGTGGGATAGGTTTCGATTAATTCTTGATTAATTTCTGAGGATAGCCAAATAAAGGCATCTTGCTCGGCACGTTCTTCAAGATGTCGATCGACGCAGTTATAACACAGATTGGTTTCTCCGCCGACAAACCATTTGGCAAACGGCAAATTGCTGTCATCAAGAATTTGCTCAGGCTCTTTATGCCAATAAATACGCTTGGCTTGCTGTGCCCAAAACTGTTCGCGATTATTTATTGAGGACTGATAAATATCGGCAAAGGTTTGACTGCTATCAGATGAAGACTGGGAGTTTTGGCTGAAAAATGGGTTGTGATTTTGATTATTATTTTTATTCACAGCTTGATTGCTGCTTTGATTATTGGTTTGAAAGTTAGCTTGCTCGTTCATAATGGCTGTCCTTAGCGTAAACGATGGGTAATGCTGTAAGTTTTTATAAGAAGCGATTGTATAAGATACGATTTTATAATATACGCTCTTATTGAATATTATCACAATATAAAACTGGCTTTCCCTGCCAGAATCAAAAAACCGATACGTTATGTATCGGTTTAAAATGTAGCAGAGCGGACGATAAAGGTCAACTATTAAGCGTATTAGCACCTCGATATTTTGCCTAGCATATTTATTCAGTGCCTTATCAATTATGCGTTAGTCTGACCATCATACATCTCACGCATGACTTTTTTATCGTGTTTACCGACAGAGGTTTTTGGCAATTCATCGACAAACTTAAACTGACTTGGCACGCCGTATTTAGGAATAATTCCCCGCTCTACCGCTTTTTCAGCAATGGCTTTGATGTCATCAGCGCTAGTGTCTTGGCAATCAGGTTTGAGTACAATCAGTGCTAAGGGACGCTCGCCCCATTGCTTATCACGAATGCCTATCACGGACACGTCAGCGACCGCAGGATGCAAGGATAAAATGGTCTCAATCTCTAACGACGATATCCACTCGCCGCCTGATTTGATGACGTCTTTTAGGCGATCGGTAATCTTAATATAACCATCGGGACGCATATAGGCGATATCTTGGGTATGCATATAGCCATTTTCCCACAGCTCTTTACCGGCATCGTCATTTTTCAGATAGCTCTGCGTCAACCATGGCGCACGCAATACCAACTCGCCCGTATTATCCTTGCCCGTTCCCACAGGCTCATTATTGGTATTCCATATTTGCGCATCGACCATCAGCACAGGCTTGCCGGTCATACAGCGGCGAGCAATATCCTCTTCTTCAGACATCTCAGGCTCATCGAGACTAAATTCTGTCAAGCTAATCAGTGGCGCTGTCTCTGACATACCATAGCCAGTATAAACTTCAATATCTTGCGCCAGTGCCGCTTTTGCCAAGCCTTCGGTCAGTTTGGAGCCCCCGATAATCATTTTTAAACCATTAAAGCTGGCATCGCGCTCTTGCGCTTCTTTAAGCACCATTTGTAAAATCGTTGGAACGCAGTGGGTAATACTGACTTTTTCATTAATAATTAAATCCATTAACACATCAGGTGCGTAACGTCCGGGATACACTTGCTTTAGGCCAACCATGGTTGCGGTAAACGGAAATCCCCATGCATGAACGTGGAACATCGGCGTCATTGGCATATAAACATCGCCATAGCTAACACCTTGCTTATTTGGCAACATGCCCAAGGTCGCCGCTTCCGTTAGGCTGTGTAAGACCAGTTGACGATGGCTAAAGAACACACCCTTTGGATCACCTGTTGTTCCTGAGGTGTAAAAGGTCGTGGCAATGGTGTTTTCATCAAAATCGGGGAAATCAAAATCGCTATCTGCAGCCGCTAATAATGCTTCGTACTCACCGATGACACGGTTTTGATTTCCGCCAAAGACGCCTTCATACGACGCTCCATTATCATCAAGCCAAATAATATGCTCAATACTTGAGTTTTCAAACTGATAATCTTTTACTAAAGGCGCAAACTCAGAGTTAAGCAGTAATACTTTTGGCTTAGCGTGATTGATGGTATAAAGGATTTTTTCCGGTGACAGACGGATATTGACGGTTTGCAAAATGTACTCTGACATCGGTACTGCAAAGTAAGATTCCAAGTAGCGATGACTGTCCCAGTCCATGACCGCAATCACATCACCAGCAGCAAGATTTAAATCGGCTAAGACGTTGGCTAAGCGATTGATACGCCCAAACAATTCTTTATAAGTGAAGCGTTTTTTATCGGCATAAACGATTTCTTGCTCTAACGATACTGTCTTGGCACGGTTTAATAATTGCTTAACGATTAATGGAAAATCGTAAGCGGACGGTGCACTATGGTAAATGTTTGACATAAATTCGACTTCCTTGTTTGTCATATTTCTAAGTGACATGAATGGTTTTCTATTGACTGCTATTCATATAGTAAATCATAAATAAAAAGAGTATAGGTTTTAGGGTGTGCTACTGGTATAAATTTTCCTTGTTTGCTCTATGTTTATTAACAACCTATTGATAGTAGGAAAAAATCCTCATTGTGTAAAGATGGCACACGTAAGCTTCGCAAGACTCAGTATTCGAGAATAGTTGTTTTACTACTTGCTGCCTTGTGTTACAGCCTACCTATTTAGGTAGAAATCGGTTTGGTTTTAATCATGCCAATGCTAGCCACTAATAATGCCAGCACTTGCACAAACAACAGTAACCAAACGGTCAGCGACCACTGACCACGCGCATAAGCGATGCCGCATATCCACGCGCCCATCGTCCCGCCAGTGTAATAGCCCATGTAATATAAGCCAGACGCCAATGAGCGGCCTTTATTAACATGGACCGCGATATAGCTGATGGTCGCAGCTTGGGTGATAAATACGCCAGTTGACATAACGGCAAGCCCGAGTACCACGCCCCAAAGTGGCGTGACGAGCGTCAAGAGCACACCAAGCATCGATATCATAATTGCTACCCGAACCGTTCGCGCTGAACCAAAGCGGCGCAGCAACGTCGTCGATAATGGCGTGATGACAACGCCAATCAGATACACGGCAAAGATATTGGCAAGCGCTCCTGTGCTTAATTCATAAGGTGTATCGGCCAAATGCAAATTGATAAAGGTAAAACAGCCGACCAACGAAAACAACACGCAAGCACCGAGCAAGCAGGAGGTGACAACATAGCGGTTGACCAAATGCTCACCAAGGGTCTGTATCGCTGAGCGAAAATTGGGATTGGCGACAAAGTGCCGTGACGCTGGCAGCATTTTACCCACCCATAGCGCCCCTAAAAGTGTCATCGCTGCCATCACGTAATAACCGGCGCGCCAGCCAATAAGCTCATGCAAATGTCCAAGTAAAAAACGTCCCATAAAGCCGCCAAGTACCGAGCCCGATACATAAAACGACATCAGCTCAGTGACCGCGCGACCTTCAAACTCTTCACCAATATAAGCAATCGTTACCACCGTAATTCCGGGAACAGACAAACCCTGCATAAATCGCCACATGCCCATCCAGCCAATATTGGGACTTTGGGCGATTAAAGCCGTGGGAATCGCTAAAAACAATAACGCACCGACGATAAAGGATTTTCGGCCTACTGCATCTGAAAGCATTCCCAAAAACGGTGACATGATGGCAATCGCTAATATGGTAGCACCCACGATCATGCCAGCTTGCACCTCAGTTGCCGACAAATCCATCATCAATACGGGCAAAATAGCTTGAATAGAATAGACCTGCAAAAAAGCAAACATCCCAATCAAGCCGATTGTCAGCTTTAAAACCCATGAAGGTGCATCAAATGATAGTGGCTGCTTGGGCGTTTGAATACGGCGGCTGATGCCGCTGCTGTCCTTGGCATTGGCATTGCCATTGATATCGTTATCTATACTGTTATTTATATTATTATTCAAAATAGTACTGACTATATTAGACGCTTTTTAGCTTGTGCTAGCTCGGACTAAATGGCGCATGGGTGATAGAAAAGGGGCGATCGCATCTTAAGTTATCATCGCAATAAAATTTAGGAATGATGATAAAACGATACGTGATTAATAATTTTATCACATCAACTACCAGACTCAGGTTTCGGTGTGTTATTCATGCATGATTTTATAAAAGCCGTTTCATTACAGCAGTTGTCTATAAAGCGCTTATTGTTGAAGCGCTTATGCTTAAACTTCTTAATTGCTATTAACCTTAACACTGTATAGGTGATTCATATTTTGACAGCGAGTAGGTTACTGTCCACTATTGTTTTATCTTTTGCTCTATGTGCCTTCTCGCCCCTTCTTTAGCAGTAGGATATCAGCAATAGAATATTTGACCCGATATAAGAGACCCACATATAACAGACTATCTATCATGCCAAGTATTTCTTTTCATTTAAGACCAATTATCACAACAGCAATACTGATTTTTTCTATGAGTGTCGCAGCGGTCGCATCAGAACAAGAACATTCAATTGAAAAACTAGCAATTAAAAAATTAGTCATAAATGAACCAAAGATGACAGCTTTTACGTCAAACTGTGTTCCCGACAGCACTATTACCGCAGCTATCATTTTTGTTTAAGTTATCGCTTTAATGAGATATTGTTGAGTAAACCGGGTATTGCTTGGATGTACCGCTACCTTAATGATGATAGACGCTTTGATAAATTTTTATGCAACAATGAGAACTATGTCAATAGCCCTCGTATATTGGCTTATGACTATAAAAACTGCGTATAAAGGACTTTCTAACTTATCTTTTTTAAACTTACACATTTATAGCGCTTATTTCTATTCCCTTACAGACTTTGCAAGCTTAAAAAACCATAATTAAAAGCATGCATTATTTATTGCCATCTCCAACAATAAAAAACGAAAAAATAACAATTAAGGAAAATATAATGACCGATAAGATACATGATTTGGGTGCAGGGTTTTGGAATATTCGCGGCGCGTTTCGCTTAGGCGGTGTTCTCAACATAGGCACCCAATGCTCACTTATAAAATTAGCTTCAGGGCGTTTTATTTTTTTGGACAGCTACAAGCTAACGGGTGACGTACGTGATACGGTTATGGCATTAACCAATAATGGGCAAGATGTCGAAGCCGTTCTCAATGTCCATCCCTTTCATACCGTACACTGTAAGCAAATGGCAAAAGACTTCCCACAAGCGACTTTTTATGGCAGTCGCCGTCATCATAAAAAAATTCCTGACGTTCAATGGGCAGACGATTTGGTCGAAAGCGAGGCGGTCGCTGAGCGTTACCCTGAGCTAAAATTTTCTATGTCGGAGGGCATTTACTATATCTCGCCCAATGAAATGATTCATGCAGGATCACTATTAGCATTTCATCCTGCTAGTAAAAGCTTGCACGTCGATGACACTTTTATGAGCCCGCCAACCAAATTACTAGAAGTGCTACTGCCTGAACTGTTACTGCACCCGACGACCAAAAAAGCGCTAAAAGATGAATCTGATGCTGGCAAACAGTATTGCGATTGGGCAACCAACCTAGCCCACGAGTGGCGCGACGTTCGTAACTTTTGCGCTGCACATTCTTATTTGGTTAAGTTTAAAGACGGCGAGTTTGAAAAAGCCATATTAAAAGCCATTGACAAGGCTCGTCCCAAGCTTGAAAACGCTTAAACGATTTGAAAATCAACAATAAAAAAAGCTGCCTCGCTATGATTAGCAAAGCAGCTTTTCTATGTTAAATTGACGATATAAGCTTCACTTTAAGTGATAATTTTTATTTTATTCAATAACACTAATTAGGCTATTTCTATAAAACAATAACTCCGCTAATTCTGACTCATTACTGATAATATCGGCTAACGTATAACCCTCAAGGACGTTGATAAAAGCGGTCAGCGCTTCAAAGAATACCTGCTCTAACTGACAAACAGGGCTAATGATACAGCCTGACTTAACCCTCATACTTGCCTCTTCATCGATAAGCGTTAAGGACAAGTCTTTGGAAACTGCTTTATCGTCATTATTATTAACAGGACTATCAGCATTAACACCGCTATCACCGTCAGGTTTGGGAGTAACCAATAAATCGGTCGAAAAGCATTCTACCAAATTAAAATCTGGCTCAATTTTTTTAATTAACACACCCAAATTGATGTCTTTTGGTGCACATGCTAAGCGAATACCGCCATTTTTACCGCGAACGCTATCGATATAACCGAGTTGCCCAAGCTGGTGAATGATTTTGGTTAAGTGACTTTTAGAGATGTGATAACTATCGGCAATATCACTAATATTCGCCAATCGATGCGGCTCAGGCTTAATCGCCAAATATATTAATGAGCGCAGCGCGTAATCACTATAGTTGGTCAGTCGCATTTTTTGCGCTCCCCGGTTTGATGTGAATATTAACTTTGCATTTTAAATAACTTTATAATTTAAGCTTCTTTTTAAGCAAATTGGATTTCTGCATCGTTTTAATTTTAGCTGTTTCCAATCCTTATTAACCAAATAAACCATCTGGTCGTGGGCGGGCTAGTATCGGTAAATAACTGATGCAGAATAGCGCAAAACAAGCGATCCAAGCGCTTTGACCCACCATAATCCATAACAAATAATGGCTCATATCGACCAAAGGTAAAAATACTCGGCTGACGAACGCCAGTACCATAAGCACGAATATCGCATTGACGATTTTAGGCGGTTGATGGATACTGCGCCCCGTATGACCGAGCGATACACGAGCCATCATTGCCACTGTCATCATGCCCACACCAGAGATTGATAACCCATGGACAGCAATACTATGATTGTAGCCAATCCAAGGCTGCAGTGCGTATAACACAAAACTTACGCACATCCCTAAAAATGCGAGAAATAACGACCATAGCAGTGGTTTTTGCCAAATACCGCGATGATACCAACCCACCAAACGGACGATATTGACCACTGCTACCCCAAGCGCACTGATGGTCAGTAAGTATTTATTGGGATAAAACAAATCGACGATAAAAAAGGCAAAGAAGAAGAGCAAACTTGCGATATCCTGCGCTTTATTATTACGCACCGTCACCTTTTGTGTCTCGCCTTTAGCATTTGGAACACTCAAACCACGCTCAATAAAGAACGGCACCACGCGGCGACCAATGGTCAATACCAGACCGATAATCAAATAAAAGCCTAAATAGACGCCTGTTTTCGTTAGATTCATATTGGCGCTGATAATACCCCAATAGCACAAGGCATTACCAAGTGTCAGGAGCGCAAGCTTGGCCAAAATTCCCATCTGCTTATATTGCTTAACTTGCAATACGGCGCGGAAAATGACAAACGCCATTGAGCCGACAAATAATAAGTCAAATATCGCAGCGGCATAAAGTAACGCTACGCTACTGCCAGCAACCGTGATACCGAGGCCAAAAGCCACCCAGCCCAAACGCGCCAGCAACCAACACATAAAAATACCGAGCAGCTTATAGCCATACGGCATCATAACGCCTGTCCAAGTCTTGACCGCAGTCAATAAAAAGCCTGCCACAATCGCCAATGCATAACCATAAATCATTTCATGACCATGCCAATACAGCGGATTCAATGTTTGCGCATCGATATCCGTATGTCCAGTAAAGACAAACGCCCATAATGCCATGGTAATCATGGCAAATAGCGCCCCTGCACTAAAAAATATTCGGAAGCTCAAATTGAGAATGGGATGCGGCGAACTTGGTGGTTTGCTAGGTAGATTAATTGATTGCATAGCAGACTTCTTATAGTCAAAGTTAGAAGATATGGCTTAAGATATATTTTAAATGAATGTTATGAATAATACAACTGAAACTATATGACTGCTGTGATTGATTAAAGGAGTGATTATATACCGCTTTAGTTTATATAATACTTACGAACAGAGCTTTATTGGCTTATATTAAATGACTTGTATTAGACCTCTTGCAAAAGTA
>NZ_DKGQ01000042.1:118121-178867 GCF_002453355.1 Psychrobacter sp. UBA6766 | reverse complement strand
CTTTAGGTAGTGGGTAGTTCATGAGAATACTTCTAGATTAAGAAAGTGCTTTTATAGTTTCCATATCGGGCAGTGGCGGTAGCTCATCTAAATGTGTGAGTCCAAACGCATCTAAAAACTGCGCTGTAGTATGCAGCAGTGCAGGACGCCCCAAGGTTTCTTTATAACCTTTTTCTTTAATCCAGCCTTTATCAAATAGTTGACGCAAGATATTACTCGATAGCGTCACACCGCGCACGTGCTCGATATCGCTACGAGTCACAGGCTGCTTATAGGCGATGACACTTAAGGTTTCAAGCAAGGCTTGGCTAAGGCGCTCTTGACGCTGCGGAAAGACGCGCTGGATTAGGGCGCTATAGCCATCTGCGATTTGCAGACGATAACCGCTGGCAGTTTTATGTAAGGTCAGTACACCAGTATCTAAACGTTGTTGTAGTAGCGCTAATGCTTGCGCAAGCTCTTCAGTAGATAGTGACAGATGCTTTTTTAAGACATTGGCAGTGAGGGGCGACTCTGAAGCATGTAATAGCACCTCAATATGCTTGCTGATTTCTTTTAAATCTTGATGCTGCTTATCTGTCATTACACATATTCTCTGTTAAAAACCATCAAGCCAACCACTGTAATGTTAATTGTCTTATTTGGCGGTCTGCTGCAGTTTCATTATCATCAGCTGGCTGGTTTTCTGAGTTATTATTTACGACACCAACCAACTGCCGTTTCATCAGCTCAAGTACGGCGACAAAGCTAACTACGACGCCTATTTTACCTTGGGCTTTATCTAGTAGCTCATAAAAGGAGCGCGAACCATCGGTGCTTAACTGCCGACTAATACTGGCGATACGATCAGAAAGGGGAACGGCATCAACCTTAATATTATGCATCTGATAATCGGGCTGCAGCTGCATTTTAAACAAGCTATCTATCAATAAATTCGGTGAGTAGGTTGGTAGCTCAGCATTCATAACGTCTTGGCTTGGCATACTGACCATCGCCAAAAACACATCGCGCTCAAGACGGATTAGATTAGCTAAACGCTGACTGGCTACTTTAATTTGCGCATATTCTCCAAGACGTTCAATCAGCTCAGCTTTTGGATCACGCTCATCGCTCGGCGTTTCGGGCTTTGGTAGCAGCAGCTCGGTTTTAATCGCAATCAATGTCGACGCCATCAATAGATAGTCACCGGCCAATTCAAAATGTTCGGTATCCAATTCGCTGATATATGCTAAGTACTGCTCAGTAATCGGCAATATCGGCATTTGAGTGAGATCGACGTTGTTTTTTTTGACCAGGTATAATAAAAAATCTAAGGGCCCGGCAAATTGCTCAAGCCAAATGGCAAAGGCTTGCGGCGGTACATAGAGATCTTCTGGTAGATGCTGCACCGGCGTCTGATAAATACGCAGCGCCATATCATTATTGACTGAAATACGATGTTCGTCATTATTATCCATAAACTTAGCGTTTTCATGCACGCTTACGGAAAACGCGGCCTTTGGTAAAGCCGCTGTTTCATTTTTCAATACTGTCTGCACCTTTAGCATCCGCCCTGATTACAGTGAGTAAAAGCAACCAAAGACTTACTTAAGCTTAGCAAGAGGGCGAATACCAATAGCGCGGCGCGTTTTATCGAGCTGTTTACGGCTATGGCGACGGGCTTTTTCTGCGCCCATTTGTAAGATTTCTTCTAGCTCTTTTGGATTGGCCATCAGCTCTTCATAACGTGCGCGGAATGGGGCAATCTCGCTATTTATTTTATCAAACAATGCTTGCTTGGCATCACCCCAACCAATACCTGACGCGTACTGCGCGCGCATATCTGTAATCTCTGCAGGCGTCGCAAAGGCTTTATAAATCTCGAAGAGCGCAGAATCATCAGGGTCTTTTGCTTCCTCTGGCAACTGCGAGTTAGTGACAATTTTCATGATGGCTTTATGCATCTGCTTTTCGGCACTAACTTGCGGATTAGGATCACCAAATAGAGGAATAGTATTGCTATAGCTCTTACTCATTTTACGACCATCAAGCCCTGTTAAGAGCGGAATATCTTCATCAACAACCGCTGAGGGTAGGGTAAAGAGGGGCTTATAACGATGGTTAAACGTACCAGCAATGTCACGCGCCATCTCGATATGCTGTACTTGGTCACGTCCGACGGGCACATGCGTGGCATTGAACATCAAAATATCTGCTGCCATGAGCACTGGGTAGCCAAATAGACCCATATTGATACCTTGATCTGGATCAACATCGGCTTTTTCAGTATTGATATCAACCGCCGCCTTATAAGCGTGGGCGCGGTTCATTAGTCCTTTGGCACATGAGCAGTTTAAAATCCACGCAAGCTCTGGAATCTCTGGAACATCAGATTGACGATAAAACGTCACGCGCTCAGGGTCAAGGCCGCAGGCAATCCAAGTTGCCGCAATGATTTTGGTCGATTCGTGAATGACGACAGGGTCATAACAGCCGATAATGCCATGATAATCTGCTAAAAAGAAAAACGCCTCATCATCGCTATTTTGGATGGACTGAATCGCTGGGCGAATAGCACCAACGTAATTACCTAAATGAGGAATGCCCGTCGGTTTGATGCCGGTTAGGATACGTTTACTTTCTTGTTTAGAACTGTCTACAGCTGTGTCATTTTGAGTGCTCATGAAAAATCCGTTATTTTATTTCTCACATCGTTATTTATGCAGATGAGTTATTGATATGAGTGAGTTATTAAAATAGATAAGTTATCGATGTAAATAATAGGGCTGATAAAATACCAGCTGCAAAGTATAGCAAATTTCGCAGCTGTTTTTCAGCGAATCAAAACCTACTTATAAATATCGGTACGACCGTTAGGGCCGTTTTTAAAGCGACGATGGAACCACATCCATTGGGTCGGATCAATACGAATCAATCCTTCTAGCACCTCATTAACGCGGGTCGCATCAGCGACTTCATCATTACTGGGATAATTGTCTAATTCAGGAGTAATGGTCAGATGATAATGCGGACGTTTGCCTTTGGGCAGGTTATCAGGTGTTTGCCGATAAGTATGCAGCGCCATGAGTGCGGGTGGGTTTTGTTTATCACCCAATTTTGCCATCCGCCGAGAAGCGGTAATAGTAGCAGCGGGCACGCCAAAGAACGGTGCCATGACACCTTGTTTTAAACCATAATCTTGGTCAGGTGAGTACCAAATCACGTGCTTAGCTTTAATAGAATTAACAAGGCTACGCATGTCACGGCTAGAAATCTGCTTACCAAAGATTTTAGTGCGTCCGTTATAAATAAACCAATCAAGAAGCGGATTGTTTTGCGGGCGGTACATACAATCGGTGGCAAAAAACTGCGTACAGAGCATGCCGCCAAGATCGAGCATTGTATAATGCGCCCCAAGTAAAATGACAGGACGACCTTGGTTTTGGGCATTCACTAGGTGCTGTAGGCCCGAGATAGAAACCGTACGGGTAAAAATATTGGGACGAAACCAAGCGCACAAAGTTTCAAACACACCGATACCTTGATTGACAAAAACTTGCTTTGCCATCAGTTCGCGCTCTGCTTCAGGCTTTTCTGGAAAAGCCAATCTTAAATTAATTAAGGTATCACGTCTGCGCGAGCCGGCTAGTTTATAGATTGAAATTCCCAGTTTACGACCCAACCAAAACTGCCAACGTAGTGGTAAATATATCATCGGCAAGAAAATCGCTAATAACAGCCAGATGCCCCAATATTGCGGCAATAAAAACTGCCATTGAAAGGGTTTCTTTTCTGCTTGCGCCGTTTGCTTATGGGTTTGCGTAACAGTAGGCATGCCAGCCGGAATGGCTGGTGACTTAGCCATTTTGCTCTGATTATTATGCTGGCCGGCAGTCGGCGGTGGCATATCAGTTTTCGATGGTTTACTAGGGTCGTATTGTTCAGGGGCTTTCATAATGAGGACAGTGTGATAAAAGTTACTATTATGATGGGGGAGCGCGCCTAAGTTTGCAAGCAGGTTTTGCTAAAGTGAACATAGATGGCAAACATATAGTTATGATACTTTAAAAACCATCGCTAAAACACAGCCACAAAAAAACCTTATAAACTGTGACCAGCTTATAAGGTTTTGCAAATCTATTCTTTTTCTTAATACTGCTATAGTGGCTCCGAGAAAAAGACGACAGTAGTAAAAAGAGAAGAGATAGCTTTGATTAACGTTTTGAGAATTGTGGACGTTTACGTGCTTTACGTAGTCCCAATTTCTTACGTTCAACTTGACGTGAGTCACGAGTGACAAAGCCAGCTGCTTTTAGAGCAGGTTTGTTGGCTTCGTCAAGCTCAATCAAGGCACGGGTGATGCCGTGACGGATTGCGCCAGCTTGACCACTAATACCGCCACCTTTTACCGTGATGTAAAGGTCATAAGCAGTAGGTGATTCAAGTAGTTCTAGAGGCTGACGAACAACCATGCGCGATGTTTCGCGACTGAAGTACTCATCAAGTGGTTTGCCGTTAACAACGATAGCACCAGTACCTTTCGCTAAAAAGACACGAGCGGTAGAAGTTTTGCGACGACCAGTTCCGTAATTGCGTTCCATAAGTATATCCTTAGATGTCTAGTTCTTTAGGTTGCTGAGCTTCATGTGGATGTTCTGTACCCGCATATAGTTTCAGCTTTTTGATCATCGCGTAGCCAAGAGGACCTTTTGGAAGCATACCCTTAACCGCTTTGTGTAGAACATCTTCAGGCTTATGTGCAATCAGCTTGGTGAAGTTGGTTTCTTTGATACCACCTGGGTAGCCACTGTGACGATAGTACTTTTTATCTTGCGCTTTTTTGCCCGTTACCGCGATTTTTTCTGCGTTGATAACAACGATAAAATCACCAGTATCTACGTGCGGCGTATAACAAGTCTTATGCTTGCCACGTAAGCGACTAGCGATTTCAGTAGCTAAGCGACCAAGGGTTTTGCCGTCAGCATCTACGACATACCAGTCATGGGTCACTTCAGCTGGTTTTGCACTAAGTGTTTTCATGATAAAACCTTAAAATTAGAATTCGTTGAGAGTTTAGCTGGGAACGGGGCTCTCAAAAAACAGACTGCACATTATAAGCAGTAGCGCCTACGCTTGCAAGCTGCATTGGGGTTTATTTTCGCCTTATATACATTAAACTGCAGCGTCGGCCAGTTTTTTAGCGGTTTTAAACATTTAGAAAATTTGTTAATGAATTTCATTAACCCGACAATTATGACGATGATAGCCGATAAAGTCCAGCGACAACTTGGCCAACTTTGGTCTGTTTTAAGCTTTCAAAACCCATCAGGCCTTGATTGTCTTGCACTTGAAGGTCAGCGTTTTCATTGAGACTTTCTACTAATTGACTCAATTGAAGTGTCAAATCTTTATCTGCTTCTAAATAAATAAGCGTATCTGACGTAATTAACGACTGTTTGATGAGCGTTGCTAGAATCGGTTGCCATAAATCTTGTGCATAAGGTGGGTCGATAAAGACGATATCAAAATGGCGCTGAACAGTTTGATTTTGTATCAAGACTTGTTCAGCAGTTCCTTGAATAATCTGATAGTTACTGGCGTCTAAGCGTAATTGTTCGGCACTTCGGCGCAGCATTTGGCTTTGGGCTGGATTTATTTCAATAAAAGTAGCGTGCGCCGCCCCGCGTGATAATGCTTCAAATCCTAATACGCCGCTGCCAGCGCAGCTGTCAAGTACGTGGGCATCATGAATATCGGCAATTAACCAATTAAACAAGGTCTCACGCAGGCGATCTGGCGTTGGGCGTAAGCCTTCGGCATCGACAAAGCTCACGATGCGGCGCTTAAATTGACCGCCGATAATACGTACATCACCCGCTGCTGCGTTTTTTGCTTTATGATTTTTCTTTTGCTCGCGACCACTTGAGAGTTTTTTCATAGTGTCTCTTATCCACAGCGTTTCGTTTGGTGCATTTTGTTTTATATATTTTATTCAGATGTCGCTGCATTCTCGGCAGCTAGCGCTTGCTCTTTATCACGAATGGCGTCGCGCATGGCTTTGTCAAAGGCTTTTTGACGTTTGATCTTTCTAAGCTCATCAGCTGTTGGCGGTAAAATAGGATCGGTTTTGCGCTGTAATATCCAGTAATCAAACAATGCGCGGCCAATTGGTGCCGCTACTGCGCCACCGCCACCACCATTTTCGACCAGAACAGCAAGGGCGATTTCCGGCTCTTCGACAGGCGCAAAACCATTAAACCAAGCATGATCCCAATGGCGGGAATCTAGTGCCGCTTTATTGTATCTTTTACCTTGAGCAATCGATTTTACTTGCGCCGTTCCAGATTTACCAGCGGTACGATAGAGCGGATTAAAAGCACGCCGTGCCGTTCCCGACTTGACTGTTTGTTCCATTGCATCATGCATACGTGTCCAATCAGAAGGCTTGCCATTATATTCAATTTTGCCATCAGGCTTAGTGATAACATCGACTGCTGCCGCGCCATCGCTGCTTTTTAATAAGTGCGGTGTGATGTGATAGCCTTTATTGGCGGTCATGGCGGTGGCATTAGCAATCTGTAACGGTGTGGCTAAGAAATAGCCTTGTCCGATACTGACAGAGATGGTTTCACCTGGCAACCAGCCTTTATCATAAGTGTCTTTTTTCCATTTTGGTGATGGCATAATTCCTGGTTTCTCATTGGGTAAATCGATGCCAGTTTGCTCACCAAACCCAAAGCGCACCATCCAATCATGAAGGCGCTGAATACCCATCTCATACGCCAATTTATAATAATAAGTATCAACCGACATAATGATGGATTTTTTTAAATCTACCGTTCCGTGTCCACCGCGTTTCCAGTCTCGAAAACGATGTGAATCGCCTGGCAAACTAAAATAACCCGGATCATAAATGGTCGATTCCCAGTTACGTAGGCCATAATGAATTCCGCCTAAACCTTCAAAAGGCTTAATGGTCGAACCCGGCGGATATGTCCCTTGTAGCGCGCGATTGTAAAGCGGTTGGTCAAGATCATCTCGCAGGGCGCCGTAGTCCTTAAAAGAGATACCTGAGATAAAAGGGTTTGGGTCATAGCTTGGGTTACTGACAAAAGCCAAAACATCACCGTTCTTTGGATCAATAGCAACGATAGCTCCGCGACGACCATCAAGCTGCTGCTGGGCGACGGTCTGTAAGCCATAATCTAGACTGAGCGTGATGTCATTACCAGCAATGGGTGCTTTGGTGTCAAGTTGACGAATGATATTGCCATAGGCATCGGTTTCTACTGACTGATAACCGGGCTGTCCAAGCAAGATATCTTCATAAAAATCTTCAATACCAATTTTACCGATAAGGTCAGTGCCCGCATAGCGATCTTTATCTATTCGCTTAGATTCTTTATCGTTAATACGTCCAACATAGCCAATCACGTGCGCAAACAGCTCATCATAGGGGTAAGAGCGGGTCAGTTTGCTTTGAATACTGACGCCACGAAAAAAAGGTTTACGTTCACTAAACTGCGCCAATTGCGCCTCAGTTAAATCAATCTTAACAGTCACAGGGTCATTTTTGGTTTTGCTCAGACGTGCCAAAATATCAGTGATGTCTTTTTCGGTGAGATCAAAGATGGGCGCCAGCAGGTTCAGCGTACGCTCTGGGTCTTCGACTTCATCGGGGCTAAGCATGGCGGTAAATACAGGCTGATTGTCAGCGAGGATAATTCCATTACGATCGTAAATATAACCACGGCTTGGCGGCGCAGAGATGAGCTTGATGCGATTGTTATCAGCTTGGGTGGTGTATTTCTCGTGGGCATACACTTGCAAATAACCATAACGCGCGATCAAGCCTAGCAAGCCTACCAACATGAATAGCCCAAGGATAATAATGCGGTTGGTAAAAATACGATTGACCTGTTCGGTATCGGACGCGAGCGGTTTGTTCATATAAAGTCAGTACCCAAACGGTCAGTGAAGTGGTCGTTGATAACGTGATCATTGAGTCATCAGCCAGAGATAAATAAAACAATGCGCTTGTTTATCTAAGGCGAGGTGAGCATAAAGGATAAGTCAAAGTATTTCAATAACATAGCTCGATTATTTATCAATAAAGAGTCAATTTCTACCTGCAGTTGGTTGCTAACCATCCGCATCAGGCAACCATAAATTATAACAGAACAAATGCTAGAGCGCAGTATTCAGTCATCCATTTTCTGAGCGCTATCATTGCGATTATTGACATTGTTTTTATTGTTACTTTTCATGCTGTTTTTGCCATCCGCCTTATTATTGCTCGGAAATTTTCACTATCGATATTCTTGTCGTTAAAGCTGCGAGACGATAGTAAAGATTTAGAAGTACGAGTAGGGCTAAAAGCGTGTCATCGTTAGTCACAACTTACCGAGGGTCGATGTGTGCTAATAAATAGCAAGTATGCTAAAATCAGGCGATTTATTTTAGCGGTTTAATAAGTTAAACAGTACTGAATTAGCAGGTAATTCATTTAAACAATTATTGAGGATAGAGCGTTTTTGCTAAGCGTTCTTAATCTACTAAGGATATTTGGTTAACAACGTCAATCATCATCTCAAGGATAATTAGGGTCATGGATGCAAATTCATTATGGCAGACAATAGCGGAGCATCCCGAGTTTTTTGCTATGTTGACCATTCCACCAGTGACGGCATTTGTCACTTGGATTCACGTGTGGATGGCACTCAAGATGCTATTTTATCCGATTAAGTTTTGGGGCTTTCGGATTCCAAACTTTCCGTTTTTTGGTTTACCGGGTATCGGCTGGCAAGGCATCGTACCGCGTAAGGCTGGCAAAATATCGGGTGTGATTGTTGATCAAACGCTCTCAAAACTCGGTTCGCTTGATGAGTTCTTTCAGGCGATGGAACCAGAACAAATGGCGGTATTTATCACCGATACGGTCGATAAAAATCTTGAGAATTTGATTGATGAGATTATGCTTGACCATTCGCCAGTGCTTTGGGGCAATCTTCCTTATGCAGTAAAGCGCCGTGTGTATGCCCAAGCGCACCAAGAATTGCCGAGTATTATGCAGTCGTTGGTGACGTCTCTGACCTACCATGTCGAAGATTTGGTCGATATGCGTAAGATGATTGTTAATAAAATGGAAAGCGACCGTCGTTTAATGGTCAATATGTTTTTAAAAGTTGGACAAAAAGAGATTGATTTTATTTGGCATATCAGTGCCTTGATTGGCCTCATATTCGGTATTATCCAAATGTTTATATTTTTGGTGGTGCCGCAGCATTGGACGGTACCATTTTTTGCCGCCATTTGGGGATTGCTGACCAACTGGATTGCGATTTGGATGGTATTTAATCCTGTTGAGCCGCATTTTATTCCGTATGTGAAGTTTTTTGCCTTGCAGAGCCGTTTTCCTTTTGTTAAGCCGCAACTGCCGCA
This sequence comes from Psychrobacter sp. UBA6766, assembly GCF_002453355.1. GTDB lineage: Bacteria > Pseudomonadota > Gammaproteobacteria > Pseudomonadales > Moraxellaceae > Psychrobacter. Next base: position 169,447 of record NZ_DKGQ01000042.1, on the reverse strand, counting down.
TATCGCTCAGTACCGTTTCCAAGGGGGGTTCATGAAGCGCCAAGAGGAGGTATCTGAGGTCTTTGCTGAGATTGTGGTTAGAGATTTGGTAACGCTAGAAAACATCATGAATGAGATGATGTATGGTGATCGCGCCGCTGAAACGCGCGAGCTGATGAAATCTCACTTGTATAAAGTATTAGAATCGCCAGTTATTAGCACGACATTACGTGTTGGGCTGGGTCGTCGAGAGTTTGGGCAGCTAAAAAATACCATCATCGACAAATCAATCGTCGCGACCATGGTGCCGCTGCGTGATCCTGAACTTAATGAAAGCCGAGCCAGTAAAATATTTGGACTGTTTCGCGACCGTATTCGCGCGTTATCACCCGATGAGTTTCAAAATCTACTGCGTCCCGCTTTTCGTGAGGACGAGATGACCCTCATTATACTTGGCGGCTTGACAGGATTTTTGGCTGGCTGGTTGCATCTGATTTTGGTGTTTTTTCCCGCTACGCAGTGATAGAAAGTTTTTATGGTCTTTACACACATCACATACAGAGTGGATACAGAGACGTGATAAGTTGACGCTAATGTACCATGCTGTAAGGCTTCCGAGCTGCAATGGCTGGCGAGGTTATTTATCGAAGTTAATTATATCGAAGTTAACTATATTGCTATAGCAGTATGATAATAAAAGAAAGTACCTGCAGTAGCGTGTGATGGATACTATCGAATATCCTGAAAACACCACTCCTTAAAATAAACAATGACCGTATTAAGGTAAACAAGGTTAGACCGTATGTTAATCACAGAATTGGGTTATTTTGCCTTGCTGGCCGCCTTTATGTTGGCGATTTTGCAGGTGGTATTACCAACTATTGGTGTTATGAGTAACCACGTTGCTTGGCAACGTCTTGCACCGAGTTTAGCGTGGGCGCAGTTTGCGGCTATGATTACTTCGTTTGGTGCCTTGATGGCAGGCTTTTATTTTAATGATTTTAGCTTGGTCTATGTCACTCAGCACTCTAATACCTTGTTGCCTTGGTATTATAAACTGTCTGCGACGTGGGGTGGCCATGAGGGCTCGCTATTGTTGTGGATGACCATTATGGCGACTTGGTGTGCGCTGGTGTCATACTTTAGCCGAGGTTTGCCATTGTCGATGCGCGCAAGGGTATTGGTGATATTAGCGGGCGTGCAGATGATGATGCTAGCGATGTTAATCTTTACCTCGTCACCATTTGATCGAACGTTACCAAACTTACCTGTAGACGGTGCGGATTTAAACCCTGTTTTACAAGATTTCGGGTTGATTATCCATCCACCGATGTTGTATATGGGTTATGTGGGCATGGTTGTACCGTTTGCGTTTTGTATGGCGGCATTATGGGAAGGGCGCTTGGATGCGGTCTGGACTCGTTGGTCGCGTCCATGGGCGCTTGCTGCTTGGGGTTTTTTAACCCTTGGTATCGCTTTGGGGTCATGGTGGGCATACTACGAGCTTGGCTGGGGCGGATGGTGGTTTTGGGATCCGGTAGAAAATGCATCGTTGATGCCTTGGCTCGCTGGTACGGCATTGCTGCATTCTCTTGCAGTCACTGAAAAACGCGGAGTCTTTAAAGCGTGGTCCATCATGCTCGCCATCTTTGCTTTTGCCTTAAGTCTCTTAGGTACTTTCCTTGTGCGCTCTGGCGTTATTACTTCGGTGCATTCGTTTGCCGCCGACCCAACGCGTGGTTTGGTTGTTTTGGCGATTCTTGGCATTATCGTTGGTGGCGGACTACTGATGTTTGCTATCCGCGGTTGGCGCTTGACGGTTGAGAGTCAGTATCAACTGATATCACGTGAATCATTTTTAGTCATTAATAACGTGATTATTCTAATTGCGACGTTAGTGGTGCTACTCGGTACGCTTTATCCTATCATCGCTGATTCCTTTAATCTAGGTCAGGTCTCTGTTGGCCCTCCATATTTTAATGCGCTATTTGTACCATTAACTTGGCTGGTTTTAGTGGCCATGGGAATGGGTTCTAATATCCGCTGGAAGAAAGACAAGCGACCCCTGTTGGGCGTCGGTATGGTCATTGCGGTCAGCAGTTTAGTATTAGCGGCAATTATTACTTATTTTGTTAGTCCATCAGCCATGCTTAATATTGGCGTGACATTGGCGGTGAGTTTTTGGGTGTTGTTTTGGATGGCAGTCGATTTTAGAGACAAAACCAAAAATGCCCCTAGCTTCTTTAATGGTTTAGGTCAGTTACGCCTGAGCTATTGGGGTCAGCAGACCGCTCATATTGGGGTCATCGTGGCTGCTATTGGTATCGCCTTTACCAGTACTTTGAGTGTTGAGCGAGATGTGGCATTAGGTGAAAATGATATCGTTCATGTGCAGGGCTATGATTTTGAAGTAAAAGATTTCCATGAAGTCAGAGGCAGTAACTTTGATGGCATGCAAGCACAGGTTGAAGTGACCAAAGACGGCCACGCAGTGGCGACCTTGTATCCTGAGAAACGTACGTATGTGATTAGTATGATGCCCATGACCGAGGCCGCAATTGACGCTAGCCTAATGCGTGATGTCTACGTGGCGCTGGGCGAGCCTATCGCTGAAGACAGTAATAAGTGGGCAGTGCGTATTTATGTTAAGCCGCTGATTCGCTGGATATGGCTGGGGGCGATTATCATGGCCTTAGGGGGTCTGTTAAGTATGCTCGATAGCCGCTATCGGTTTAAAAAGGTCAAGACATCGGCACAAATAGCAGCCAATAAAACAGGTTTTATCACCAAAGCTGAAATAAGGGAGAAGTAACATGAGTACATCAGATAATTCTTCCCAAAAAGCGCCTGAGAAAAGAGGCAATCAAACCATGAAAAAAAGCCAAATAAAGATATGGTTTTTAATTCCACTGATTGTCTTTGCAGGTTTTGTGGTCATGCTGTATTTTCGTCTGGGTCAGCCAACGGAAATCGTTACCAACACGGCGCTTGAGCGTCCGGTACCTAAGTTTGAGCTGCCATTGTTGTCAGATACCAGCCGTATTATGACCAACGACAATTTACCACATCAGCCGTTTTTGATGAACGTTTGGGGCTCTTGGTGTCCAACTTGTGTCATTGAGCATCCTTTTTTAATGCAATTAGAGGAGCGCGGTGTCAATTTGGTTGGGGTTAATTATAAAGATGAAATCGGTGACGCCCTAGGATATTTGAATCGCGGCGGTGATCCTTTTTCGATGTCTATTCAGGATTTATCGGGTCAGTTTGCCTTAGATTTAGGGCTGACCGGTGCCCCTGAAACCTTTGTAGTGGATGGCAAGGGTATTATTCGCCAGCATATCGTTGGTGAGATTGATGAGAGCAACTGGCAAAGCCGTATCATGCCTTGTTTGATGGTGCTCAATGAAGCCGATAAAAAAAATATCAGTCCCGATCCTAGTCAGATTCAGGAGGTATGCAAATGAATGCCTCTCATCTAAACGTCATACAATTAATAGCTCAGCAGGCAACGAACTTCACGATAAAGCTAGCAGGTTTAATATTTGCTTGCTTGCTGAGTTTTATTATCAGTATCGGCGCGCACGCCGCAATTGACGTTTATGACTTTGATTCGGTACAACAAGAAGCCCAGTATCGCGGTCTTATTGAAGAGCTGCGTTGCCCAAAATGCCAAAATCAAAATTTAGCTGGTTCTGATGCGCCTATTGCCCAGGATTTAAAGCAAAAAACCTATGACATGATTAAAGACGGTCGTAGTGATGCCGAGATTCGTGCTTATATGCAAGAGCGCTACGGCGACTTTATTACTTATAAGCCGCCAGTACGTCCATCAACATGGATACTGTGGTTTTTTCCGCCATTATTATTGCTGGTGTTAGTGATTGGCTGGTTTTGGCAAAGTAAGCGCAGGCAGCGCGTTGCCCGCGGTCAAAGCGGCGTCACCGTAGAGAGCGCGGCGGCGTTATCAGCTGCAGAAAAAGCGGAGCTTGATCATTTATTATCGCGAAGCAATAAAGATAGCAATAATAAAAACGAGCATGATATCACCAGTACAGAGGACAAAAAATGACCCTATTTTCTACGTTTGGCTTATTTATTGCCCTAAGCTTACTGATGGCACTGTTACTGGCTGTCATCGTTATCATGCCATGGTTACGAGCGTCGCGCTTGCGCGACAAGCCAGTCGATAACCAGCTACTAGATATCAACGTTGCGGTATTCCGTGAGCGCCTAGCAGAGCTGCAAGCGGATAAAGACAGTGGCACTATCGATGAGGTGCATTACCGAAACCAAAAGTTGGAGCTTGAGCGCCAATTATTGGATGCACAGCGAACGGTCACACCTATGGTCGCGCCTGGTATCAAGAGCCGTTTGATTATCATGGTTTGGGTTCCTGTATTGGCGGGGCTCGCTTACTTTTTAATCAGTGATCGTACACCGGTATTTAATCTATGGACAGCTGAAGATAAAGTTGGGCAAGTGGCAGATGACTTGTTGACAGGTAAAATTGATCAGCCGCCAGCTTGGGCAATTACAGATGGTACCCAGCTTATTAGCGCCATGCAGACCAACGTTTATCGGCATGCTGATGATCCTGACCGCTGGATGCGTCTGTCTGAATTGTTCTTATCATTAGAAGCTACTGATTCGGCGCTTGAGGCATTATCGCGCGCTTATCGTTTGTCGCCAGACAACGAAGAAATTGCCACTACTTATGCCCAAATCAGCTTTTTTGCCAATAAAGGTCAGCTCGATGCGAATAGTCGCCGCGTGCTACAAGGGGTTCTGGCGAAAAATCCGCAGCATGAAGGCGCACAAATGCTCATGGCAATGGGCGAGGCGCGTAGTAATAACTTTGAGCAAGCACAGGGCTGGATTAAGCGTCTGCGTGACAGTATTGCTGCCAAGCCGGGTGACCATAGCCAAGCGCTGGCAAGTCTTGATGAATTAAGCGCAAATGTCACCATCCAGCAGCAACAAGCCTCTAAAGGCATTGAGGTGACCGTTTCTATTAATTCTAGTTTGCTACCATTAGTAAAAGCAGATGATGTGCTGTTTGTCGCCATCCGTGATGTAAAAGGTGGTCCGCCGTTTGCTGCCAAGCGTCTACCGATTAGCATCGTTAAACAAGGCGAAGCAACGATTAGCCTAAGCGACTTAGATGCTATGATGCCTGAGCGTACACTTGCGTCTGCTCGAAGCGATAAAGTTCAACTCGCTGTCGTTGCCCGTATTAGCCATAGCGGTACCGCTATGGCGGAATCAGGCGATTTATCAGGCAATCCTGTGGTCATTAGTGCTGAGCAAAATCAGGTAAATGTGACGATTAATCAACAGGTTCCTTAATGAGGAAATATCAAAATATAAGTGATGAATAAATGGGCGCCGTCATACTTATGGCGGCGTTCCACCTTATGCCATGAACAGATAAGTCATCGTAACTTGCCGCATCAAGACTAAAAATACTTGAGCTTTTGAAAGCCACAAGGTAAGGTAAGCTCTACAACCCACCAATCCCTAAGTTTTATTAGTCCCAAAATCCTATCTATTAAGGAGAGTCATATAATGATGCGTATTATTTTGCTAGGTCCACCAGGCGCCGGTAAAGGTACCCAAGCCCAGTTCATTTCTAAAGAATTTGATATTCCGCAAATCTCAACAGGCGACATGCTACGTGCCGCAATCAAAGAAGGTACTGAGCTTGGCAACCAAGCCAAAGATGTGATGAACGCTGGTGGTTTGGTTTCTGATGACCTTATTATTAACCTAGTGCAAGAACGCATCGCGAAGCCTGATTGTGTCAACGGTTGTATTTTAGATGGTTTTCCGCGTACGATTCCACAAGCTCAAGCGCTTGCGGATGCCAACGTTGCGATTGACCATGTGATCGAAATTAGCGTGCCTGATGATGAAATCGTTAAGCGTCTATCCGGTCGTCGCCAGCATGCAGGTTCTGGTCGTGTTTATCACGTCGATCACAATCCACCAAAGGTTGAGGGTATTGACGATGTAACGGGCGAGCCACTGATTCAACGTGAAGACGATAAAGAATCTACCATTCGTGATCGTCTAGCGACCTACCAGCAGCAAACCTCTGCCTTGGTTGGTTTCTATCAAGATAAAGCCAAAGAAGGCGGAGATGCTCCGAAATATGACAAATTCGATGGCACCCAAGGCATTGATGTTGTTAAAGAGCAAATCTTATCTGCACTAAAAGGCTAAGGCTTTTCAGAGCTGTTCATAAGACTTGCTTGTTAAACGTTATATTCAAAACCCTGCCGCTCATAATAATAAGCTGCAGGGTTTTTAATGGTTAACAATAATGAAAAACATAAATATCAATCTATCATCAAAAATAAACGCTAAAAACTGTGCATAAAAAAACCGCTTACTAAAATCAGTAAACGGCTTTCACGTATTGATAAGTTAATGCTTTAGCAAATTAAAAATTAAGCGTTACCTTGCGCATCAACTTGTGCTTGTTGTTGGCTTTGGGCGTAAGCTTGGTCAAAGTTAACGGGTGCAAGCAATAACTGTGGGAAGCTACCACGTGTTACGATATCGCTGATGACTTCGCGAGCATAGGGGAACAACACGTTCGGACAATACGCACCAAGAATCTGACCGATTTGGTCTTCTGGGATGCTTTTTAATAAGAAAATACCCGCCTGATGAACTTCTGCAATAAATGCCGCTTCGTCCGCGTTTTTCGCGTTCACGCTGACAGTCAAAACGACTTGGTAATGATCGTCATCAAGCTTTTCGGCGTTGCTTGATAAATTGATATCAAGCTCAGGGTTCCACTCTTTAGTGAATACAGCCGCGCCTGGGACTTCAAGTGACATGTCTTTTACATAAATACGTTCTAATGCCAATTGTGGTTGTGCTTGTTCTTCAGCCATGGTAATTCCTCTAAAAATTAATCAAATAATAGGGCAAACTGTTATTGTAACAACATCTCATTGTAATATAAATCGAGACTGAGTTTTAAGGTTTTATCTCAGCGTTTTTTGGTAAATCGCTATTTTTAGCAAAATAACTTATCACTACTGCTGTTTATTTTTACATTGATAAAAACTGACAGTAGAGCAAGATAGCAAATTAACCAGCCAATAGCTCGTCAAGTTTGCCTTGCTGATTCATTTGATTAAGCTCATCAAAACCACCCACAAAGGTATCGCCAATAAAAATTTGTGGCACAGTACGATAGTTATTGGTCTTTTGCATCAATGCTTGACGCTCTTCGCGGCTGATGTCGTGCATACCAACTTCTTCATAATCAACGCCTTTAGATTGTAAGAGTTGCTTAGCGTTTGCGCAGTATGGGCAAATAGGGGTGGTGTACACTTTAACAGAAACAGTCATGATAAATCCTTATTTATAAATTTATGAGTGAAGAGTTTTATTATAAGTAATATGATAAATAGCAATATGAAAAAATTACAGGGTAAAAACTAGTATGGTTCGTTATTGATACGTAATTGCACCGTGATTTATTAATGCTTATTATAAAGTGGGGATGACTATCTCAATTTCAACCACTTTTGACCCAAAAGCGCTGAGAGTAGCATAACTGGCGCATAAAAAAACACCTTATAAAAAGGTGTTTTTTTGATGACGGTTTGTACAAAATGAGAAAGTATAAGTTATTTGTGCAAGGTAGGCTTGGCTTTACCTTTATTTTTGGATTTGACATCTTTTAGACCAACCAGTGGCATTCCCGCTGCCTGCCAGCCGCCAATACCACCGTCTAGGCGATAGACATTGTCTTTACCAATCATTTGTACTGCCGCGCCTGCTTGTACACCCATATCGCAGATGATAATCACTGGCTGCTCAATCGCACGAACTTCCTCAATGCGGTCTTTGAGCTCAGTAAAAGGTATGTTGCGACTGCCTTGGATATAACCGGTCTCAAATTTCTTTTTGGCACGAATATCGATCAACTGCGCATTTTGCGAGTTAACCATCATACCCAAAGTATTGGGCGATATTTTTCTGCCACTACGTTTGTTTTCAATAGCAAAAAACAGCACGGCAAGTACGGCTAATATACCAAATAAAAACGGGTGGTTGCCCACAAACTCCAGCGCACGATCCAAACCATACCTCCAAAAAATAAGTGTTCGGTTAAGCTAAGAAAATAGCCTAATAAAGTGAACAAGGCACTATTATACCGATAAGGTCATCTATAGTAAACGGGCGATGGCTTCGTCGTTCCTTTATCAGTAACCTTTAGACATATCTGCTAATAAGGCTTAGTATCCGCCTCTTCTATTAACGTCACAAGGTTTTCAACACGGCGCTGCAATACTTCGCCGTCCGCAACCGCTTGCCATAAGGCGCAGCCTTTACTGTTATGGGTATGGCGACAATCGCGGAACTGGCAATCACCTGCCAGTGGCGCAAGCTCGATAAAGCCTGAGATAATATCATCGGGTGATAGATGCCAAATGCCGTACTCGCGAATACCAGGTGTATCGACGATGCCGCCTTGGGTTAAGTCATCTGGGTTAAAGGGTAATAGGCGGCTGGTCGTCGTCGTATGCTGACCCAATTTGGAGTTTTCGGAGATAATATTTACCACTTGCTCTGACTCTGGCAGTAGGGCGTTAATCAAACTGCTTTTACCGACGCCAGATTGCCCTGCAAAAATAACCAGCTTTTTATCGATATAGCGTTTTAATTCATCAAGACCTTTTTGCTCATCACTATCAGCGATATTTTCAGGACAATCGACCGAAGTCAGTACGCTCTCGTAACCAAGCGCTGCATATTGTGCCAATAATTCACTAGTATCGACGCCGTTTTCTTGCGCTAGTAGATCGGCCTTATTAAGGACCAACAGTGGCTTAACGCCGGCATGATGACAAACCACTAAGTAGCGATCAATCAAGGTTGGGGCGGCAGCAGGTAATGGCGCAAATACAATTGCCAAAATATCGACATTGGCAGCGACGGGCTTAAGCTTATGATAACGGTCGGGGCGTGAGACAAGAGAGCTGCGAGGTTTGACTGATTCGATACGGCCAAAACCAGTATTAGGATCGGCAGTCCAGCGTACTTGGTCGCCAGCCGCTAGCATTGGCAAGTTAGTTCGCACATGACACCGCCAAATATCGCCTAATGCCAGCTCTTGCCAAAATGGCTCAGGGTCATCAGGCGCAATCTTAGGTTGCACAGGTAGCACCGCAGGCAAGCTGGTCACTTGAACTTCTAGTTGCTTGCCATAATGCGCCATGACCACGCCATCCATCAAACTGTCATCGATGCTGTCTTGACTGTCAAGCTGCTGTTTGTCGATGCGACGAATCTGCTGTTTAGTCAGTTTGCGTTGCCGGATTAGTGCCATGGTTTGAACCTATTAGAAAAATATTGCTAAGTGTAGCGTGAAAATTTGCTAACATACAGCCTAAAGCGCCTAGAGCAGATAGTGGTTTTGTAATGTTTTAGATTTTTTCGGCGTTATAAATAAATAGACACAAACCAATGTTATCTGAGCATGACCGTTTATAACTGTTTTATTTGGTTAACATGGCTTGCCAATCGTTTCAGACTTTATTGACTATAGGATATTTTATGAGTACCGACGACCATCCCAATAAAATTAAAATCAAAAACCAAGGTAAAAAAGGGCTGGTATGGATTGATCTAGAAATGACCGGACTTGATACTTTAAATGACGAAATTATTGAGATTGCTACCGTAGTGACGGATGAGGATTTAAACGTCCTTGCTGAAGGTCCTGTGTTTGCGATTAAGGTATCAGATCAAGTGTTAAATAAAATGGATGACTGGAATACCAAGCAGCACGGTCAGTCAGGCTTGGTCGACCGCGTGCGCCGTAGTACGGTGACCTTAGCAGAGGCGGAAGCGGAAACCATTAAGTTTTTGAATAAATGGGTCGATAGTGGCAAGTCGCCCATGTGCGGCAACTCAATCTGTCAAGATCGTCGCTTTCTGGCGCGTCAAATGCCAGAATTAGAAAGGTTTTTCCATTATCGCAACCTTGATGTGTCATCGATTAAAGAGCTGTGTTTCCGTTGGCGTCCCGATATTCTAAAGAACTTTGAAAAAGGCGGCAGTCATTTAGCATTAGATGATATTCGCGATTCTATCCGTGAATTAAAGCACTACCGTCAACATTTCTTTAAACTGATGCCTTAGTGTTTGAGGCGTAAAGGTTAAAGCGATAAAAATAGCGCTTTAGCGATAAGTCTATTTAAAATATAAAGCAGCTAAAAAGCCCGCAAATAAAACGAATGCCAAAGTATGGATCGTGTCTTTGCGGGCTTTTTTGCTTAATCAGTCTTTTTAGCTAAGGTTTAATAGATTACCGATTCTCATCAGGGCGCTTAATACTATCTGGGCTGGCTTTATAAACAGCATCTAGCTCGTCTTCCGACAGATATTTTTCTACCGTAGGGTATAGCTCGCGCTCTTCAAAGCGAATATGGTCGTATAATAGGGTGCCAAGCGCTTTAACTTGCGCGACTGTGATAGCATTACCAGCAGACTGTTGTGACTGTTCGACTGTGTTTATTAGTTGATGCAACTGCTTGTGTTGCCCATCAAGCGCTTCTAGTACCGAGGCAACCTCCGGCTGAGTAGCACGGTATGGCTCCAATGCAATAGCAATCAAGTTATCTTCAATCTGGAAATGATACTGCATATCGTCAATATAAGAGGTGAGATTATGCCAGTGTTTGGCAATCTCTTCGGGTTCATCTAAGCTTTCTTTGGCATGACGAGACAGATTGAGCCCAAGATGATGTTGGCGTGACAGTGGCTGTAATTGATTGGCGCGTTTCATAATTAAATACCTTAATGCTTCGAAAAGTCATGATTGGTTAATTATTTGGAGTGATATTTTATGCTTAATTATCTCTTAATTTTGCATTTACTCGGGGCTGCAATTTGGACAGGTGGTCATTTAATACTAGCATTAGTGGTGCTGCCAAAAGTGCTATCTTCACGTAATTTAGACGCATTGTTACAATTTGAGGGGCAGTTTGAAAAAATCGGTATGCCTGCATTAGTCATTCAAATCATCACTGGATTATGGATGGCATATAAAATATTACCTAATATAGGGATGTGGTTTGCTTTTGATAATGACATCAGTGTGTTGATTGGTATGAAGCTGAGTTTGTTATTACTGACGGCACTAGTCGCGATGCATGCGCGTTTTTGGGTAATTCCACGTTTATCTGCCAACAACTTAAATGGGTTTGCCATTAATATTATTTTGGTGACGCTATTTTCAGTCGCCTTTATCGTGGTTGGAACGCTATTTCGTTCGGGGTTCTAAGCACACATGCTGATCAGCTGCCATTCCATACGATGTCGCGATAGCCACTAGGATTGGTGTCGCCTTCAGTATTAAACAATAAAATCACAGCGTCTTGGTTTAACCCCAATTGTTCGCGGCTATCAAGATAACGGCTGTCTTGGCAAAGCTGATAAAGAAGACCCAAGGTGATGGCACCTGATGCCCCGCTAATTACTTGAGTATCGCCAATAAGCGGATTGCCAAGCACACGCATTCCCACTGCTGATACCGAATCATCAGCATGGGCAAAATAGTTGCTGCACTGTTTTAATATCGGCCACGTGTCGGGATTGGGTTCATCGCAAGCAAGTCCTGTCATAATGGTGTCAAGCACTCTTGGCACCTCGCAAGCCATTCCCGTCATAATAGTATCGATGTTTTCTGAAACATTGACCCTATCGCCGTGAGCACTCGTCCCTGAGCGAAAGATACAGTTTGCTACCGAAGGTTCAGTGATGATACTCTGAAAACTTTCTGGCCCAAGTTTGTCCACCAAATACTCAAGCATACTGCCTGCCATAGAGCCGACCCCTGCTTGCAGCATCACATGAGTTGGGGTGTCCAAATCTAAAAGCGCCATTTGTTCGACCGCTTCATCGGCCATGGTTAGGTAGCCTTGGCAAATCCATGTGGGAATGTCGTGATAGCCTTCCCAGGCAGTGTCTTGAATCAGTATCCAATGGTTTTTTTGCGCTATGTTATTTGCCAAGCGAACGGTGTCGTCATAGTTGTCATCAGTGATAAAACATTCCGATCCCAATTCTCGGACGCGCTCAGCGTTTGCTATCGGTGATCCTTTTGGCATATAAATGATGGCTTTTTGCCCCATTTTCTGAGCCGCCCAAGCAACGCCTATCCCATGATTACCCGCAGTCGCCGTGATAAATATCAAAGGTGTCTCAAGTTTGGCAGCAACGGTGTTGATATCGAGGTCACGGATATCGATATTGAGGCGATCGGCCAATATTTGTCCCAGTGCGTAGGAGCCGCCAAGCGCTTTATAAGCCTTGAGTCCAAATCGATGTGATTCATCTTTGATAACAATGGCTTTTACGCCCAGTTTTTTTGCTAGCATGGATAATGACACCAAAGGCGTTGGCTGATAGTTTTCTATTCGGGTATGAAACTGACGAACGTGTTTAGCAACCTCAGCGCTAAAAAGCGATGTGGTATTGCCCGTATAAAACCGATTTTTAGCGATGGTAATCATAGACACCTCTGATGGGGTACAAGATAAAGTTTTAATATTACTTTATCTTCAATACTGTCTATCAATGTATCAGATATCTTAGAGGGTCTGCCAGCTTTGGGTTGAATAATTTCTCGCGGTAGGTCACCAAATGGTCACCAAGTAGATGCTTACAAATTTTAAAGCAGTAAAACTGCTTTGGTTTAAATTTAGTGTGAATGGGACACAAAAAGATAAGCCGCTTAGACTATATATTCTAAGAGGTGGAAAAATATGTTATAGATCAGTATTTTAGCGGACACGTGGACACAAAAAAACCTCAAACAATCTAATGCTTGAGGTTGAAACTTTTGTATTAAAACTAAGTTTTAAATATGGCGCAGCGGACGGGACTCGAACCCGCGACCCCCGGCGTGACAGGCCGGTATTCTAACCAACTGAACTACCGCTGCTTAGGTCGTATTAGCATGTTTTGCCACTTGCTAATAAGTGGTGGGTGATGACGGGCTCGAACCGCCGACATTCTGCGTGTAAGGCAGACGCTCTACCAACTGAGCTAATCACCCTGAGTGAGGATAAAACGAAGCACTGCTTCGTCTGAGCGCAAGAGAATTTACATTGTCGTAAATTCTAGGAAACGACGCATCCAAACTAGGTATTACTGAAATCCTTTAAATAGGATTTTCTAAAAGTTCTAACATTCAAAGTTGTCACTCTTTGAATAACTTTCAACAGAGGATAACTAAATAAAGCCTCGCTCTGTGGGTGTGTATTATATACATTTACACATGGCTGTCAAATATTATTTCAGATTTTTTTAAAATTGTGATTAATAGTCTTTATTAACATTCAAAAAGCGGCAGAAAAGTAACTGCATAGACCATGCAGCGTACGCTATACAGCCACTACACAGTTATTCGTTGCGTGCCTGCTAAAAGCCACTATACTGATAATGCTTTTGTATCGAATCAATAAAGTAGTTGGCAAAAAGATAAATAGTTTGAGTTATATCTAAAGAGGGAGGCGGACATAGATATTTTTAAAATGGGTAACTTTTCTATTGATGACTACTTTACCACATGGTCGTTAGGCGACTTCGCGGGATTGGGTCTGTTATTGCACATCATTCTTATGATAGTCATGACGCTGCGTATCGTTACGGTACAGCGCAATATCGGTGTGTCGATTGCTTGGGTTGCTGTGCTCTACACCTTGCCTTTGGTTGGCTTTATTGCCTATGTCTTATTGGGTGAGCCGATGATCGGGCGACGTTATCGTGCACGTATGAATCAAGCACGGCTACTGATGAATGATATGGCAAAACGTGAGCAGCTGGTGTTTGACAAAGGGCAAGAGCTGCTGCCCGATAATTACAGCGGCGTCAGTAAAATCGGTACGCGCTGGACAGGATTTGGGGTATTTCCCGATCATCAAATGCAGCTATTGACCACGCCAAATGCTATTTTCGGGCGTTTAATAGAAGATATCAATGCTGCTCAGCGCATCATCTTAATGGAATTTTATATTGTTTATCCAAAAGGGCAAATAATTGAAGTTATGGATGCGTTGATGGCAGCGGTGCAGCGCGGCGTAGAGTGTCATATTTTGGCAGATAGTGTGGGCAGTTTTAGCTTTTTTAACAGCAAACCGCATCGTATGCTAGAAGAAGCTGGGGTTTTTGTGCATCAGTCGCTCCCAGTTGGGTTGTTTAAAACGCTGTTTAAACGCTCGGATTTGCGAAATCATCGTAAAATTATCGTTATTGACGAACATATAGGCTATATCGGTAGCTTTAATTTGGTCGATCCAAAGTTTTTTAAACAAAATAAAAACGTCGGTCAATGGATTGATGTAGCGATACGTAGTGTCAGTCAGGAGCCGATGAGTATTGCTACGGCGATGGCGAAGGTGGTTGCTACCGATATCGGAGCGGAAAATAAAGACAATCTCGACGCGCTTAATCATCGAGTGAATAATTATACCCGTAAGCTCTATGTCATGAACCCGACCATCAATGATATAAATAGCCGCGTTAAAGTGTTAGATGAGCTTTTCGACTCGCATGAGATTCCCGAGATTGGATCGACCTCTATTGTCATACCGCGAATGCCCGTGGTAGAGAATGTATTGGCACAGCTGATACCATCAGCGCCGCAAGTCACGGCGCATGTGATTTATAATACCTTGGTGACGGTGATTCATCGTGCCAATAAAAGCATTCGTATGACCACGCCGTATTTTGTCCCAGATGAAGCGTTATCAGGAGCGCTAACTACCGCAGCCAAACGCGGCGTCGAGGTGACGATTATCGTTCCTGAAAAGGTGGACTCATTTTTGGTGCAGCACGCCTCACAGGCATATTATCAAGAGCTGCTTGAGGCAGGAGTAACGATCGCTTTATTTAAAGGTGGACTACTACATGCTAAAACTGTAGTCATTGATGATGATTACTGTCTGTTTGGCACTGTCAATATTGATATGCGCAGTTTTTATTTAAATATGGAAGTCAGCTTAGCGATTTATACGCCAGAGATGGTCGCTCAGGTTGCTGACTGTCAAGAAGTCTACTTGCAAAGTTGTCGTTTTTTGAGCTTAGAGGAGTGGCGAGAGCGGCACGGCGCCGAGCGTCTGCTCGATAATGTGGTGCGCTTATTTAGTCCTTTATTGTAGCGCTTTTACTTTTAGGTTAAGGTAAACTACTTATTTTTTGTTATTGTCGTGCTTGTGTCATTCGCTTTATTATTCTCAGCCCTAGGATTGGTTTCTAAAACGCTTTTTTTAAATGGCTACTTTGTTAAAGGATAGACTTGTCTTATGTCTGCATCGCCCGTCACGCCCCTTGATTATATTGCAGCAGGTTATTGGCAAGATTTCTTAGCTGAGCGCCCCGTTGCTGGCGGCATCGCTTATGAAGCTGAGTTGCATCATTGTAATCTTGATGAGTCGCTAGCAAGTCTACAGCGTATAGATACCTTGCTATCACAGATTCGCCGCGACATGATTAAGGCTGGCTTGTGGGATGAGGCGACATTGTTGGCAGATGAGCACCATCGTAATTTTATGGTGTTTTTAGGGTTTTATGCCGGGCGTATATTGGCGCAGCAATGGCAATATACGCCGCATTGGTTTGGTGAGTTTGAGCTACGTAAGCGTTATCCTGTCTTACCATTGCTGAGTGATGACTTTTATCAGCATATGGCGGTTATCTATCGCGATGACAATAAGGTAGATGCTAAGCATAATATGCCGTCGCTATTTTTTGCCTTAGCGCCGATAGGGCTGCGCCTGTTTGGTCATATCGATCGGCCGTTCGAGTCAGTTCAAGGTGGTCAGGTCGCAAGCGGTTTATATCAAGCAGTAAGTGCAAGGCTGCCAAGTGTGGGTGATAATCATGAATTACCTATCTCTGCCGCTATAGAAACTGCCAATAAAGAAGCTGTTAAGACAGTAGTGCCTCAACATAACAGTAAAGATACTCAGGCAAATACTGAAAGTATTAATAGTCATTTTGACAAAGAACCTCAAACAGCACCTGAACTTATTAAAACAGACACTCTGCTAGCAAAAGCTCATTCATCAACGGTTCCATTAGAAGCACCCTCAGCACAAACTGCATCAGTAAAATCTGCACCAGTGAGTTTAAAACAAACAGAGCCAAAGCCAGCAGTAAAACCCGTTATAAAAGAGTCGCCAACCCCAGAGCTTTTTACTCAATTGCTTATAGAGCTGAAAGAAATAGAAGTAGCACAAACCGCTGGCAAGACAGAATATGAGCAAGCCAGTAAAATATTGGATCAATTTGAGCAGTATATTGCTAAGCAAGGAAAACCGCGCGCGCAAGTCAATTTTTCACAGCAGCATTTAGCAGCAAAACAGCAAGCCCTATTAAAACTGCAAGAGTCTGCTAATGCTGGTAACAGTACGGCAATGCTACGATTGGCTATGTATGAGCTACTTGATGAAGGGATAAATAGTAACAGTGCGGAGGACACGATATCAGGCGTCGAATGGGTTCAACAAGCGGCCAGCAAAAACGACAGCCGTGCCCAGCGTTTATTAAGTAAGATGTACTATCAAGGATTTGGTGTGCCGCAAGATATGACTAATGGCAAGTATTGGCTTGAGCAAGCGGCGCAAAATGGTCATCTAGAAGCAGTAAGTTTGGTAAACCAGTGGCAACAAGCACAGGCGTTGATTAGCACACAAAAGCAAGAGCAGCATAGTCTAAAGCGTTATCAGCTATTGTTTGCGGTAATTATTATAGTCGCTATATTAATATTTATCATTGTTTAAGCGCTTATTTCAAATTTGGATTTTTAAAATCTGACTTTAAGTTCGAGCTTTTAAATTCGGGTTTGTAATAACGAGCGCTTTAAAACTATTGTTTAGCATTAAATTCAGGTAGAATTGGCGCGCTTTTTATCGCCACTTTTTATTGTCCGATCCATTACTAATCTGGGCTTCTTCATGCCAACTTCTGATCATTCCTTACACTCTCTTGATAATTCGCCTCAGCCATTGCAAAGCCGAGCCGTTTATAAACCCCCTGTTTATTATCAGCTGACGATTGGTTTGTTAAAACCGTTATATCGTTTGCAAGTATGGCGCCGCTCGCATAAGCGCGATAATTATCAGCAGGAAGTAGAGCAGCGTTTTGGTAAGCGCTATCCTGCGCCGCCTGCGTGCGATGTAAATTGTCGGGATAAGACAGTAGATTCTAAATCTGCTGTGAATGTTAATGTCAATCATCAAGACCGCAATGGCAAAAAAGTCATTTGGTGTCATGCGGTGTCTTTAGGGGAAACCAATACTGTCGCGCCTTTGCTTGATGCTTTATTGGCAAAAGGCTATCAAATCTGGTTGACCAATACCACGCAAACGGGGTTTGCGCGCGGTGCCAGTCGATTTGCCGACGATATTGCCCAAGGCCGCTTGAGTCATAGCTACGTTCCCGTTGATAGCCCTGCGGTCATTGAGACGTTTTTAGCGCATGTGCAACCCGTTGCCGCACTGTTTGTGGAAACCGAGCTTTGGGCGAATATCTTAACCAAATTGTCCGAGCATCATATCCCAAGCATTTTGGTTAATGGCCGACTATCAGCGTCTTCTTTTAAAAGTTATCAAAAAATTGGCGCGGTCAGTGCCAGTATGATGAAAAACTTAAGTTTGATTATTGCGCAAGATAATGAATCGGCAAAACGCTTTCGGCAATTGGGCGCTCATAGCGCGCAAATCCGCGTCGCAGGCTCGCTAAAATGGGTAATTAATACGCCAAAGCTAAATAAAGATAATGATGCTAAAGAAGTTGAAGTAGCAAGCGATACCGAAGATTTAGGTGTGACAGGTCGTCCGATT
The DNA here is from genome assembly GCF_002453355.1 of Psychrobacter sp. UBA6766. Taxonomy (GTDB): domain Bacteria; phylum Pseudomonadota; class Gammaproteobacteria; order Pseudomonadales; family Moraxellaceae; genus Psychrobacter. The sequence goes on along the minus strand of NZ_DKGQ01000042.1, from coordinate 151,592 downwards.
TGGGTAGCAGCAAGCACTCATAGCGGCGAAGAAGAGGCAGTATTATCATGGCAGCAGCAAGTTCTCTCCAACCCTTTGTTAGCTGATACTCTGTTAATTATCGTGCCAAGACATCCGGAGCGCTTTGATGAAGTCGCAGAGTTGATTGAAAAATCGGGCTTAATAATGACGCGGCGCAGTGACGAAGGCACAATGAATTCGAGAACTCAAGTTTATCTGGCCGATAGTATGGGTGAGTTGATGAAGTGGTATGCGCTTGCCGATGTGGCATTAGTGGGTGGCTCACTAGTTGATATTGGTGGCCATAATCCCGTTGAGCCGGCGAGTGTGGCGACGCCTGTATTGATGGGCAATTATACTCAGTCTTGTCAAAGCGTGGTTGATAAATTGGCGAGCGTTGGGGCATTATACCAACCGCACAATCCTTTTTATAATGCGATTAATTTTAATGGACAAATGTCTCAGCCTTCATTCAAGCTCCATAGCTCTGATGAAAATAACCCATCTTCCGATAATGATAATCTGCTTTATCAGCAGTTGAAATTTTGGCTCAGTCATTTGACCTTAGCAAAACAGGCAGGGCAAGCAGGTGCAGTAATGACCGAGCAGCAGCAAGCAGTTTTGCCTCGGCAGCTATCGATGATTGAAGATATCATTGAGCAATACGCAACACCGCCTTTCAATCCAGAACTGAACTAAGATTCGAATTAAGATCTGAATTAAGACGTGAATTAAAAGCGGATATAAGTGACGCTATGAACTGTATATTATTGCCAGCAGCTAATTTTCAACATGATAATGCGTCTGCGTATATCAATGATTTGGCGCAAATTGCCCATGTAAATAAAGTGTTGGGCGCCAAAGTAGGGGGTACGTTAAAAGTTGGTCAACTGGGTGGCAGTCTTGGTACGGCGACTATTGAAAATATCGCGGCCGATAGTATTCAACTACGTGATGTGGATTTAACTATAGACCCGCCACCAAAGCTTAATCTTACGGTGGTACTGGCATTGCCGCGACCAAAGGTATTACGCCGTCTAATCATGGATATGACCGCGCTTGGTGTCAATGATATCATTCTTATCAATAGCTACCGGACGCAAAAAAGCTATTGGCAAAGTCCCATGTTAAACCGTCTTGACGAGTTTGTATTAGAAGGGCTACAACAAGGCGTTGATACAATGGCGCCGCGCGTTACGTTGCAAAAACGTTTTAAACCCTTTGTTGAAGATGAGCTTACAAGTTTCATCACCAATCGTGCCATCGTTGCGCATCCTTACAGTGCGCTATCATTTTCACAATACGTGCACCAACAATTGACAAAACCCAAAGCACCAAATGGCTCAGTGTTACCTAGTATGGTATTTATCGGTGCAGAGGGCGGCTGGATTGATTATGAGATTGACCTACTTACCGCACAAGGCTGCGCGGCAGTCAATATTGGGCCGCGTATATTGCGAACAGAAGCGGCAGTTAATGTTATTTTAGGGCAGTGGCTGTTATATAGCCAATATTAAAAAAACCCATCTTAAATTAGGCCAGCTAGCCAAAGTATTCCTATTATCTTTAAGAAGTTAACGGCGCATTACTGATATACTGAGTCCAGATAAATGTATTGATAATTACTATCATTTCTATTAGTATGTTGTTTTTAGTTTTGTTACCCTTCCATCGATTCATTTATCATTCGTGTGTGATTTTGACTGACAAATGATGCGTTATTTTTATCCCTTATATCGGCAGTATTATCTTGGAGACATCTATGTCATTGAATGCGTCTGTAGCACCTTTGTCTTTTGTTCGCCCTGTTAAAGCGACTTTGTCTGTTGCTATATTTAGCTTGATGTTGGGTTTGGTTGGGTGTAACAAGGCAGAAACGCCTGAACAAAATACCGATGTTACAACAGCTGGCGTTGAGACAGAAGCTGCGGATACTGCGCCTGCTAACAATGAGCATGTAGTTACCGCTTACTCCTCACATCATGAGCAGTCAATAAAGCCGTTACTTGATAAGTTTACCGAAGAGACGGGAATAAAAGTTGAACTCGTCACAGATAAATCCGGTCCATTGATGGCCCGCTTAAAGGCCGAAGGCAAAAACACCCCTGCTGATTTACTCATGACAGTGGATGCTGGCAATCTATGGCAGGCAGCAGATCAAGGGTTATTACAGCCCGTATCGTCCTCTATTTTAAATGCAAATGTCCCTGCTAAGTATCGTGACCCAGAAGGTCACTGGACGGGCCTGTCTTTGCGGGCGCGAACCATATTTTATGATCCAAGTAAAGTTAGTGCCGATCAATTATCTACTTATGCGGATTTGGCCGATCCAAAATGGAAAGGCAAGCTGTGTCTGCGCACCTCAAAATCGGTCTATAACCAATCATTGGTCGCCAGCATGATAGAAAACTTGGGCGAAGAGAAAACTGAACAAGTCATTCGTGGTTGGGTTGCGAACTTAGCAACAGATGTCTTTAGTGATGACACAAACATGCTAAAAGCCATTGCTGCTGGTCAGTGTGAAGTGGGACTATCTAATAGCTATTACTACGGCCGTATCGTTGCTGAAGATCCTAATTTCCCTGTTAAAATATTTTGGGCAAACCAAGATACCACAGGAACTCATGTGAATGTATCGGGAGCTGGGGTAACGGCTTATTCGGATAATCCAGAAGACGCTCTTAAAGTCATAGAGTTTTTATCTTCTGATAAAGCTCAGGGACTTTATGCCAGTGCTAATAAGGAATATCCGGTAAAACAAGGGGTTGATGAGTCAGATTTACTCAAATCGTGGGGTAAATTTAGACAAGACGATATTGGCGTTCAGAAATTTGGCGCCCTACAAACCCAAGCCATTCAATTGATGGATAAAGCCGGTTATAAATAAGAGTTCGACGATAATATAATAAGGTTTTCGTGCGTCTAATACGGTAATGATTTTATAACGATAATGGTTTTATAATGACGATAGTTTTATGATGACCTTGCCAAAAGCATCTGCTAATCGAGATTCTGATAGTACTATCCGCCAAGGAAGTACTGTCAGCCGTGACTATGCCATGAAAAAACGTATCATCTCAAAATCAGTCTTAGGGCTGATTTCGTTGTTTATGTTCATCCCAATTGTAGTGGTGTTGTTTTCATGGTCACAGCCGGTTGAAGACATCTGGACGCACATGGCCGATTATGTATTGCCGCAAGTCCTCAAAAATACCGCTGTTTTATTGACCATGGTGATCATCATAGCCGGCAGTATCGGTACTGGTCTTGCATGGGTGACGAGTATGTACCGCTTTCCTGGACAGCGGTTTTTTTCGTGGGCACTGATGCTACCATTAGCAATGCCGGCTTATGTATTAGCGTTTGTTACCGCCGGTATTGTTGATTTTAGTGGCCCGCTACAAACGGCTTTAAGAGAGTTTGGGGTGACATCTGCTATTCCATCAGTACGCAATGTCTGGGGTGCTGGTCTTATCCTGTCATTGGCTTTTTATCCTTACGTTTACTTGCTGGCACGCCAAGCGTTTTTATCGCAAGGCAGACGGGTGGTTGAAGCAGGGCAAATGCTGGGTCTGGGTCGTAGCCGTATCTTTTTCCGTTTGGCATTACCGCAAGCACTGCCTTGGGTAATTGGGGGTTTATTATTAACTACCATGGAGACATTGGCTGATTTTGGTGCTGTGTCAGTATTTAATGTCGATACCTTTACCACGGCTATTTATAAGGCATGGTTTGGTTTTTTTAGTTTGACGACCGCCGCGCAGTTAGCAGCGTTATTGATTGGCGTGGTCTTTATCGTTGTGCTGTTTGAGCAATATTGGCAAGCACGCCGCGGTACCACGACCATCTCTCAAGGTGGTAACCGTCGTCTTGAGTCCAGTACGGCGGCCAAGATTGCGATGGCAGGACTTTGTACGTTGGTGTTTTTGATCGCGTTCTTAGCCCCATTTTTACAGCTTATTTACTGGACACTCACAAACTTTCGCCAAGATTTTGACGAACGTTATATCGGCTTTGTGACCAATAGCCTCATGATTGCGAGTATGACCACGCTGTTTATTGCTTTTTTGGCTATTATTATTGCTTGGATCAAACGCCAATATCCGGAAAAAACCACTCAGATGATGGTGACATTTGCCAATTTAGGCTATGTGGTACCGGGAACGGTACTGGCTGTTGGGGTGTTTATTCCCATCGCGTGGTTAGATAATCAGATGATTGGCTTTGGTCTTATCTCCAAGCAAGTGTTGTCCGGTAGCGTGATTGTGATGTTACTGGCCTTGTCAACGCGCTTTATGACTGTGGGGTTTCAGCCTGTGGACCGTCAGCTACAGCGCTTGACCGTCAATCAAGAAGCGGCAGCAAAATTGCTCAGTGATAGCCCATGGCAGCGCTGGCGGCAAGTGATGTTGCCCGTGCTTAGTCCTGGGGTGTTGACCGCATTATTGATGGGTTTTGTTGAGGTCATGAAAGAGATGCCCATTACGCTTATGACGCGGCGGCACGGCTGGGACACGCTGGCGGTGCGGGTGTTCGAGATGACGGGCGAGGGCATGTGGGAACGTGCTGCTTTGCCAAGTTTACTCATCGTGCTGGTTGGCCTTATTCCGGTTTGGATACTGCTGCGTCAAAGCGATAAGCAGGGTTAAATTGTCTCTTATTAAAGAAATTATTAAAAAATAGCCTTATTAGAAACAACAGTATTTAAAAACCTATTTATGATGGGTTTTATTCACTAATAGCTTACTGGTACCGTCTATGTATACTGACTTGATGAACGATTCAACCAATCCAGCAGCGCCAAAACCTGTAAAAGTTGGCGGCAAGGCAAAACCGGAGCCTGTGAAAAGACCCCCAGTAACGCCATTAACCAAAGCTCAGGTAGTGCAGCTACAAGCGGATAAAAATTTGCTTCATCCTTTAAATCAAAACGGCTTAAATCAAGGCGGTTTAAATCAAAGTGATACAGAACAAAACCTTGATTCTTTTCATGCTATCGACGGCGATGTCGATGCTTATTTTAGCGTAGAAGATTTAATCGTTGGTTATGATGATACGATTATCGTCAATGGCTTATCACTTGATTTACAACAAGGCGAAATCGGCTGCTTTTTAGGGTATAGCGGCTGCGGAAAAACCACGGCTTTAAGAGCGATTGCGGGCTTAGAGAAAAGCCGCGGCGGCAAGATTGACTTAAATAACCAGCGTCTAACGGAACAATCAGCACGAACTGGCTTTGCGGTCGCGCCCGCCAAGCGCGGCATGGGAATGGTGTTTCAGGATTATGCGTTATTTGAGCATTTAAGCGTGGCAAAAAACATCGCTTTTGGTCTTAATAAATGGTCGGCGGCCGATAAAAAAGCGCGCGTTAGAGAAATGCTAGAGCTCGTTGAGTTGACGGAACATGCCGATAAACGGCCCAATGAGCTATCGGGTGGGCAACAGCAGCGGGTAGCATTGGCACGTGCATTGGCACCCAACCCTAAGTTGTTACTACTTGATGAGCCCTTTTCTAATTTGGATGTGGTGCTGCGCGAGTCGCTAGCGATGAACGTTCGGGATATCCTTAAACGTACCAATACCACCGCTATCTTAGTCACTCATGACCAAAACGAAGCCTTTGCTTTAGCGGATAAAGTCGGGGTGATGGATAAAGGTAAATTGGTTCAATGGGCAACCCCAAGCGAGCTTTATCATGAACCAGTCAGTCCGTTTGTTGCTGAGTTTGTCGGTGAAGGGGCGATGATAGACGGCATCATCAAAGAAGGTCATGTCGAGACCGCGCTTGGAGATATTTATCGACGCATGGAAGTCTATGATGCGCTGGGGCAGCCGCTGTATTGTGAGTACGACTATCCCAATGGTACGCCGATTAAAGTATTGGTTCGTCCTGATGATATCATTCATGATGATGAAAGCACGCAAACAGCTTTAGTGGTTGGACGTGTGTTCCGCGGCGCAAACTATCTTTATCGCCTGCAACTTGATGACGGCCAAACGGTTTTATCGTTGGTTGCCAGTCATCACAACCATGAAATTGGCTCAAAAATTGGTATTTTGCCTATCCTAGAGCATGTGGTGGTGTTTGATGAAAAAGACATCAACGCCACCACGTGGTCAGAGTATGATAGATCCGAGCGCGTGGAAGAAATCAGATAGTTATTAGTTCTAAAATTAGCGCTGCTCTTTAAGCGTAGCGAGAACCTTAAACTTGACGCGTTGCCAATATATGCAAATAGCGACCAAGCCATTTATACGGTTCCAGCTGTGAGTAGCGCAGCTCCATTCGTATGACAGCATCAGGGTCGTTATGACCGCCACGTTTTAGCGGCGAATAATCATGAAATACGCGTAAACCACTAGCCAGTATGGTGTGGTAATGATGTGCCTTTAACCAAGATTCCACCTCATCCTTAGCGACGGGGTGGTTGGGTGTGAGGCTTTTTTTATTGTCCGCTTTATAATCCGTATTATCTAATACGTTAAAGTTACCCATGATAAGATTGCGATAATCAAAACTTGCCGGATTATAAAAGCACAGCGATAGCGCGCCGTTTTTGCTTAAGTGCTTGTCAAAAAAATCCATCACAGCAGCTGGTTCTGCTAGCCATTCAAGCAGCGCATGACACATGATCAAATCAAACTTTTCTGTTTTACCTGCTAGTTTTTCTTCAAGTTCTTGATACGGGCAGACATGCCACGTGATGGCTAGCGCTTTATCATTTTGAACGGCGCTTGCTTTGGCTTTCTCGAGCATATTGGCAGAGATATCATTAATCACCACGCTATGTCCTTGAGCTGCAAGCTCAATGGCGATCTGACCCAGCCCTGCGCCTACATCTAGAATTCGTAGCGGACGTCCAAGCGTCGTGCTCATCTGGGCGCTATAGTCAAAAATATCACGGCGCAATACTGCCAGTCGAATTTCACCTTTTAACCCACCGTAGACCTTTTTTTCAAAATGATCGGCAATGGCGTCAAAGCTCCGATCGGTACGCGCTGCTGTTTGTTTTTTTGATAACGACTCAGCTTGGTTGTTATTATGTTGGCTGTTCTTAGTATTACTTAGCATAAAATTCACATTGTTTTAAAAGTAATGAGACGGGAATGGCGTTTATTTGGATATTATCAAAACACCCTAAAAATACTATCTAAAAATACTGTGTTACTGCGGCTACAAGTTGTAGCAGTAGATGGTGTATTAGTATTAATTTACGGATTATAGCATTTCATTTTTTAGCCTAAATATAATAGAGACCAACAGTTGGATGTTTTTCTATAGCTTTTCATATTCTTTTACGGTATAAATAGTAAGGTTCTAGAAACAATTCATATTAAAATTAACGAAGTTATTGTTAATAACTTTTAGCAAAATTTTTATTTTCCACTGCTAAGGATAGCACCTATGACCTTTTTAAAAAATGACCGCGACAATACAGTGGTAAGCAGTATTACCCATTCATCAACATCTACCAGCTTTAATAATAAACCTTCGATGACCCGCTGCCTATTATCAGTTGCTATTGCAAGTAGCTTGCTACTGGTTGGTTGCGGCGATGATGACAATGACAGGGTTGTTTCTGATGCTACGAGCGTTAAACCCATCAGCTCATTTTCTGCCAATCAAATAAATACACAGTTTGGCCTTAATGATACTGCCACCCCATTAGCCAAATGCGATATTAAAATTGAGAAAGTGAGCTATCGAACAGTAGGCGCTGCGGGTGAACGCACTAATGCGACCGCTGCGCTAATGCTGCCAAGTGGAGAAAGCGCCGACTGCCAAGGTGATCGTCCAGTATTATTGTACGCACATGGCACGACGACTGATAAAGGCTATGACTTTGCACAAGTAGGCAATGTCAAAAACCCCGCAGTAGGAGAGGCAAACTTAATTGCTGCGAACTTTGCCGCCCAAGGTTATATCGTCGTCGCCCCTAACTATGCTGGTTATGATGAGTCTAATCTTGATTACCATCCATACCTTGTGGCTGATCAACAAGCCACTGATATGGCTGATGCGCTAGATAGTGCGCGCAAAATTATAGAACGAAGAAAAAGCGCTAATGATGCCAATTACAGCAAAATAGATGATTCGGGTAAGCTGTTTATTGCGGGCTACTCTCAAGGTGGCCATGTCACCATGGCCACCGCTAGATTGCTACAATCGCAAAATAAGCCAGTTACGGCTATTGCACCTTCATCAGGGCCTTATGCTTTAGCGGCATTTGGCGATGCAATATTTGCTGGGAATGTCAATATTGGTGCAACTCGTTTTGCGCCGTTACTTGCCGTTGGACTTCAAAAGGTTGATGGTAAACTGTATCGAAACCCGACCGAAATTTTTACCGATCAATATGCCAATACAAAGCTGCCGAATGAGTTAAGTTTTGATGAGTTGACCAGTAATAAGGTCAATAAACTTCCAAAAAATGCCTTATTTCAAGCGCCGCCTACCGGATATCCGGATTTAGATGCGTTACCGCCCAGTAAGCTGCCTTTTGCCCCGTTAGGATTTGCCAATGATGGCAAGTATCTGATCCAAACCAGCTACCGAAATGAGTATATTATGGATGCCATCGCCCATCCTGATGGCGTGTTTCCTACAGTCACCACCGGACTTCCGGCTGAAAATCCAGAAAACAATTTACGTAAAGCGCTAAAGGTTAATGATTTGCGTAGTTATACCCCTAAAATGCCAACACTTTTATGTGGAGGTAGTCAAGATCCAACAGTATTTTATGATATTAATACTGGTTCTATGTCGGCTATTTTACAACAGGCAAGTGCCGCGCCAGACGCTAACCTTAACATTACTGTGCTAGACGTAGATACAAGGAACGATCGAGGTGCACTAACCCCTATTGGTAGTGCAATGAGCAACCCATGGATGACGACGACGGTAATTGATAATCTCCAAGATAGATTCTCTGCTACATTGATAGGCGTTCAAAACAAAGCCATCGCAGATGCTCGCGCTGCTGGAGTAACTGATCCAGTGATATTGGAACAAGCCGCAGGCGCTGCGATATTAGGTAGCTATCATGGAGGTTTAGTCAGCGCCTCTTGTACTGAAGCCACTCGTGAGTTCTTTGAGCAAAATTTTAATCAATTGTAAGACGGTTTAAGTTTGACTTTAATCTTTATATTAATAAAAAAAAACTGCATTCATCGGATGCAGTTTTTTATGGGAGAGCCTCTAAAAATGCTAAATACAAAGCTTTGGCCTTAAAGTCGTTTTTACCCTTGTTATGGGATTAAAAAATACCTGTTAGTCGGCTGTTTTGCTTGATTTTAATGGCTTCTAGAACCCCCTAAATCGGCAAAAATGTGTTAAAATAGCTTCTTTAATTAAACATTACTTTTAACAAAAACCGTATCGCCATTTTCCTATTATTTAGCCTGTTTGATAATGATTTTTATAGACTGTTTATCATGGGTATTGACGCTTTTTAGCGCCTTTATTTTTGTACAACTATCAGCATTTTTAACCGAGCCAAATACTAGAAAAAGAATGTGAATAAAGGAGTGTATATGAGCGACTCGATCAGTCCTATTGCCATCGTGGATGAATTAAAGCAGTCCTATCTGGATTATGCGATGAGCGTGATCGTCTCGCGCGCGCTGCCTGATGTGCGTGATGGATTTAAGCCAGTGCACCGCCGTGTGATGTACGCGATGCATGTGTTGTCTAACGATTATAATAAGCCTTACAAGAAATCAGCACGTGTGGTCGGCGATGTCATCGGTAAATATCATCCGCATGGCGATAGCGCTGTCTATGATGCGATTGTACGAATGGCGCAGGATTTTAGCTTGCGCTATCCGATGGTTGATGGTCAAGGTAACTTTGGTTCGATTGATGATGATCCACCGGCGGCAATGCGTTATACCGAAGTACGAATGACCAAGCTGACCCACCAAATGCTTGCTGACTTGGATAAAGATACGGTCGACTGGGAAGACAACTACGATGGCTCTGAGCGGATGCCGAGCGTCTTGCCTGCGCGTATTCCAAACTTATTGGTCAACGGCGCAACCGGTATTGCCGTCGGTATGGCGACTAATATGGCGCCGCATAACCTGACTGAGGTGATTAATGCGTGTTTAGCGTATGCGCAAAATCCACAAATTTCAGCCGAAGAGTTAATGTCGCATATTTCAGGTCCTGATTTCCCTACAGGTGGTGTTATTTACGGTCGCGCGGGCATTTTAGATGCGTATCGTACGGGAAAAGGCCGATTGCACATACGCGGGCGTTATATCATCGAACCGATGAGCGACACGGGCGTCAACCGTGACCGTGAGCGCATTGTCTTTACCGAAGTGCCTTATCAAACCAATAAAGCCAAATTGATTGAGCGTATTGCTGAGCTGGTGCGTGATAAAAAAATCGAAGGCATTACTGAAATTCGTGACGAGTCTGATAAAGACGGTATGCGTATTGCCATTGATTTGCGCCGCGGTGAAACGGCGGAAGTGATTGTTAATAATTTATTCTTGCAAACGCCGCTTGAATCTAGCTTTAGTATCAATATGGTGGCGCTCGATAACGGTCAGCCGAAATTGTTGACGTTACGCCAACTGATCGCCGCCTTTGTCCGTCATCGTCAAGAAGTGGTGACGCGTCGTACCATTTTTGAGCTGAATAAAGCTCGTATTCGTGGTCATTTGCTTGAAGGTTTGACCGTTGCGCTTGCCAACATTGATGAGATTATCGCAACGATTAAGGCTTCTGCAAACCGTGGCCTCGCTCGTGAGAACTTACTGAATAATACTTGGGGCTCAGGTAGTGTAGTGGCAATGCTAACTGCTGCCGGCAGTCAGTCTGTGCGTCCTGACTTTATCGAAGGCGAAGATCCTAAAGCGCCGTTTGGTTTGATTGATAATCAAGAAAGCTATCGCTTATCACTTGAGCAGGTCAATGCGATTTTAGATATGCAGTTGCACCGTTTGACGGGTCTTGAGCAAGACAAATTGACCGAAGAATACCAAGATTTACTGCGTGAAATCGCTCATTTAGAATCAATCCTTGGTGACTTTGATAAGTTAATGACGATTATCTCGAATGAGATGATTGAGATTCGTGAAAACTTCGGTGATGAGCGCCGCACAGATATTATTGATTCACGAATGGACTTTAACCGTGAAGACTTGATTCCAGAGCAAACCGTTGTAATGACCGTTTCTCGTACCGGTTACGCGAAAACGCAACCGATTGACGATTATGTGGCGCAAAAACGAGGCGGTAAAGGCAAGTCTGCGACCGCAATGAAAGAAGACGATGTGATTGATCATTTAGTCGTGACCTCAACGCATGCAACGGTATTGTGTTTTACTGATAGCGGTCGTGTCTTTAGTCTACGTGGTTTTGAAGTGCCGATTGCTAGCCGCGGTGCTCGTGGTCGACCATTAGTAAATTTAATTGGCTTAAATGCTAATGAAACGGTCACAACGATACTACCAATACCGCAAAATACCGCTGATGTCACCGGACATTTTGTCTTCTTTACCACAGCAAATGGTACGGTTAAGCGTGTCGAGCTTGAGCAGTTCGCCAGTATTCGCTCGAACGGTTTGATTGCTATTGGATTAGAAGACGATGATAAATTGGTGAGTGCTCGTATCACCAATGGTAACCAAGAAGTGATGCTATTTGCTTCGAGCGGCAAAGCCATTCGTTTTGATGAAAACGATGCACGCGTGATGGGTCGTACGGCTAAAGGTGTCCGTGGTATGCGTCTGGCAGATGATGAGTTTATAAAATCGCTGGTGGTTATCGAAGATGATGTCCGCGAAATTCTCATTGCTTGTGAAAATGGCTTTGGTAAGCGTACCTTTGTTGATGAGTTCAATACCCAAAATCGTGGTGGTGGCGGTGTCATTGCGATCAAGACCAGTGAACGTAATGGCGCGCTTGTTCGTGCGACCAAGGTTGAGCCTGAAGACGATATTATCTTAATCTCAGACAAAGGCACGCTCGTTCGTACGCCCGTTGAGCATGTAGCAAGCTCGGGTCGTAATACACAAGGGGTCACGCTGATTCGTCTGTCAAAAGATGAAAAATTGGTAGCAATGGCGCGTGTTGAGCACGAAGAAAGCGACGATGAGTTGATTGAAGTGATGAAAGAAGACGGCATATTTACGATAGAGGGTCAGGAACAAGTCGATATTGATGCCGAAACGGGTGATGAGACGAAGACTAACATCAATGATGTTATCGATATTGCCAATGACTACAAGCTAAAAGACAACATATCGAATGCTGAAATAGATGAAAACACAATCGATGACGAATAAATGTCTTAATGGTTAGCTTTTTAGTTTGGTTAATAATACTGTTCTAGAATAAGCCTCTGACGTCATCGTTGGAGGCTTTTTTTCCAAATACTATTTATCCTTAGAGCGTATTTTCTAGCGCTTAACTTCTAATTGTTAACTTTTTTAAATTTATTATAAATAATTTCCATTAAGCGCTATTTTTTAAGGCCGTTGTTATGCTTACGACCAATCAAACTTTTCAGGGAACCTTAGCGGCAGTATCATCCAGTTTTTTATTCTCGATGATGTTTTTGTTTGGGTTATTTATGCTGCCCTTAACCGGAACGCAGGTGGCGTCATGGCGCATACTGATGATGCTATTGAGTTTGCTCATATTGGTCAGCTTTACTAAGCAGTGGCAACATGTTTTTTATTATCTAAAAACCTTAAAAACGGCGAAAGAATGGCTTATCTTTATCTTGCCGACGCCGATTTTGGGCGGACAAATTTGGTTGTTTATGTGGGCGCCCGTCAATGGATTTGGTCTTGATGTCACTTTGGGCTATTTTTTATTACCGCTGGTGATGATAATACTGGGACGCTTTTTTTATCATGAACATATGAGCACGTTACAGTGGCTAGCGGCATTGTTGGCAGCGTTGGGTATCGGCCACGATATTTGGCAATTTGGCACTGTATCTTGGGTAACGTTATTTGTCTGCTTGGGTTATCCGCCTTACTATCTACTGCGGCGTAAGCTTGCCGTACCGCCGATTACCGGCTTGTTGTCGGACTTGACCTTGCTTACGCCAGTAGTTCTCATTATGCTATATAGCAGTGGTGGTTTTAGCGTGGCGGTACAAAATACGAAATTTTGGTATTTATTGCCGCTACTTGGTGCTTTTAGTGCGCTTGCGATGTCACTGACCATGATTGCCAGTAGTAAATTGCCAGTCTCATTATTTGGCGCGCTAAGCTATATAGAGCCGATGCTATTATTTGTCTTATCTATTACGGTCTTAAGCCAAAGTCTCGATGAGGGCGGCTCGCTATTTATGTATGGCATGATAACTTTGGCGTTATTTATCATGATTGCAGATAGTGTAATGGGTTATCTTCGTCGCCGCCGTGACAACCATTTACAGGGCTACCGCGAGCCGCAAGTGGGCGGCTTTCCACCGCGTCGCCGCTTGATAAATCGTCGTATCGATGGCGTACTAGCCGCGCATCGCTTTCGTAAGATTCGTCGTTATCAAAGAAAACTGAATAGCATACAGCGTAAAATTGAGCAGCTTGACGCCAAGTAAGTCGTCATACTTATAGCGATTAAAGCGACCAAATATAGAAATAAATAGACGGCCTAAGCGAATGTATTGCTTATCTATTCTAACTTTGACATAATGCAGACCATAAAACAAACGCTCTATATTATTAGCATTTATTTCAGCATCATATAGTTAAGCGGTAGATAAAAGCTTCTATAGACAAAAGGCCTCCGACGTTCGCGTCTGAGGCTTTTGTTTTTTTTCGAAATTGCCAAGGACGTGCGCTTATCTTTAAAGGCAGTTTTTATGTTCCCCACCAGTCAGACGTCGCAAGGCACCATTGTTGCTGTGTTAGCAAATTTTTTATATGCAGGGTTGTTTTTATTTGGTCTATTAATGCAACCGTTATCAGGGACGCAAGTGGCTTCTTGGCGCGTACTGATGATGCTATTAAGTTTGGTGTTATTGGTCAGTGTGCTGAAACAGTGGCAGCATATTTTTGATTATTTAAAAACCTTAAAGACGGCAAAAGAGTGGTTTTTATTTATCATTCCCACCCCAATCTTGGGCGCCCAAATTTGGATATTTATGTGGGCGCCTGTCAATGATTTGGGATTAGAGGTGACCTTGGGTTACTTCTTATATCCGATGATTATGATTATTGTGGGGCGCTTTTTTTATAATGAAAGTATGAGTTTGTTGCAATGGCTCGCGACCATTTGTGCCGCTTTAGGTATTGCCTACGATGTTTGGCAATATGGCGCCATTTCTTGGGCGACTTTATTTGTCTGTTTGGGTTATCCGCCTTATTATCTCCTTCGCCGTAAGCTTGCCGTTCCGCCAATTACGGGACTTATCTCTGATTTGGTTTTATTAACGCCTGTGGTATTAGTGATACTACACTTCAGCGGTGGTTTCCAGCTGGCGATGACGACGGATAAATTTTGGTATTTGTTGCCTTTACTAGGTGTTATTAGCACGGCGGCGATGGCGCTAACCATGGTCGCCAGCCAAAAGCTACCCGTGTCGCTATTTGGCACTTTATGCTACCTTGAACCGATATTTTTATTTATCTTTTCCATCACCATTTTGCATCAAAATATCGATGACGGCGGCTCGCTATTTATGTATGGCATGATTGTTGTTGCGCTGCTGATTATGATTGCCGATAGTGCGCTTGGTTATTTGGCACGTAAGCGTCACGACCGCCTGCAAGCGTACAACGAGCCACAAGTGGGCAGCTTCCCGCCACGCCGTCGTCTAAAAAATCGCCGCATCAAAGGGGTTTTGATTGCGCATCGCTTTCGTAAAATCAGAAAATATCAGCAAAAAATAGATAAGATGACGCGCAAAATTGAAGAGTTACATGCTAAATAAGCTTTTTGCGTAAAGACCTTCAATTGAGCTTAGCAGGCGTTGTTTTTCATTATGTTTTTCATTATGTTTTTCATTATTGCTCTACATAGTTTCTGTATTAAAGAAACATTAATTGAGTTATTATCGACAACAAGGTTGCCTTGCTCAATGGTGCTTGACGAGTTACAAAAATGAAATCTGGGCGCAGGCTCTGCCTATTGATATAGGTCTTATTTAAGATTATCGCTTATTCACATTATAACTAGGATGGTTTATGTTACATCTTCATCATTTAGCAAATTCGCGCTCGTTTCGTATTTTATGGCTGTTAGAAGAGCTTGGGCTCGATTATAAATTGACCTGTTATGAGCGCAATAAAGCTTACCGTGCGCCCGACAGTTTAAAAAAAATACATCCGCTCGGTCATGCACCGATATTAGAGGTAAACGACCGTGCGCTCGTCGAATCAGGATTTATCATTGAGTATTTGATTAAGCATTATGATAAAGAGCGCCAATTTAAGCCTACTGATGACAATGAAGCGGCGTGGGATGCTTATACGTTTTGGCTACATTTTGCGGAAGCGTCACTCATGCCGCCATTGGTCATGCGTCTGGTCTTTACCAAAGTGGTTGAGCAGTCGCCGATGCTGATCAAACCTGTGAGCAAAAGCATTCGCAATCAAGTCGAAAAAAGCATGATTAGCAAAAGTTTGGATACGATGCTAGCGATGATAGAGCAGCATTTGCAGGACAACCATTGGTTTGCAGGAGCCGAATTTAGCGCTGCTGATATTCAAATGCATCTTGCGGTTGTGGGCGCTAATGCTGGAGCAGGTTTAGATAGCAGTAAATATGCCAATATATTAAACTGGCTTAAACGCTGTGAAGAGCGTGATGCCTTTAAGCGTGCAGAAGAAAAGGGTGGCCGTTTGAAGTTCTAAAAACTGAAAGTTATCATTACGAATTAATATTAAGATAAAAGGTTTTGTTTATTTATAGACAAAACCTTTTTTAGGATAAAAAATGACAGACTTAAATAAATCGCCTAACAAAAACACCAATGCTGATACTGGCGCTGCTGTTGAACAACCCATTAATACTGCTGAAGGTCATAGCCAGCAAGTTTCTATCAAAGCTTGGTCACAAAAGCTGCTGGTAGTATTGCTCTGTCTTGCCAGTTTTTATGGTGGCTGGAAATCTTATGAGTCCAACATGGTCAATGAATGCACGGCCAATGGCGGGCAAATGATTGAAGGTCAAAGAACCATGTTATGTCAATCGCTATAAAAAATGTCGTTATAAAAAAATTGAGTAAGAGAGGTCGTCTATGTTAAAGCTAACCTTTTTAGGGACCTCAGCGGGCGTGCCGACCAAGCAACGTAATGTCACAGCATTGGCCATTGAGTCTCTTAATCCTTATTCATCAAGCACGCAAAACAGCCATCAGTCTAAAAAATCGCGACCTTGGGTTTTGGTTGATTGTGGTGAAGGCACGCAGCAGCAGTTATTACATACCAAGCTTTCGCTACATCAACTAACGGCTATTTGCATCACCCACGTCCATGGCGACCATTGTTATGGATTACCAGGACTGCTGGCGAGCGCAGCAATGTCGGGACGCTGTGAGCCGTTGATAATTATCGCACCAAAAGCGATTGCGACGCTGCTTGAGGCGATTGCCTTAACCACCGAGTTACATTTCTCATTTCCCATTAATTTTATGGCGATTGAAGATTTTCTGTCTCAGCCAAATGGTGAAAATAAAGCTCAGGTAACTATCGACCTAGACAATCAACATCAGCTGATGATAAATGTTCATCCTTTATCGCATCGTGTTGCGTCTTATGGTTTTGGTATCACGCAAATTATTAGCCACCGTACGCTTAATACCGATAAATTGACCACAGAAGGTATTCCAGCCAGCGCGCTGTGGGGTAAGTTGCAGCAGGGACAAGATGTTATAACAGAAGATGGTCGCCAGCTTTATTCAGCGGATTATGTCGATAATGACAGTCAGCGTACACGAGTAATCGTCGCAGGCGATAACGATACGCCAGACTATCTGAGTGCTGCGGTAATAGATGCCGATTTACTAGTTCACGAAGCCACTTATACCCATGATATTTTAAATAAGATTCAGGCAAAAAATCCAGACTTTGATCCGATGCATAGTAGCGCTCGATTGGTTGGCGAATTTGCGCAAAAAAATGGAATCCAAAATTTAATTCTGACCCATTTTAGCGCCCGTTATCAAAGCTTTGATAACCCAAATAGCAGTACGTCCAATATGTCGCATATTCGACTGGAAGCTGAAAATGTTTATAAAGGCAATTTATGGTTAGCTGCTGACTTTGATCAATATATGGTAAATGGCGCAGTCGATAAATCAGATAAAAAAGAGCATAGCCGCGTACAATATTTAGGTTCTGCACGCGACCATAAAAAATAATTTTTGGCTAATTCTCAAGATTGGCTATCTTCAGCTGCTAATTGAGTCTGTCCTATCCAGTAGCGGCTGAACTGATACGCTACTCGTCCTGAACGTCCGCCACGCTCTGATGCCCAGCGTAAAGCTGCTGCTCTGATATTGTCAGATAGCGTATTGTTGGTTGTTTCAACGTCGTATTTTTTAATGTCTGTTTCTTTAAGGTCTACTTTTTTACCATCACTGTCTTTAACATCACTTTCTTTAGCGTCATTGGTTGAGCCAAGTGTGGGTAAGATAGATAAGTAGTGATGCACGATGTGTAAGTACGTGTTTTGATCCATCGGATGAAAGGACAGCCATAACCCAAAGCGATCAGATAGCGATACCGTCTCGTCAATGGTTTCATAAGGGTTGACCTCATCAGTCTGACCGTTATAAATATTGACATTGTCCTTCATGAGTTGCGGCAAGAGATGGCGGCGATTACTGGTCGCATAAACCAATAGCTTGTCTTGCTCAGAGTCCAGCGCCCCATCTAAGATACTTTTTAATGTCCGATAATTCTCATCCTGACCGTTAAAAGCCAAATCATCACAGTACACCACATAACGACAACCACAATCCGCTGGTAGTGCATTAATGGCGGCCCGAATCTTATCAAGAACTCGCAGATCATCACGGGCGATTTCGATGATACGTAGCCCTTCACTATGATAGGCTTGTAGCAACGCCCGAATCAGCGATGATTTTCCCGCACCGCGTGTTCCTGTCATCAAGACGTGATTGGCTGGATAACCTTTTAAAAACTGTCGCGTGTTTTGTACCAGTTTTGCCTTTTGGGTATCAATACCATGCAAATCATCTAAACTTAAAAATAAATTGACCGCTAGCGGCTCCAAATGACCATGATGACCACCGACCCAGCGATACGCCAACTGCGCAGGATCAATCTTGATAGTCGGCATGACCTGCTCTTCTAGATACTGCTCAAGAATGTTTAATAGATGATCGGGCAGGGCGTAACTCATAACAGGCGTAGTAGATTGGGACATAATACTCGGTCGCTTATAACAGTGAAAATGACAGTTCGGCTAATAAATATACCAAGGCAGTACTTTACCATGAAAAATAGTGCTAGTAATTGCTCTGTAATTCAAGCAAAGACAAAACAAGGATTTGCAAAACAAACCTTGCAAACGGATGCCCAGCAAATTCTACCAGCGCTGACGACTGTGTTCTCAAATTTACAGTATAGTAATATATCACATCGCCGTCTTAGTCAGCAGGGTGTCAGTAGTGGGATTGTTTATCAAGGTTTAACCCGTGCCCAACATCCAAATTTTGGTCAGGTGATGATTAAGTGGCAGTTAAGTACTGATAATCATCGAAACATGGCTGATCTGGCGTATGAAGCTGAAGCGCTAAAATCTATCAGTCAGGTATCGAACAACCAAGTCAGCTTTTTTTCTATTGCCCCGCCACTATTAGCCAGCCACCATTCACAGCTAAAAGTATTAAATAACAATCAGAAACTCACCATTCTTGTCATGCCAGATTATGCCAGTGGCAGTCTCGCGCAGTATTTAAAACAAACACTTAGTGATAGTCAGAAGCATCGTTTTATCGTGCAAACTGCTCATCTAGTAGCCAATTTACATAATGTTGGTTGGCTACATAATGATATTAAGCCAAGTAATATTTTACTAGATAATGCCAGTCTAAGGCTCGATTTATTACTAACAGATTTTGCCTTAGCGCAGCGTTTTGAAGCGTTAAATGTAGAAAATCCTGCCGGAACGCCAGCATATCTTGCGCCTGAACGCTGGCAAGGACAGGGAGCAACGATGCAAAGCGATGTTTACGCATTCGGTATAATGATGTATGAAGTGATAACGGGCGAGCGACCGTTTAGTATTGATAGCCTAAGTAGAGAGCCGTTAAAAGAGTGGGCGACTCAGCATTGTCAAAAGCCAATTCCAAAGTTGCCAGTAGAATATAGTCGCTATCAAGGTGTCATAAATAAAGCATTGGCAAAGCGTGTAAAGAGAAGATATAGAACTATGGAGAAGATACTTTTAGACTTAGAAAATATTGGAAAATGATTTAGCAAACAATTATAGTCCAAAATATAAATCAGCCAAAAATTACATACAAAAATAACAGACACAAAAAAACCTGCTAAAAAGCAGGTTTTAATATTTGGTCTAAGATGTACTATCCGAAAATGGTGGGGCTGGAGAGACTCGAACTCTCACACCTTGCGGCGCCAGAACCTAAATCTGGTGCGTCTACCAATTCCGCCACAGCCCCATTTTCGTTACTCTATCATCAACAGTAGTTAAATTCAAATACCATCTAGATAGCTAACTGATTCGGTAGTGCGTCTCAGTGGTTGGCTATTATATAGAGTTTGAACGGTTTAGCAACCCCTATTTGTGGTTTTTTTTAATTATTTAGCAGTTATTTTTGCTGAGTGTTATAAATATTTGATATTGTTGGCTTTTAATTCCGTGGTTTATAACCTCAATTGTCGTTATTTTGCCCTTCTAATGTTGTAATCTCTAATTGCTGTAATTTACGGGTTAATGTATTGCGGCCCCAACCAAGTAAGCTGGCGGCCGCTATCTTTTTGCCGCCGCTATGATTGAGCGCGGCTTTAAGTAATACACGTTCAAACTCTGGCATTGCTATTTGTAAAATATCGGTTTCACCAGTTTGCAGAGATTGCTTCGCCCACATCGCTAAAGCTTGCTACCAGCTTTGATTGTCATTAGTTTGGCTGACTTACTCGCTCATTATTCGGCTGATAGTTAACGGCTTTATAAATAGTAGCGACCGCATCATTCTAGTCAAATGGCTTCGGTAAATATTCAACTGCACCAGTTTGATAGCTATTGATAGCAGAGGTCAGGTCTGAATGCGCGGTCATAATCACAATCGGCAGCGCAGGAAAATATAGTTGATTAAAAGGGCCAAATGATCATTTAGCAGCGTACTAACGAGTTAATTATGGTCGATAAAGGGCTGCCGGTATTGCTTTGCTTAATGAAAGCGTTCGGTTAAAGCGCCAGTTTGCTCATCGCCGTTATTATTAATGCCACTGTTTTTATAAATGCGGTTGTAGTCATTTTTATCATTATGATTGGTGTGACTTGTTGATTTTAATGCTTCGTGAGCAAGCAGGGCTAGTATTGATTGACCTAGCAAGCGACCACTGCTAATAGCAAAAATTTGCTCGGCTTGGACATTTAGCCAAGTAATGGATAATGCCTCAAGTAGAGAGATATTGGGAATAATATTTAACCATAAATCAATATACTAGCGCGGCAAAACTGGCGATTATCACAAAAAAAACGTACAATGCGCACAGCCAATTTATCTCTAGCAAGGTCAGCCATGCCCAACACTTCTACCAAGTCGACTATTACGACGGTTACTACCGCACAGCCAGCTTCTACATCATCAGTTTCTATGCCAAAAAACACTGCCACTATTTTTAATCCTGCAAAGCCAACTATAGCGCAAGAGCAAAATCAGGCGGACAGTACTCAGCCCTATCACCATAAAGCCAACCACAATCAAAATCGTAGTATTGAACAAAGTAGTGATGCTACGTTAGCCCATTCAGCGACTATTGATGCACCCGTGAACGCCGCGCCAAAGATTGGTTTTGTGTCGCTTGGTTGTCCAAAAGCGCTGGTCGATAGTGAGCGTATTATCACCGAGCTTAGCCGTGATGGTTATCAAGTGGCAAGCGACTATGATGGTGCCGACTTGGTTGTCGTCAACACTTGCGGCTTTATCGAATCCGCCGTACAAGAGTCACTTGATGCCATCGGTGAAGCCATTAGCAAAAATGGTAAAGTGATCGTGACGGGCTGCTTAGGTAAGGAAGCGGAAAAAATCCGTACCATGCACCCAGCCGTGCTATCGGTCACAGGTGCACATGCTTATGATGAAGTGATTACTGCTGTCTCGCAACATGTGCCCAAACCAAAGCGCGATATAGATAGCAACTACGATCCAAAAATAGATTTGATCAATGAGGCGGGGATTAAATTAACCCCAAGCCATTATGCCTATTTAAAAATATCGGAAGGCTGTAACCATCGCTGTACATTTTGTATTATTCCAAGCTTGCGCGGCGATTTGGTTTCGCGTCCGATTGATAGCGTCATGACTGAAGCGCTGGCGCTAAAAAATGCTGGCGTGAAAGAGCTTCTTATCATCTCGCAAGATACCTCTGCTTATGGGTTAGATTTAAAGTATAAAACCAGCTTTTGGAATGGCATGCCGCTTAAGTCAAAATTTTATGACTTATGCCAAGCATTAAATGATTTGGGTATTTGGGTGCGCCTGCATTATGTTTATCCGTATCCACACGTTGATAAAGTGGTTGAGCTGATGGGCGAGAAAAAACTGTTGCCGTATTTAGACATTCCATTTCAGCATGCCAGCCACAGTATTTTAAAGGCCATGAAACGCCCTGCACATAGTGAAAACACATTAGCGCGCATCAGAGCGTGGCGTGAGATTTGTCCTGATATCGTTATTCGTTCAACGTTCGTCGTCGGCTTCCCGGGAGAAACCGAAGAAGATTTCCAGTGCTTGCTTGATTGGCTAGTCGAAGCTCGCCTTGATCGCGTTGGTGCTTTTACCTATTCAGAAGTTGAAGGCGCGGTTGCCAATGATTTACCAAATCATGTCCCTGAAGACGTTAAGCAAGAACGCTATGAGCGTTTGATGACGCTACAACAAGAGATATCCGCACAAAAACTACAAGGAAAAGTCGGCAAAACCTTGATGGTTTTGGTCGATGAAATTGATAGTGAAGAGGGCATTGCGATTTGCCGCAGCTACGCGGACGCTCCAGAGATTGATGGTCACGTTTACGTTGATGAGATTACTGCGCAAGTTAAAGTCGGTCAGTTCCTAACCGTTACGATCGATGATGCAAGCGAGTACGATTTGTTTGCCAGTTATCAAGGCTAGAAGTCGAGAATGATAACTAAGTGAAAATTGCCCAATCGTGGGTGGTTTTTGCTACAATTAGCGCAATTTGGCTTTTTACCCCTTTGTCCTCATTTTTAGCGCTTGTTATGACATTTGGGATACTTTAAAGGTCAAGTTAAAGTCCAACGTAATTTGTGTTTTACCGCTCATTTTAATTATAATTTCATGCTAACAAGGTGACCTCATGTCTGACAAAAACCCGCGTTACTCTCGAATCTTGCTAAAACTTTCTGGCGAAGCCTTAGCTGGTGGTAAGGAGATGGGGATTGATACCGAAGTGCTCGATAAGATGAGCTTGTCTATCGCCCATTTGCGCGGACTTGGGGTCCAAGTCGGTATCGTCGTTGGTGGTGGTAACTTATATCGCGGTGCTCAGCTACAAAAAGAAGGTTTGGTCGGCCGCGTTACAGGTGATCAAATGGGCATGCTTGCCACGGTGATGAATGGTTTAGCGATGCGTGATGCCCTTGAGCGCCGCAATATTAAAACGCGATTGATGTCAGCATTGCCAATTGGCGAAGTCACTGAAAGCTACAGCAGCCGTAACGCCATTCGTTATCTCAAAAACGGCGAAGTTTGTATTTTTGTTGCTGGCACGGGCAATCCGTTCTTTACCACTGATACCGCCGCTTGCCTGCGCGGTATCGAGATCGAAGCGGGCTTAATTCTAAAAGCCACCAAAGTAGATGGCGTTTACGATAAAGACCCAAGCCTCCATGCTGATGCCAAAAAATATGATGGCTTAACCTTTGATGAAGTGCTCGAGCAAAAACTTGGCGTCATGGATTTAACGGCGATTGCTTTATGTCGTGAACACAACGTCCCGCTACAAGTATTTGATATGACTAAGCCTAATGCGTTATTAAACGTTATTATGGGCGAAAATGAAGGTACCCGCGTTTATCATTAAACGCACACTTTAATATGAATAAAAAATCACTGATATCCTAAGTATCAGTGTTTTAATGATTTTATACCTAACAGCTTTATACCTAACAATAATGAATGATTTATCGATAGCGATAAATAAGGATACATGATGATTAAAGAAATTAAGCAAGACGGCGAAGCACGCATGCAAAAAACCCTGGAAGCGCTTGAGACGACTTTTAGTAAAGTTCGTACTGGACGAGCGCATCCGGGCATGTTATCAGGCGTCATGGTTAGCTATTACGGCTCAGATACGCCCTTAAATCAAGTCGCCAGTATCAACGTCGAAGATTCACGCACGTTACTTGTACAGCCATTCGAGCGTACCATGGTACAAGCGATTGATAAAGCCATTCGGGAAGCAGACTTGGGCCTAAACCCAATGACCGCTGACGTCATTCGTGTACCGATGCCAGCATTGACCGAAGACACGCGCCGTGATATGCAAAAGCTTGCCCGCAGTGAAGCGGAAAGCAGCCGTGTTTCTATCCGTAATATCCGCCGCGATATGATGAACGACATCAAAGAGTTGGCAAAAGAAAAAGAAATCTCAGAAGATGACGAGCGCCGCGCCAGTGATGATATCCAAAAAATCACTGACAAATATATCGAAACCATTGATAGCCGCCTGAGCAAAAAAGAAAGCGACTTAATGGAAGTGTAAGTGATCTTTTTTCGTCTCTTCTCTCTCATTAAAAACGACGCGTGAGTGCTATTCTTTCTTAAACAACAGTCAATACTAAATGATGATTGGCTGTTTATTGCCGTATAAACGATAAGCTATTATTTTGCTATAAACCATTTATCAAAACGTTTTTTTGATAAATTTATGTTTTTAATAAAACAATGGCAAATAGGCAATATCTTTGAAAGGCGATAACGTGCGTCTCTCTACTTTATCTAAAATACAAGCAAGTCAGCCTATGTCTATTTCAGATGCTTTAGCCTCCGATCTTCTTCCTCGGCACATTGCCGTCATTATGGATGGCAATAACCGTTACGGTAAAATCAATCAGTTAGGCAAAGGTCAGGGGCATATCGCTGGCAAAGATGCGCTAGACCCTATTGTCGAATACTGCGTTGGGGCGGGCATTGAAGTGCTAACGGTGTTTGCCTTTTCTAGTGAAAATTGGCAACGTCCACCAAGTGAAGTGGCACTGCTCATGCAACTCTTAAGCTTAACCATCAATGAGCAAATACCGCGCATGCAAAAGTATCGCATCCGCTTGCGTTTTGTTGGTGATCGGAGCCAGTTGAGTGAAGAGTTGCAAGCGTTGATGGTGGATGCGGAAGCAAAAACAGCTGACTATAACGCCATGACTTTGGTCATCGCCATCAGCTATGGCGGTCAATGGGATATTGCTCATGCTGCCAAACAGTTGGCAAAACAAGTAGAGGCGGGGCAATTACGAGCTGAAGATATTGATAAAGAAATGCTTGGCGAATATGTGCAATTAGCCGATGCGCCAGCGGTCGATATGTTGATACGAACGGGCGGCGAATATCGTCTATCGAATTTCCTATTGTGGCAATCGGCCTATGCTGAGTTGTTTTTTACCCAAACCTTGTGGCCGGACTTTAAAGTAGAAGAGTTGGCTTCGATGATAGCAGAGTTTGCCCAGCGTCAACGCCGCTTTGGCAAAACCAGCGAACAAGTCGTGACAAAGCAACAAACTCATTAAGGTGGTTGTAAGAGTTGTAGGCAATAACCGCTTTAAAAACGTTTGGTTAAAATGTACTAGAGATTTGAATTACACTTGTTTGGTCAATGATAAGCTGCTTTAATTAGCGTTAATCATGATTAATGGGCTATTATAGAGCGCTGTCATGCTAGATTTTGATCAAACATTTTTCGTTATATAAGGCTCGATAAGTATGTGGCAACGAATTAAGACGGCAATTGTTCTCGTTATTATCGTTGGTGTGGCAATGTTTGCGAGCCAAACGCCTATTTTAATTGCGCCACTGTTGGTATTTGGTGCCATAATTGCGGCTTACGAATGGACCAAGCTGATGCCAAAATGGCAGCAGCCTATATTATTTGTCTTATTAGTTTTAGTTCTGACCTTAACATCCCTTTTCTTTAAAGTCACTTGGCTGTTTTGGTGGGTAGCGTCCCTTATCATCTGGCTAATGGCAATATCTTGGGTTCGAGTGTTTCCCACGCACACCAAATGGTATGGAAAAAAGCTTGCATGGATGGGCGCCATTATATTAACGGCCGCCATTACGGCCATGTTTTACTTATGGCAGCTGTCAGCATGGTGGCTGCTGTATGTGTTCTTATTGGTATGGTGTGCCGATAGTGGCGCTTACTTTGTGGGACGTAAGCTTGGTCGCCGCAAAATGGCACCGAACGTTTCCCCTAATAAAAGTATGGAAGGGCTGGCAGGCGGCCTCGTCACGGGTTTGATTGTCGTTATTGTAATTAGCGTCTTTAAACTACAACTGACTGGCGTTCCATTAATCGCTTTTGTGGCATTATCGGCACTGACAATTTTAGCTTCTGTACTGGGTGACTTGTTTGAGTCGATGCTCAAACGCCGCGCTGATGTCAAAGATTCTGGAACCATTTTACCGGGGCATGGCGGAGTGCTTGATCGCATTGATTCGCTACTATCAGCCACGCCGATATTTGCCCTTGGTTTTTGGATAATACAGTACTTTGGTTTAATCGTCGTATAAGACTAGAGATGATCAAAGCTTTATATGACTAATTTTGAACATCATAAAATAAGCTTTCAGTCTTTTACTTGCTGTTTATTGCTTTATTTCTCATCTAATTTTCACCGTATTATAGGCACCGATGGTTATGACCCAACGCATCGCCGTACTAGGCGCGACAGGCTCGATTGGCGATAGCACGTTAGCAATTCTGGCGGCGCAACCTCAGCTTTATAAAGTTTATGCCTTATCAGGTTATCACCGTTTAGACAAGCTGTTTGCGCTTTGCCAGCAGTTTTTGCCCAAACGCGTTAGTGTGCCAACAGCCGCCGTTGATGATTTTGCTGAGCGTCTTAACGCTGCAGGTCTCGATATTGACGTAGTAGGCGGAGCGGCGGGACTGGTCGATATTGCAACCGACTCGCAAACCGATACTGTCGTTGCTGCGATCGTAGGCGCAGCTGGTCTGCCCTCTACCTTGGCCGCTGCACGAGCAGGCAAGCGTATTTTGCTAGCGAATAAAGAGGCGCTAGTCATGGCTGGGAAGGTGATGATTAATGCCGTAAAGACCCATAACGCTACTTTGCTGCCGCTTGACTCCGAACACAATGCGATTTTTCAATGTTTGCCCTTTGCCATTCAGCAAGATTGTAGCCAAATTCATCAATCAAACCATGGTGTTCGTAAGCTATGGCTTACGGCATCTGGTGGACCATTTTTACAGCAGTCGTTTGAGCAGATGCAGCAAGCAGGTATTGCTGAAGCGGTTAATCATCCAAATTGGTCGATGGGGCAAAAGATATCGGTCGACTCAGCAACGATGATGAATAAAGGGCTTGAGCTGATCGAAGCTTGCCATTTATTTGACTTGTCCGAAGATCAGATAAATGTGGTGATTCATCCACAAAGTATCATTCACTCAATGGTAGAATACAGCGACGGTAGCTTTTTAGCGCAACTTGGCAGTCCAGATATGAAGACGCCAATCGCTCATGCACTTAGCTATCCTGACCGAATCGACAGCGGCTCGCAGCCATTGGATTTATTTGCGTTAAGCGGCTTAGAGTTTGTTAAACCAGATTTACAGAAATTTGCGTGTTTGCGTCTGGCGCGTCAAGCCATGCAAGCAGGCACGCAAGCAACCATTGTATTAAATGCCGCCAATGAGATTGCAGTAGCAGCGTTTTTAAATGGGCAAATTCGCCTCACTGATATTGCTGAGATTAATGAGCAAGCACTGAATGAAATAGAAGTTCCTGTATTAACTGAGACTGCTGACATCAATGATATTTTAGCGATTGATAAAATTGCGCGCCAGCATACCGATACGTTGGTGGCAAAGCTGGCATAATGGTATTAATAATCAATTACTTGACGAAAGTATTTGATAAGTGCTGTACGCAAACAATATTAAAAGTTGTGTTAAGCACTGATGTTGATAAAAAATGCTAAAAGAGAATACTGAGAAGAGATTATGACGTTTTTATTAACGCTGCTTGCGGCCATATTTGTCTTAGGTCCGCTCATTGCTTTACATGAGTGGGGCCACTACATCGTAGCCCGGCTCTGCGGCGTTAAAGTGCTCACGTATTCTATTGGCTTTGGTCCCAAGCTTTTTGGTTGGACGAGTAAAAAAAGCGGCATTGACTATCGCATTTCGGCATTACCGCTCGGTGGTTATGTCAAAATGCTTGATGAGCGTGAAGGTGAGGTGGCCGCAGACGAGCTACATCTAGCGTTTAATCGTCAGCATCCGCTCAAAAAGATTGCAGTGGTTGCCGCCGGTCCTATTATGAACTTTGTCATCGCTATTGCCCTATTTTGGGTGTTATTTATGACCCCGTCTGAGCAATTAGCAACCAAGATTGGTGAGGTTTTGCCGAATACCCCAGCAGCGATGGCACAGTTGCCCGTTGGTGATAAAATCGTTGCTATTGATGGTCATGATGTACAAACGTGGGAAGGTATTAACTATCGTTTGGCGGGACGTATGGGTGAAACCGATCATGTCAGTGTTACCTTGCAATCGCAGCTCCAAACCAATCAAACAACCAAAACTTATCAAGCACCGATTAAAGAATTTATGCAAGGTGACGCCCAAGGCAAAGACGCGTTATCAAGCTTCGGTATGATACCGTGGCAGCCGCAGATTGAGCCAATTGTTGGCGACTTGACCCCTGATGGCGCTGCCAGCCGTCAAGGCTTGCAGGTTGGTGACCGCATCACTGCGATTAATGATAAAGAAATTAAAGATTGGATTAGCTCCACGCGAATCATTCGCGATAATCCTGAGACCTTGCTAAGTTTCACTGTGCTGCGTGATGGCAAACAGGTTCAGTTATCCATCATGCCGCAAGGTAAAAAAGACAATTTAGGTAACGATTACGGGCAAATTGGTGCTATGGTAGCAGAGTCAGAAATCGTCATTCCTGATGTTTACAAAACCACGGTCGTTTACGGTCCTGGTGAGTCTCTGGTGAAGTCGTTTGAGAAGACAGAGCAGTTAGCAGTCATGACCGTCAGCTCAATGGGAAAGATGCTGTCAGGCATGATAGGTTTGGAAAATTTGTCAGGACCGATTACTATTGCAAAAGTCGCCAAACAAAGCTTTGATATTAGCTGGCAGATGGTGTTATCGACGGCAGCGTTGATAAGTTTGAGCCTTGCCGTATTGAATCTTCTGCCCATTCCTGTATTAGATGGCGGCCATATTGTTTATTATCTGATTGAGCTAATACGCGGCAAACCACTCTCTGAAGGCGTGCAAGTGGTCGGCCTAAATATCGGTTTACTCTTGCTGGCAGGTTTCATGGTGTTAGCAATTGGTAATGATATCAGTCGGCTATTTTGACAAAGGTCGTAGCGATTTAACCACTAAGACACGATAGATTAATGGTTGTGCGTTTCTCAATTGCAGATTGTTAAGGCAATACGGCGTTTATTTTATAGCACGGCTACTGTACTAATTCTATTTTTTAGTTTATTTTATGATGCGTTTTATATAAAGTGTCGTGAGTCCGCCCTGAGCGCATGAATAATTGCGCGAAATAGGCTGGACAAGATGTGCTTTTTAACTTAACTTAAGCAAGTTTTTTATTGACGGATAGTGTTTATGCGTACGCCTTTATTTATGAGCGCGGCTGGGTTGCCGTTAGTTGTAGCGATGATGAGTATGCCAGTTCAGGCCGCAGAATTTGTGGTCACTGATATTGGTTTTAACGGTCTACAACGCCTAACTCCTGATAGTCTCTATCCAGTGTTACCTATTACAGTGGGTGATACGGTCAATGATAGTCGCTTGGCCGCCAGTATTAAGGCGCTATATGCGACGGAAAACTTTGCCGATATTCAAAGTCGTGTCGAAGGTGGCAAGCTGCGCTTTGATGTCGTCGAGCGTCCTATCATTGCTGAAGTAAATTTTGAAGGCAATAAACTCATCCCAAAAGAAGGGCTTGAGCAAGGGCTTAGTAACGCAGGCTTGTCTGTCGGCGACGTACTTAAACAGGCCACGCTACAAGGGGTTGCTAACGAGCTCCAACAGCAATATATCAGCCAAGGTTATTACAATAGTAATATTGAAGTCGATCAAACGCTGCTTGATGGCAATCGTGTCAAGCTTGACGTACGCTTTATCGAAGGTAAACCTGCCAAAGTGGTCGATATTAATGTTATCGGCAATAAGCATTTTAGTGATAAAGACATCAAAGACGTCTTTGCCGTCAAAGAGTCCTCTTGGACACGTCTGCTATCTAAGTCTGATCGCTATGCCAAAGAAAAATTGGCAGCCAGTTTAGAAAATCTAAAAGCACTTTATCAGAATGATGGTTATGTTCGTTTTTCCGTGGATAATGCGGTTCTTAATATCAGTGAAGATAAAAGTAGTGTGTTTATCGAAGTTAGCTTAAGCGAAGGCGAGCAATATCAATTTGGCGAAGTCAACTTCTTAGGTAAGCCAACCTTTGATAATAGTGAGCTAAAAGAGCTGGTGGCGTTTGCGCCCAATGAAAAATACTCACAAGCCAAACTTGATGCCACAACGGCCGCCCTTAAGAACCGTTATGGTAATGAAGGTTATTATTTAGCGCAAATCAGACCAGTACCGCGAATCAATGATGAGACCAAAGTGGTCGACGTCGATTATTATATCGATCCTGCGCGTCCTATCTATGTGCGTCGTATCAACTTTACGGGCAACTTAAAAACCCAAGATGAAGTGCTGCGCCGTGAGATGCGTCAGTTAGAAGGCGCGCTTGCCTCTAGCGATAAGATTCAGCTGTCACGAACGCGTTTAATGCGAACCGGTTTCTTTAAAGCGGTCAATGTCGATGTGAAGCCAGTTCCTAATCAGCCAGACCAAGTCGATGTCAATTATACGGTTGAAGAGCAGCCTTCTGGAAGCTCAACGATCGCCGCTGGTTATTCGCAAAGTGGTGGGGTAACTTTCCAGTTAGACTTAACCCAAAATAACTTCATGGGAACCGGTAACCGTGTGAAAGCAGCGCTATCACGTTCTGAAACGCGTGATTCCTATAGCTTGGGTTATACCGATCCGTACTTCACCGAAAACGGCGTGTCGCAAGGTATCAGCGCGTATTATCGTGAAACCAAATACGATGACAGAAACGTTAGTAACTATGTTACCGATGCTTATGGCGCTACGCTTAACTACAGTTACCCAGTAGATGAAACTAAGCGTGTGAGTGCAGGATTAAACGTTGATAAGACAACGGTACGCGGTGGTAACCGTCTTGGTGTGTCAAACGTTCAGCAAATTATTGATGGCGGCGGTACATTTGAAGAGTTTGTGAATGACGATGATACCCCTTCAAATCGTACTGGCTTTAAAAACGACTATCAGACCTATAACTTGCTTTTCGGCTGGGATTACAGCACGCTAGATCGCCCTGTATTTCCAAATAAAGGCATGAGCCATACCGTTGATGCAACGATTGGTCTTGGTGATGAAAGCTATCAAAAGCTTATTTATCGCGGCAATATTTATTATCCTATCTATAAAGACTGGATAGCTCGCGGCTATACTAAGCTTGGCTATGGTAATGATTTGCCATTTTATGAAAACTTCTATGCTGGTGGTTATGGCTCAGTGCGTGGTTATGAGTCTTCAACGCTGGGTCCCAAATCGCAAAGCTACTATGATGCAGTCAACAAAGATGTGCGTTATTCAAAAGATGAAGAAGTTGGGGGTAATGCGCTAGTTAGTTTTGGGACTGAGCTAATTTTGCCGATGCCATTTAAAGGTGATTGGTCAGACCAAGTACGTCCAGTATTATTTGCCGAAGGTGGTCAGGTATTTGATACCACAGATAAAGAAGATCGTACCTTTATCAACCCCGTAACTGGTAATCCTGCCGTAAATGAAGATGGAAGTGAGGTCAAACTCCTTACTCAAGATAATAAATTCCGCTTTAGTGCTGGCTTAGGTGTCACTTGGTATACGCCAATTGGTCCAATTTCACTCAGTTATGCGGTGCCCATCGGGGATAAAGAAGGCGATGAAACTGAAAAGGTTCAGTTCCAAATTGGTAACACCTTTTAGATTAATAAATTCCCATAGCGCGGTTTAATTGCTTTTGTTATGCGAATAAGTAAATTGGCCCGTACTTAAAGTTTAGCTGGTCGTCAAGATGATATCTCAAATTGGCGACCCTCTTATTCATACCACTACTAATCTCAACTATACTAGCAATTATACTAATAGCAACTATGATAACGATTGAGCAACTTATCACTCGGATTGAGCAGCGTCAGCCTGTTCTGAATAAGAATGGCCTTAGCGCTGAACAACTGTGTCTAAAATTAGACAGTATTGGTAATTTAACAACCGCCAACTCGCAGCAGTTAAGTTTTCTAGCCAATCCGCATTATATTCCTAGTTTGTCGAGCAGTCAGGCGGGAGCAGTGCTGATCACGTCAGAACATCAAGACAAGGTCGCAAAAAATGCGATCGCTCTAATCGTTGATGTACCTTATTTGGCTTATGCCAGTGCCAGTCAGCTTTTTGCTCACCAATCGTTGGCTCGTGGTATTCATCCAAGCGCCGTGATAGCCGAAAGCGCGGTTCTTGGCAATGAGGTGACGATTGGTCCTTTTTGTGTCATTGGTGAAAATGTGCAAATTGGCAACCGCAGTGCGCTTAGTGCCAATGTGATCATCGAAGCAAACACCATCA
This sequence comes from Psychrobacter sp. UBA6766, assembly GCF_002453355.1. Classification (GTDB taxonomy): domain Bacteria; phylum Pseudomonadota; class Gammaproteobacteria; order Pseudomonadales; family Moraxellaceae; genus Psychrobacter. The sequence goes on along the minus strand of NZ_DKGQ01000042.1, from coordinate 119,483 downwards.
TTGGCAATGATTGTGTCCTCAAATCCCAAGTGGTCATCGGGCATGATTGTGTGCTTGGTGACCATGTTAGATTACACGCTGGCGTCAGCATAGGGGCAGAAGGCTTTGGCTTTGCACCCACTAGCAATCCTAGCGTTACTGGCTGGGAACGTATTGCTCAGCTAGGACGCGTGGTGATTGGTAATCATGTGCGAATTGGTAGCCAAACCTGTATCGATCGTGGTGCTATCGATGATACGGTGATTGGCAATCATGTTATCATTGACAACCTCGTACAAGTTGCTCATAACGTTCGTATCGGTGATGGTACGGCCATCGCGGCACAAACTGGCATCGCGGGTAGTACTAGCATAGGTAAGCGCTGTATTATAGGAGGCGCTGTTGGTATTACCGGCCATATTGAGATTGCTGATGATGTGATCTTATCTGGGATGACCATGGTGACTAAATCCATCACCAAGGCCGGTTCGTATTCTTCTGGAACAGCTGCCATGCCAACCGCTAATTGGCGCCGGGCAGCGGTACGTTTTCGCCAGCTTGGACGTGACTAGTACGGTGTGACTGGCACGGCTTGATGAGACTCTGACAATTAATGAGTGATAATAAGTGCTTAGTGCTACGATAAGTATTTACAGAATTTTAAAACACAGCAATGCTTAAAAATAAAGCAACGCTTAGAATATAGCAAGGAAGCGCCATTATGAGCACGACTGATATCGATAGACCGAGTGATGAAGACATCAAAAGCTTAGCAGAACAAGGCTTAACACTCCCATTAACCTATCATACCCTTAAGCATTATCTGCCGCATCGTTATCCATTTTTGCTGGTCGATAAGGTGATATCTTGCACGCCTGGCGAATGTATTACTGCTATCAAAAATGTGACCATTAATGAAGAATTCTTCAATGGCCATTTCCCTGATCAGCCGATCATGCCAGGAGTATTGATGGTTGAATCAATGGCGCAGGTGTCAGGCGTCCTTGGTTTTATTAGTGCAGGATTGACGGTAGAAGACGGTTATTTGTATCTGTTTGCAGGCGTGGATAAAGTGCGTTTTAAGCGCCGCGTCATCCCAGGCGACCAGTTAATTATCCGTGCCAAAACCGTGATGCAAAAGCAGGGCATTTATAAGTTTGATTGTACTGTTCATGTGGAAGACGAGCTTGCTGCTAGTGCACAGATTATGATTGCTCGTCAGGGACAATAAGATAGAATAATTGGTATTGAATGACAAGTTGTAAGATGAGTTAAAACTTGTCCTCGATAGAGCATCGCTAATAAAATAGTGAGAATCATGTCTGTATTTTAGGCAAAATCATATTCGTAAACGTAGTTACATTTTTAACAACAGTTGTATTT